>JBMDWK010000038.1:0-1732 GCA_048595255.1 Sphingobacterium sp. | reverse complement strand
ACTGGCAATTTTAGTGCATCGTACAATTGCCTTTTGGCTTGTTCGTCTATTTCATTTTCACCATAAATGGTAAACGGTGCGCGGTGTGATTTAAGCTCCTGCATTCTAATTTCAACAGGTTTAATTAATCCTTCAGCGATTTTGCCCCAAATACCATCGCCCAAGTATTTATTAGGCTCTGATAATACTTCTTTTGCTTCAGCTAATATTCTTTCTTTTTTTTCGCGTTTGCGGTAGCGATGAATTTGCCCTAGAGCAATATTCACTACGTTATTTTGAGGAAAACCTATTTTAATAAGGTCTTTCCCTGAGAGTTTACTTCCCATTTTAATAAAATTATTTTTAAAAATATCCAGTAATTCCCTGGATGTGATTAATTAAGATTTCGGGAAACTCCTTTTAGGAATGAATAAATTTGATTGAAAATTTATCATATAAAAAAAAGCCCGAAATGTCTTCGGGCTTTCATCATATATTGATAATATCTATTACGATAGAGAAAAAGCACGAAGAGATACCCCAGCAATATCTGTTGCTGTTGTAGTCGATGATGTGAATTTTGATACAAACATTTTCTTCGTTTTTTAAAGGGTTAAACCATTTTTTGTAGATGCAAATATAAAATGATAATTTTTAAAGTTGCAAATATTATTGATGTTTTATTATTAAATAATTGATATTTAACGGTTTAATTAATTAGTCTGCAAAGTAAATCTTTTTCCATCCCAAGTATATTTTTCTCTTTTTCTTGTCGTTTTAAATTGTACATCAGTCGCCATTGCGTCGATGGCTTCACCTATTTCGGTATCTTTAAGGATTATATTGTCGGCTAGCTTGTGTTCCGAAGGGAAAAGTATAATTTCGCTGTGATAAAATTCGGCTGCATCCGCCATGCTGGATCTGCTTGGCAGTTTAAAGAATTGTTTACCATTCCATCCAAAATAATAACGAGTTGTCCATATAGCACATGCTTCGCCTAAAAAACCAATACTGTGTATAGATTGTAACCCACGCAAGCCCATGCTACCAAATACCTTGTTCTCTACCAAAGATCGACCTTGTAATTCTATGTGTATTGTATCCTTATTAATAAGTACTAAATCCTTATCAAGAGCCTTTATCTCCAGGATATATATTTCAGGAATTGTGTCTGTACTTGGAATTATGCGCTGTATACCATACAAAAAGTGGTTTCCTTTGGCATCTGTGTCATTATTGATTGCAAGAAGGCTATTACAAATATAACCTTCCTTAGTAGTTCCTTGTTTTAGGAAGCTAATTTTTTGCCAAGGCCACGCAAAACCTCTATTTTCAGTTGTATATATTGGTTCGGATATAATCTTCACACGATGGCCATGCGATAGCGAGTCCACTAGATTTCCGCTTGGGCTTGGGCTATCACGTATATAGGCTACATCAGCATATATGCAAAGCTCTGTGTCTATTTCTTTTCTCCAAAGATCACTGTATTTTCCTTGGACATATAATGACGAAATGCTTTGTGCCTGTATAAAAAGACTGACACAAAGCATAGGAATAATTAATATTGCCGTTCTCATACACTAATTTATATAAATTGTACGAAAACAACTAATCGTTAGTTTCTTTATTCGATAAATTTTAAAACAAAGAACATTATGGCAACTAAAAAAATATTTACAATCGACGGCAGCAGTATAAGTAATATGATCAAAGCTTTATTTGGAAAAATCAATAATTCAAGATTCTCGGC
>JBMDWK010000037.1:0-2760 GCA_048595255.1 Sphingobacterium sp. | reverse complement strand
GAATAGTCCTCTCGTATTGCCGCTATATCTTTATGCTCTATTGCCATTTGCTCGATGTTAACTCTACTACAAACTTACTAAAAGCCCTATGAAAAATCGACTTAAATAGTCGTTTACAGATCAGGTTTTTTCCTTTTTCTATCATTTTTTTAGTAGATTTAATATAATCTTACATTTACACGTATGTTTAACGCAGAGAATCCACAGCAAGGCAGTCTACTATTATCAGAACCTTTTATGTTAGATCCTAACTTTGAGCGTTCGGTGGTTTTAGTATGTGAACACAGTTCGGAAGGAACGGTAGGGATGATTCTTAATCAACGTTCGCAATTACTCATCACGGATATAATCGACATTGAGATGGTCGATTTCCCCTTATACATTGGAGGTCCCGTACAGAATAACGCTATCTTTTTTTTGCATCGCGCTATTGATAAGTTGGGGGAAGGATCTCCTATCACTAAAGATATTTATTGGGGTGGCGATTTTGAGAAAGCAATCATGCTCATTAATGAAGGTATTCTATCCACTGATGAAATTAAGTTCTTCTTAGGTTATTCGGGATGGGCCGACGGACAATTGGTCGATGAGATCAATCAAAATTCTTGGGCTGTACACAACACCTATCATTCAGAACTCACTTTCATTGTAGATGGAGAGGACTTATGGAAGCAAGCTTTGATAAGTTTGGGACCAAAATATGCACATGTAGCTAATTTCCCCAGAAGCCCGAATCTCAATTAAATCTACAAAAGGGAAAACTAAAAATTTTTCCCTTTTATATCCTATAGCTGAATACCCAGATTAAGCAATTGCTGAGGTAGATAAGTATCCCCTTCACTATATACTGGATTAGGATCGTAACCTTCGGCATTTGGATTCCAACTATTATTACGAACACAACGAATATTTTTAAAGTTGCTTTTTAGGATTTTAATAGCACCCAATGCACTGATATTAGTAATGTCGGATGTAATTACGGCTTTTCTTCGCTCACCTATTATTGCTGCTTCTTTGATTAGTCCCAAATAACTTTGAGAGCCAACGCTAGCAAGGTTCAACCCGAGTAAATCCAAGTCGATTAATTCATCTCCGGTCCATAAATGTACCGAATTAAAAAGGTTAAGGCCCGTCACGGAAGAAAGATCGCCCGGTGCCAACTTAAATAAATCGATGGATAGTAAGGGGTCTACTGGAGTTTCATTTATTCTGACCAAACCTACAGCCGGCAAATATTTGTTCATGGGCAGAGCCAAGTTGCTCCATGATGAACCACTAGGAGGTGTATAGGTGATACGTGATTCAGGATAAGGCTTATGCACTGCTTGAGTATTAGGTTGATTGACAGCTCCTAAAGACAATAAATTAAGTAACAAATCCAACACGTTTGTAATTAGCCCATCCGAACTGGTCATATTGCTAAAGTCTGCACGATTCGGGGTCTTCCATCTATCCTTTGGATATACAAAAGAACAGGCATTGACCACGTTACTACGCACTCCTCCCACTCCTGTATACTTCAAAGGCTCTATCCCACCAAAAGAAAAGAAAGTTCTATAATCTGTGGTTTGTTTATTATGCGGATAAAATCTATATCTATGTGTCTCGGAGTAATCATGTAAATACAAATTTGATGGAGCCCAAGTAGCTCCGCCATAAGCTATACCTTTGGTCAAGAGATTAGCTTTGAATACACCTGAAGCTCCTATCGGAATAGACACATTTGAGAATGAAAAAGAGATCGCACCTGAAGAAGTAAGATTAGTAGATGTAGTATTCAATGCTCCTGATAAATTATTGGAAACCTCAATTGCCAAAGAAGGAAAAGAAACATTCACACTTGCACCTTCAGCCGTAATAAGTGGTTGAGCGCTGTGCAGGTACACTATTTTACGATACTCACCACCTTGATTTTCAAATTTACTCATTGACAACTGTAAATCTCCACTAGGTACATCCGACGTGGCCACCGTTTGATCCTTTATGTTGAATGTCCCCGTTTTCAATAGACCTGCCGGAATAGTCGCCTGCAGACTTGTAATTTTGTTTGCACTAGCCCCCCGCGCATCGACATCGAGTGCCACACGAGCAGTTTTTCTCTCGAACAAAATATTTATGGCCGAATTACCATATTTCGTAATATTAATATCACTGCTAGCATATAAAAAATCTTTGTTAACGCCCATCGGCACTGTCAAAGTCTTGGGAGCGACAGTAATTTCATCAGAGGTATTGTAGGAGAAGGCATACCAATTATATTTTTTTCCATATACAACACATACTGTATCTATTGTATTTACTCTTGCATTAGCCGTTAAGTTCAACGTCCGCCAATGTTTTCAGTAGTGCCATTTACTTCATATCGCTCTACCCTATACCGTATGTCCGTAGCCATTTTTGTATTGGCAAACCTCTCGTTCGATCTTAATTTATGCTGGTTCTCCAACTCAAAATAACTTAGCGTCTCAAAATCTTTATATTCCGAATGTTTAATTTCCACCGATTTTTTAGTACGCTTGCTATAAGTAGAGGTCATCGCTACCGGTTCGACATCGCGTATTCCACTAATAGAAAAGGAAGGACAGCGTTAGTCTCGACAGGTTGATTATTAACTTCTTCTTTCGAACAACTAATACCAAATCCTAGACTTATTAGCAAGATAAAAAGAGATAAGGATGAAGAATGCTTTTTCATAATGTAGAGTTTTGGATAGGTGGGTTAAAATTCGTAGTCTGAATTACTCTTAGATCCGTCTGCCCA
>JBMDWK010000036.1:0-7900 GCA_048595255.1 Sphingobacterium sp. | reverse complement strand
CCCACTCCCACTTCTTCGCACACAGCAGATGAAGACCGCGTGCAGACCGCACTTCAAGACAAAGGAAAAAGTATGCAGCAACACTTAGCTTTGCATCAACTGGACTCTACTAATTTGCATCTTCTACTCGTCGCTTACAAGGATATAGATCGACTTGATGTATTTGCTAAATCCACGCGAGATACGGCTTACAAACGTATTCAACAATATAAGATCTGTGCACGTTCAGGACAGCTGGGCCCTAAAAAAGCCGAAGGCGACAAGCAGGTGCCCGAAGGCTTTTACCACATCAATCGCTTCAACCCGAAAAGCAAATTTTACCTGTCCTTGGGATTGAATTATCCCAATGCGTATGATCTGGCGCAGCAGTATACGGGTTCCGATATTTTCATTCATGGCAAATGTGAAACCGTCGGTTGTCTACCGATGACAGATGAATTGATGAAAGAGATCTATCTGTATGCGCTCTGGGCTAAAGAATCGGGGCAAGAAAATATTCCGGTGTATATCTTTCCTTTTGAAATGACTAACGGAAACATGGAAAAATACAAATCCCAAGTAGAGGAATCGACTTTTTCTTTTTGGCAAAACATCCAAGAAGGCTATTTATTATTCCAAAAAAAACATCAGGAACTTTCAATTCAAGTCGAAAATCAAAAATATATTTTTACTTTCTAGGAGGCACAGGTGCCGAAATAGCGCGTTTGATCACTTCATCGCCAAAACGATTGCGCATCGCATCCATAGCTTGATACAACCGTACCGCTTCCTCGGTATCTTCAAAAAGATTAATTTGTTGCGAACCCTGTACCAAATGGCTCAACCGCACGCCGATTAAGCGTACCAACATACGCTTCTCGTACAGCTTGGCAAATAATTCCTTCGCTTTACGAATCAATACCGCATCCGAAGCGGTGTACGAGATGACCATCTGCTTGCTCACCGTATCAAAATTAGAATAGCGCAACTTTACCGTGATACAACCTGTTAATTTTCCGCTTTGACGCAGCTGGAACGCTAATTTTTCTGTCATGCGGATGATTTCACTATTCAAAAACTTGATATCAATCGTATCCTGCTGAAAAGTTTCTTCCGTACCCATACTTTTTTGCTCCGAATACGGAATGATAGGTGTCGGGTCGATACCATTGGCTTTGCGCGACAGTTCTACTCCATTCTTCCCCAATAGATTTTGCATCATCGGAACGGGTATTTCGCTCAACACTTTAATCGTTCGTACCCCCATTTGTTGCAACAAAGCAGATGTTTTCTGCCCTATTCCGGGCATGCGTTCTATTTTCAAAGGTGCCAAATACGATTTTTCCAATCCATGTGCGATCTCTTTGCGACCGTCTGGCTTGGCATCATCCGTAGCCACTTTGCTGACCAATTTGTTAGAAGCCAAGGCATAACTTATCGGTAGACCTGATTCCTTGCGGATACGATTTTTCAGCTCGACCATGAATTGGCTACAGCCAAAGAAACGATCTACTCCGGTCAAATCCACATAAAACTCATCAATACTCGCCTTTTCCATGACAGGAACGGTATCCGCCACAACATCGGTCACCAACCGCGAATAGTAGCTGTAGCTATCCGAATCTCCGCGCACGACAATGGCATGTGGACAGAGACGTAAAGCCAATTTCATCGGCATGGCGCTATGCACGCCAAATTTCCGGGTCTCATAACTACAAGCAGCCACCACTCCTCTATCACTTAAGCCTCCTACAATAAGAGGCTTCCCCACAAATTGACTATTCTTCAATCGTTCTACACTAACGAAAAAAGTATCCAAATCCAAGTGTGCTACAAACCGCTTCGTATCCTGCCAGTCCATTTCCTTTGTTAATTTACTTTCCAAAAATACTAATTTTTTTAGCAAAACAAATATACTTTACCATGGAAATTACCGATGCACCTTAAACAATTCGTAAAAGATTGCCTATATTTAATAAGCCAATCCAATACTTGTCGTTCAAGATATAGATACTAAAAACAGATACATGGCACCACAGAAAACATATAGCGACACGGACGAAAACTGCTGCTCCACACCTACAGGCCAGCACCAACATACTCAAGAACATACGCATACGCACGAGGATGACGATGGACACAACCATAGCCATGCCGTCAGCGGTAGCCTATGGCGTATGTTCTTACCATCACTACTATCTCTTCTGCTTTTGCTTATGGCTATCACTTTTGACAATTGGTGGCCACAAGATTGGTTTAGCGGCACTGTCCACTTTTTATGGTACGTAACAGCCTATGGCATTGTAGGCTTTCCAGTCATTAAAGATGCTTTTGTGAGCATCACTAAAGGCGATGTATTTTCCGAATTCCTGTTGATGACAATTGCGACGGTAGGTGCATTTTTCATTGAAGAGTATCCTGAAGCCGTAGCCGTCATGCTGTTTTATTCTGTAGGAGAAGTTTTTCAAAGTATGGCCGTGTCACGTGCAAAAAGAAATATTCAATCGCTATTAGACCAACGTCCGGATGAAGTCACTATTTTGCAAAATGGCCAATCCACAGTCATTCCGGCCATGCAGGCTAATATTGGAGATATTATTCAACTCAAACCTGGGGAAAAATTGGGATTAGATGGCGAATTGATTTCTGAAAAAGCGACTTTTAATACTTCGGCATTGACGGGAGAAAGCAAACCGGACAGCAAAGGTAAGGGAGAATCTGTTCTCGCCGGGATGATCAACCTCAATACCGTAACACATATACGCGTGACTACAGCCTACGCCGATAGCAAATTGAGTAAAATCTTAGAGCTAGTACAAAATGCCTCTTCACAAAAGGCGCCAACCGAACTTTTTATTCGAAAATTCGCTAAAGTCTACACACCTATTGTCGTCCTTTTAGCGATCTGTATTTGTTTATTGCCAGCCTTATTTGTCAGCAACTATATATTTAATGAATGGCTGTACAGAGCGTTGATATTTCTAGTCATCTCCTGTCCCTGTGCTTTGGTCATTTCGATTCCATTGGGATATTTTGGAGGGATAGGTGCAGCGAGCAAGAACGGCATTTTGTTCAAAGGCTCGAATTATCTCGATACGATTGCCAACATTCAACACATTGTCATGGACAAAACGGGAACCATGACGGAAGGAGTTTTCAAGGTTCAAGAAGTCCATTTTAAAACTGACTTTGACAGCAATTTGATGCTACAATACGTCAATGCAGTAGAAAATCAAAGCACCCACCCTATTGCGACAGCTATACATGATTATGTAGGTGAGGTAAATCCCACAATTCGCTTGCTGAATACGGAAGAGATTCCAGGCCATGGACTTCGGTCGACCATTGAAGGCAAAGAATTGTTGGTCGGGAATTTCAAACTGTTAGACAAATTTGGCATCCCTTACGATACCGACCCTACAACTATTGTCTACACGACCCTTGCCATAGCTTATGATCAGCAATACATAGGTTATATAACTATTGCCGACCAAATCAAGGCGGACGCTCAGCAAACTATCAATGAACTAAATCGCCTTCAGGTCCAAACTACGATGTTGAGTGGAGACAAAGACACGGTAGTAGCGCATGTTGCAGATCAATTGGGCATCAAAAACTACTACGGCAACTTACTTCCCGAAGACAAAGTTGATAAGTTCAAAGCGATCAAACAAAAAGATCAATCTGTAGCCTTCGTCGGTGATGGCGTGAATGATGCACCTGTCGTGGCACTCAGCGATGTGGGTATCGCTATGGGAGGATTGGGCTCAGATGCCACGATCGAAACAGCGGATGTTGTCATTCAAGATGATAAACCTTCCAAGTTGCCAATTGCCATCCGTATAGGAAAAAAAACAAAACAAATCGTTTGGCAAAATATCACTTTAGCATTCGTAGTCAAAGCTATTGTCCTCCTGCTGGGCGCAGGTGGATTAGCCACGATGTGGGAAGCAGTTTTTGCGGATGTTGGCGTATCGCTACTCGCGATTTTGAATGCGGTACGTATTCAGAAAATGAAATTTTAAGCACCCCTTAAAAAATAAAAGCAATCAGAATTGATTGCTTTTATTTTTTATTCTTGTTCGCGAATCCCGAACCAAACACCTTATCCCAAATAGCTGAACTTACTCCAAATCCTTTCTCCGGATCAGCATAATGATGAAGCATATGATGATCTTTTATTTTCTTAAATAGTCCCGATTTGAAATTCGCATGGTGCATCGCATAATGGCATTCGTCATAGATTAGATAGCCAAATAAAAAACCTGCAAAGAAGCCCGCCAAAGTATATTCGGAGAAAAATAAGTAAAACAAAAAGTAAATAATCGTAGCCATCGGAATACTTGCCGACAATGGCATAACCAGACGTAAGCGATCCTTTGGGTAATCGTGATGTACACCATGAAAAATAAAATGAATACGCTGTCCCCACTCGCTCTTTGGGTGGAAGTGAAACACCCATCGGTGTAATACATATTCCGCCAAAGTCCAAAAGGCCAACCCAAACATAAAATACCCAAAAACGGCTGAAGCGCTCATCTCTCCCGCGACATAGGCTTTCCGTATAAAATAGAGGATAACAGGAATCCAAAAAATTAAAGGAACCGAATAATGAACTTTGGTTAAAGACTCAAGAAAATCATTCTTGAACATACGTGTACTTTCGGTAGAATTCGATACGTAATTTCGTTTTGCCATATGAATAAGTATTTATTAAAAATTTACCTACATGCACTTTTTACTTAATAGTATCCCTAGATCTAGCCACAAAATTAAAATCTAATCATCAGTTTCAAAACTATAAATCGTCATTTTTTTGTACTTTTTGACTTTAAGAAAGATTTAGTCAGATTTTATTATTCCTTTAAAATAAGTTGCATTAAATAGAAATTTGTAATTTTACCAAATTCAAAAACTTGAATCCGTATAACAATCAAATAAAAATTAAATGATTGACGAAACGATTAATCCAGAAGATAATAGTCAAAATCATAATTTAACACCAGAAAGCGAACATGCGAGTAATACTACTCCCCTCTCGGGATTGTACGAAAGTTGGTTTTTAGACTATGCCTCTTATGTAATTTTAGATCGTGCGGTACCGCATATTAACGATGGTTTCAAACCTGTACAACGTCGAATTCTGCATTCTTTCAAAGAGAAAGATGATGGCAGATTCAACAAAATAGCGAACGTCGTGGGGCACACGATGCAATATCACCCACACGGTGATGCTTCTATCGGTGATGCGATCGTACAATTAGGACAAAAAGACTTGTTAATCGATTGTCAGGGTAACTGGGGGGATCCAGTCACCGGTGACTCGGCTGCGGCTTCACGTTATATCGAAGGCCGCCTTTCAAAATTTGCTAACGATGTCGTATTCAACCCGGATACTACCGAATGGCAATTGAGCTACGATGGACGTAACAAAGAACCTATTACATTACCTGTAAAATTCCCTTTGCTACTTGCTCAAGGAGCTGAAGGTATTGCTGTAGGTCTGGCGACGAAGATCATGCCACACAACTTTATCGAATTGATTGATGGCTCTATACAAGTACTGAAAGGCGAACGCCCAAACATATACCCAGATTTTCCGACAGGAGGATATGCCGATATCTCCAACTACAATGAAGGTCAGCGTGGCGGCAAAATCCGTGTGCGTGCCAAGATTGAAGAACGAGACAAAAAAACACTGGCTATTACCGAGATTCCTTTTGGTACCACTACAGGTAGTCTGATTGAAAGTATCGTCTCAGCAAACGATAAGGGTAAAATTAAAATCAAAAAAATCGAAGACAATACCGCCAAAGATGTAGAAATCATGATACATCTTGCTCCTGGTATTTCGCCCGATGTGACCATTGATGCATTATATGCATTCACATCCTGTGAATCTTCCATTTCGCCCAATACATGTGTGATCAAAGATGACAAACCTCATTTCATGAGTGTCAATGACATCTTGACCGAAAATACATTACAAACCAAAGAACTCCTGAAAAGAGAATTGGAGATTCGCCTCAATGAGCTTCAAGAAAAAATATTCTTCAATACACTACTGAAAATTTTCATTCAGGAAGGGATGTACAAGCATCCGGACTACGAAAATGCTGGTGACTTTGATACCGTAGTACAAGTGCTGAATAATTTGTTTGAACCTTTCTTCGACCAATTCTACAGAGAAATTCTGCCGGAAGATTACAAAAAGCTGATTGACAAACCGATGAGTAGCATCACCCGATTTGATGTGAAAAAGGCGGATGAGCAGATGAAGGCGCTGAATGATGAGATCAAAGAAGTTAAGAAAAACTTAAAGCATCTTACAGAATATGCAATCGAATGGTTTGAATACCTACGTAACAAATACAGCAAAGGCCGCGAACGTAAGACCGAGCTTCGCGTATTCGACAAAGTAGAAGCCTCTCAAGTTGCTTTAGCCAATGCAAAATTATATGTCAATCGCGCCGAAGGATTTATCGGTACGGGCATGAAGAAAGATGAATTTGTAACAGATTGTTCGGACATTGACGATATCATCGTATTCCGTGAAGACGGAAAATACAGTGTGGTCAAAGTGCAGGACAAAGTATTTGTAGGCAAAGACATCATTCATTTGGCTGTATTCAAAAAAGGTGACGAACGCACCATTTACAACGCCATCTACCGCGATGGTACGAATGGCAACACCTATGTCAAACGCTTTGCCGTAACAGGTGTTACACGTGAAAAAGATTACGACGTTACCAAAGAAACCAAAGGTTCTAAAGTCCTGTACTTCACAGCCAACCCAAATGGTGAGGCTGAAGTGGTAAACGTACAATTGAAACCACACACCAAATTACGCAAACTTACATTCGATCTTGATTTTGCCGAAATAGCAATCAAAGGAAAAGGCTCGATGGGTAATTTGGTGTCTAAATACCCTGTAAAGAAAATCACGTTCAAAAGTGCGGGTGTATCTACCCTAGCGGGTCGCAAAATATGGTATGATGATATCCTAAAACGACTCAATGCAGATGAACGTGGTAAATTTTTAGGAGAATTTGACGGCGATGACAAAATACTGATGGTATTTAAAGATGGTACGTATGAATTGTCCAACTTCGATCTGAGCAATCACTTCGACGAGAAGATGATACGTATCGAAAAACATTTACCTAATCACGTCTACACAGCTGTACATCAGGATGGTAAATCTGGCGCGTATTATGTAAAACGCTTTGTATTTGATGATATTCCAGTAGGCAAGCGTGTATCTATAATCAATGATGAGCCAGGGTCTAAATTGATTATATTAACCAATAACCTTAATCCAATTGTTAAAATCAAGCAATTGAAAGGCAAATCACAGGTTGAGGAGATTGTGGAGCAGCCATTGAATGAATTGATTGACGTCAAAAAGATAAAAGCGCAAGGTAATCGATTATCCTTCCACAATGTGCAGAAGGTCACTGCAATAACAGAGGAGATAGATTTGGCTAGTCCAGTACAGGAAGATACCCCTACACAAGTTGAGGACGGTGTACCAGATCATATTCCATTGGAAATAACCAATCCCGACGATATCCAAATACGTGAGGATGGACAGATAGGGTTATTTTAACAAAAAAAGGCTTGAAAATTTCGAGGGCACTGAAAAAGTCCCTTTATACACAGGGATAAAAGGAGTGGAAAATGATATTTTTCTGCTCCTTTTTTCGTATCTTAAATTAGATTTTAACGGACCTCAGGATGCTTTCTACCCAACAAAAAATTCAGTTTAGTTCCTATTCAGGATTGTACGACATCATTGTTCCAAAAGACAATTTACTTCGAAAAATCAATGATCTTATCGATTTCAGTTTTATCTATGAGGAGCTATTGACTAAGTATTGCCATACTAATGGTCGTAACGCTGAAAGTCCAATCAAGATGT
>JBMDWK010000035.1:0-35886 GCA_048595255.1 Sphingobacterium sp. | reverse complement strand
GAGATTTGGGAATAATCGTCCAGTAGCTGATAACTTTTATCTAAAAATCGGTATAATTCTGGATTTGCAGGGTTGGCATACACGGAATTGGGATTATCTTCCCGTACCTGATCTGCTGTCTTTGTCCATCCATTCTCCTCAAAAATTTTGCTTCTCTCATAACGGAAAAAAGAAAACCCGAGCGTAGCGCCAATGTAAAAGGTGTTATTGTAATTAGCTCCGAAAGCTAAGGAAGTATTGTTGTGATTTCCTTTGGTAAGCACATCGTTCACTTGATGCTTTTCATCAAATTCTGAGGCTAATGGGAAATAGCCATCTGCTGCTGTTGGGAAAATCTCCACGAGATTAGATTTTCTAAAATCATTTCTGAAATCCGAATCATCAGCCATTAAATCTGTGAGATTATTCACAAATGAGGTTTCCTTATTTACCCCGTCGTATACCCAAGAATTGTTGAAGTTTTGTCTTTTATTATAACTAATTCCTATGCTCGTCGATTGCCATCCATGATAACCTATATTGCGTGTCGGAAAATTAAAAACAACACCTGCTTGCGCGATACCCAGATTACCTTTGTTGCTGCTTGAGTTTGTGCCCAAGAAATTAGTTTTATTGGTGTTGTGAAGATAGTCAAAAGTGATGTTGACGTCGGAACGACTGTAGAATCCTAAACCAGCAGGGTTGCCATTGATGGAGCTAATATCACCTCCTAAAGCTGTCTGCACATTTCCCATCCCTTTAATACGTGCTGATGCAGGGTTTTCATCTTTGGAAATGATTACAGCGTCATCTACGGACTGTGCATGCGCAAATCCCACTATGCTTCCTGATAATAGTAATGAAAGAATTATCTTTTTTGATTTCATAAATTGAGGATGTATATGATATAATTGCCAGCCCAAAGGCTGGCAATTGCAAAATTGTATTATCTATCGTCTTGAAGACCTTGAAGAACCACCAGATGATGAGCTACCGCCGCCACCACCACTTGATGTGCTTCTAGAAGATCCACCGCTGCTCATAGAGCTACCGCTTGATGAAGACGCTGGTGGAGGAGTGTAAGTAGAACCTCTGCTGCTACCACTAGATGAACGCGCAGGGCTCGAATTCGATTGCTCCTGTCTTACACTTCTATTCGAGGTCGTTGATCGCGAGCTTTGCGGTGTGGATGTTGGACGTGTTGAGCGTTGTGTATTCGGAGATACTGATCTGCCTTCCGTTCTATTTGGACTAGTGGATTCAGGACGTCTTGTGCCTCTATTAATCGTTCCTCTATTAATCGTTCCTCTATTATCTGATCCGCTTCTTGAAGACCCACTTCTGTCTATCGTTCCTCTATTTCCTATATTTGATCTGTCATTGACAGTGCGTGAAGTTGTACCACGTGAGTTGATAGTGCCGTCAGAGCGACGAGATGATGCGCGGTCTGTAACTTCATTGTTTCGAATAGATGATCTTGTACCAGTCACGATACGACCGTTGGCATCTCTACTTACACTGCGGGATACTGTAGCTCTTCTGTCTGTAGATCTATTACTTACTCTTGTATCATATAATCCACGATTATTTGATCGTACAGAAGAATAAGCAGGACGATTTACATATCCTCCACTACCGATTCCATAGCCACCACCATAGTAAGGGTGTCCCCAGCGATTGTAGTAGGAGTTCATGCCCCAATACGAATTGTGGAAATGATAAGGATTACCCCATCCCCATCCATAATGTGAATAGTAAGGATAGCCCATGCTGTAAGGGTAGCCCCAGCCAAAGCCTAAGCCCCAACCTCTGTTCCAGCCCCAGTTTGAATAACCGAACCCCCAGCCACCATAACCGTAACCCCAAGTGTTAAAACCAAACCAAGGATCGAAGAATGGATCATAATAAGACATTCCGGGAGTAACATAATAAAATCTATTGATACGGTTGGCGTATTCTAAATCACCATATTCATCTTCGTAATATTCATCATCTGAATACTCGTCCGTGTAGTAAGAATTATTTTGCTGCGCATACTCATCATCCGAATAGTAATAATCCGGGCTTTGATATGCTTGTTCGGTATTTATTTGACGATTGTTGTACACATCGTCTTTATAAGCGATTTGCCTACTTGTCGAACATGAGCTAATAGCCAGGGCTACTGTCATGGTCAAACTACCTATTAATATTTTGTTCGTTTTCATAATATCTTATCGCTAGTTGTTGTAGATAATCCAACGTCTTTTTATTATCTTAGACGCGATTTTCAACAAAGGTTTAATACCTGTATCAAAAATATAAATAAATTTTTACTGAAAGAGAATATACTCTTTTTTAGAATATATTTTCTTAAATATAAGGTTATAAAAGCACATGGGTAAAGGAATAACAAGTCGTAGTGAAGATTATTCACAATGGTATAATGATCTGGTTATTAAGGCGGATTTGGCAGAATATTCTGCGGTAAGAGGTTGTATGGTTATCAAACCTTATGGTTATGCTATTTGGGAGCGTATGCAAGCTATTTTGGATAAGCGGTTTAAAGAGACAGGACATAGTAATGCATATTTTCCATTGTTTATTCCGAAGTCATTTTTCTCTAAAGAAGCTTCGCACGTAGAAGGTTTTGCAACGGAATGTGCGGTAGTCACTCACTATCGTCTCAAAAATGATGGTAATGGTAATATTATTGTCGATGAAGATGCAAAACTGGAAGAAGAATTAATCGTTCGTCCGACATCCGAAACTATTATTTGGAATACGTACAGAGGCTGGATTGAGTCATATCGTGATTTGCCAATTTTGGTCAACCAATGGGCGAATGTGGTTCGTTGGGAGATGCGTACACGTTTATTCTTGCGTACTGCGGAATTTTTGTGGCAGGAAGGGCATACAGCGCACGCTACTTCGGAGGAAGCAGTAGCAGAAGCACAACAAATGTTGGATGTGTATGCAGAGTTTGCGGAGAAAACATTAGCTGTTCCCGTGATTCGTGGTCGTAAAACAGAATCGGAGCGTTTTGCTGGGGCGTTAGATACGTATACGATTGAAGCCTTAATGCAAGATGGTAAAGCTTTGCAGGCTGGTACTTCGCATTTCTTAGGTCAAAATTTCGCGAAAGCTTTTGATGTGAAGTTTACTTCAAAAGAAGGTAAGCAAGAACACGTTTGGGCAACTTCATGGGGTGTTTCTACGCGATTGATGGGGGCTTTAATTATGGCGCACTCGGATGATCAAGGTTTAGTATTACCTCCGAAATTAGCTCCTATTCAAGTGGTTATCGTTCCAATTTTCAAAACGGATGAAGAGAAAGCTAATATTGATGCTTTTGTAGATAAGCTGAATACGGAATTGAAAGCTCAAGGTATTTCGGTGAAATACGATGATCGTGATACACAACGTCCAGGTTTCAAATTTGCAGAATGGGAATTGAAAGGTGTGCCATTGCGCGTAGCTATTGGAGCGCGTGATATGCAAAATGGTACAGTGGAATTGGCACGTCGTGATACGCAAACGAAAGATACAGTAGCACAAGAAGGTTTAGGTGCTCGCATTGTTTCATTATTAGACGAAATCCAAGATAACATTTTCAATAAAGCATTAAATTTCCGTGATTCACATATCACAGAAGTGAATTCGTATGAAGAATTTAAAGATGTATTAGAAAATAAAGGTGGTTTTGTGTCTTGTCACTGGGACGGAACGCCTGAAACTGAAAAACGTGTGAAAGAAGAAACAAAAGCAACATCACGTTGTATTCCTTTAGATTTCAAAGAAGAAGAAGGTGTTTGTATTTTCACGGGCAAACCTTCTAAAGGTCGTGTACTTTTTGCAAAGGCTTATTAATAGTATTTATAGATTATTCTCAAAAAGAGCAAAGATGAGTTTCTTTGCTCTTTTTGTTTTAAATTAGGCGTATGAGAATATTGATTTTAGGTTGCGGTTGGGTAGGGGAAGAGGTTGCTAAATATTATATTGAGAAAGGAGATGTTGTCTTTGCGACTTGCACTTCAATTGAGAAATCAGATTATTTGAAATCTTTGGGTTGCAAAGTCGCTGTCGTTAATTATGATGACTCAAATACTGTTGAAGAGTTTCCCAAAGATTTTGATTATGTATTAAATAGTATTCCTGCGAGTTCAAAAAATACAGTAGCTGAAATCTCCAATCGTTTCCAAAATGTGAGGGATTATTTAACGCACATCCACTATAAAAAGCACATCTATCTCAGTTCGATTGGAATCTATCCGGATATTGACTTTACTTTTGATGAGGCGTATGCAGGAGAAACGAACGAACGGTTGGAAGCCGCTGAACAAAAAGCTCATTTGCGGCACACTCATATTTATAGATTAGGTGGATTGTTCGGAAAGAATAGAATTTTCGCTAAGTATTTTCAAAATCGAATTTGTACGACGGGCCACCATCCTGCGAATTTTGTACATGTAGATGATGTGGTAGCATTAATCATAAAAGGTTTTGAGAACGATTTAAAAAGTTATATTTACAACATTGTAGCTCCAGAACACCCAAGCAAAAAAGAAGTAATCCTAGCTTCTGCTGAAAAATATGGTCTTGAGTTGCCTTCTGGATTTGAGGCACAAGATTCCTTTCAGAAAATTGTAGATAGCTCTAAGATTTCTATTGAATTAGATTATAAATATATTTATCCTTCACCTTTGGATTTTTAATATCTCTAATTGCTCCTGCCAGGACTTAATATGCTTACTTTGTAGAATATGTCGGATTTTAATATTCAAGAATTTTTAGATAGCAAGGTTGATGAATACAATCAACCCAATTTTATAGCGAATGATCCAATCTGTATTCCGCATTTGTTTACGCTGAAGCAGGATATTGAAATCATGGGTTTTATAGCTTCGATATTAGCTTGGGGACAACGTAAAACCATTATCAATAAATGCAAAGAACTAATAGATCGAATGGGAGGGAAGCCTTACGATTTTATACTCAATCATCAGGAGAATGACCTAAAGTCTCTATTAGGTTTCAAGCATCGTACTTTTAATGATGCGGATCTGTTGTATTTTGTTGAATTCTTCAAGTATCACTATACGCGATTTGATTCATTGGAAGATGCTTTTTTGATAGGCCAAGAAAGAGTATTACCAAATAAGATTTCAATTGAAAAATCATTAAATGAGTTTAAACAGTATTTCTTTTCCTTGCCAGATTTCCCTTTACGGACTAAAAAGCATGTGAGTTCACCCGTACAAAAATCAACTTGTAAGCGATTGAATATGTTCTTGCGTTGGATGGTGCGACAGGATGATAAAGGTGTGGATTTCGGTATTTGGAATCGGATTGCACCATCACAACTAATTTGCCCTTGTGATGTACACGTGGAGCGGGTGGCACGTAAGTTTCATTTGATTACTTTGGATAAGTTGAATTGGAAGGCCGCTGTTGAATTGACAGACAACCTATTACTGCTGGATCGGGACGATCCCGTGAAATACGATTTTGCTTTATTTGGCTTGGGCGTGGAAAGAGAAATGTAAAAAAATAAATGGTTTACTCACTGAAAATCATTATATTCAATGAACCTAGGGAATGAACATATGAATAACACTATTAAATTATTTCTTGTAATAGGATTAATTGCTATTAATGTATTGAGTTTTGATAACCATCAGAATTTTTCTTTACATATATTTCAATTGATTATAGAGGTTTTAGGTCTATCCTTTTTTAGTTATTTTTTGATTCATATGGAGACTTACCCGCACGCGGATAAACTTCGATTACTCATAGCAGCCTTCTTAGTAGTGATATTGAAAAATATATACTTGGTAATGATAAAATTTACAGATCGTTATTTCCCAGAGTTGGATGAAAGTTTCAGTACATATTTATTTATAACCGCATTGTTATTCTATTCTTTTACAGTGTTCTTTGGAGTAGAACGGGTAAAGAAAAAAGCCATTAATACAAACTAGCTAGTAATATCATTGACTTTATACAAATAGCTTATTATAAATACTTGTACATTTCTCGATGAGGTCCAATACCTGGAATGTCAAATTCATCAGAAATAAATTCGAAGCCCAATGCCTCATAAAAAGGAAAAGCTATCGTACGTGCATTAAACCACAAATATTCAATACCTAATTGGCTTTTAAGATGTTCAATTGCAGCGTGTAACAGTTCGGCTGCATAGCCCTGACGTCGATGATTTGGATGCGTAGCCATCCCTCGAAGACGGTAAGCATCTTTAGGAATTTTGCCGTGATTCTCGCGCATACAAGTCAATATACACAGCAATTCATTGTTCTCGTCAAAATAACCCAAGTGAAAAGTCGATGGTAGCGTATCGTGAGCAAATATACATTCGGCCTCCGGAAGACCATTGCGCAATACCAACGAGCGCAGAGGCAGTGTCTGCTCGGCAGTGATAAATCGTATCATCGTTTGCTTAGTTTTTCTAATATATCTACCAATCGATTGGAGTAACCAAATTCATTATCATACCAGCCCACGACTTTTACTAATCCACCCACAATCGAAGTGAGTTGTGCGTCAAATACACAGGAGTAGGGGTTATTGATAATATCCACAGAAACTATTGGATCTTCGGTATAATATAGCACTTGCTTCAATTCATTCTCCGCGGCGGTTTTGAATGTTTGGTTGATTTCTTCAACGGATGTTTCATCACGCAATGTGCAGGTGAAATCGGTAAGCGACCCATTCAGTACGGGAACACGTATACCTGCACCACCTAATTTTCCTTCCAAATGAGGGAAAACATTCGTAATAGCTTTGGCAGCACCTGTGGAAGTCGGAATAATAGATGACGAAGCAGCGCGCGCCCTACGCAGATCTCTATGAGGAGCGTCATGCAGATTTTGATCCCCGGTCATCGAATGGACGGTGGTGATATAGCCATCCTTGATGCCCCAGTTTTCGTCCAGAATCTTCACCAAGGGAGCCACATTGTTGGTCGTACAGGAAGCATTGGAAAATATAGGTGTATTCCAATCAAAATCGGAATCATTGATGCCCAATACTACAGTAGGCACATCTTTGTCAGGAGAAGGTGCGGATATTATTATTTGTCCAGCCCCCGCTTGTAAGTGCAGTTCTGCTTTTTCCCGACTGGTGAATCGACCGGTGGATTCGATGACGATATCAATAGCTAAATCCTTCCAAGGCAAAGCCGCTGGGTTACTTTCTTTCGTCACCAATATACTATGCTTGCCCACATAAATATGATTCTCATCGTGTTCAATATCCCCTACAAAGGGTCCATGTACCGAGTCATATTTAAATAAATGAGCAAGCGTAGTTGTATCTGTCAAGTCATTAATAGCAACAACGTCGATATTCGGTGTATTTCTTTTGAGCAAATTGCGCAGCGTGTGCCTGCCGATTCGTCCAAAACCATTTATTGCTATCCTCATTTTATTATTTTACGTACGCTTTGATGATTTCATCGATATTACGGTCACCATCCCAATAGGATTGTAATTTACCCTCCGCTGTGTACACGTAGTTGGCTGGGAATTGCTTTGGGACATGAATTTTTTGGATGAATTCTTGATTTCTATCATAAAGTACCTCTACATTAGCTTTGCCGACTAGTTCTTTGCCAAATGTTTCTAAGAAATTAGCCATTAATGCTGGGTCATTCATCGAAACAAAAAATATGTTGATATCTTTTAATTTGTTATAATTTTTGGCCAGTTGTCCGGCTTCTGTTTGGCAATGTCCACAGTTAGGATCAAAAAGAATAAATGCTGATTTTTTTCCTGCCGGAATATCTTGATTCGTGAAACTGATGCCTGATTTTACTTTGTAGAAAGTGAAAGCAGGTAATGTTTCAGCTGGAGCTTTTTGATACACCTCGTTCGCTTGTTGCTGTGCAGCTGAAGCGTGGTCTTGGCTGGCGTGATCATGACCAGCGTGGGAATCTACAGTCGTCGTGTCGGTGTTGGAATTAGTCGTATTTGAGCAAGCTGATAGCCCCAGTAATGTACTTAGCAATAGCGTTGATATCATCGTCTTTTTCATATAAATTGTTCTTTATACAAATCTATAAAAAAAACTGCGCTAGCAAAGCAAGTGCGCCATTTATGATGAATTTGTGATAAACAAAAAGGGCTAGACTGGATAGCCCTTTTATATTATTTTATGCTGTTATTACGGAGTAACAACTTTTGCTTCTGCTGTTTTTGGTTTAGCAATGTTTGCATTGTTCTTGCCTAAATCATAAACCGTAGGAGCGGCTAAGATGATAGAAGAGTAAGTACCTACGACGATACCTATCAAGATCGCAAATGCAAATCCTCTGATTACTTCACCACCAAAGATGAATAATACCACTAATACGAAGATTAATGTCAAGGACGTGATAATCGTACGGCTTAACGTCGTATTAATTGCGTGGTTGATAACCTCGCCAAAGTTTTTGTGTAAGCCTGCTGATTTATTCACATCTTCACGGATACGGTCAAATACAACTACCGTGTCATTCACTGAGTAACCCAATACAGTTAAGAAAGCTGCTACAAAGTGTTGGTCAATATCCAATGAGAACGGAACGATTCCATCCAACAAAGAGAATAAACCTAATAATATAATACCATCGTGAATAGTTGCTATTGCTGCACCAGCAGAATATTGCCATTTGTGGAAGCGAACCAAAATGTAGACCGCAATAATCAATACGGAAATAGCAGCTGCCCAACCTGCACGCTCTTTAATATCAGATGCGATAGAAGGCCCTACTTTTTGAGAAGAAAGGATTTCATACTTGTCCGATACCTTTGCTAATCCCGAATTAAGTTTAGCTAATACTTCAGCATCTGCTTCATCCGTAGTTTCGCTAATGTGATAGGTTGTCGTAACCCGTACTTGGTTAGCATTTCCGAAAGTTTTTACTTCCGTAGTGGATTCGAATACCTCATCTAAGTTTTTACGTACCTCTTCTAGATTGACCGCATTGTCGTAACGTACTGTATATGTACGACCGCCTTGGAAATCAACACCCAAACTAAATCCTTTAGTGAAGATAGAGATAAGTGATATTGCTACAGCAATCAACGAAATGGTATAGAATAACTTACGTTTTTTGATGAATTGGTAATTAGCACCCAACAAGGTATTTGCTGACCAAGGGAATGATACGCTAACTTTCATGTCTCTTTCAAGCATAAATTCGAAAATCAAGCGAGATATAAAGATGGAAGTAAATAATGAGGTAATAATACCCACCATTAATGTGGTAGCGAAACCTAAGATTGGTCCAGAGCCGAAGAAGAATAACACGACACCTACTAAGAAAGTAGTGATTTGCGAGTCTAAAATCGACGACATCGCGTGTTTATAACCTTCGTCAATTGCTTGCTTGATGTTTTTGCCCAAGCGCAATTCTTCACGGATACGTTCGTAAATCAGTACGTTGGCATCCACGGCAGTACCCATCGTCAATACGATACCGGCAATACCTGGAAGTGTCAGCACGGCATTCAATGAGGCTAATATTCCCATTAAGAAAAATACGTTGAATATAACAGCAATGTTCGCTGCCCATCCTGCTCTATTGTAGTAAGCTACCATGAATAACATAACTACTACTACAGCAATCATTGATGAGTTAAGACCCGCATCAATGGCTGCTTGTCCTAATGAAGGACCTACGATAGCTTCTTCAACGATTTTGGCAGTAGTCGGTAGACGACCAGATTTTAATACGTTGGCCAAATCTTTAGTGTCTTCGATAGTAAAGTTACCCGAGATAGACGAGCTACCTCCTGCAATCTCTGTCTGTACAGTAGGAGCAGAGTACACTACATTATCCAATACGATAGCAATAGATTCTTTCTTTTGGGAAGCTTTCGCTGTGATTCTACGCCATTCTTTTGCACCGTATGAGTTCATTGTCATACTTACTTCTGGCGCATTGGTAGGGCCAAATTGCTCTCTAGCATCTGTGATTACATCGCCAGATAATACAGCTCCGCTTTCACTAGCTCCCACTTTAATAGCGTATAGAGACAATAAATCACCTCTTTGATCAGGTTTTACGGCCCATAGTAATTTGACATTCGAAGGAATCAATGCTTTGATTTCTGGTCTTGTCAAGTATTCGTTTACTTTCGCTGTATCTTTTAGCGCCGCAATACCCACTTGTGCACCTGGAGCCAACTGTTGTTGGCCTTCTGGTGTTTGATAGATAGAAGGCATCAATACGCTGAATAATGGGTTTTGTGCAGTAAGATTAGCCATAGCTGCCGCTGAATCCGTTTTTGCAGCAGTATTACCAGCAAGATTAGCTAATGATCTGTCTTCTTTTTTCGTCGTATCTACCGCTGCAGTATCTTTAGGAGTTACTGCTGGAGTTGATTTTTGAGAAGTCGCTAATGTTTGGTTGATATTCTCTAATAATGGATAGATTTGACCATTATCATGTGTTTCGAAGAATTCTAACTTCGCAGAACCCTGTAATAATTTGCGTACACGTTCTGCATCATTTACCCCTGGCAATTCGATTAAGATACGGTTAGTACCTTGCTGAATTTGAATGTTTGGAGATGCTACACCAAATTTGTCGATACGCGTACGTAATACTTTAAAGGAGCTTTGGATAGCATTATCCGATTCTACCTGCAAAAATCTTTTTACGTCTGCCTCTGAGCTGCTATTGTTGATAACATTCGAATTATCTTTTGTAGCGAAAAATGAAGCTAATGACTTTGTTGCTCCTGATGCTTTATATTCATCGATAAATAAATCAACAATTGATTTGTTAGTTGACTTACTTAATTTGATTGCTTCGTTTAATGAATTGTTGAATTTTTCATCATCTGGGTTGTTCGCCAAGTTGCGAATCAATTCATCTAAAGAAATTTCCATAGTCACATTCATACCACCTTTAAGGTCAAGACCTAATGGTAATTCTTGTGCTTTACATTCTCTGTAAGTAAATTTAGCTACTCCCAGATTGTACACGACTTCACTAGCGATGGAATCTAAATACGCCTTTTCTTTGGAAATGTCACCCGCAGCGAATGCCTTAGCGTCCCGCTCTACTTTTCTAGTAACAAATGTAAATGATAACGCATAAAGACAGGCTACTGTCAATACGGCTACCAAAAATTTAATCAGCCCTTTGCTCTGCATTTTCTTAATCGTCTATTAATTTGATATAGTTTATGTTTTTTTTATTGCAATGTAATGATAAAAATATTTACCAAGAATCGCAAAGGTATAAAAAAAAATAAGAAAGAAAACAAAGGAAAAAATACAATACGAATATAAGTATGCGTATTAGGATAGCGTAAGAGAGGGATGGATTGGAAGAAGGTATATAAAATGGGAGCCACTCGGACTCCCACTCATATGGTTGTTATCTAAGTACGTATTTGATACCGAAAGTAAATCCATCACCGTGGAAACCAGTATCATGATTCAAGCCTAAATAAGGTTTATAATCTAAGTGCATTGCGAAAGGAATAGTAGGGATTTTGTATTCCAAACCGATCTGAGGTCTCAATCCGATCAATGTATGACCATCACCGTCACCAGTCCAGAAACCTAATTGACCTCCCACACCAGCATACCAGTGTAGACCGTCTGCGCCACTAAATGGCCTTTCATATTGCCAGTCAGCACCTACTGATGCCCACTTGTTACTGAAAGCCGCTTGCAATTGTAATGCTTGTGGGCCGTTTAATGCTGTCTTATATTGGATACCAACGTTGGCGCCATCATTACCGTCAAATACAATACCTAATGCAGATTTGAACGGAGTTTGAGCTTTTGCTTCATTAGCCCCAAATGAAAGAGCAGCTACTGCGATTAAAGATAAAAATACTTTTTTCATATTCTATAATTTGTGTGTTGAAGTAGAACCTTAGGTTTTTCCTTAGTTCAATTTATTGTTTTTAAGCAAATATGTTGCCAAAATTAATTGCCTGCTGACATTTTGTATTCGTTTAATAGTGTATAGTATTGTATATAATAATATTAAGTCCGGCACTTGTCGTATGAATCAGGGTTATTCTTGAGGCAATTGTTAAACAATAAGTATTTCGGTTTAGCTAAATATTATTGCTTTAGGGTGTACTTTCCCCGAAAGTTATAAGATTATGGTCTGGATCGAGTATCGTGAACTCGTGTTGCTTCCAAGGTTTTAATTCCAATTTGCCATTTGGGTGAATAGTTATATTTCTTTGTAGGAAGGATTGGTATAAGTCTTCAATATGCGTAACACGGATGTATACCTGTCCATAATTCGATTGGGGAATTAATTCGACGAAAGAAAAAAAGTGGATTTCTATTTCGTCTTTTTTCAAAAGTATATAGTCGCCATAATCTCCCAATAGTTGGAAGCCTAATTTATTCTGATAGAAGTCTATCGTGACCGCCTTGATGCGCATGGGCAACTTTGGGCAAACTGTGCGTAGTGTCATAAGTTTTGAAAGTTGAAGTTCGTAATCTATATGAAATTGTAACCGCAATAATGTACAATTGTATATTTATATTCATGTAGAATGTTGCTGTGATTACTCATATAAATGTCAGTAAATGAAGATAAGGAGTTGAAATCAAATTTTTGATTATAATATAATAAAATTATTTTGTATCTTTGTCCGGCAAATAGAAAACCCAAGAAAGGTATTTGCCATGCAATTAGATCCACAAAAATTCGTAGCTGAAGGTCTTACTTACGACGATGTATTATTAATACCAGCTTATTCAGAAATATTACCGAGAGACGTTGATACAAGTACATATCTCACGCGCAAAATCAAATTAAATATTCCTTTAGTATCTGCTGCCATGGATACTGTCACTGAGTCTGATTTGGCTATTGCAATCGCTCAAGCAGGTGGTATTGGTATGCTGCACAAGAATATGACTATTGAACAGCAAGCTGCCGAGGTACGTAAAGTCAAACGTTCGGAGAGCGGAATGATCCAAGATCCTGTTACTTTGCTAGAAACAGCAACAGTAGGTGATGCTTTCAGTATCATGAGAGAGCATAAAATTGGTGGTATCCCGGTAATAGACAACAGCGGTAAGTTAGTAGGTATCGTGACCAATCGTGACTTACGCTTCCAAAAGGATATGACAAGAGCTATCAATGAGTTGATGACCAAAGATAATCTTGTAGTAGCACCTATTGGTACTGACTTAGTTCGAGCGGAAGAGATATTACAAAACCATAAGATTGAGAAATTGCCAGTCGTAGATGACAACTATACTCTCAAAGGTCTTATTACATTCAAGGATATTCAAAAATATAAACACTACCCGAATGCTGCTAAAGATGCGCACGGCCGTCTATTGGTCGGTGCTGCTGTAGGGGTGACTGCCGATACAATTGATCGTGTAGATGCATTAGTAGCTGCAGGAGTAGATGTAGTGACTATTGATACGGCTCACGGTCATTCATTAGGCGTAATCAATAAGCTTAAAGAAGTAAAAGCGAAATATCCTGATTTGCAGGTAATCGTTGGAAATATTGCTACCGGCGCTGCAGCTAAAGCATTAGCTGATGCAGGTGCTGATGGTGTCAAAGTAGGTATCGGTCCTGGTTCTATCTGTACAACACGTATTATTGCTGGAGTTGGAGTTCCTCAATTGTATGCTGTTTATGAAGTAGCTAAAGCGTTGAAAGGTACTGGCGTTCCATTGATCGCTGATGGTGGTATCAAACAAACAGGAGATATAGCTAAGGCTATTGCTGCCGGTGCAGACACCATTATGGCGGGTTCCTTGTTCGCAGGTGTAGAAGAAGCTCCGGGCGAAACCATTCTATTGGAAGGTCGTAAATTCAAATCTTACAGAGGTATGGGGTCAGTAGAGGCGATGGAGAAAGGGTCAAAAGACCGTTACTTTCAAGACGTTGAAGCTGATATCAAGAAATTGGTGCCAGAAGGAATCGTAGGTCGTGTCCCTTACAAAGGTACATTGGCTGAAGTGGTATACCAATATATAGGTGGTTTGAGAGCATCTATGGGGTACTGTGGAGCTGGAAGTATCGAGCGATTGAAAGAAGCACAATTTGTACGTATTACAGGAGCTGGTCTGCGCGAATCACATCCGCATAATATTCAAATTACAAAAGAGGCACCTAATTACAACAGTAGAGGTTAAGGTTTTTTTGAAATACGATAAAGGACACAAAAAAGTCTAGATTATTTCTAGACTTTTTTGTGTTCTTTTTTTATAATTTGTAAATTGGGGGTATAAGTAATCATTTAATAAACTGTTCACTAATTTATTTTATTATGGGTAAAGGAGATAAAAAGACTGCACGTGGAAAAATTGTAATGGGTTCTTATGGTAAAAAGCGACCAGGTAAAAATGGAGCACGCAAAAAAGTAGAAACTAAAGAATCTGAATAAAACAAAGCAACCAATCTGGTTGCTTTTTCTTTGTAATTTTTATTTTCGCAGTAAATTGAGTGATTTTATTTTATTTTGATAAATTATTTGTTGAAATAATATTAAAATTGCATACATTTGGTATTTATAATATTTTTTCTTCACGCCTAATAGTAAATATATATAATGAAATTAAGTCAAAAGCAAGTCGTATTTGAAAATGAGGTTCTCACTAGATTTGATCTTTTTAAAAGCTTGTTTTTAACCCTTCCTTTCCAACGTGTAAAACATACCGGAACTTTGCTTCCTTTTTTTGCGGCACATTGTGAAAATGGTGTTGAGCAGCATTTGGCTCCTGAACATATAATCGACAGCTTTTTCGGTCAATATGAACAATACGTACAAGAGAGTGATCGCACCGATCTACTATTTCGAATTGTACAGTATATCGAACGACAAGTGGTGTTGTTCGACGCGGTGGAGGATTCCTCCTTTCGGGCATTGGGCAAGACTGACGAAACTGCCGGTCTGGATTCCTTATTCAAATTAGCACAAGGAGACAAGAATCTGAAGGCGCGTATTGTGGAGAAGCTAAAAGACTTTTCCGTTCGTTTGGTCCTTACTGCGCATCCTACGCAATTCTATCCCGGTCCAGTGTTGGCTATCATTAATGATTTGATCGAGGCGATTAAAAATAATGATATTCCTAATATCAATCTCCTGCTGCAGCAGTTGGGTAAAACTCCCTTTATCAATAAGCAAAAACCAACTCCAGTAGACGAAGCGATAAGCTTAGCCTGGTATTTGGAAAATGTATTTTACAAAGTCACATCCAGTATACATTCGAAAATAGACAATGAGTTGGAATTGGCATCGGATGATGTGAAGCAATTAATTGAATTGGGTTTCTGGCCTGGCGGTGATCGCGATGGAAATCCCAACGTGACGGTTGAAAGTACAAAAAAGGTAGCTACGATGTTGCGGACCATACTTTTCCGCTGCTACTACCGAGATTTCAGAATAGTAAAACGTAGAATTACTTTCCGTGGTGTCGAAGAATATCTGGAGAATCTGCAGGAACTACTATACAATAATAGTTTCAATCCGAGCGAAAATCCGGAGGACGAAACGGGTAAAATTCTCGAAAATCTATACAACATTAAAAATGTGTTGGCGAAATATCACAACGGGTTATTTGTAGAATTGGTTGAAGATTTGATCCGAAAGGTGAATACTTTTGGCTGCTATTTTACGACGTTGGATATCCGCCAAGATAGTTCGATTTTGCGCCAGACCATCAGTTATTTGGTCGAGTCTTACAACGGTCAGACGGGATTGTCGCAAGCCGACTTGGATAGTGGTGAGAAAGAGAAACAAGCAGCTTTCAAATTTAATGAGGAGCTATTAGAGTTTTCGGACGAGGCGGAGCCTTTGGTAAAAGATACTTTGGGTGTGATCCGTTTGCTTAAAAGCATACAAAAATCAGGTACCGAACGTGCCGCACAACGATTTATAATTTCGAACTGCCAGCAAGCATCCGATATTCTGGGGCTCATGCAATTATTTTTGTGGCAGGGATGGAAGAAAGATACACTTACTATAGATTTTGTTCCGCTATTTGAAACTGTCGATGATTTGGCTCGCGCCAAAAGTGTGATGCAAGCCCTGTATACACATGGAGAATATGCACAGCACCTAAAGAGAAGAGGCAATAAGCAGACGATCATGTTGGGATTCTCGGATAGTACCAAAGATGGAGGCTATTTAATGGCCAACTGGTCTATTTATAAAGCGAAGATTGAATTGACGGCGCTGGCACGTGAATACGATGTGGATTTGGTGTTCTTTGATGGGCGAGGGGGGCCTCCTGCCCGCGGAGGCGGTAAGACGCAACGTTTTTATGCCGCTATGGGTGGTGAGATCGAGAATAAGCATATTCAATTAACAATTCAGGGGCAAACCATAAGTAGTCAATATGGCTCGTTGGATACTGCACAGTATAATATTGAACAGCTTTTGCACGCAGGTTTAATCTCGGAAATCAAGCAAAATAGTAGTGATACGCTTACCGACAAGCAAAAAAGTATCATCGATGATATGGCGGTAGAAAGCCATCGTAAGTTCATGACTTTGCGTAACCATCCTCAATTTTTGAAATACTTAGAAAAGCTAAGCCCGTTAAAATCTTTATCGTCGATAAATATCAGCAGTAGGCCGGTGAAGCGTAACTCAGACAAAGAATTACGCCTGCAAGATCTGCGTGCGATCTCATTTGTGACTGCTTGGAGCCAACTGAAGCAAAATATTCCAGGTTTCTTTGGCGTGGGCACAGCGCTGGAATGGGCTGAAGAGAATAACCTATGGTCTTATGTGCGAAATCTGTATCAGAATTCAGGATTCTTCAATACGTTGATCGATAATTGTATGATGTCTATGACCAAATCCAACTTTGACATCACCGCTTATATGCGCGATGATAAGGAGTTTGGCGAATTTTGGACTATGCTTAAGGAAGAATACGACAAAACAAAGATGTATTTGTTGAAATTGAGCAATTCGGATATGCTGATGCAAAATTACCCGGTTGAGCGTGCTTCTATTCTAGAACGTGAAAAGATTGTTCTCCCACTATTGATCATACAACATTATGCCATACGAAATATAGAAAGCGGAGCATTGTCCGACGAGCAACAAGAAGTGTACAGAAAACTTATAAGCCGTACAATCTACGGAGTAGTAAATGCAGGTAGAAATTTAGCATAATACTTATTCTGAAAGTTTTAAGAACTTTGGTTTATATTTTATATTTTTGTGTACGAAAAATTGAATAAAAATGAAATTTAATACTTTTTTTGTTGCGGCGATATGTGCTGGTGCTTTGATGACATCATGTGATTATAGAATGAATGATCATCAATTGAAATTTACGCACATGACATTAGCTGATGGTGATGCTTATGCATTTTTTCAAGTTGTAGGTGAAACTGCATTAGATGGTGTAAAATATGCGGAATATGCTGAGAATTCAGGTGATGCTAAAGCAGCTGAAGTTGCTGGTAAAGTAAAAGCATATTACAATCAATTGTTGCCATCTTTGGATTCATTGGCTACACAAAATCATGTGGATTTTCCTATCAAAGGTATTCCTCAAGGACATGCAGATACAGACTCTACGGCAGTAGATAGTGTTGCGAACACCCAACAAGTAGCACATGCTCACTTCGATTATGTGCAACATGCACAACATGAAATCGCAACAGTAAAAGAGCGTTTAAAAAGATTATCTCGTAACACTAACGGTGATTTGAAAGATTTTGCAAAGCACCAATACGATTTGGTATCACATTTATTTACAGAAATCGGCGGTAAAGAAGACGCGCAAGCGCATCACTAAGCCTATATAGCTGTAAGGATATTTCAAAAGGCATCTCGATGAGATGCCTTTTTTATTTTAACATTTTTAGAATTTCGTATTTGGCAGGTATTTTAGTTAAGTTTTATTTTATTTTTATAAAAATCATATATTAAATAATAAAATTTCAATAAAAATGTAAAAATGTTATGAATTTTGTTTTTAATGCTGTTTCTTTGTGTTACAAACATTGAAAGTATAATTTAAAAAAACAAAAATATTATGTGTGGTATTATTGGAGCATTTGATTTGGTACAAGAGGAAGCCATTGTAAGGCCTCAGGTATTAGAAATGTCAAAACGAATTCGTCACCGTGGACCAGATTGGTCTGGAATTTTCAGTTCATCAAAAGCTATCTTAGCGCATGAGCGATTGGCTATTGTCGATCCACAATCCGGAAGCCAACCTTTATACAGCCCAGATGGCAAAGTAGTATTGGCTGTCAATGGAGAAATTTATAATCATCAAGAGCTTCGTAATTCATTGCCACATTATAATTTTGCCACAAAATCGGATTCCGAGGTCGTGTTAGCTTTATACCTGGAAAAAGGACCAAGTTTTGTGGAAGATCTGAATGGCATTTTTGGGTTTGTATTGTACGACTCTCGTGATGATTCATTTTTCATCGCCCGTGATCATATGGGTATTATTCCTTTATATTATGGTAAAGATGATATGGGTCAGTTTTTTGTAGCCTCAGAATTAAAATCTTTGGAAGGATTTTGTACAGTTTTTGAACAATTCCCTCCGGGACACTATATCCACAGTAAGCAAAGTGTGGTTCCTCAACAATGGTACAAGCGCGATTGGGAGTCATATGATGCAGTGAAAGACAACGAAACGAGTATTGATGAGTTGCGTGAGGCATTGGAAGCTGCTGTGCACCGTCAATTGATGTCTGACGTACCATATGGCGTATTGCTATCGGGAGGATTGGATTCATCTGTTATAGCTGCTATTACTAAGAAATTTGCGTCCAAGCGCATAGAGTCGGGCGATCAGGAAGAAGCTTGGTATCCCCAGTTGCACTCTTTTGCAGTAGGACTGAAAGGCGCGCCTGATCTGATAGCTGCTCAAAAGGCTGCGGATCATATCGGTACTATCCATCACGAAGTCAACTTTACGATTCAAGAGGGGCTAGATGCTATTCGCGATGTTATTTATCATCTGGAGACTTATGATGTGACAACAATTCGTGCGTCGACACCGATGTACTTGCTAGCGCGTGTGATCAAATCGATGGGGATCAAAATGGTATTGTCAGGTGAAGGATCGGATGAATTATTTGGGGGATATCTATATTTCCACAAAGCACCAAATCCGCAGGAGTTTCACGAGGAAACTGTTCGTAAGCTGAAGAAATTGTACTTGTACGACTGTCTGAGAGCTAACAAATCATTAGCTGCTTGGGGGGTAGAGGGGCGCGTGCCATTCTTGGATAAAGAATTTATGGATATCGCGATGCGCTTGAACCCAGCAGACAAAATGATTAGAAATGGAAGAATGGAAAAATGGGTCGTGCGTAAAGCATTCGAGGATTACTTACCAGAAAGTATCGCTTGGCGTCAGAAAGAACAGTTTTCGGACGGCGTAGGCTATAGCTGGATTGATACATTAAAGGCGCAAGCTGAGGCGCGTGTGTCGGATGCGGATTTTGCCGATGCTGCAACACGTTTCTCAATCAACACACCAAAAAATAAAGAAGAATACTATTACCGTACTATTTTTGAATCTCACTTTCCGTCGGAAGCAGCCGCACGCACCGTACCTTCCGTAAAATCGGTAGCATGTAGTACACCCGAAGCTTTATTGTGGGATGCTTCATTCCAAAACTTGAATGACCCATCGGGCAGAGCGGTAGCGAGTGTGCATAACGAGAGCTATGACAAAGCAAAAGTTGAAGTAGCATTGGATTAAATATACCGGTTATTAGTCGGCTAGAATGCGTGCTAAAGAATTTTAAAAATACATTTGTATACAATACACAGAAGTATTATCTTTGTGGCGTTAGCAGGGCAGCCTACTAATAAATTCCTGAATAGCTCAGCAGGTTAGAGCATCTGACTGTTAATCAGAGGGTCGCTGGTTCGAGCCCAGCTTCAGGAGCGCTTTCAAACCGGCTTAATTGCCGGTTTTTTTGTTTTACACTATTCATCTAAAATGTATGAGTTTAGTTATAGTTGGTACGGTAGCCTTTGATGCTATCGAAACACCGTTCGGAAAGACGGATAAAATTGTAGGTGGTGCAGCAACTTTTGCTGGTTTATCCGCTTCCTATCTTTATGACAATGTGAAGCTAGTTAGTGTAATTGGTGAAGATTTTGGCGATAATCTGGATATAATCAAAGCCAAAGGCATTCATGTCGAAGGCGTTGAAATCGTGAAAGGCGGCAAATCTTTCTTTTGGTCTGGTAAATACCACAATGATATGAACAGCCGGGATACGTTGATTACTGAATTGAATGTATTAGCGGATTTTGATCCTAAAATTCCTACCTCATATCAAGATTGCGAATATTTACTGTTGGGCAACCTCACACCCCAGGTGCAGCTACAGATGTTAGAACGATTGAATGAGCAACCGAAACTCGTGGTATTGGATACTATGAATTTTTGGATGGACGTAGCATTAGAAGATTTGAAAAAAGTGCTACAAAAAGTAGACGTATTGACCATTAATGATGAAGAGGCTCGTCAGCTGTCGGGTGAATACTCGCTTGTCAAAGCTTCTGAAAAAATACTTCAGATGGGACCAAAATATCTGATTATCAAGAAAGGTGAGCATGGTGCATTACTTTTCGGTGAGGGACAAATTTTCTCAGCCCCAGCATTACCACTAGCCGAGGTGTTTGATCCTACAGGAGCAGGCGATACATTTGCGGGTGGTTTTATGGGCTATTTGGCAAAAGTCAAATCGATCAACTTCACCAACATGAAGAATGCGATTATCTATGGCTCTGCTATGGCATCTTTCTGTGTTGAAAAATTCGGTACGGAACGTCTGAAAGATTTGACCCAAGAAGAAATTGCAGCGCGCATCCAGCAGTTTGTATCGTTATCTAAATTTGATATTGCATAAGTACTATATATATAAAATAAAATAGGGAAACTCCATTTAAGCGAGTTTCCCTATTTTTTTGAATCGATCAAATACATTTTCCGAATGTGGGGCATCTTGCAGCTCCTCCGTTAAATCTTGCCCTGCCCAATGCTCATAATGCATGCCTTTTTTCCAAAGTCTACTCGATGTGACATCGTATATAAGACCGCGATAGGCAACCCAGATTTCGGGTTTATCTTGTCCATTTCTCAAAGCTAGTTGGGATTTGGTATAAATAGCTAAGTTGTCGTCACTCATGCTACAAAAATACCAAACATATTAGTATTTATACGTTGAGAGTGTTTTTTTCATCGTTTTGCGCGCCACATGAATCCTAGTCTTGACTGTACCAATAGGTATATTCAAATGTTCAGAGATTTCGTGATATTTATAGCCTTCATAATACATCGTAAATGGTGTATAATAATCTTCAGCCAAAGCAGATAGCGCCGAGTTTATATCTTCAAGGACAAACTTATTCTCACCTTGGTTTTTAGTTGCAGAATGAACAAGATTGACTGTAGATATTTCTTCTTCTTTGGTAATGAAACTATTGGATTTTGTTATTCTGCGATAATTGTTGATGAATGTATTTTTCATTATGGTATACAGCCAACCTTTTAAATTAGTTCCTTCTCTAAAGTTTTTGAAATACGTGACAGCCTTTAGCAGTGTATCTTGAACCAAATCATTGGCATCATCGTGATCTTTTGTAAAATTGCGTGCGTAAGATCTTAAAGAATCTGCATGTTCGATCACTAATGTGTTAAATTCTAATCTGTTCATAGCTTTAAGGTTTGTAATGTTTATGTAGTTAATGATTTTGTAATTATTTAACTACATATACACTAAACAAACACTGTGCTAGAAATTTATTAGTATTTATTAAATTTTTGTTAAAACATAAAAAAAGTCTTCTAAAAATGCGGTGACAGTGCATTAAACCGCAATTGATTTTTTTTAGGTTAAGTATGTTTTTTAAGAATTGTGGAAAACTTTTCTAAAGAATATTGACTTCGCGCTCAAGTTTTATCTGAAATTTGTCGAAAACAGATGCTATTATTTGTTCAGAAACTTGAAAAATTTCAGCTCCAGTAGCTTCACCTTTATTGGTCAATACAAGTGCTTGATTCTTCCATACAGCTACTTCTCCAATTTCTTTTCCTTTCCATCCGCACTGCTCGATGAGCCAGCCTGCAGCAACTTTGGTGAAGTTTTGATCTATAGGGTAGCAGATTATATCGGGAAAATGAATTTTTAGTTGATCCAACTGTGCATTGGGTATAATGGGATTCTTAAAAAAACTTCCAGCATTTCCTATTGTACTTGGATCGGGAAGCTTTTCGACGCGGATATGTGATACTACCGTAGCGATATCTTTAATAGTTGGCTCCGTGATATGTCGCTGTGCCAATTCAGACTCTATTGCACCGTAAGAAGTATTCAGCGATGCGTGCAAGTGAAGTTTGTATGTGACAGAAATGACGATATATCGGCCTTTGTATTTAGATTTGAATATACTGTCACGGTACGAAAATCCACACTCCTGATTTTTGAAAGTCTTGAATTGGCCCGTGAAGGTATCAAAAGCCCGGCAAGTATATAATATATTCATAAGCTCTGTACCATAAGCACCAATATTCTGAATAGGAGAGGCGCCTACTGTGCCGGGAATGAGTGCTAGATTTTCTAGGCCTGGAAATCCGCGGTCTACACAATACCATACCAGGTCATTCCATACTTCCCCGGCTGCTGCCGTAATAAAAATATTAGTACCTTCTATGAAGTGCTGTATACCTTTATTGGATATTTTAACTATTGTGCCATCAAAATCTTTCGTAAAAAGGACATTACTACCACCCCCGATGACAAAAAAATTATTCTTAAAAATTCCTGAATTATATAAGTCTATGAGTTGTTTTTCCTCGTGAATATCAATAAATCCTTTAGCTGTTGCTTCTACGCCGAACGTATTATAATTCTTTAACATTATATCTTGCTCAATCTTCACTTGTATATTGAATTAATTTTTGTCTAAAAAAATAAAATAGTATATTTAATGACCTTGGTACTTGTAAAGATAAGCACAAAGCGGGTAACATCACCTAATAATTTTTTATTTGATTATGGCAAATAACGCAGATGAAAAGAGAATAAAAATTTTAGAAACAGCGAAACGCCGTTTTGCGCATTATGGTATGGCCAAAACGACAATGGCTGAGATTGCGAAGGATTTATCTTTTTCAAAAGCGCTATTATACTATTATTTTCCAGATAAAAACAGCTTGTATGCGGCCGTATTAGAACACGTAATAAGTGAATGCATGATGAATGTACTGGATTCCATTGACAAAGCAAATAGTGTAGTGGAAGGCATTCATAAAGTATTGGAGATTGGCATGGAATTCAAAAAGAGATATTTTTATCTCTTAGAATACACGATTCTGATGCGCAAAGAATTGCCTGAAGAACTCGAAAATCTAATCATTGAATCTTTCGAAAGTCAGCGTAAAGCCGTCGAGAAAGTGTTCTCCCGTGGTGTGGAAACCAAGGAAATTTTCACAGACAATATCGAAGAGACCGCACGGATTTTCGTTTTTGGTACCTTAGGTATGCGGATGTCAGTGCTCAAGGATTTCAAAAATGATTTTATCCCGGACAAGTCCGAATTTGATGAGATTCTGTCTATGCAAAAGAAACTTGCCGAAATATTTGTTGCCGGTCTTAAAGCTTAAGCTTGGAGAGGATATTTCCAATGATCAACTTAGCATGAATTCTAGAATTTTCTATAAACCAGAGATGTGTGTTCAAGCCACCACATACCACTCCCGCAAGATATAGGCCCTCTACATTAGTCTCCATGGTATCGGGATTATGCTCCGGAATCATAGGAAACTCTTCTTGAATCGCAATATTAAAACGTTGGAGCAATTCAAAATTGGGGCGATAGCCTGTCAGCGCCAAAACAAAATCATTAGGAATAGTAAGCAATCCCTCTTTTGTCTGTATATCGACTTCATTAGCTCTAATTTCTTTGAGGCAGCTTTCGTAATGTACATCGATAGTCCCCTCTGCAATTCTATTGAGAATATCCGGACGTACCCAATATTTGACGCGCGGACTGATGTCTGTACTGCGGATGACTAAAGTCACTTTTGCGCCTTTGCGATATGTTTCCAATGCGGCATCGATGGAAGAATTGCTAGCACCGACTACGACTACATGCTGACCCGCGTAATAATGAGGATCATTGTAATAATGTGTAACCTTAGGTAACTCTTCTCCCGGAATATTCAAATACATAGGAATATCGTAAAACCCTGTGGCAACAATTACATGCCTCGCGCGATAGTCACCCTTGCTGGTGTGAATATCAAAGATATCTTCATTTTTATCACAGGATAATACCTCTTCGAATAAGCGTGTATTCAATGTATACTTGTCATGTACTCTTCTATAATATTCCAAAGCTTCGGCACGCCTCGGTTTGGAGTTGGTGGTTACGAAAGGAATTTCTTCAATCTCTAATCGTTCCGAAGAGGAGAAGAAAGTCATATTAATTGGATAATTGTACAAAGAATTAACTAGACATCCTTTCTCTATGATCAAATGTGACAAATTATTGTTTTTAGCGGCTATTCCACAAGCTATACCAATCGGACCAGCACCTATTATTATAACGTCATATATAGTATTATCCATTGTGTTTTAAATTTCTTTAGAAGCAAGTGATGAAACGATTTTTTGTAAATCCCCTGAAATTTTGGACAAAAACTGTAATTGCTCGGCAATTAGTATAGAATCATCGTTGATAAGTTCGATGTTGTTGCGCGTTGCTGTTTTAATGAATTCTACATCTGCGTAGGTATTTGTCGAAATGTCTTGGATAGCACCTTCCAAATGTCCAAGGGTTTTAAGAAGCAATTTGAGATGCTCACTGTTAGCAAAGTCGTTCTCCGAATTGTAAATTTGAGTCAACAACGAAGCCGTATACGATGAAAGAATGTGGTTCAATATGACAAATCGATTGACCTCTTTCGTATGTTTTTGACGCCATTTAGGTTCGGTAAGCAGGCGCTGAAAAGTAGACCCCATATTCGCAGACGCGATGTATACTTCTTTGCGCGCCAATTTGTAATCAATGATGGAAATTTTGTTTCCGGATAATAGGACGACAGCTTGAGCCAGATATTTATAATTCGCCACGAGTAAGCTGCGCATATTTGTCCGAATCTGGAAACTTTCCCAATTGGGAAATATGACATAGCTAGATAAGAATGCAATAGACCCACCAATGAAGGTGTCAATAATTCGTTCTTTGGCCATTTCTAATGTATTGACGCCCGAAAAACTGAGCATAATCAATACGTAGGGGGTCATAAATATAACAGCTATGATATAATTGACGCGGAACAAACTATAAGCAATCAGGAAAAAAATAATCATAACTAAAAAACGTACCATCACATCCGGTACAGTAATGAGTATAATTCCTCCGATTATACCGCCAATAATTGTCCCTATTAGCCGTTGAAGATTTCTTTCTTTGGTAAGTCCAAATCCCGGCTTCAAAATCACCAAAATAGTTAACAATATCCAGTAAGTGGTGAATGAAGAGTAATTGAATATATTGAAAAGGAAATAAGTACCTGATAAGACTATGGACATACGTAGGGCATGCCTGAATATAGACGAATCCAGACTTAGATTATCTTTCAAATTCTGCCAATTGAGAATATCTGTTTTAATAAACTTTGTTGACTGCTGGATTTCTTCTTTACTGACGTCGTCAGCCTTGAATTGAACGTATTGGTATATATTATTGATGTGTTTTATAATCGTACGGATATTGATGACAATCTTCTTCAAAGGAATAGAATTTTCCTGGCTTGATCGATCATATACATCAATAAGCAGTCTTAATTTATCAATTTCTTTGTCAAATTGATAAAGCGGATACGGTCGCTTATGTGCATTTATCTTATAGGCGATATTGTCTAGTTCATGTGCAATTTTGTCGATGAGAACTTTTATTTCTTCCAAAATGCCCGATTGATCATATTTTCTGCGAATCTCCGTATAATCATAATGCGTAGTCATACTTTGTTCGAATAGATCCACGAGTTCATTGAAGATAAGTGTTAAGAACCGTCCTTCTCGGGTCGTATCTTTTATGGATCGCTTACTCTGAAATAGTATATCCCGTACATTTTCCTGATGCTCATTGACACTGACCTGTTTCTCGATCAATCGAAGGTAGTTTTCTTCGGGATCATTATTCAAATCATAAAATTTCGCCTTCAAGCGCAGATAGTCTGCTACCTGCACGATATTTTCGCCTAATTCCTGTTGCGCAAGCCTGTAGGGGCGCACTTTCATCAGCGAAAAACTAATCAGCATATACCACACTGCTCCAATCACAAACAATCCTAAATACATCATCTCCTCATGAAAAGGAAATTGTGCATCAATATTAATCAGCATAATCAGTATCCCCATCATGCCCACCGTAGCGGCTCGTGCATTAAATACGGAGAACATGGAAAACAAAAAGGAAAGGCCAGCAATGACGACGGTCATCATGTATAAGTAATCGTTGGCTAAAGCTGTGACTAGAATCGTAATGACGGAGATTATAGTACAGTATATGATACCCAATCGTCTGTGTCTGGGGGCGCCAGGCGTGTCGGACAAACCTACAATCAATGCGCCTAGGGATATGAATGTACCCATCAAAAACTCACCAAGAAAAGCGCATACTATCACCGGTATAATCGATCCTAACGTAATACGTATTCCTTCAGCGAAATATTGACTATAAAAAAAGCTACTTATTTCTTGTGTTTTCTTCATTGGGTAGCACAGATTACTATTTTGTGAACAATTTAGAGTTTTCTTTTTAGAGCAAGAAATATATTAAAGCAAAAAAGGCATTGAAATTTTCAATGCCTTTGATGTTATATAATTATCCTTTAGTCTTTAGTGATTTCAACATTTATGGTAATGTTGATTTCTGGTGCTACGGCAAATACGCCTGAAGGCAATTTATCTGCATAGTTGATACCATAGTCAAATCTGTTGATAGTGGTAGTTGCGGTAAATCCAGCTCTTGTTTTTCCCCAAGGATCTGTAATGATTCCGTTGTTTTGCACGACATTGAAGGCTACTTTTTTGGTTACATCGCGTATAGTCAAATCGCCTGTAAGTGTGAATTTGCCATTTTTGCCACTTAAAGTTGCATTAGTCAATTTCATAGTAGGATATTTCTCAGCATTAAAGAAATCATCAGATTTCAAGTGATTATCGCGCATTTCTACTCGGGTATCTATACTGTTAACATCGATATTGAAATTTACTTTTGCATTGTTGAAGTCCTTATCTGAAGATGTAACGACCTTACCATCTAACTTTTTAAACTGTCCATCTACAAAAGCAATCCCTAAGTGTTTTGCTTCAAAACGTGCATTTGTATGTGCTGGGTCTACAGTCCAATTCACCTGTGCAACTGCTGCATTCGTGAATAACGTAATAATTGCTAAAATGTTTAATAGTGTTTTCATATCTCTTATTTTTTGAATGACAAAAATGAAGCTTTAACAAGAATCAAAACTTAATCTACATTAAGAAATACAATTATAAACGCCATTTGTTAGCAATTATTCTATTCCTTCCCACCAATGTGGATATTGCTGGTAGGTGTCGAGAGAAACTACTTCGCCCATTTTGGGGGTGATAATAGGGAAATTGTGGTTCTCAGCAGCTTGACTTACGCGTATTAAAGGCTCATCCCAAGCATGCTGTGCTAATGGAAATTTGGATGAATGAACGGGTATAGCATACTTTGCTTGGAGGTCCATGGAGGCCTGTATCACTTCTTCAGGCATCATGTGGATATATTTCCACATCTTGTTGTACTGTCCATTTTCTAATATGGCATAATCAAATGGTCCGTATTGCTCACCTATACTCTTAAAATGTGCGCCGTACCCACTGTCTCCACCTATAAATATTTTCTTGGTATTGGATTGTAAGACGTAAGAGGCCCACAGAGTAGTATTGCGGCTGAATGTGCGTCCTGAGAAATGGCGGGCAGGAGTAGAAGTGAAGGAGAAACCATCGACAATAGCGTTCTCTCCCCAATAGAGTTCGGTAATTCTATCGCTCGGAAATCCCCATTTCTCAAGGTGAGCGCCAACACCCAGTCCAGTGACAATTTGTTTTACCTTATCTTTTATACTTTGAAAAGTATTATAATCCAAATGATCCCAGTGGTCGTGTGTGATGACCAGGATATCTATTTCGGGGAAGTCATCTGCAGAATAAGAATAGGATAAAGGAAAGGCTTTGACACTGATGCGAACCGGGGAAGCATATTCGCTAAAAACAGGATCCACCAATATTTTCTTCTGATCCAATTGCAGATAATAGGAAGAATGTCCAAACCATACATACAGATTGCTATCCAACGGCAAATTTTTCAAATCGGTACGTAAGACGGGTAGCGGAGTAGTAGGAATATTTCTTACTTTTTTGGCAAAGAAAAACTCTTTTAATACCATAGGGTAGGTTACCCCTTCAGCCAAATCAGGCGTATACTCCAGATTTGCAAAGGCGCCATCTTTATAGTTGGGTGCTTTTTGCATACGTGCTAATCGCTCACCTGTAGCATTGACTCCAAAGCGATCCGATCGCATATATAGATAGCCACCAACTGCTATTATTACCAGTAGTATCAAAAGAATTTGTACCATTCGCAAAAGAATTTTTCTTAACATAATCAGGCTAAAAATAAGTTAAATATTTTAATCTGAAAGTCAAATTTCTGTGTATAGAGCAAGTCTTTTACGAACTAAATAAAGTAGTGGTAAACACAGCGTAAGATACCGCTTTATTTTGAAACTAATATGCGCGCAAAATGATTGTTCAAATGGATACGAATTGCTTTCCGATACGCATCCGCATTGCGCTGTTTCAAGACGTCTACTAATTGTTGATGCGATATAAATTCTCCTTTAACAATTGGCTTATCCAGTATTCCCGATTGATGTACATACTGAAATATCGGAATAAGCAACTCTTGAAGCTCCAAAAGCATGGCGTTGCCGGAAATTTCGTATAGTTTTCCATGAAATTTCTTTTCATCCTCAATGCTCCATGGTAGCGCAGTGTCTCCGGATACGATGGTTTCGGTCATCAATTCCAGTTCTTCAATGTCCGCATCGGTAATTTTATTGATAATAAAATCCGCAATCCCCACCTCTAGTGCCAATCGCATTTCGAACAAGTCTTTCAGCGTTTCATTATCTAACAAGGATGGATGAAATACCTTTTTGAATGAGCCAAGTACATCTGGATTAGTTATCACTGCACCCTTGTGCTTTTTAGATTCGATAAGACCGATGCTTTTTAAACGAAGTAAGGCTTCACGAACAACTGTACGACTCACACCAAGTTTTTCAGTAAGATCTAATTCTTTTGGAAGTATGTCCCCAACTTTCAATTCATTGACTTTGATATATTCAAGAATGGCATGTTCGGCCTTATCTACCAAACTCGAGGTATCTATATGCATAAAAATATTTTGCTGGTCAGTTTTTGAATTTACCATAATAAAAGTCACGTTAAACAACAAAGATAAAAATTTTATTAAAATAAGTTTGTATTATTAGTATTATGTTATACATTTGTTTAATTATGTAATACATAATGCTAAATTGTGATTATTTAAATTAAACCAAAAATTATGCGAAAGATTCTAATATTTCTTTTTTTAAGTTTTGTGCAGTTAAGCGTACATGCACAGACGGATTTAAAGGGATTGGTGCAATCTGAACTTGGGGAGGCATTATCAGATGTTAATGTAATCAACGAGAATCAAGGGAAAATTGTAAAAACCAATTCCTCGGGGGAATTTTCTATTTCTGCCAATGTAGGTGATGTGTTGAAATTTACGTCAGTAGGATTTCAGAGTACAACAGTTTCGGTTAGAAACCTAGAAACTTTAGTTGTAAAATTAGTTGTTGAGAGTGAAGAAATAGATGAGGTGGTGGTTGTGGGCTATGGTACAGTAAAACGTACGAAAAATACGGCCTCTGTATCCACCTTAGATAATAAAATTTTGGAATCGGGTATGCGCGCAAATCCTGCCCAAGCGCTTGCGGGTACTATACCTGGGGTTCGCGTATCTACTGGTTCTGGCCGTCCTGGTGCGATGCCAAGTATTATACTACGCGGAGGTACTCATTTTGATGGATCTGGTAGTCCACTAATTATTGTCGATGGTCAGATAAGAGGAAGTTTGTCTGATATTAGTCCTGATGAAATCGAACGTATGGATATTCAGAAGGATGCTGCGGCTACGGCAATATACGGTGCAAGGGCTAGTAATGGTGTTGTCATCATTACGACTAAAAGTGGTAAAGCAGGACGTTCGAGTTTAGATTTGAAAGTAAACCGAGGAATAAGTTACTTAAACCTTCCCTATAATTATTTGAGTGCAGAAGACTATGTGAAATGGACTCGTTTGGGTGTGGTAGAGGCAATTAAGAATGGAACATTAGCAAATACAACGTTGAGTGCCCCTGGACCACGGGGCACAGGGAACCGTTATTTTGCGAATGATGGTGTGACACCTTTGGACGGTAACTATGTGAATGAGGGGCGTTGGAGCTTGATGCGCCTTACCGATCAGAATAGATTTTTGTTGGACCAGGGTTGGAAGACTATGAAAGATGCTGTTCCGACAAATGCAGCAGGAAATTATGATGCGAATGGCCAATATTATGATTTGATATTTGAAGATTTTAACTACGGTAATTTGGCATTTAAAAGCCCATCACCAACACAAGACTATAATGTTTCATTTTCTGGAGGGAATGATAAAGCAAAATATTTCAGTAATGTAGGTATATATGATGAAGATGGATTGTCATTGAACACATTCTATCGCCGTTATAATTTCGCTGTGAATGGTGAATATAAGATTAAAGATTGGTTAACTACAGAGTCGCGCGTTAACTGGACACGTGCAAACTGGCGAAGTGAATCTTTATTAAATGGAGAGGCTAATTTTTGGGGTAGAATGCTTTCGGCACCGCCAACATTAAGAAGTCGAAGCCCAATAACTGGTGATTGGATATTAGGTAGAGATGCTAGTGACGGTAATCCTCTTGTGAATGCAGATAAATATTTGCGTCGTTCGCAAAATGACAAATTTACTTTAAATCAAGGGCTGGTAGTTAATCTATTACCTGAGCTTACGCTACGAATGAAAGGGATATTGTACTATGAAGAAGAATATCATGAATCATTTAATAGAGATTACCGTACAGGATTTTTGAGTACAACAAATCCAGATGCAGGATGGAATAGACAAAGATCTAGTTCTGCCAACTTTTGGAGAAATATAAGACAGACATACAATGCAGTTTTGAATTACGATAAGTCTTTTGACAGACATAACGTGAACGCATTAGTTGGTGCTGAATTTTTTGACGCATACAATCGTTCGCTAGGAGCATCTGGAGCGCTTGCACCAACGGATGATTTCATGAGTCTTGACCTTACGACGAACACGTCAGATAATCCAACTCGAGGAACATCTTCTGGACATTCCAATGATCGAATTATATCTCAATTTGGAAGAGTGAATTATGATTTCGATGATAAATACCTAGTGTCGTTTACAGCACGTCATGACGGAATTTCTCGCTTGAATAGAGCGAATAGATGGGGCTTTTTTCCAGCAGCTTCTGTCGGTTGGATTGCGACAAGAGAGCATTTTATTTCAGAAGCAGCACCTTGGTTGAACTTCTTAAAATTACGTGCAAGCTGGGGTAAGAATGGAAATATTGGTATTGGAACAAGTAATGCCATTGGTATCTATGAGGTACAAGGTAGTTATGGTGTAAGAGGGGCATATGACCAAACAAGAGGATTTTTATTCTCCAATCCAACTTTACCAGAATTGACTTGGGAGAAAACAAATACTACAGAAGTGGGGATGGATATAGGTTTGTTGAATAACAGATTGAACATTTCTGCTGCGTATTATAATCGTATAACTTCAGATAAATTAGCTTATATAGCACTTCCAAATTCAGCTGGTATAGCTTCAATCCGAACCAATAACGGTACAATGCGTAATCGTGGTTTAGAACTCGAAGCAGGTTATAAAATTATACAAAATGATAAGTTTAACTGGACAGTAAGTGCAAATGCAGCTTACGTGCGTAATAAAATATTGAAACTTCCATTCAATGGTAATGAAAGGAATCGTCAAGGAGGTACACAGGTATATGATCCAGCTAGCGGTTCGTTGATTTGGGTAGAAGGTCTTCAAGAAGGTATGGAATGGGGAGAAATTTATGGTTTCAAAATGAAAGGTATTATTCGTACGGAAGAAGATTTAGCCAACTATAATGTACGAGACGATGCAGCAGGAGAAGTGTATGCTACAGGTGGGGGAGCAGGAAGACGCGTGGCAAGCCAAAAAGTAATTGATGAGCAAGGATTGACAGGATATTTAGCCACACAACTTGGTGATGCAATGTGGGAGGATATCGATGGAGATGGTGTAATTAACCAAAATGACCGTGTCAAACTTGGTAATACATTACCGCGGTGGACAGGTGGTTTCAACTCTACTTTCAGTTACAAGTCTTTGTCATTATTTACACGATTAGACTTTGCTTTGGGACATATTCAAATGGACAGACAGCATGTGTGGTCATTGGGTGCGATGCAGGGAGAATTCAATGCCGGTGATATTGTCAAAGATACATGGACTCCAGAGAATCCAAATGCGAAATACCCTAGATACGTATGGGCAGATCAGTTGAATATGAAAAATTTTGATCGTCCGAATAATATGTTCTATGTGAATTCAAATTATTTAGCAATACGCGAAATTTCTTTGAGTTATACTGTTCCAAAAGAATGGATTAGTCGTGCTAGAATTGCTGGATTGACTTTAACAGCTACAGGACAAAATTTAGGTTACATTTCCAATAAATTGAATTTATTGCCTGAGCGTACAGGCTTCCAAAATAGTGCGTATACTATACCTACTATGTTAATTTTTGGAGGAAGAGTTTCATTTTAATTTAATTGACATCATCATAATGAAGAAGTATATAAAAATATTTGCTGTCGCATTATCACTAGTGGGTGTGACTGCATGTAACAACCATCTGGATATCGCTCCAGAAGATTATTTTGCAGATGGAAACTATTGGGAGAATGAAGCACAAGTTCAAAACTTCATGACTGGAATACATTCACAATTGCGTGATCAACAATTTCAGTTTTTCCGTCTAGGGGAGATGCGTGGAGGCGGTTTGATGAATACAGCAATATTTCCTGTGTCATTAAACGAGCTCAATATCATCGATCACAATATGACAGAGGTTTCTCCAGGCCTTGGCGCATGGGCAGGATTTATGAACCCTATATTGCAGATCAATCTTTTTATTGAGAAAATTGACGGACTAGGATTCTTGTCAGAAGCGAAAAGAAATGAACTTTTAGGTCAGGCGCATGGTATTAGAGCATTTTATTATTTTCATCTTTTGCGTACATATGGAGATGTTCCACTTCGATTGAGCGCAGATGTGCTGAGTGGAAAACCTGATCAAGTTTCTCTACGTTTGAAAAGATCTCCCGAGTCAGATGTATTGAATGTAATTAAGGATGACTTGACCAAATCTTTGAACTATTTTGGTTCTGTTCAAGGAAGTAATAAAGCATATTGGACATTAAATGCATCTCGTATGCTAAAGGGAGAAGTCTATTTGTGGTCAGCAAAGGTGTATGGAACCACGGCAGATCTTGCTGAAGCTAAATCCGCATTAAATGCAGTGACGGGATATAATCTTGTTTCAGATTTTGCTAATGTAATCAAGATGAAGCGTAATTCCGAAATAATATTCACGTTGCCATTCGCGTTTAACGAAGCTGAAACTTCAATGTCATCCTATTTTCTATATGACTTGACGAATTTTAATGGGCTTTATTATAAAGACACTTTAGATCAAAACGCTGAAGCGCTAGTAGATCCATTAGTGTTACAACAAACTACGGCTCAGGTTATCCAACGTTATGGTTATAAGTATGAATTATTCAAATCATTTGATATTTCTGACCAGCGTAGAAATGCTACTTTTTATGATTTCTATGGATTGGATAAGTCTGTAACTCCTCACAAAGTCACTGTACGTAATATCGTAATGACTAAATTTTTAGGCACAATTAATAATAACATTCGTAACTATACTGACGATTGGCCAATTTATCGGGAGGCGGATAGGCTATTAATGTTAGCAGAGATCGCAAACGCGGAAGGAGCAAATCCACAGCAATATATACAGGCAGTACGTGATCGTGCATATAATGCTAGTGATCCGACACCATTCGTTAACGGAAATAAAGATGAAAATGAAATTGCAATTTTCGAAGAACGTATGAAAGAATTTGTGTGGGAAGGTAAGCGTTGGTATGATATCCGTCGGATGAAATACAATAATGTGCCTTTGGTTTTCAAATCTGCAAACCATCCATATGGTGTACTTAACCAAAACACTGAGGCTTATAAAATACTTTGGCCGATTGGTAGAGATGTATGGACCAATGATCCTTTAGTAGAACAAACACCAGGTTACGAAACGACAAAACCATAAGTTGTAAAATTGATAAATAATATACAGATGAAAAAAATTGATGGCTTAATAGCAGCTCCTTTTACACCATTTGATGAATTTGGTGAATTGAATTTGGAAATTATTCCTTCGTACTATCAGTTGTTGAAAAGAAACGGTGTAAGGGGAGCTTTCATCTGTGGATCCACGGGTGAGGGAGTGTCTCTGACATTTGATGAAAAAGTAAGTGTACTTAAGGCTTGGACAGGCTTGACAAAAGGTGATAAAGATTTTGCACTTATGATGTTTTTGGGTGGAACGAATATTAAGGAGTGTAAGCAATTAGCTCAAATTTCGCAAGCGGAAGGTGCGGATGCTATTTCATTTACATCTCCCTATTATTTCAAACCCGCGAATACGAAGCAGTTAGCCAAATGTTGTGCTGAAATTGCTTCTTCAGCTCCAAATATTGACTTTTATTATTATCATATTCCGGTGCTTACAGGAGGAAATTATTCGATGTTGGATTTGTTACAAGTGGTTGATGATAAAATTCCTACTTTCAAGGGAATTAAATACACACACGAAGATTTTATGGATTTCTTATCCTGCATGAATTTCCAAAATGGCAAATACAATATGTTGTGGGGACGTGATGAGAATATGCTTTCATCATTGGTATTAGGTTGTACAGGAGCTGTAGGAAGTACATACAATTATGCTGCACCGCTTTATCATAATCTGATTACAGCTCATCAAGAGGGTGATTTGGCTCGCGCCAATGCCTTACAGCAAAAATCTATAGATATGATTCGTTTGTTAGGGAAATATGGTGGTATTGCTACAGGAAAAGCGTATATGAAATTGGTTGATACCAATTGTGGAGAATTCAGATTACCGGTAGCAAACATGTCCGCAGAGTCATTTGAGTCATTCAAACAAGATGTTGAAAGTATAGGTTTCGGTGATTTTAAATCTAAATAACAATGAAAAAGACACTGTTCTTTTTATTATGTATTGTGAATATGGGCTGTGAATTAGAGAAGAAAAATATGACTATTGATTGGACGATCGGTGCTTCATTACCTGGAAGTAATGGTGTTGAAAATATTGGAGTCGCTGCACCAATTACTGGAATTATTGAGGATAAACTTATAATAATTGGAGGTGCTAATTTTCCGGATAAAAAACCTTGGGAGGGTGGAATTAAAGTGTATCAGAAAGAACTTTATATCTATCAAATTTTAAATGATGGACAGCTTAAGTTATTAAAGCAAGAGAATTTCTCAGATAGTATAGCTTATACTGCTAATGTATCTTTTGACAATAAAATCATAAGTGTAGGTGGAGAACGTAATGGTATAGCTACCAAAGATGTAAACCAAATTACATTACAAAATG
>JBMDWK010000034.1:0-3805 GCA_048595255.1 Sphingobacterium sp. | reverse complement strand
TTTGTACTGGGCAGAATGGCCTGGTCAAGAGCTTCGGGGCTGATTTTAATATCAGGTGCTTTTGGCGCATTCGATAAAGATCTGGTGCTGAAATGTGGGGGCTATGACCCTAAGACGGTCGGTGAAGACATGGAACTCGTCGTGCGTATGAGACGCTATATGGAGGAGCATAAGATGAAATATACCGTGCTCAACATATCCGATCCGTTATGCTGGACAGAAGTCCCAGAATCTATAGATATTCTAAAAAAACAACGCAACCGTTGGATGAGAGGAACCATTGAGACGCTATGGAAACATAGAAAACTCATGTTTAATCCAAAGTACGGAAGATTAGGCATGGTGAGCATTCCCTATTGGTTCTTTTTTGAATTCCTAGGTCCCATTGTTGAGTTTTTGGGTTACTGCGTTTTTATATTATTCCTACTCTTTGGTATCATTAATTGGCCTTTCTTCTTTACCTTATTTATTTTAGTGGTTGCCTCGGGCATTCTTTATTCTATTTACGCTTTAATACTTGATTTGATGTCACACCAAGTATATACCAAGCGTAAAGATCTCCTCATACTTATTGGCACAGCCATCCTAGAGCCCTTCTTTTTTCATGGAAGAGTAGTGATGGCAGGCGTATCTGGGTTAAGAGATTATTTTCGAAAGAAGCATAGCTGGGGAGAGATGACAAGACAAGGCTTTCAACAAGCTACAACTAATGAAAGCTTAGGATCTAAAATAAAAAGAACAGTAGTATGGGCCCTGCGCAACTATACGCCAATAGCTTTTGTGTTTTTACTTCTCTATATGGCAAATGTGGGTTTAGAGGCCTACTGGTATAATACCAAGTTCCACGATCAAATTTATTCGGCTGTATATTTTAATCTCTTTATTGACAATCTTATTTTTATTATACAGTTTTTAGCAGCATTCAGCATAATTTATCTGCTGCTATTATATATTGGATTTAGATATATAAACGGCTTACTAATTAGTATATTCTCTATATTTATCCTAATTCAAGTTATCTTATTTTTATATTTTACGGAATCTCAGAACCTTTTAGGGGCTGACGTTTTCTTTTATAGTTTTGATGAGCTAAAACAGATACTCAGTACAAGTGGCATGTTAAATATCAAAAATATCGCGCTTCTTCTACTGATAATTTTTATAGCTGTCGCGCCATTAGTTCTTGTAAGCCGATACAAATCAAAGAAACCTTATGCTGGAGGTATATTAACAATTACAGGTCTCCTTTTAGTAGTAATACCTTTTAATTTCACCAGCAATCTAAATGATAAGAATGAGTTTTATGCACATGCTTCTGTAAGTAAATGGAAATATTTCCTTCAAACGAACTTTATAAATTATTTGGGCGGAAATTTTCCATGGATGAATGAGTGGAGTTCTACTAACGGCAGCAGGCAAAAGGAATTAGGACCATACCCTTTCCTTCGTGCTGATGACACGAACGATCTTTTGGGTAAATACATGAATACCATGGATCGCAGCCCCAATTTAGTTATATTAATTATCGAGGGCCTTGGTCATGCGTATAGTTCGCCAAACGGGTATATAGGTAATTTCACGCCCTTCCTGGATTCATTAAAACAAAAGTCACTGTACTGGGAGAATTGTATAAGCTCCTCGGGAAGGACATTTTCTGTACTGCCCACATTATTGGGTTCTCTTCCTTTTGCAAAAAATGGATTTCTAGAACAGCAAGACTATCCTTTGCACTTTAATCTGCAGAACATATTAAAACATAATGGATTCAAAACAGGATTCTTTTATGGTGGTCTCGCCACATTCGACAGGATGAAAAACTATTTAGAATTCAATCAAGTAGACAATATTGTAGATATAACCCGTTACCAAGAGCCTTATAAGAAATTACCAGCAGTCAGTGGCGAGAGCTGGGGATATGAGGATCAAGCCGTGCTTAATAGCATGTTAGAGATAACAGATGAGCAATCCCCTTATTTGAATGTTGCATTGACGCTCTCTACGCACAGTCCCTTTCTAATTAATAAGCAGCAGTATTATGAGAAAATGTTCGATGATCAAATAAGCAGACTAAATTTACCTCTAGAAAAGAGAAAACTGGCCATTACATATAAGAAACAACTGACTACGGTCATGAACGTGGATGAGGCGTTGAAGGATTTTTTTGAAGCTTTTAAGCAGCGTTCAGATTATGAAAACACTATTTTTCTTATTACAGGGGACCACAGTATGCCTGAAATTGTTCTACAAAACAAAATCGACAGATACCACGTTCCTCTAATTATTTACTCTCCCGTTTTGAAATCTACCGCTAGTTTCAAACATATTGTCAGCCATTTTGATGTGGCTCCTACCCTTTTATCTTTCTATAAAAATAATTATAATATGCAGACCCCTGCACAGGTTACCTGGATTGGAAAAGGGTTAGATGTCGGGAGTTCACACTTGAGCTACGGTACCCCTATCATGCAAAGTAAGACGCAACTCGAGGATTTTATTTATGCGAATTACCATTTATCTAATAATGAACTTTACAGGATAAATCCAGATTTAACTTCGGACAAGGAGTCTAATGAGTCCAAAGCAACTTTAATAAAAAATGAATTTAACAGCTTTAAGGCAAAAAATGAAAAATTTTTATTAAATAAATCATTAATGCCGGATTCGGTTTATCATCGATATTTTGGGAAGCCTAAAAATTAATATTTCTATCAGATGAAGAAAAAGAATCGGTATAATTACCTATATGGGTATGCGGAAGAGAATAATTATAATGTTAATGGCTTATTTTGTATTAGCCACACAGAATCAATGTACTGTGAAAAAAGGTATATCTCTCAAAAATGATAACCGGATAATTCATTTTTCCGGATATAACTGGATTGTACGTAACACCTATGATCGTAAACAGGGACCGGGACCTAATCTATTCAGTAATTCGTCAGAAAATGTTTGGGTAGACAAAACCGGAAAATTACATTTAAAAATAGTAAAGCGTAAAGGAGAATGGTATTGTTCCGAGGTTACGCTGGATAAAAAAGTGGGTTATGGGAAATATATTTTCTATATAAACTCCTCGCTTTCATCATTGGACGAAAATATTGTGGCAGGATTATTCACCTATCTAAATGATCACCAAGAGATTGACATTGAATTTTCCAGATGGTCGGTGCCGGATAATGAAAATGCACAGTATGTGGTCCAGCCTCATGATTTACCCGACAACCAGTATCGCTTTAACTTGGACGATTCAACGCGAAACAGTGTCCATAGCTTTGAGTGGTTAGAAAATAAAATAACTTTTGAAAGTATGTATGGAGATCATTACGCAGAGCAAAAACTGCAGCGATGGGTATATAAGGGTAATCATATTCCAAAACAAAGTAATGAAAGGTTGAAAATGAATTTGTGGTTGTATAGAGGTAAAGGTCCTCAGAAGAGCGGAAGCCATGAACTAGTCGTGGACAGTGTGAAATTTATTCCCTTGGACAGAATCCCGCTATAATACTGAAAACAAAAATCGCACATATAAAGCAGAATAATAGTTGTTCTATTAATCTCCTAGGCATAGTAAACAATGTGGAGCCCTCAAAAGCAAGAGGAATGAAAAGGATCTTTTTAAGTGATAATACTTTGCTGATCTATTTATCCCCACAAGATTTTTCGTTCCGTTGAGTGGTAACTATATTATAAAAACGAAAGAGGAGTAAAAAGCGTTTTGTTTTTACTCCTCTTTTTAATTTATCTTACCTTTCTACCAGTTCAATTTCATACAATTTAGGCCATAATTTTCCCGTTACAAAAAGAC
>JBMDWK010000033.1:0-2780 GCA_048595255.1 Sphingobacterium sp. | reverse complement strand
GGATACAGCTTCAAAAATATTCTTCCTATTGACCAGGTAATGGCAAGATTGGGTGGAGACAGTGTCCTAGTAGAACAATACAATGAGAACAATGAGGTGGTAAGCTCCCAATACGAAAAACGTGATTGGAGTGGTGAAAGCATACTCAAATTCCGCATCAAAGAAGATTGGATATTTGACAAACAACGTTCGGTATTCGAGCCACGTATCATCGGTATTGCGCCATTGATTACTCCACAGTTACCTGGTGCAGCAGTCGATTTTGATATGCCGGTGGCGGCAGCAGCGAGCAATGCTGACCCTTTTGATCCGTTTGCGGTGCAGCCAGCACAATCCGCACAAGCGGGTGCTAATGAAACAACTCAGCCGCCTATTCCAGCGGTGGCAGCTCCTGCCTTTGGCCCGCAGATAGATGCAACCCCTGCTTTTTGGATTTATTTTCCTGAAGCAAGACATGTATTGGTCAATAAGGAAGTGGTAAATAGAAATAATGATGCCACTGGATTGAGCTACGATGATGTATTTATCAAAAGATTATTTTATAGTTATATCGTTAAACAATCCAATTCGGAAGATTTACGGATTAAAGATTATATCCAGAATGATTTAGATCGACTATTGGAGTCTGAGCGTATCAAAAAAGCACTGATGGACTATGAGCAGGACTTGTGGTCCTACTAAATGGTGATTATTATCACTAAAATATTATTAATATTTCTACTAATTTGGACAACATATAAAGGTCTGTGGGATATAGATTATAAAATATGTATTGTGTTAAAAATGTAGAAATATTTTTTTTTATGTTTGTACTTAAAGGTAAAAAACTAAAAGCTTGTGAAACTAAAACCTGTTGATAGTATTTCTGGAATATCTCCAAATGATTTTGTTAGAGATTATCTTAACAAAGGTCAGCCTGTTATCTTAAAAGATTTCATTAGTAAGGATAGCGCATGCTGGACAAAATGGAGTTATGACTATTTCAAGGAAATAGCTGGTGATGTTAAAATCGATGTTTATGGAAGGGAAGAAGAAGGTCATAATTACGCAGCTAGTCCGCCAGTAGGTAAAATGACTTTTGGGCAATATTTAGATAAAATTAGTACAGAGCCTACAGAGTTACGTCTTTTCTTGTTTAATTTGTTGAAAATCAGACCGGAGCTAAAAAAAGATTTGATATATAATGATGTAACCGGAGGTAAAGTTTTGCAAGGATTGCCTTACATGTTTTTTGGCGGTGAAGGATCAGCTACACGCAATCACTTTGACATTGATATGTCTCATGTGTTCATCTCTCAATTCCAAGGTTACAAGCGAATTTGGTTGTTTCCAAATGAGCAATCTGACCTGATGTATAAGCTGCCGTACAACTTCCACAGCATTGCTAATTTGAAGACCAGTAGTTTGGACGAATATCCCGCTTTGAAATACTTGGAAGGTTATGAAGCGGTAATTGGTCCTGGAGATACTTGCTATATGCCTGCGGGATGGTGGCACTACATTCAATATGAGACTGAAGGTTATTCAATTTCTGTACGTGCATTGGCAAATTCGTTGGGCGAAAAATTAAAAGGAGCTCGAAATCTATTCATAACTCGTCATTTTGACGACACAATGCGTAAGATTTTCAAAGATAAATGGTTGCAGTACAAAATTGAGAAGGCTACGCAAAGAGCGAATAAGGCAATGAAAAGATATAAATAATAAATAACTAAAATGGGCGAATCTAAATTCGCCCATTTTGTTATCATTCACTTTCCTCGTCTTCTTTTAGCGCATTGCGATAGAATAGGGTATAAGGATCAGATTCATAGATATGGGCATCTGGATTATGCTTAAATGGAATATCAGGATTAAAGATTTCTTCCAGTGTATTTATAAGGAAGCCCACAAACTCTTCTTTCTGCTGTGCTAGAAATTCTCCTTCCATCAGTGCGTCACGGCTTCCATAGAACAGCGTTCCTTCCTCGCGCATCTTGCGCGCGACATACAGATGAGGTTCCAAATTCCGTATTCCCGTTTTTTGTTCGAAGACAAAAGCATAAAACAACGTTTGCACCAAAGCTTTATTCTCCGTGTTGGCCGCAAACACTTTATCCATGGAGGTGAATTTGACGGCATCAGCCCCCGTTTTGTAATCCACGATGCGGGTTTTTATTTCGCCTAGATCGGTCACCACTTGATCTACACGGTCGATGATACCGTATATATTTACGTGCTCTTGCTGTCCATTGATCTGTATCGGCAAAGGAATGACGTAATCTTTATCATTTTCCAATTCGATAATGCGAAAAGATTGAAAATTGGAAGCGTCATATTCCAAATACATTTTTAAGTATTCACGAGCGATCTTATGCATAATACGCTGCAAACTGCTGAGATCGTTGATTTCCTTACAATCTAAATTATATTGCTTTGCAATTTCGGCTAGAATGAGACCGTCTATCTCAGGGATTTTGTCCATGAGCACAGATGTAGGCGTGAAGTCCTCAAGCCCTTTATAGGGTTTCAAGATTTCCTCCATCACATTGTGAATAACAGTGCCAAGCAAATTCATTTCAAACTCCTGCGATATTCGGGGCGGTTCTTTGATTTCGGCAACGTGTTTGAAGAAAAATTGCAAAGGGGATTGCAAATATGTCGTCAATGCCGTGGCTGAAATTTTAGCTTGCCCGTCAATATATTTTGCACGCATATAATCCCAGACTTTGCCCGTCTTGGGAACGATGAGTTCTTCCTCTTTGGGTGGAAAGAGAATAGGCTGCTGCTGTTGCTGCTTG
>JBMDWK010000032.1:0-2238 GCA_048595255.1 Sphingobacterium sp. | reverse complement strand
ATTATTTCTTGGTATTTTGTCATGCTACAAATTTAAATAATTAAGCTTATTCTATGACTTATTTTGAGGGCAAAACATGATTTCGTATTTTGGTCTTACAAAAATACAGAGACTATGTTTGACAAATTATTCCAAGCGCAGCAAAAAGCGCAAGAAATCAAATCGCGTTTAGATAATATTTCGGTATCAGGAGAAGCTGAAGGTGGTAAAGTGCGTGTCGTAGCGACGGCAAACAAGGAAGTGAAGGAAATTCATATCAGCGACGAATTATTTGCGGATGCTGACAAAGAGCAAATTGAAGACCTATTATTGGTAGCAATCAATAAGGCTATGCAACAGGCTGAGAATTTGAGCCAGACAGAAATGGCCGCCGCATCGCAAGATATGTTGAGTGGTCTTGGAGGACTTGGTAATCTTTTTGGAAAATAAACGTATTATATATGGCAAATGAAATTTCGGTAAGGTATTTAGGACATGCGTGTTTTGAGTTTAATTTTAATGGTACCAAAGTTCTTTTGGATCCTTTCATTACGTACAATCCATTAGCTAAAGATATCGCAGTAGAATCTATCCAGCCCGATTATATTTTCTTATCGCATGGGCATGAAGATCATGTAGCCGATGTAGCTAAGATTCAGTCACAGTCTGGTGCTACTGTTGCCGCAATCGTGGAGACTGCAGGCTGGGTACGCCAGCAAGGTGTGCCAGATGATAAGATGTTGGAGTTTAATTTTGGTGGCACATTGGTCCTGCCTTTTGGAAAAGTGAAAATGGTATACGCATTGCACACCAATTCTACGCCTGATGGGGGATATGGGGGTGTTCCATGTGGATTTGTATTCTTTGTTGGCGATAAGAAGATTTACTTTGCAGGGGATACCGCACTCACATATGAGATGAAATTATTAGAAGATTTGCAGTTGGATTGGGCATTTTTACCAATAGGAGGGCATTACACCATGGACATGTATGATGCGGTGAAAGCTTCAGCATTCATCAACTGCAAAAACATTATTGGGATGCATTTCGATACTTTTCCGCCGGTAACAATTGACAAAGATGAAGCTAAAAGCGTATTTGAAAAAGCTCAACTTGATTTACATTTATTAGAGCTAGGAGATAGTATTACCTTATAATTCTAGATTCGCACATTATAAAAAAGCAGAGGTCCCAATCTTATGAATTGGGACCTCTGCTTTATAGGATTTTCCAAGTTTACTTGGAAGTAGTATATCTGTCGATGTGGAATTGAACTAGATCATCAATTGGCGAACGCAAGATTTTACCTACTTGCATACCATATTGGTTGGCTTTATCTTCTAGTACATTACGGAAATTATAGCCTACAGAACCGATACAGTTGAATGTATATTCTTTATAATTAGGGTATTTGCTTACTAAGTTTGAGAAGAATGCTTCGAACGAATCATCAACGATTTTTCTTGTATATTCGATATTAACATTGTTGTCGTATACAAATTTACTGAAGCTTGCACAGAAACGATTTGCCAATGGCTTCGTATATACATTGTCCATGATTTCATCTTCAGACAATTGGTACGTATCATAGAACGCTTTTGCTACATCCTCAGGCATTAAACCACGTACGAAGTCTGTTAATAATTTCTTACCAATATATGAACCTGATCCTTCGTCACCTAAGATATAGGCTGCAGAATTGATATTGTGCGTGATTTTGTCACCATCGTAGATACATGTGTTTGTGCCAGTACCTAGAATCGCTGCAAAACCAGCTTCTTTACCCAATAGTGCTCTTGCAGCAGCTAATAAGTCGTGACCAATTTCGATTTTTGCGTTTGGAAATAACTCACGGAAGGCATCAGACACAATTTTAGCTTTTTCATCATTGTGTACACCTGCACCATAATAATTTACTTCTTGAATTTTATCTAAAGGTAAATCGTTTGGTAATCCTTTTTTCAATGAATTTACGATGTAGTCGCTATCTACAAAGTAGGGGTTATATCCTTCTGTATTGAAGTAAATTTTTTTGTGATTATCATCTAATAGGCACCAATTGGTTTTGGTGGATCCTCCATCTGCAATAATGATCATTATTAGTTTATTTTAGTATAGTTTTTCAAATTTATATCTTTCGAAGATACATTTTTATTCATAAAAACAATAGCAATTGTACATTTTATTTTAAAGATTATTTCATCTAAAAGCAAAAAACCACCATATAAGTGAAATAAGGCGGTTTTTTGCTTTTTGTAC
>JBMDWK010000031.1:0-2697 GCA_048595255.1 Sphingobacterium sp. | reverse complement strand
GCCGAAATCTATGTTTATAACCTTAAATCAAAAAAACTTAATCCGATCACGACAGTAAATGATTCGAAATACGTACAGTTTAAAGAAACGAAGGTAGAAGGACGATTTACTAAAGCGTCGGATGGAGAGGACTTGTTCTCTTGGGTTATTTATCCGCCGGATTTTGATCCTACAAAAAAATATCCTACCCTCTTGTTTTGTCAAGGTGGTCCGCAATCCGCTACCACACAAGGTTATTCTTTTAGATGGAATTTCCAGCTTATGGCTTCGCAGGGTTATATTATAATTCTACCGAATAGACGTGGAATGCCAGGATGGGGCACAAAATGGAACGAAGATATTTCTAAAGATTGGGGCGGACAGCCGATACGTGATTATTTGTCAGCAATAGATGACCTTAAAAAAGAGCCTTATGTAGATCATGAGAGAATAGGAGCTATTGGCGCGAGCTACGGCGGATATTCAGTATTTATGCTGGCGGGCGTGCATGAGGGACGTTTCAAATCTTTCATATCGCACTGTGGATTATTCAATATGGAATCTTGGTATGGCACGACTGAAGAACTGTTCTTTGCGAATTACGATTTGGGCGGACCTTATTGGGATAAAGCCAATGCGAAAACTTATCAGGATTTCAATCCTATCAAACATATTGACAAATGGAACACACCGATTTTAATTTTCCAAGGTGGTAAAGATTACCGTGTCCCAATCGGTCAAGGACAAGAAGCTTTTCAGGCTGCGCAACTAAAAGGAATCAAAAGCCGGTTTGTGTTTTTACCAGAAGAAAATCATTGGGTATTATCCGGTCATAATGCGCAAGTGTGGCAACGTGAATTCTTTGGTTGGTTGAAAGAAACATTATAATTGTGGCAACGTATCCTTTTGAACTTGTACAATATCCAAATTCTATTTTTGAACTTCAAAAGTCTGTTTGGAATGGAAATATATTACTTCTTAGAGATGAAGAAATATTAGAACCTTATGATTTTAAGAACAATCTTTATATTCTTCAAATGGAGAATGGTGATGAAGTGAATTTACAAATTAAGGAAAACTTTTCTTCGGGAATATATTTAATAGTTAATGGAGTTCGACAAGATATTGTTTCATCTATTAAATGGTATAATTATTTGCTGTGTATAGTTCCTCTAAGCCTAATATTTATAGCGGGATTACTAGGTGCAGTAATTGGAGGGGGAGCGACTGGCCTGAATCTTTCCATAATGCAAAAAATGGATAAGGAAAGTAAGCTAATAACGTATGGTAAAGTGATCGCTGTTAATATTGCCGTTTATTTAGTTTACCTATTTATATCAAGTATATAATTTTTTAATACTTAAAAATAAAAAATGTCTGAAGCGGGGAACTTCAGACATTTCTAACTAACCAATTATTAACCTAAATTATGAATTACTAGTTTAACGTCTATTTTGTGCCAATCGTATAATCAAATGTAGATTTAACAATTGTTTAACACTTCGGTGCTCGACTTGATTTTACTTTTTCTATTTAGAGGATTTAAATTCGCCATCAATTGTATTATAAACAAAATGTCTGAAGCGGGGAACTTCAGACATTTCTAACTAACCAATTATTAACCTAAATTATGAATTTACTACTATAACGTCTATTTTTGTGCCAATCGTATAATCAAGTGTTGATTTAACAATTGTTTAACATTTCAGTACTCGACATTATTTTATTTTTTCTATTTGGAATTTTAAGTTCAGCATCAATTGTATTATAAACAAAATGTCTGAAGCGGGGAACTCCAGACATTTTAACTAACCAATTATTAACCTAAATTATGAATTTACTCCTATAACGAGTGTTTATTTCATTTTGTTGTGCATTCTATATGTTTTAACACTTGTTTAACAGTTTCCCAACATTTTGATGACATAACGGCAAAAAATAGCCTTGAATGAATGTTTAAGGCTATTTTTTTTATTTCGTATCTTTCTTTCCGAAGATGGATATTTTTAGATATCTTCCCGGATTTGTTTTCAGATCGTGTACGAGTTCGTCGAGATTTTCAGAAGCATTATTCAGATTATTGTATAGTTTTTCGTCATTCACCAATAAACCGATAGAACCCTCTCCTTTGTTGATTTTGTCGGTAATAGCTTGTACATCTTTCATCGCTTTGTTGGCGTTCTCTACTGTAGCTCGTATCTCTGTTTTGGATAGATCGGAGGATAAATTGTCAAGGTTAGCCATGATTTGATTTATACGGGAGCTGTTCTCCTTAAAATTGTTGGTAATGGACTCCAGATTTTGCATGATCTTCGCCAAACGAACTCTTTCGGATCCCATTAGCCCTTCCACATCCGTGGTGATTTTCTCTACATTTTTTAAGGAAATAGAAATACTACGTAAACTCGTTTTGAAATCACGTTGAAACTCTTCATCCAAGGCCGTGTTGACTGCGGAGAGAACGGAGTCTAGTTTGACTACTAGGTCTTCCACTTTCTTTTGTAGCGGTTCTACTTTTTGTAAGAGATTGGCTTGTACATCGGATTGTAAGGGGTCACCATCGCTGGCAAATGTCTTGCTATTCCCTATGTCAAATACGATAACTTTACCGCCCAAAAATCCATCATTCGATATACGTGCAATAGTATTTGAAGGAATTTTATAGTCTTTTTTGATTTTAAATTCCGTTCGGATCTTTCCATTGTCCATTAAGGTGGT
>JBMDWK010000030.1:0-11270 GCA_048595255.1 Sphingobacterium sp. | reverse complement strand
ACAATAGCCACAGAGGGCAATCCTTGCGCGATCGCGTATTCTATAGCTGAGCGTATCAACCGCTTAGATCCTTCTTCAGACACTATTTTGATTCCAATACCAGTCTGGGCATTGAAGTTATAATCTACATGCAGATCGTTTAATAAAAACTCCTGCAGATGTTTTGCTTCCGTACTTCCTGCCGAAAATTCAATTCCTGCATAGATATCCTCCGTATTCTCCCGAAATATCACCATATTGACGTCCTCAGGATGCTTCACGGGTGAAGGCACACCCTGGTACCATTTCGTAGGTCTCAGGCAGACATACAAATCCAATTCTTTGCGCAGAGCGACATTCAATGAACGGATGCCTCCTCCAATAGGTGTCGTCAAAGGACCTTTAATCCCAATCAAATATTCTTTAAAAGTTTCCAATGTTGCTTCTGGCAACCAACTTCCTGTTTCGTTAAATGCTTTCTCTCCAGCTAGTACTTCCTTCCATTCGATCTGCCGACTACCTGCATAAGCTGATTCGATAGCCTTATCAAATACGCGTACAGCGGCATGCCAAATGTCCGGTCCTATTCCGTCACCTATGATAAATGGAATGATAGGATTGTGGGGTACATTTAGTTTTCCATTTGACCCCATTGTAATTCTCTCGCCCATATACAATTATTCGTTAGTTGTTTTTATCTTTATTAAATATATTACCTATCTCACGTGAGATCTTACGGAATATCGGAGACGCTTCGACCGATTCGTAAACATCTATATGTTGGTTTTCTTGTCGACTAGGGAATATCAAAATGATGTTTTGATTCTTATAATACTTGCCCAATCGTTTTGCTAATCCATCTAAGGAATCGCGGTAAGAGACTTCCCCACTCCGAGAAGAAACAAATATCAATAAGGAATCTGAATTATTAAAAGTCGCCAAACCGTAGATATTATCCCAATCTTCATACAGTGCATAGTTGGTCACTACACTTGGATTTAACTCTTCTATAGATTCTTTTAAATTACTTTCCGTACGTGGATCACAGACAAAACTAATTGGTAAAGTCAGCTCTTTGGAAAGTACCAATACTTTTTCCAACCAATATTCAAATCCCACCTCTGATTCGGCCAATGGTGGTACAAAAACCGTTATCGAACGATGTGTAATGAGCGGCTTCTCGATTCTACACATAAATAAGGTGGTATCTGTATTGTTCAGAATACTCTCTGATTTCTCACCGACAATTTTCTCTACAAATGACGTAACACTTGGCCAGCCCATTATCACGCAATCAGCCATGACTTGTTTGGCCATACGTGCAATACCCGCAGGAATATTAATGTCAATTGTCGTTAGCAACTCCACTTCATTTTCTGCACCTGCAGCATATTTAGCTGTATTTTCAAGGTTACGCTTAGCTTCGATTAGGTTTTTCTCAGCCTGCACATCATTAGGGACCACACTTACAATATTCATCGGATAAGGTGATTTTTTGGATTTTATAAGTGTTGCAAAATCCAAAATAGGCTCCATATTGTTGATGTTAGCAATAGGAATCATTATCTGCTCTTCTGATTCTTCTACGTGTTCGATATGCTTATCATCCTGATGTCCTTCTCTGACCACCCTTTTTGAGGCATTCTCCGTGACGATAGAAGCTATTATACAAGTGAATAGAATGAGAACAATAGTACCATTCAGTACATTCTCGTCGATGATATTATTGTTATATCCCACCATAATAACCGCTAGAGTCGCAGCCGCATGCGCATTACTCAACCCAAATATGAGGTTACGATGACTAGTTGAATATTTGAACGTCAATTGTGTAGCCGTCGCTGCAAGAAATTTACCAAATACAGCCACTATTGTAAGGGTTCCTGCTACGATTAATGCTGTAGGCCCCTTGGATAAGACACTGATATCGACAATCATTCCGACCGATATCAGAAAGAAAGGAATAAAAATAGCATTACCGATAAACTCGATTCTATTCATCAAAGCCGAAGAATGGGGTATTAACTTATTCAAAGCCAATCCGGCAGCGAACGCACCAATAATCGGCTCCAATCCGGCAATTTCTGCCATAAAAGCGGAGAAAAAGACAACCGTCAATACAAAAATATAGTGTCCTGTTTTCTCCGATTCTACTTTTTGGAAATACCATTTGGCAATGCGTGGTATGATACCAAACATTATAAACAGAAATACCGCAAATGATACACCGAGCGTAACCCAAAATTGTTGATTTATATTACCATGGGATGCCCCGGTGATAACAGCCAATATGATAAGCACGGCTGTATCGGTCAATATCGTCCCTCCAATGGTGATGGCGACAGCCTCATGTTTAGAAATTCCGTATCGATTTACAATGGGATATGAAACTAAAGTGTGTGTGGCAAACATACTCGCTATCAATACACTTGGCAGTACACCGTAGCCTAATATATAATAGCAAACAGGAAATCCTATGGTGATCGGAATGATAAAAGTAAAGAAACCAAACAAGGCACTTTTATGTTTAGTCTTCCTAAATTCATTCATATCAAGTTCAAGACCAGCTATAAACATAATATAAAGCAAACCAATGGTCGAGAAAAGATTTACTGCGGAATTATTTTCCAGCCAATTTAGACCATGTGGACCTACTGCTACTCCTGCGAGGATAAGACCAATAATACCAGGCACACGTATCGGCCTCAAAAGTATGGGCGATAATAATATAATTAGTAGGACTAAAGAAAATATTAAAACTGGATTTGTAAGAGGTGCCTTGAAAGCATGTAGAATATGTTCAATTACATTATTATTCATTTATTTTTTGCTTTATTACTTTAATTATAAATAAAAGAATTCTAGGCAATCAAAATACGAAAAAATATAGTATATGAAGAAAAATACGCGATATTATTTAAACTGAATCGTTTTAATGGGTGAAATGCGTGTAATGAGCATGGAAGGGATAATAGTGGTAAGAAACACTAAAATGACAACAGAAACATTGAGTATCAGCACAGTAAACATATCAATATGCATAGGTACATATTCCAAATAGTAGATGCTAGCATCTAATTTAAAAAAATGGGTCGAACGTTGGAAAAAATACAAAATAAGTGCTAATGCATTACCGATTAGCAAGCCATAACCGATTACATACAGCGAGTTGAACATAAACACCCTTCTCAAAGCAGTATTGTTCATCCCTAATGCCTTCAGTATACCAATCATATTCGTTCTCTCTAGAATAGTTATGAGCAAAGAACTGATCATATTGATGACAGCTACAATGACCATCAGCACAAAAATGATATCATCGTTCATATCTAGCATTTCGAGCCAGTTGAACACATCTGCCCAATACTCAATGACATTCGTCGCTTTGAGGGCTATCGGTAATTCTTCATTGATCGCATGAGTAGTGGGTGCCAATTGAGCAAAGTCCTTGACGCGTATTTCATATGCCCCGGCTTCGTTCACAAGAAGCTGATTCAGCTTGCGAATAATATCAATTGACCCCACTACATAATTCTTATCCCAATCATCAGAATTAGTGCGGTAGATACCTTTAATCAAAAATTTTCGTTTGCGTGTGCGGTTATCCTGCACAAAAGACATAATCACGTCATCGCCGACTTTCAAGTGTAAGCGATTGGCGAGGTACTGTGATATTAAAAGCTGCTGTTCAGCATTTTCGGCTTTTAGGTCTAAGATATCACCGTCGACGAGGCTACTTTTCAGAAATCGCTGATCATAATCAGCCTCCACTCCTTTGAGCATCGCTCCTTCCACCTCATTGTTGACACTTATGACACCTACTTTTGTGGCAAAACCATGAATGGATTCGATATTATGCGTATTTACGATTTGATTAATCTGTGAGTCAGTAAGCAGCACAGGAGTTAGTTCATAATCCGCTAAAGTTTGCTTAGTAACTATTATATCACCAAAAAAACCACGTTGTTTGGTCGTAATCTCCTCCTTGAAGCCGCGCAATATCGCTACTGAAAGTAAAATCGCTATAATAGCAATAGCCAAGGCGCCTATTGTTACACGAACAATAAGCTTCGAAAAAGTGCGCTGACCTTTTACATTGATTCTATTAGCTAAATATAAAGGAAAATTCAACCTGCAATATTATTTTGTAACTTCGCAAAGTTAATAATTTTTGGCACTTGACAAATTCCTGCCATACTGTTTTGAATCAAAAAATAAGTTAAAAATATGCGTATTGTATTTATGGGTACTCCGGATTTTGCGGTGGCTTCATTGAAGGCCTTGCTTGATGCTGGAGAACAAGTAGTTGCCGTAGTAACAGCTCCAGACAAGCCGGCTGGTAGAGGTCAAAAGCTGCACCAATCAGCAGTAAAAGTTTTTGCAGAAGCGAATAATTTGCCCGTTTTACAGCCCGAGAAATTAAGAGACCCTCAGTTTATTGAAGCATTAAAATCCTACCAAGCCGATTTACAGGTTGTGGTAGCCTTCCGAATGTTGCCAGAGATGGTATGGAATATGCCTCCACGAGGCACCATCAATGTGCATGCTTCGCTATTGCCACAATATAGAGGCGCTGCCCCCATCAATCACGCGGTGATGAATGGCGAAAAAGTATCGGGTGTCACAACTTTCCTACTCCAACACGAAATCGACACGGGGAATATTCTGCTGGCACAGCAAGTGGAGATAGCCGATACCGATAATGCGGGAATATTACATGACAAACTCATGTATGTGGGTGCGGAAACTTTAATTAAAACAATAAACGGATTAAGAGACCATACGCTTACTCCTATTCCTCAGGAAGATATAGCAGTAGAAGAACTTAAACACGCTCCTAAAATATTTAAAGAGGATTGTCGGATTGATTGGGATAATTCGACAGTTCAGGTGTACAATCAGATTCGGGGATTAAGCCCCTATCCGACTGCCTTTACTTATCTGAATGATAAAATGCTTAAAATATTCGAAGGAGAAAAAATATGCGAGTCCCATTCGCTAACTCCCGGTAAGGTAGTCAGTGATGGGAAAACTTATATGCGATATGCAACCCAAGATGGGTACATCAATTTGAAAACCATTCAAATAGAAGGAAAAAAAAGAATGGAAATAAATGAATTCTTAAAAGGATATCGTTTTGAGAAAGAATGATAAATGAATTAATCTTCCTCATAAGCAATGATATCCCCAGGTTGGCAGTCTAATGCTTCGCAAATGGCTGCCAATGTATTTAAACGAATGGCTTTAGCTTTGTTATTCTTCAGTATAGACAAATTTGATAGTGTGATTCCAACGTGCGAGCTTAATTCATTGAGGGACATGCGTCTCTTCGCCATAACTTGATCCAAACGTATTACCAATTTCTTCATTACAGTACGATTATAATTTCTTTTCTATCGATTAGAACATTTTAGACTAAAAAAGGTTTTATAATTAAGTACATTTTTTATTGCTTTATAATTGATTTTTTATATTACGATATAAAATCTTTGGAATGATTTTTGATGTATAGTATTACATTTCCATTATTTTATAACTCCCTCATTATGAAGTAATAAATTACACTTTTATTACACAAAACGAATAAAATAATTAGTATTTTTGCAACATCCAGAAAAAAGGTTTAAAAATTAATGAGACAGCTCAAAATTACACAATCGATCACGAATCGTGAATCACAATCTCTTGACAAGTATTTACATGAAATTGGTAAAGTTGACTTGATTACTGCTGAAGAAGAAGTAATCTTAGCGCAACGTATTCGCGAGGGGGATCAAGTGGCATTAGAGAAGTTGACCAAAACCAACTTACGTTTCGTCGTTTCTGTTGCTAAGCAATATCAGAATCAAGGTCTTACTTTAGGTGACTTGATTAATGAAGGTAACTTAGGCCTTATAAAAGCAGCAAAACGTTTTGATGAGACAAAAGGTTTTAAATTCATCTCTTATGCAGTGTGGTGGATTCGTCAGTCTATTTTGCAAGCTATCGCTGAACAATCGCGTATCGTACGTTTACCACTTAACCAAGTGGGATCATTAAGTAAGATCAGCAAAGCTTTCAGCAAATTAGAGCAAGAGTACGAGCGCGAGCCTTCTCCAGAAGAATTAGCAGATATCTTAGAAACTACAGTAGATAAAGTTTCGGATACATTGAGTAATTCAGGAAGACACGTATCAATGGATGCTCCATTTGTACAAGGTGAAGAGAATACATTATTGGATGTATTAGAAAACTCTGACCCAGATACAGATAGTTCATTGATCGACGAGTCCTTGTCTGAAGAGATCAAAAGATCCCTATCTACACTCACAGAAAGAGAAAGAGAGATTATCGTATTATTCTTTGGTTTAGGATCCAACCATCCACTATCCCTTGAAGAGATCGGCGAAAAATTTAATCTAACGAGAGAGCGTGTACGCCAGATCAAAGACAAAGCTTTGCAACGTCTACGTCACACTTCTCGTAGCAAAATTCTAAAATCTTATTTAGGCTAATATATAGTCCATACTAAAATCGAAAGCGCAAGATAATACTTGCGCTTTATTTTTTGCCAAAATTTCCCCATCACAAAAGCGAAAGATGCAATTTTGACACATTAATTATTCAAAACAGACAAAATTTCCGATTTATTCTTCAAAAACTGCTAAGGCACTTAGATTGTTAGTTTATCCATGTAAAACCGAAAGGAAACAGCATATGAATTTTAACAATTATACGATCAAAGCACAAGAAGCCATTCAAAAGGCTTCTGAAATTGCTGCCGGCAATCAGCAACAAGCTATTGAACCAGCACATATATTAAAAGCACTATTGAGTGTGGATGAACATGTCATTCCACATTTGCTAAAAAAATTGAACGCCAATACGAATTATATTAACAGCGAAGCGGATAAACAAATTGAGGCGCTTCCAAAAGTATCGGGAAGTAATATTTATCTGAGCAATAATGCAGCTAATGTACTGCAAAAGGCGCAGAACTATCTGAAAGAATTCAACGATGAATATGTTTCAATAGAGCATCTTTTACTAGGGCTTCTCTCCTCTTCAGATAAGGTGGGAAATCTGCTGAAAGATCAAGGTATTAATGAAAAGGATTTAAAATTAGCGATTAAAGAATTGAGAGGAAATAATAGAGTAACCGACCCAAATGCTGAAGCAACATATAATGCTTTAGGCAAATACGCACGCAATCTAAATGAATTTGCAGAATCTGGAAAACTAGACCCTGTTATCGGCCGCGATGAAGAAATCCGTCGCGTGATGCAAATACTATCGCGACGCACCAAAAATAACCCGATCCTTGTCGGCGAGCCAGGAGTAGGTAAAACAGCGATTGCCGAAGGTATTGCGCACCGTATTATAAAAGGCGATGCACCCGAAAATTTAAAGTCAAAAACCGTGTTCTCCCTAGATATGGGCGCACTGATTGCAGGAGCCAAATACAAAGGTGAATTCGAAGAGCGCCTAAAAGCTGTGGTTAAAGAAGTTTCGGAATCAGATGGAGAAATCATTCTTTTCATTGATGAGATTCATACTTTAGTGGGAGCCGGCGGCGGCGAAGGTGCTATGGATGCAGCGAATATACTTAAACCAGCTTTGGCTCGTGGTGAACTGCGTGCTATCGGGGCTACAACTTTGAATGAGTACCAAAAATACTTTGAGAAAGATAAAGCGCTGGAACGCCGCTTTCAAAAAGTAATTGTAGACGAGCCTGACACACAAGATGCTATTTCGATACTACGTGGGCTGAAAGAACGATACGAAACACACCATAAGGTGCGTATTCTCGATGAATCCATTATCGCAGCGGTTGAATTATCACAGCGATACATTACAGATCGATTTTTACCGGATAAAGCGATTGACTTGGTCGATGAGGCGGCTTCTAAACTTCGTTTGGAAATGGATTCTGTTCCGGAAGCTGTGGACGAATTGGATCGTCGTATCATGCAGTTAGAAATTGAACGTGAAGCGATAAAACGTGAGAAAGACGAGAAAAAAGTTGCGGAACTTTCTGAAACAATAGCGAACCTATCGTCGGAACGAGATGCCCTAAAAGCGGAATGGCAATCCGAAAAAACGTTGGTAGATCGGGTCAATCAGGAGGTTCAGAATATTGAAAACTACAAGTTAGAAGCTGATCAAGCCGAACGTCAAGGAGATTATGGTAAAGTAGCAGAATTGCGCTATGGTAAGATTAAAGAAGCGCAGGATACTGTAGAAAAACTCAAAGCAGAACTTAACGAAAAGCAAAAGAGTTCGCGCATGCTGAAAGAAGAAGTTACGGCTGAAGATATTGCCGATGTGGTATCCCGCTGGACTGGAATTCCTGTGAGCAAAATGGTACAATCTGAGCGTGAAAAGCTTTTAAATCTGGAAGCCGAATTGCACAAACGTGTGGCAGGACAAGAAGAGGCTATTGAAGCTATTTCCGATGCGATTCGTCGTTCACGCGCAGGATTAAGTGATGCAAAACGTCCAATAGGATCCTTTATTTTTTTAGGAACTACCGGAGTAGGTAAAACTGAGTTAGCCAAAGCTTTAGCTGAATTCTTATTCGATGATGAGCAAGCCTTAGTACGTATCGATATGTCCGAATATCAAGAACGTCATTCAGTATCGCGCTTAATAGGTGCGCCTCCAGGATACGTAGGCTATGATGAAGGTGGTCAATTGACTGAAGCTGTACGTCGCCGTCCGTATTCAGTAGTCTTGTTAGACGAGATTGAAAAAGCGCATCCTGATGTATTCAATATCTTATTGCAAGTATTGGATGATGGGCACTTGACGGACAACAAAGGTCGTGTGGTGAATTTCAAAAACACCATCATTATAATGACTTCCAATACAGGTTCGCATATTATACAAGAGAACTTCTCTTCATTGACAGATATAAATCGGGATGAAGTAGTTGCAAAAACGAAAGACGAAGTATTTGAATTATTGCAAAAATCGATTCGTCCGGAGTTTTTGAATCGTATTGACGAGATTATTATGTTCACACCATTGAGCAGGAATGAAATTGGGGATATCGTCCGTATGCAATTCAATCACGTCACCAAGCAACTTGCCGAACAGAACATCTTCTTGTCAGCAACAGATGAGGCATTAGATTGGTTGGCACAATTGGGATACGATCCAATTTATGGTGCTCGTCCATTAAAACGTGTGATTCAAAAACGTATTTTGAATGAATTATCAAAAGAAATTCTAGCCGGAAAAGTGACTTCGGATTCAGTGATACAATTGGATGTTTTTGATGGCAAGTTTGTATTCTTAAATAAAGCTGAAGGATAATATTTAATAATTCTCCTTTAATAAAAAGGGTTCTTTTCAGTAATGGAAAGAACCCTTTTTTTATTCACCCTATCGATAATTAAGTTATATTTACCATATAACTATCATCATTACTAAAAATGATAAAAAACTTAATATTATCTACAGTACTCATACTATTTCTTTCCCATTCAATATACGCTCAATCGCAAAAGCCCAATATTGTCCTTATCATGGCGGATGATTTAGGTATTGGTGATTTAGGTGCATACGGACAAACAAAGATTAAAACACCAAATTTGGATAAACTAGCTCTAAATGGCGCTAAGTTTACCCAATTTTATGCAGGAACATCTGTCTGTGCACCATCACGGGCTTCATTGATGACAGGCATGCATACAGGCCACACCTATGTGCGAGGCAATAAAGAAATTGAACCGGAAGGACAAGAACCATTGGCTGATTCCATCCGTACTTTTGCAATGGATTTACAACAAGCGGGCTATGCTACCGGGGCATTTGGAAAATGGGGATTGGGCATGGTAGGTACGAGTGGTGACCCAAATCTAAAGGGCTTCGACACTTTCTATGGATACAATTGCCAAAGACAGTCTCATCGTTACTACCCAAATCACCTATGGCATAATAATAAGCGTATAGTTCTACAGGGAAATGATTTGACTAATAAAGTACATTACGCTCCAATATTGATTCAAGAACAAACATTACAATTTATAGAAGACAATAAAGAAAAACCATTCTTTCTTTTTGTACCTACGGTCTTACCGCATGCCGAATTAGCAGGTCCAGAAGATGAATATTATAAAATGTATGAAAATTCCTTTCCCGAGAAACCCTATAAAGGTGAAGATTATGGCCCAAATGCCACTGTAGCCGGTTATGCATCAGTGGAGAAACCTAGAGCAACATTTGCGGCTATGGTGACGAGAATGGATGCGTATGTAGGTCAAATCGTTGCTAAACTGGATGAACTCGGATTACGAGAAAATACGATTATTCTATTCACCAGTGATAATGGTGCACATCGTGAAGGTGGAGCTGATCCAGATTTTTTTAATAGTACAGCAGGGTTTAAAGGTGCAAAACGTTCGCTGTATGAAGGTGGTGTTCGTACACCATTAATAGTAAATTGGAAAAACAAAATTGCACCTAACCAACAAATCGATCACATTGGTGCGTTCTGGGATGTATATAATACTTTAATAGAATTGGGAAAAACATCTCCCTCTTTACGTAATGATGGTATTTCATTTTTGCCTTCTTTATTAAACCAAGGAAAACAGAAAGCACATAAATACTTGTATTGGGAATTTCATGAAGATGGAGGTCGACAGGCTGTCCTCGCCGATGGTTGGAAATTGATCAAACAAAAAGTAAAAATACCCAAAGATTCTTATTATGAGCTTTACCATATTGACAAAGATCCATATGAGAAGAACAATTTGGCAGAATCAAATCCTAATAAGGTAAAAGAGTTAGTGAAATTAATTGAGGAAGCGCATACTGAAAGTACTATTTATCCCTTAATTGGTCATGTGGACTAGTGCTTCGAGCCAGAAGTAGACCCTCCAACTTTTGTTGTAATACGGCATAAGGTTTGATAAGTATATTGCATACAGAAAGGTTTCAAAATGAAAGTGAAAAACATACAAAAAGTATCAGGCCGATTGCCGATTCGTGATCCCTATATTATGGGTGCATATCACTATGATAAATATCCAGAAGGCAATGGAAAATTCGGGCCTAAAGCTTCTTTAGAAGGTAGAAATTTAGGCAATGATTTTGACAATAATGCAGAATGGCGAATGTATCATGGGAAAGAAATTCCAGGTTTCCCATTCCATCCACACCGTGGTTTTGAAATTATTACGATTGCTGACGAAGGTTATGCGGATCACTTTGATTCCAAAGGTTCAAAGGGACGATATGGCGAGGGAGATGTACAATTGATGAGTGCTGGTTCCGGCGTATTACATGGTGAAATGTTTCCACTG
>JBMDWK010000029.1:0-11762 GCA_048595255.1 Sphingobacterium sp. | reverse complement strand
TCGTCGGATTAAACCACTGGCTTTTCTGTAATTATGATTAATAATCTAAAAACCAGCAATATGACTATACCTAATAGAGGGCTAGATTCAGGTGGGTCCTATAAAATGGCTTGCATTCTTACTCAAAGCAGTTAGTTTACGTACCCAACACATAGTAATGGTGTAGAAAGCACTCAATACGCGTAAAATAGAACCTCGATAAGCATACGGGGGTGATAACTCGTTGTACTAACTCCTTTATAGAGTTTAATGATAGGATCTAAGTTCAGATAACCAACAACCTGATTAACCAACAACCTGATTAACCAAACGAATAGGATGGTTAGAAGGTATTTTAGCAAAAAATATCTTCAGCAAATAGACTGTGACTATTGGATGGTAAGACTTTAAATTGTATTTTATATCGTTTTTTGGGTGCACCTCAATTTACAAAAAATAGAGGACAAAAAAAGTAAACCCCGCCATTTTTTTAATGACGGGGTTCTTTCGTTAAGAGACAACATCTTTTTCTATTAATGATTAATACTGACCAGTATTCAACATTACTAATGTACATGCCTCCACTGGTTCGATTCCTTCAGCCTTGAGTTTTTCCGCCAATTCCGGATTCTCTGCTCCTGGATTGAAGATTACACGCTTAGGTTTAGTTTTTAAAATATAATCATAATACGGCTCTTGATTCTTTGGCCCAACGTATAATGTAATGGTGTCAATGTCCGTGTGAATCTGCTCAGCGGGCTCAATAACAACACCAGCGACCTCACCTACTTTACGCCCGACATTGACAATGGGATAACCTTTTCTTACTAATTTGTTGGCTACTAAATAGGAATATCGCGCTGAATTCGTGCTTGCACCTAATATCAATGTCTTTTTCATATATATTTAATTTATAATATTAATGTTCAACAAATCCTCCATTGGAGTCATATGCATTTTGCCTTAAGATAGGCATTTCTAATATTTTATACAAGTTATCAAGTTGATTAAGACTGCCGTTTACCATATTTGACAATAGAACAATAGTCACATCATTAGTCAAGTCTCGTACATACAAATTCTTAAACCCATGCCACCAACCCGTATGGTAGACAATTTTTTCATTGCCTGATGTGAACATCCGCCATCCGTATCCATAACTAAACACGCCCCGCTTAGCATCAGATCTTGGCACATACGCTGAATCTAACAATGCTTGATTCAGTAGACGGCCTTCTTTCAAAGCCTTATCCAACAAGTACATATCTCGTACAGTACTATAGATGCCCTTGTCTCCCAAAGGCCCGTCTAGATAATCTTGTACCACCGATCTCCGCCAAACGCGATCATGACCTATCACATCGGTCGGAATTTTATCATATTTCACACGAGACAGGGCAGCTGTATTTTTCATTCCAGCAGGCTTGAAAACATATTCTTGCATATAAGAATCAAAATCTTGGCCGGAAACCTTTTCAACAATTGCTCCCAACATCATATAGTTAGAGTTATTGTAGTGAAAACGCCCATCTGGCTTACCATAGCGTGCTGGTTTATGTTCGATCAATAGATTGATAGCATCCATATTGGACATGCCTTTCTTGCGATCTGACCATATCTTATCCACAAAATAGACATAATTAGGCATCCCACTACGGTGCGTCAGCAATTGTCTAACAGTAACTCCTTCATATGGAAAACCCGGAAAAAAATCCGAAACCAGTTGATCTATTTTGATCTTACCCTGATCTATTAATTGTAAAACAGCTAAGGCGGTCATTGGTTTTGATACAGATGCTAATTCGAACTTGGAGTCGATATGAAGGCTATCCCTATGGAGGTAATCTGCCCAACCAAAGGAATTCTGATAAATGATTTTACCTTTTTTTGCGATGAGTACATTTCCATTGAAACCTGATCGTTTATGCAGTTTCTGCATAAATTCATCAACCCTTGCATCAAAATTTTGCGGATCATATATCAACGCTATGCTGTCCAATTCGGACTGCTTCTGTAAAACTTCTTCTTTTTTCTTGGCTTCGGACTTACAAGAAATAATAAATGTGCTGAGGACGAAAAATGCTATTAACCTTACTAAACTATTCACGCTACTGATACGATTTTTTGAATTCAAATAAATATAAATGGTTTCTAAAAGAAAAACCAAAAATAAAGCCACTTTATTTAGTAAAGTGGCTTCAAATTATAATAAGCAACAATCTTTTTACGCAAGTAAACGGATTGGAGCTTCTAATAAACCTTTTAATGTTTGTAAGAATTGAGCTCCTGTAGCACCATCCACAACGCGGTGGTCACAACCTAAGGTCAATTTCATTACATTACCTGGTACTACAGCACCGTTTTTCACAACAGGAATCTGCTGGATAGCACCTACTGACAAGATAGCTCCATCAGGTGAATTGATAATCGATGTAAATTCATCAATACCAAACATACCTAAGTTAGAAACTGTGAAAGTCGATCCTTCCCAATCCGCTGGAGTTAATTTTTTAGATTTTGCTTTCCCCGCGAAGTCTTTCACCTCTGCAGAAATGTGCGATAATGTCTTACCATCTGCAAAACGAACCACCGGAACTAACAGACCATCTTCAACTGCCATAGCAACACCAATGTTTGTATGTTGGTTGAATCTGATTTTGTCACCTTGCCATGAAGAGTTTACAGCTGGGTGTTGTTTCAATGCTACCGCTACAGCTTTGATTACCATATCATTGAATGATACTTTTACTGGAGCTACCTCATTGATTTGAGTACGCGCAGCAATCGCATTATCCATATCTATACTTACTGTTAAATAGAAGTGAGGAGCTGTAAATAACGACTCACCTAAACGACGAGCGATTGTTTTACGCATTTGCGAAACATTGGACTCTGTATATTTTTCTTCGCCAACAAACGTTGGTAGGCTAATAGTTTTTGTTTCAGCTTTTGCTTCTTGCGCTGGAGCAGCAGATTCCTTCGCTGCAGGAACGAAGTTCTCTACATCTTTTTTCACGATGCGTCCGCCATCAGCAGAACCTTTTACATCATTCAAGTTGATACCTTTCTCTTTAGCAATTTTGCGTGCCAAAGGAGAAGCTTTTACGCGTGAATCATCTGATGATGATGTAGCAGTTGTCGGCGCTGTAGCAGAAGTAGTAGATGTAGATGCTTCAGGTGCTTTTTCTTCCGATTTTGCATCAGCTTTTGGAGCAGCAGCAGGTTGATTTAATAACGGTGTCACATCCGTGCCTTCTGGCCCAACGATAGCGATGATATCATTCACTTTAGCCGCTTCACCTGCTTCAAGACCTACATACAATAGCGTACCATCTGCATAAGCAGTCACTTCCATAGTTGCTTTATCCGTCTCTACGTCTGCAATAGCGTCATCAGATTTGATCGTATCCCCAACTTTGAAGTTCCATTGTGCAATCACACCTTCTTTCATCGTATCGCTCAACAAAGGCATAGTGATTACTGTCACACCTAAATCTTCTGCTGTAACGGTAGAACCTGAAGATGCAGGAGCTGCAGCTTCTTCCTCTTTAGCTTCTGTTTTTTCTTCTTCTTTTGCTGGCGCTGCATCTTCTCCGCTTAATAAAGCTTGAAAATCTTCACCCTCTTCACCTAAAACTGCGATAACAGCATCCACAGGAACTGCTTCACCTTCTTTGGGGCCAATATATAACAATGTACCATCTTGATAAGATTCAAAATCCATTGTCGCTTTATCTGTCTCCACCTCTGCTAAAAGGTCGCCAGAATTTACTTTATCACCAACTTTTTTGTGCCATTTAGCGATCACCCCTTCGGTCATCGTGTCGCTCATTTTAGGCATTTTTACTACTTCAGCCATGTATAATAGTAGATTATATCTTTTATAAAAACCTTAACAATGTGTCTATTAATCCATTACAAATGGATAGTCTTCTTGTACATATATGTCTTTGTACAATTCATCCACTGAAGGATAAGGAGATTCTTCTGCAAATTTTACCGAATCCTCTACTACTTTTTTCACTTCTGCTTCTACATCCTTAAACCAAGCCTCATCAGCATATTGGTTTTCAAGAATAGCAGCTTTAATAGTCATCAATGGATCTCTACCTTTATACTCTTCTAATTCTTCTTTAGTACGGTATTTAGCAGGATCAGACATAGAGTGACCTTTGTAACGGTAAGTACGAATCTCTAAGAATGTAGGACCTTCACCTGCACGGGCACGTTGAACAGCTTCGTCCATCGCATTGTGTACAGCTACTGGATCCATACCATCTACTGGCGCGCATGGCATATCAAAACCTAAACCAATTTTGTAAATATCCATCATATTAGTCGTACGCTGTACAGAAGTACCCATTGCATACCCATTGTTTTCACAAACAAAGATCACAGGTAATTTCCATAACATCGCCATATTGAATGTCTCATTCAAAGCTCCTTGGCGTACAGCACCGTCACCCATGAAACATACGTTTACATTGTCAGTACCTTTGTATTTCTCCGCGAAAGCCAAACCAGCACCCAATGGAATCTGACCGCCCACGATACCGTGACCACCCATCATACCATGCTCTTTAGAGAAAAAGTGCATCGATCCACCCTTACCTTTCGAACAGCCCGTTGCTTTACCGTAAAGTTCAGCCATACACGCATCTGCAGACACACCTTTAGCCAAAGCTTGAGCGTGATCTCTATACGAGGTGATGAATGTATCTTCTGGTCGAGTAGCGGATACCGTACCTGCTACTACAGCCTCTTGACCGATATACAGGTGACAAAATCCACGGATTTTTTGCTGTCCATAAAGTTGACCTGCTTTCTCTTCAAATTTACGCATGAGTAGCATAGATTTATACCACTCTAGATATGTTTCTTTTGTTATAGGTGTTGAACTCATTTTAAAGTATTGTTTCTTACTTAACCGATTACAAATCTAATAATTTATATCGACACTTATGACACTTTTAGTCTTTGAATTAAGTAATTTTTGTCATAAATGGATAAAAAATAATATTCAGCAAAGCGAATATCTTATGAAAACATAGCGCGTCAGCTTAACTAAAATATTGAATAAGCTGTTGCTTATCTACTTTAATCTGTTCGCCCGAATCCATATTTTTAAGACTCAATAGACCCGTTTGTTTTTCCTCATCTCCGACCAACAACACAAAAGGTATCTGTTTGGCGTCTGCATAACTCATTTGTTTTTTCAATTTTGCGGCTGTAGGATATAATTCTGCCGCGATGCCAGCATGGCGTAGATCAGCCAACAATGGGAGTGTATAGGTTTCCAATGATTTATCAAAATTGATAATCAATACTTTCGTGTTTGTAGAATTGGATGCAGGATATAAGTTTAATTCCTCCAGCACATCATAAATACGATCAGCACCAAAAGAAACCCCTACACCTGTAAGGCCTTTTAACCCAAACATGCCCGTCAAGTCATCATAGCGACCACCACCCCCGATACTGCCCATCGCAACCTCATTGGTCTTCACCTCAAAAATACATCCAGTATAATAGTTCAGACCGCGAGCCAATGTTATATCCACTTCCACGAACTGATCTAAGATTTTCTCACTAGCAAAACCTTTAACATACTCAAAAACTTCTTCTATCTCCGATATTCCCTTTAGACCATTTTCAGAATTAGCTAAAACCGCTTTCAATTGTTGAAATTTCTCTTCATTATTGCCCTGTAGCTCAATAATGGGTTTTAGTATATCAAGATCCGCTGTTGTAAAACCTCTTTCTAAAAGTTCTTTGTTTACCCCCTCTAATCCGATTTTGTCCAACTTGTCAATAGCAACTGTCATATCCACGATAAGCTCAGGCTTACCGATAATCTCGGCTATACCCGTTAAAATTTTTCGGTTATTGATTTTGATGGTAAAATCTTTCAGACCCAAAGCTTGTAGGGCTTCCTGATAAATTAAGATAAATTCTGCTTCATTCAATAAAGCATCCGATCCCACTACATCCACATCACATTGATAGAATTCGCGGTAGCGACCACGCTGAGGACGATCGGCACGCCAAACTGGCTGTATTTGAAAACGCTTGAATGGCAATGCGATATCATGCTGGTGCATGACAACATAACGTGCAAAGGGTACCGTCAAGTCATAGCGCAACGCTTTTTCAGAAATATGAGGAATTAATTTATTCGAGTTGCGGGCTGACAATAGCTCGTCCGATACTTTAGACAAATAATCACCCGAATTAAGAATTTTAAAGATTAATTTATCGCCTTCGTCGCCATATTTTCCGGTTAATGTAGAAAGATTTTCGAAAGAGGGAGTTTGGATTTCGTTGTACCCAAATTTTTTGAAAACTGTTTTTAGCGTATTGAAGATATAATTTCTTTTCTCCATCTCGGCAGGAGAAAAATCACGCGTACCTTTAGCTAATGAGGGTTTAATTGCTGCCATACTGCAAAGGTAAGATAACAAAGCGAATATGAAAAATACAGCGAAAAGAATATTACTGCAAGAAGAATTATATAATTCTCAGTAATTCACAAGCTTTTTCAGCTGCCAATTTTTCGGCACTTTTCTTATTGAAATCCCTGCCTATTCCGCACACCTCACCATTTACCAGCACTTCAATACTGAACATCTTAGAGGATTCACCCTCGGGATTCTCAATGTGATTAAACACCACATCTTTACCCTCTTGCTGGCACCATTCGATCAAGCGGCTTTTGAAATTAGACTCTGTAATCTCCAGTGTCTCGATATCCACATGCGGCTCGATAATTCGAGTGAGTAGAAATTCTTTGGTGAAGATATAACCTTTGTCCAGATATATGGCGCCAATTACCGCTTCAAAGGCATCACCCAGGAGGGATCCTTGCTTAGTAGGATAAGAAATCATACGCGAATCATATTGGATCAACTGATCAAAGCCCAACTTACGAGATAATTGATTGAGATTGGCACGAGATACTATTTTGGAACGCATCTCCGTCAAGAAACCTTCCCCTTTGTAAGGGTAGAGTTTAAATAACAATTCTGCGATAACAGATCCTAGAACAGCATCGCCCAAAAATTCCAGACGCTCATTACTATTCTTTACACCTTCTTTAATTGGCACTGCTACAGACTTGTGACGAAAAGCCATTTGATACAACTTCACATTCCCTGGCACAAATCCCAGTATATTTTTTAGCTTTTTATAGTAAGCTCTATTGCGCGAAAAGTATAACTTATAAATCTGTAAAGACATCGACCTATCTCTAAAAAGAACAAATAGGTAGCTTAACATGATTAAACTACCTATTATTTCTTTTATTATTTTTCAATACTAACCTTTATATTTTTTAACGACGATAGTTGCATTATGACCACCGAAACCAAATGTATTACTCAATGCTGCATTTACTACGCGCTTTTGAGCTGTATTGAAAGTAAAATTCAATCTGTTATCTATCTCAGGATCATCTGTAAAGTGATTAATTGTCGGAGGGACAATATCATTTTTCACAGTCAATATGGATGCAATAGCTTCTACTGCACCAGCAGCTCCCAATAGGTGCCCTGTCATAGATTTGGTAGAACTAATATTCAATTTATAGGCGTGCTCACCAAATAAATCGACAATAGCCTTTGTCTCGCTGATATCCCCTACCGGTGTTGATGTACCGTGAACATTGATATAATCAATATCTCCGAAGTCTAACTCAGCATCTTTAACAGCCATAGTCATTGCCAACTTGGCCCCTAATCCATCCGGATGCGAAGCTGTAATATGATGTGCATCTGCACTCATACCACCACCAACTACTTCCGCATAGATTTTAGCCCCACGTGCTAAGGCATGGTCTAAGCTTTCTAAAATTATCGCACCCGAACCTTCACCAGACACGAAACCATCACGATCTTTATCAAAAGGACGTGAAGCTGTCTTTGGATCATCATTGCGAGTCGATAAGGCATGCATAGCGTTAAAACCACCAATTCCAGCCTCATTTACAGTAGCTTCCGAACCCCCAGTAATGATTATATCTGCTCTACCCATACGAATATAAGTAAAAGCGTCAATCATTGCGTTGGTTGCCGAAGCACATGCAGATACTGCTGAAAAATTTGGACCACGCAAGCCATGACGCATCGAAATGTGTCCTGGTGCAATATCAATAAGCATTTTAGGAATAAAGAAAGGATTGAAACGTGGTGTCCCATCCCCTTTGGCATAAGATGCAATCTCTTCTGAAAAAGTGGTCAACCCTCCAATACCAGCTCCCCATATAACCCCAATGCGATTTCGGTCTAATTTATCAAAATCCAATCCTGCATCTTTTACTGCCTCATCCGTAGAAGCAATAGCATACTGCACAAAAGGATCCACCTTGCGGGCTTCTTTTCGATCCATGAATTGGTGTGGATCAAAACCTTTTACCTCACAAGCGAATTGAGTTTTAAATTTAGACGCATCAAAATGCGTAATAGGAGCGGCCCCACTTACACCATTGACCAACGATTCCCAAAATTCAGGAATTGTATTACCTATTGGTGTAAGTGCGCCTAATCCTGTTACAACTACTCTCTTAAGCTCCATTTATTATGTTTGGCCTAATAAAATTAGTTAGTTAACGTTTTTCTCTAAGTAAGAAACAGCCTCACCTACGGTGCTGATGTTTTCTGCTTGGTCATCAGGAATTGCTACGTTAAATTCTTTTTCGAATTCCATGATCAACTCAACTGTATCAAGTGAGTCTGCACCTAAATCATTCGTGAAAGAAGCTTCTGGTGTTACTTCGTTTTCATCTACACCTAACTTTTCAACGATAATTGCTTTTACTCTTGATGCGATATCTGACATGATTGTATAGTTTAATTGTTTAATAAATCTGTGCAAAGAAAAATAAATTTAAGCAAATATCAAACCTTTTTGATATTTAGCTTCAAAAATAAAGAAGGAAAGGCTTTAACTCCCTAATTTCTTTATCTCGAAATATAATAAATATTATTACCAATAATACTAATTTCAACAGGTAATTACAAAAAAAGTTTAGATTTTGGGGCTTAAATATTCCTATTCCTTTCTAATTTATTGTATTTTCGTACGACAGCAATCAACACCAATGATATTTTGAATAAAGTAACTTTTAAACTAGATCTTGATTTTGACTTAGAGTTAGATTTTACTTTAATAGGAATCAGCTCATCTCTACGGGATTACAGACTTTGCCATTTTATAAACAAACACTGTGGCCTGAAATTACAGTTTGGCAAAGAATCACCCATCGACCATAATGGCAACGTCAAAAACAAATCTCAATGCGAATTGGACTATCATATTATATCAGAGAAAAGTAAAACTAAATACTTCAAGCATCACTTCCCAATGTATCGATATTGTTGCGAGCAATTTGAATTTGAATACTATCTGGTCAACAATAAAAGTCTAGAAAACGGCGTTCTAATACCTGAAATAGGAAATTTCGACTACTTCATGCTGATTAAGCACTATATCGATTCAGAGGATTTGGACAGACTGCTAGACAATCTAAAGTCTATTTCAGATATCATGCTGGTAAAAGAAATTGACCCAATTTCATTGAAATCTAAAGAAAATCTAATATTTTAGCAAATTATTTCCAAAGTGTACATTTTACACTTTAGAGATGCGAAATAATTATGCCTAAATACTACACCCTGTCTGTCATGATGAAAACATGGGTGATAATGTAATAAAAGAATAATAACTCAAATGAAGAAAATTCAAAAAAGAACGAAAATAGTTGCCACACTAGGTCCAGCGTCAGCAGAGAAAGAAGTATTAACTCGACTGATTGCAAAAGGTGTAGATGTGTGTCGCCTAAACTTTTCACATGGAAGCCAAGAAGATCATTTAAAAGTAATCAACACCATCAAAGAAATTAACCAAGAACATCCTTTTCATGTAGCTATCCTGGCTGACCTTCAAGGACCTAAAATCCGTATTGGTAAGATGAAAGAAGGTGGAGCATTTCTAGTGAATGGTTCGAAAATTGAAATGACTACGCAAGAGTTAATCGGTGATGAGAATAAAATCTATATCACTTATGAGAACTTCCCGAACGACGTAAAACAAGACGAAATCATATTATTAGACGACGGTAAATTACAATTGCGCGTATTGTCCACCAACCACAAAGACACGGTGATCTGTGAGGTGGTACACGGTGGAATCCTCACCTCACGCAAAGGTGTCAATCTGCCAAACACCAAGGTATCTATCCCTTCATTGACAGAAGAAGATTTGGACAATCTTAATTTTGCATTAGATCATGGTGCAGACTGGATAGCGATGTCATTTGTACGCTCGGCGGAAGATATCAAACAATGTAAAGAAATCATCGCTGCCAAAGGTAGCCATGCTAAAATAATTGCGAAAGTAGAAAAACCAGAAGCAATAGAAAACATTGATGCCATCATTGAAGCAACAGATGCTGTAATGGTAGCTCGTGGTGACCTGGGTGTCGAAATGCCGATGGAAGAAGTACCAGGTTTGCAAAAAATCATTGTTCAAAAATGTCGTAACTTATCAAAACCAGTAATCATTGCTACGCAAATGCTTGAAAGTATGATTACTACTCCTCGCCCAACACGTGCAGAGGTAAATGATGTGGCAAACTCGGTATTGGACGGTGCTGATGCAGTGATGCTAAGCGGTGAAACATCCGTTGGTGAATTTCCAGAAATCGTTATCGAGACGATGGCCAAAATTATTACACACGTAGAATCGACTTCATACCCTTACTATATTGCCAAAAACAATACGCATTCAGAGACTACTATTATCCCAGATGCGATTTGTGGATCTTCCATCTTCTTGGCCGAAAAAACAAAAGCTTCAGCGATCGCAGTAATGACAGCTTCTGGATATACCGCATTCGAAATTTCAAGCTTCCGTCCAGATGCAAACATCTATGTATTCACGGGCAACACGAATCTTTTGAATCAACTAAGCTTGGTATGGGGCGTAAGTACATTTATCTATGAAAAATATGAAAGTACAGATGGCACTATTCAAGATGTAAATGATTTACTGAAGAAAATCCAATTGGTGGAGCCAGGACAGATAGTGATCAACACAGCGTCGACGCCACTCCATGAGAAGGGTAAAACAAATACAATCCGAGTATCTGTAGTAAACTAAAATACTGAAGGCGAGAATTTGATTCTCGCCTTATTTTTTGCCTTTGTACTGAGATATGCTATCCAATAATACATCAGGCTTCATTCTATCCAAATTTTCAGTTCCAGGCATAGAAGCCAACCCTTGCCCGTTCAATTTTTTGATAGGCAGTGTATATATCACCCCATTAGATCTATAGGCATTAGGGATGGTATAGAGAGAATCATCTTGTGGCAGCCAACCTTTTAGTGGTTTGAATATGCGCTGCGCTGTGTCAGCAACAACCCACTGCCTCTCCCATGCGGGTACCTCTATTTTACTTGCTTTTTCTTTATCTTGAGCTTTTATTGTAAAACAAAAAATAAGCATTAAACTTGTAATTCCTACAACTGCTTTCATAACTCATTTATTAGTAGTTTAATAAATATAAAAAATCGCTGAACCTAATACAAGTTAAAATCTGTTAAATGAGGCGATTAAGCGGTAATGATTGCTATTTTTGTATAAAATGAAGAAAAAAAGCATCTCGTTAATAATTTGGCTCATGTCCATCGCTTTATTAGGCGTGATGGCTATGCAGTATTATTTTATCCGCGAGACCTACCATCAAGAGTCCCAACTATTTGACGAGAAGGTAAACACTTCGCTAT
>JBMDWK010000028.1:0-2205 GCA_048595255.1 Sphingobacterium sp. | reverse complement strand
ATTGGGTCTTACAGCCTACAACCATACTTCATTAACCAATTTAAAACCATGAAAAATGATGAATTTTACAAGGAAAGGGAAAAGTATGTCTTTATTGCAGATATTTCACCATTGCAAAAATGTTTTTCTCACATATATTACATATAAGCCTCTAGAGACATTAAAGATTAATTTAACATGCTTAATTAGTCCTAAAACAGTGAAGGAGAGGTTGATGTATGCACATTATAGGTATCACCTTTCATCCTTCCCTGATCTTTACTATTTAAACTCAATAACTACAAAAATAGATGGAAATTTCTCGTGCATCCGACTTGATGAAGTAAAGGGCACAGCACAAGAATTACACATCAATAAAGATGTTGTTTTGTACAATAATATTAAAGGAAATGAAGAAGATAAAAAATCTGAGGTAGAAGAAAGAGATACGTTTGAGAGCTCACTTAGTAAAGACCAAGTTGAGAGTTATACCAAATATTTAGCTTCCCAGATTTATGAACATCAGATGCGGTTAAAGCATGCTCCTGCAGGCCATAAAAACAACAAAGTCTTGGTGCATAAAGTTGTCCTGTTGCTGATCGCAATTCAGAAGTCTTTTAATCGCCTAATTACTCAATCATTCCCATATTTTAAGCCAGCTCTGTGTCTAAAAGTATTTGTTGGAGTTATATTATTTAGCAATCTCCATGCGCAGACAACGTTGGTGCCTAAGGATATTGAGCCACTGCGCATTGGTGATACAATTCCAGAGGTTCTATGGAACATGAAATTTACGGCGAATTCTCATGGAGACTCCAAGACATTTCAACTTAAGGATTACCAAGGTAAATTAATCCTATTAGATTTCTGGGCAACATGGTGTGCTTCCTGCATTAATGGTTTTCCAAAAATGGAAGAACTACAAAAGGCCTATGTGGATGAGTTAAAAATAATATTGGTTAATGCGCAGCAGAGCAATGATTCTTATGCTAGAGTTCAGAAAGTCTTAGAACATTATAGAAGTACATATGGTTACGAAATAGGCTTGGATTACCTCCTGGCTGATAGCATACTTCAGCAGTACTTCCCACATAAAATATTACCTCACCTTATTTGGATTGATAAGCACAGAGTGCTGCGTGCAGCGAGCTATGGTAAATCCGCTACTATGTTAAATGTGCGCAACGCATTGAACGGTGATTGTAGTGGGATTCATCAAAAAAATGACTACGTGCTTGATAAACAGGGGTTTCTTGTTAGTGAATTATCAGCTGATAGAGTATTATACCGACGCGTACTAACAGCTTATATCGAGGGATTGGGGATCAAATCAGAAACATTAGTAAATCAGGATGGACGCAAATATTACCAAATATGGAATAAATCATTGTCGAGCTTATATTTCGCTGCCTTTGCGGATGAATTCCGCCATATCACCCCAGATAGATTTCGATTTGATCATGATGTCGATTCCGCTTGGATCCAATCATTTTTAGCTTCTGCAAATGTGAATAATAAATACTGCTACGAAACGCTATTGCCTAACGGAGGATCAGAAAGCGAAGGACGATTCATGCTTTCACAAGACTTATTAGCTTATTTCGGATACAAGCCCGTGCGCAAGAAGATCAATACTAAAGTTATGATAATTAGGGAGTCGACAAAGTTAAGCTCGCTTGAATCGAAAGGTGGAATTCCTAGGGCTCAGCTTGATCCATCTGAAGGAGTGATGTATCTGCAAAATAACAATTTACGCTCCTTATACTCTTTTATTGCGAGTCGTCTTAATATGCCGTACGAACTTGTCCAAGAAAGTGGATACCGTATAGATCTTAAGCTCCCATCATCATTTGCGGATTATTCTCCTAATCAAATAATAAAGTATTTATCCTCCCTAGGAGTAGATGTTGATCTGGTAACCAAAGAAACAGATATAGTCCAATTTATTAAAATCTAAATGTCTATCATGAAATTAATTCGAATTTTATTAACAATAATACTGCTTTTGGGTATTACAATTACTTATGGCCAGCGCGGATTGGGTGTTAAGGGAAAAGTATTAGATGAACAAACAAACACTCCAATTGCGGATGTGAATATTTATAATCAGGCAAAGACTAGTTCAACGCGATCATCGGTAACAGGTGATTTTACGCTGGAACTTGATCGAGAAACGGATACCCTTTATTTTAATAAAATTGGCTATCTCACCCGATCAATTTCCAT
>JBMDWK010000027.1:0-23404 GCA_048595255.1 Sphingobacterium sp. | reverse complement strand
TCATAGCGTGGTGTAGTGTTACCAATTACCACTCTATCCCCTGGATCGCCATTTGTGTTACGGCCATTAGTGATGTATCCGTCACCATTGACATCCACAAACTTCACATCACCTGGAGATATATATCCCCATGCAACTGTTCCTGTTTGGAACTGTGTTTGGTATACGGGATTGTCACCAGCAAGCATATTTGTCTGTCTAGCATTTCCTTCATGAATGATAGTAGTTACGACATGATTACCATTGTCATCATATACGAAATCATTAGCTTGGTAAAGACGATCTGTTACATAACCATAGATATCACCATAACGACGTCCTGAAGAATAAACAGTGTTTAAAGACCGATCCTCCCATGGTGTATTCCAATCTGATCCTTTAGTAACTAAAGACACTGCATCAGCCAGATTCGCATTAGCAGTTAAGCGTAATCCGTTGTCAAATCGGTGGGAATAATCTAAATTAATCTCCCAACCTCTTGTACGTAATGAACCAAAATTCCATTTAGGTGCTGCTGTACCAAAAGTAGCCGGAAGTGTTTCTCCAGAAATAATCATATTATTTGTTTTTCTTTCAAATAACTCAAGACCAACCCCTAATTTGTTAAAGAATCTTAAGTCCGCTCCCAAATTCGTATGAACGATATCTTGCCAGGTTACAATTTCTGAAACTGCAGCAGGAGTACCTAATTGAAAGAATTGCTGACCAGAACCATTTAACCAGTTATTTTTATTGATAATCATAGTTGGCACATAAAGTGCATTACCTACAGACTGATCACCAATATTACCCCATGAACCACGGATTTTGGCAAAGCTCAATACGTCCGTAATACCTTCCATGAAGTTTTCATTTGTCATTACCCAACCCGCAGATACAGAAGGATACCATCTCCATTTTAAGTGTGAAGGGAATTTGGAAGTACCATCGTATCTTAAGTTACCTTCTACTAAGTATTTACCTTTGTAAGCGTAGTTAGCACGACCAAAGAAACCTACTTGTGAATCCCAGTTTGCATCTGCACCGTTAGTCTCAAGACCTGTAGCGAAGTTGAACTGTGGATTTTCCTCATTAATCAAGTTGGTACGTCTTGCCCAGTGGCTGTTCCAATCATAAGCCACTAAGTTTGTACCCACCATCAACTTCATCTCATGATCATTATTGAATGTTCTGTTGAAAGTTGAGAAAGCATTGAAAGTATGTCTTTTTGATAACAACGACTGCTTATAGATATTAGATTGCTCTTTTGTAATATACGTCTCAACAGGAAAACGGTAAGCAGGAATACCACCATTGTCTGTTGGAACACCATTTTCATCTACATATACTTGGCTGCCATTTTCGTTCCATGCAACAGGGGCATACCAGTGCCACGCACCTCTAAACGAGGGCATAGAAGTATTGTTTGAATTGTTTTGAGTACTATATGAATAGTCGGCAATTAAATCCCAGCCATCCATAAATTTGAGCGTTGTACCCAAATTTAAGTTAGTATATCTGTCGATTTTATGTGCTGTATGCGCATTTTTTGTATCAAAATAAGGATCTCTAACATCTGTGCCATGCTCCTGCGCACCTATAGGGAATATTCTTGACCAACGGTAAAGGTATAACCATGGATCTGAAGTGAATCCTGTAGCAGAGTTAGGGTAACGTTTTGTACCATTGCTATACATCGCACCACCACGGATTGTCAGAGCATCATTAACTTTAGTTGATAAATTCAACGTACCATTATAACGCGTGAAATCATCATGTTGCGCAGGCTTCATCATACCTTGTTGACCTAAGAAACCAGCGCTTAGGTTGTACGTCGTATTACCTGATTTACCATTTAAACCTAAATTGTGTAAATGAGAAAACGCATTGTCTTTAATCATTACCGAAGCTGGATCATAAATTCTCAATCCAAACTTATCTGTACCGTCAAAATACCAGTCACGTCCATAAACTACTGGATCGTGATCGCCAATGACACCACCGTATTTTTGTTGCCATTCTCTTGCTTTCTCCAAGCTTTCACGGTTTACACGCCAAAAACCACCTGCGGGACCTGCTTGCTGCTGGTTTTCATGCGCTTCAAGTGTATACTCTAAACCATCAATACCTGCAATTTCAATAGGCTTGAATGGCGACTGCAACGATAAGTTGTTGGAGTATGTCACATTGTGAGAATCTGATTTAGATCCTTTTTTCGTTGTGATCAAGATCACACCAAATGCTGCTTTAGAACCATAGATTGAAGATGAAGCCGCATCCTTCAATACCGAAATGTTTTCGATATCATTAGGATTTACCATATTGATACTAGGCACTTCCACGTTATCTACCAAGATCAAAGGATTATTCGACCCCTCAATAGAGGCAACTTGTCCCCGTATTTTCATTACAGGATCTGATCCAACCTCTCCACTAGGGATCACAATAGATAGACCTGGTATTGTACCTTGCATACCACGACCAGCATCTGGGATAGGTCTACTGCCCATCACTTCCTGAACATTGATTGAAGATACGGCACCTGTTAAGTGCTCTTTCTTTTGCGTACCATAACCTACCACAACAACTTCTTCCAAAGAGTTGTCTTCTTCTTTGAGCGTAACGTTAATGGTATTTGATGTCACTTTCACGTCTTTTGCAGCATATCCGATGCTAGAAAAACGTAAAGTAGCGCCAAGAGGTGCATTGATTCTAAACTTACCACCCGCATCTGTGATTGTAGACCCTGGTACACCTACCACTGATACAGTCACTCCTCCTATCGGGCCGCTAGAGTCCGACACTGTACCTTGTACAGTATTTTGCATCAACCTACTGTTAGAATAGGCTGTAGCAGCGTGTAGATTTGTAGCGTTCGCAACTTTAGCTGTAGAAGCCTCAGCCGACACAGCTAAACCCAACGCAATAGAGAATAGTAATGTGTTTCTCATGTATAGCTAATTAAATAAATCGATTATCATAATTTAGAGGCCTATCTCGTCTCCAGGATAGACCTCTACAGTTTTAGTTCTTATTAATGCGGATTATTCAAAATCCTTGTACAACAAATATTTCTTACGCATATTCTTATAATCGGACAATTCTTTCTCCCAAGACTTGCGAATTTCAGACTCTGTCTTACCAGCAAGAATTTGTTTGCGTAGCTCATCCGTACCTGCCAACTTATCAAAGAATTCAGCACGCGTGAAAAATTTGCTTTTATCTGGCATTTTATTGTACATATCAAGGACATATTTCAAGGTGAATTTCTCTTTATTTGCATCCAAACCTCTTAAATCAAGACCATACATTGTTTGCCCTTTTCCTTCAACATGCTTAGCCATACCTTCTTTTTCACCTGGATTGAAAGTAAAATCACCATACACGGGGTTGTCATATCCCACCACTTGGAACGGCCAATCTGTTCCTCTACCTACCGAAATTTCTGTTCCCTCGAATAGGCATAAAGAAGCATAAAGTCGTACTGACAAATGATTAGGTAAACTTGGCGACGGAATCACTGGCAATTCGTACATCGTTGCATGATCCCAATTTTGGACTGGAATAACTGTAAGTTTACATTGACGACCATTTTCAAGCCATTTTTCACCATTGATCATGTGCGCCAGCTCACCAACAGTAAGTCCATGCACCATGGCGATCTTGTGAAATGAAACATTGGATTTGAATTTGTCATCTTTACGAACCGGACCATCCACTTGGTCGCCACATGGGTTAGGACGATCCAATACGATTAGCTCTTTATTGTGCTTCGCACACAATTCCATTACGCGATGCAGAGAAGTGATATAAGTATAAAAACGAGCACCAACATCTTGTAAATCGAAAATCATTACATCAACCGATTGCACGATTGAGTCTTGTTTTTCATTACCGCCATATAGCGTATAAAGAGGTAAACCTGTTTTTTGGTCCTTATCATTATCGACTTTCTCTCCGCGTTCGATCGTGCCACGGAAACCATGCTCAGGCGCAAAACCAAAACGTAAATCCACACCTTCAGCCAATAACACATCCACTAGATGTGTCTTGTCTGCACCAACTATAGTAGTTTGGTTACCCATTAGACCCACCTTTTTACCCTTTAATAGGGGAAGGTATTTGGACAATTGGTCCGCTCCGGTCAAAATGGCTTTTGTATCTGAAGTTGTATGTATTGTATCTTGCGTGTTTTTGCTTGAGGAACTACAAAGACCGCAAGAAATCAACATCAGAGACCAAAAAGTTGATAAAATAAGAAAGGAAGTTCTAATCATTATAGTTGTAGCTCTTCTAGTTAATTAATTTAGTTATTGAATTTGTCATTATCTGCCCTAAAAATACAATAAAAAACGCACAAAAAAAGCAAAAAACCGCTAGTTCGTGCTGTAGTTTACGATTTATTAGCAAAGAAACCGCAACAATACGATACTTGCAAAAACAACTAAAATACCGCTACACAAGCTTTTATCAAGTGATTTTACTTATTTCTTATAAATTATGAAGAAAAATCAAGCTAAACTTAGTGTAAGAAAAACACTTGCAAGTAACTTTAGTGTTACAAAACAATATTTTCAAAGAAAAACCCTGCATAATGATGCATATTTTAAACTCGCTACTAGTAGGTAGTTTATATAGCTCAACTAATCATTGGAGAAATAACCAACGTTAATCTTGCAAAGAAAAAGCCTCTTATCGTAATAAGAGGCTTTAAATCTATTCAGAAAATTATTCTTCAATGTCCCACCATACAGGTTGAGACCACACATCATCACTCAACGCGCGAGGATGTGAAGCTTTTACATTTTCAGCATTATAATTGAATTCATGATTAACCTGCATTACACGTCTGAAATATTTACCTTGAGGTATTTTATTCTGTGCAGATGCTGTTACAGTATATTCATAAGGAACCTTCCATCCTGTATATACAGCTGAATCATAGTTATATCTTCTCATATCATTCCAATTTTGGTGAGAATAGGACATCGCGATATACTTTTGAGTCATAATTTTACTTAATGTCAAATCCCCTGCTGTCCCGATACCATTATTTAAGAAGTTGGCGATATCTTCAGCTCGCATTGGTGATTTGCTCGGATTAATAGACCCATATTGTGTTAGCTTCGCATTCATCATATCAATATGCGCCTTGATACCTGCTTTATAGGCTTCGAAAGCAAGGTTCCGGTTCCCTTTTTTGAAATAGATTTCTGCCTTTATAAAAGACATTTCTGCAAAAGTCATGACAAAAGTAGGCGCATCAGGTCTAGCATTGAATATACTCGTACCTGCTGAACTACCGTCAGCCCAAACATATTGATCATTTGCCGCTTTATTATAGCCAATCGAGTTACTTTTGGTCGACACATATAAGGTATCACCATAGCGCGCGCTGTTAGTTCCTGCGATATAATTCGAATATGGTAATATTTTACGCTCCGAAGCCGTACCTGCATTCAAAGTTAATACGGAAGCGCTATTATTAAATGATGGAGTAATAGGACCTGCATTCATGCGTATTGAAGAAGACATATCCACACCTTTGGAGCGCTTAAATACCTTATTTTGCAAACTGCCACTGCCAAATTGCGCCCATGGAATCATTTTGTCCGCTCTTGGATCAGCTATAGTAGGGTTTGAAGTATTTGTTAAGATATCCTCATACCACTTTGTAATTCTAAAATTGGTATTCATACCCATATTAGAAAACATTACTGAAGCTTTGAGAGGGTCACCAAATAAAACATCACCAACCGGCTCCACAACATCTACGTGATTTACAACAGTACTTGTCTCATTGCTAATAGGAGCTTTGTCTAAAAGCGCTAAGATTTCGTCTGGCTTGTAGATCGATTTTTTTGATAGATTATTTAGCCATCTCGCTTTCAAACCGTACGCTAGACGCTTCCATTTATCTACATTACCACCATTCCAACTGTCACCGGCGCTCAAAGCTGGAGCTCCTGCGGTTTGAGTCATTTCAAAATAAGCAATAGCCTGATCGATATCAGCTATACATCCTTCGAAAATTGTTTTACCATCATCAAATTTAGGTGAGATGTTTTCACCCAAAGCCTCTGTGTAGGGAATCTCCCCCAACCAGTCCACCATGAGCATGAAGCCCATCGCTTTGATAACTTTTGCTGCTCCAAGATAATGGAAAGCACCTTGCTCCTCAGCCGCCTTCTCGAAGTCAGGTAAGTTTGCACCCACAGCGACAAAGAAAAATTGATAAGGTGTGGTGGACATCCCTTGTATTGGGTCCCAACCTGCAGACATACTTTGCTGCGATGTGTTTTTGATAAATGTTAAATTCTGTGTAATCAAAGCAGACCTAACACCGGCTGCAGCATGTGCATACAGCAGATGATGTTGCATCCAAGGCAATCTATTTTGCACAGGTGCCACGACATTGGTTGGGTTACTAGGATCAACATTCACATCCAACCAGCTCTCTTTACAGCTATTGAATAACAAAATAGCCGAGAGAAATAATATAATTGTGTTAAAACGTTTCATAATGCGAATTATTAGAATTTTAAGTTAACACCAAACATAAAACCAGCGGTACTTGGCACGCCATTGAAATCTATACCCACCGAGCTAGATCCAACTACACCAGATCCTGCTGCCGAAGCCTCGGGATCCATACCTTTATAGTTTGTAAATAGCAATAGGTTTGTACCCTGAGCAGTTGCTGTAAGTCCTTTTACTATTCTATTTAAAGAAGCATTTTTAGCTACATATTTGGTAAAATCATAGGAAAGCGAAACTGTTCTTAATCTCAACCAGTTGGTATTAGTTTGGAAATTAGCACTCTCTCTAACGTAAAAATCTGAATAATAATCTTGTATAATTTTACGGCCACTTGTATTTACATTTCTAATCATGTAAAACTGATCTGCTTCATATGTAAAGCTACGGTCTTCATAAGTAGCAACACCATCCACAGTACCTGTTTGCACCGCGCCATTGATTGTCAAACTTTCTCTTTCCATAGTACGTTTACTCATACCATTGACAGTCATAAAGTAATCTGTACCATTGTACACATCTCCACCGATTCTGAAATCCCACAAGAAAGAAAAATTCAAATCTTTGTACTGTAGGCTATTGTTAAAACCTCCTGTCAATTTTGGTTCTCGATTACCGATTTGATAAGTAGTAGCGTTATCACTTATTGGCATGCCTGTATTAGCATCCAATACAACTTTACCATCTGGAGTACGTGTCCATCTTGAACCCGAGATAGCCATGAAGTCACCACCATTGAAAGAAGCAGCTTTTGCATTACCAACCTGAACATCGGTAACATATAGAATTTCATTACCTTTTATCAAGTTGTCCAATGTTCCTCTATTTTTAGCCATGTTCAATGTGGCATCCCATGTAAAATTAGAGGTTACGACAGGTTTACCTGTCAACGCTAGCTCCATACCTTTATTATAGATATCTCCTGCGTTGACTGACACCAAAATATATCCAGTAGTCTGCCCCATACGTGGAGACACAATCTGATCGTATGAATTGTTTGTATAATAGGTATAATCTATACCTAAACGGTTATTTAAGAATCTCAATTCAGCACCTACTTCAAAGGAAGTGGTCGTTTCTGGTCTTAAGCCCGGATTACCACGATTCCAGAAGTTACCCGTTCCTACCAATCCTCCTATAAATTCTCTCGATGGCCACAAGGTAGTCGCCGTCAAATAAGGGGAAGCATCTTTACCTACTTTAGCCCAAGAAGCACGCAATTTACCATAGTTGAGCCAGGTGACATCTTTTGTTAATTCTGAAAACACAAAACTACCACCTACTGATGGGTAGAAATAAGAACGATTAGCCACAGGCAATGTTGAAGTCCAATCGTTACGACCTGTCACATTCAAGAATAACATATTCTTGTAACCAGCTCTTAATTCACCATAAAGACCGAATAATCTTCTTTTAGATTCGGTAGAATTAAATCTTTTATTCGCATCTACAATATTTTCGAAGCTATAAAAGTTATCTATTACAAAATCAAAACCTACGCGTCTCTCGTTGCTCACTTTTGTTTGCTCCGAGAAGAATCCCACTAATGCTCCTAAGTCAAAATCACCAACTGTTTTCTCAAAATTGGACATTAAGTTTGAAGACCAATAGTTAAATCGATAGTCGCTAGCTGACATCATACCATTTTGCCATTGAACTCTAACCGCACCTTCAGGAGAGATCAACGTATTATTTCTTGTCAAATAACTGTCTGTTCCTACACGATAGGACAAATTCCACCAATCAGCCAACTTCATGTTGGCATTCAGATTAGCCGTGAAACGCTCAGTCTTATCGTCCAGCATGTTTTTGTTGATTGTCCAATATGGATTCTCTACATCATCCTCTAGTCGCTGTCTGTCGCCAAACATTCTATACTTACTACCGTCGTCGTTCAGATATTTGGTCATATCATCATTTCTTGACCAGCGGTACACAGAATTCATAGCCCCTGTACCTCCAGAATTATATAAACCTGCAGAAGTCAAGGTTTTATCTGTATTCGCCAATGAGTATGCTACATTAGTCCCTAAGGTAAGACGACCATATTTTTGGTCTCCGTTGAATCTAAACGTCGTTTTATCGAAGCCTGTATTGGGCACTATACCCGTTTGATCAAAGCGGGAGGCCGAAACATAAAATGTTGTATTTGCACTACCTCCTGCTAAGCTCACTGTATTGTCATATACGGTAGAGGTGTTGAAAAAGTTTTTGATATTGTCATACATCACATCATTTGGACCGAAAGCTTCGCCCCAAGATTGTGTCGTATAATCATCCAAAACTCCAGCAGCATTATAATATCCTCGTTTATATTTGCTTTGTTGTTCAGGTAGGCGATTGACCCAATTGGTAGAAGCACGGGAAGAAAATGCAACTTCAGCTCTACCTTCTTTACCTTTTTTGGTGGTAATAATAATAGCTCCTGCTGCGGCTCTAGAACCATATAATGCTGCAGCAGCAGGTCCTTTTAATACAGACATGCTTTCTACGTCTTCGGGATTGACATCCATGATACGGTTACTATTTGTAGAAGACACGGATTGTGCGCCATCAAAACCGCTATTTCCCCCTAGTACAGTAGAGTTATCGTAAATTACACCATCTACTACGAACAAAGGTTGATTATCACGCTCTAATGAAGTTCCTCCACGCAAAATGATCTGCGCCCCTGCCCCTGCAGAACCTGAGGTCTGTGTAACATTCACACCAGCCACTTTACCAGCCAATGAATTGACAATATTAGCTGTCTTATTCTTCATCAGCTCATCAGCCTTAAGGTCCTGAACAGAATAGCCTAACGCTTTCTTTTCTTTACGAATACCCAACGCTGTCACCACCACTTCGTCTAAGGATTCTTCTGAATCCATTAATGTGATGTTGTACACATTTCCTGTGCCGACCTCTTGAATAAGTTCATTACTCCCAATAGAGCGGAACAATAATTTTTCTCCAGGTGCTGCCTGAATAGTAAAGGACCCGTCAGGATTAGTTTTAACAGTACGGTTTGTTCCTTGAACAATAACTGTAACATTTCCTAAAGCCTCTCCTGTAGGAGCCACTACCCTACCAGTAATAGACTTTTGTTGGGCCATCAAACAGGATGCATACACTGCTACCCCGAAAAATGTGAGAAGAAATCTTCTTTTCATGTTTGATAGTTGATATTTTAACGATTATAAAAAAATTGATGTCGAGCTCACGGTTTAAAACGAGTCATAATAATAGGTTTTACGTGCAATTGCCCTTTATAGATTCCACAGTAAATGAAGTCTACAAGGCAATATTATGAAATTAAATAGTCTTTTGCATAGATTTTTTACCCTTTTCAGAAATAAATTTGAAAATGTTCATTTAAGCACATTATAATCGGACTTTTAAATATAAAATGTTTAAATGTAAAGTTACTTACACAACTTTTGTGAAGATTCTTCACATTTTTGGAATTGTAGAGCCGAAATACCTATAGGCACAGCATATCTGCTGATTGATAAAATTCCCTTATATTTGCAGTATGATTACAGCAGAAAGATATCACGATATTTCATGTGGGCATAGAGTGGTAGGTCACGAAGGAAAATGCAGATTTCTTCATGGTCATAATTACAGAATACACTTTGAAGTGGCCGCCGAGGAATTGGACGAGATAGGTCGTGTATTGGATTTCTCTGTAATAAAAGAAAGGTTGTGTATGTGGTTAGAAGACCATTATGACCACAAATTTTTGATTTGGGATAATGACCCGATGCTCCAAGAGTTGCAAAAGCTCACTGCCGAAAGTTTAGTTATAGTACCTTTCAACCCCACGGCAGAAAACATTGCCAAGCATCTAGTAGAAATAGTGGCTCCACAGCAGCTGCAAGGTACTTCCTGTAGGCTGATACGATGTAAAGTCGAAGAGACGCAAAAATGTTCTGCTACCTACAAAAAGTAAATCAACTTCTTCTTATAAAGCTCTTCTGATGGCCGTTGGCAGACCATCAGAAGATCAACGAGCTACAGTAGCTCTAGCAAAACAGGGCAGTGATCGGAGTGTACCGCCTCAGGTATTATTTTAGCAGCGACAATTCTATCTTTCAACGCTTGAGAAGCCATATTATAATCGATACGCCAGCCTAAGTTCTTAGCCCTAGACCCTGCTCTATAGCTCCACCAGGTGTAATGATGCGGATCAGGATTTAAAGACCTAAACGTATCAATAAATCCGGAATTGATAAAATTCTCCATCCATTCACGCTCCGCAGGTAAAAATCCAGATGTATTGGCATTTGATTTTGGGTTGTGGATATCAATTGCGCGGTGACAAATGTTATAATCTCCACTGATGACCAGATTAGGGTGCTCCTCCAGCAGCTTGTGCGCATACTGATGAAAATCATCCAAAAATCTATATTTGAAATCTTGACGTATATCCCCTGTTGTTCCTGACGGAAAATAAGTACTCATGACTGATACGTCGTCAAAATCAGCACGGATAATACGACCCTCAAAGTCATAATCTTCATGGCCGCAGCCATACTCCACATGTTTGGGTGTAATTTTGGTCAAAATAGCAGTACCACTGTAGCCTTTTTTCTGAGCAGGGTACCAATAGTGCTCATAACCCATTTGTTCTAAAAACAAAATTTCGGGCACCTGATCGGGAGTAGCCTTGATCTCCTGCAAGCAGACTACATCGGGGTTCACGGACTCCAACCAACCCAGCCAATCCTTTTTTAAGGCAGCTCTAAGGCCATTTACATTATAGGTGACGATTTTCATGGGTTAGAGCTTATAATTTTTTGACTTGAAAGAATCAAACAAGCGCGTAAAAAAACCAGTTTTCGGCTCTAATCCACTGCGTATTCTCTCCAGGTTAATCGCCTCACGACGGGTCAACAAACGCATATGCATCGGCTCATCGCTGATGGGTCTATCCACCTTATCCGTCGTTACATCCGCAATTTGGTCTACGGCCTCAATGCCTGTTAGAACTTCTCCAAAAACCGTATAGTTTCCATCTAAATGAGGTGTACCGCCCACAGTTTTATAAGCTTCGCGTTGTTGCGGAGAGAATTCTTTACCCTGCATACGATTTACAACCAACGAATCTAAGCCTGCATCCGTAAATTTGCGACCTTGCACGATATAAAATTGTGAACCCGAAGATTCTTTCGCCGGATTATTATCTCTTGCAGCACCCAAAGCACCTTTTTTATGAAAAATGCCGGATTGGATTTCAGATTTTATACGATAATCTGGGCCTCCATTTCCCAATACAGTCAAACTTGTCGTAGTGGGTAATTTGGAGTTGGGATCACCTCCTTGAATCATAAAATTCTTGATCACACGGTGAAAAAGGATACCATCGTAATACCCTTCGCTCACGAGTTTCTTAAAATTATCACGATGCTTTGGTGTCTCATTGTACAGCTGTGCCGTGATTACCCCTTTATTTGTTTTTATCTCTACGTAGTAATGCTGCGGTTTTTGAGCAAAAATCTGTAAAGTGAATAGTATCAGTAATAGGCTAAAAAATATTCTTTTCATTTTTATATAAAATCTAAATCTTGAAAGTAATCTACGATAAGGGATTTAATAATCAACTCTTGCTCCATCAATGTATAATTGGGCACCGGTTTGACTAATTTCCAATGTGGCCAGCCTTCTTCATCCAATCCTACCAACTCATAAAAACCCATAGATGAAAATAGTCGGCATGTAGCAATATGCATCAGCTCTTCTTTCTCCCGTTTTGAGAATTGCTTGGGTCCCTTGCCCAATTCCTGTACTCCTATCAAAAATAGCATGACTTTTAAATCCGGTAATTCCATGTCAAAACGCTGAGCAATGGCTTCCCGCAGCACGTTCCATTTTTGATTTACTTCTGTTGCTTTCATATTATAGCTATTGTGCCAAAATAATCATTATAATTCGGATTAGCACAACCTTGTGTTTTCGTTACGTTATTTGGACAATTGTAAAATTAATTCTTTACATCTTTTCTCCACCATCGCATATACAGGCTCAAACATCGCATCGTCATAGTATGGATCCGGGACGATGTCATCAGCCAAAAATAAAGAAACTTTGGCGCGTTGTGCTTCATTCTGCGCCTGTCGAATGACATCGGCATAATTTTGTCTATCCATCACGAATATGCGGTCATACTTATCAAAATGTGCTGCCGTAAAATGCTGCGCTTTCTGGTTTGCAATGTCTACGCCATATTTCTTGGCTACCGCAATGCTTCTTCTGTCCGGACATTGACCGACGTGCCAATCGCCTGTGCCTGCGGAGTCAATTTGCCAACCCAAATTTTTCGTATCTGCTAGATGCTGTAATATACCGTGTGCCAACGGCGAACGACATATATTTCCCAAACAAACCATTAAAATCTTCATGCCACAAAAATGTTGTTTTATTCTGTAAAACAAAAATGGCTTTCCGCAGAAAGCCATTTTATATTATTTACTATGCCGATTAATATTCTATCGGAACATTTAATTCTACTGTGCTACCGCGTTGTGGCACACCTTTGATGCGGACAATATTTCGTCGTGTACCCGCTAATGCAGATTCTACATCATCGACATTATTTACGGATTTACCATTGATTTCTGTAATCACTAATCCTTTTTCAACGCCGAAGTATTCGAATACGCCACCTTTATGCACTTGAGTAACGACTACACCTGAAGATACACCAAGTTCTTTCTTGCGCGCATCTGAAGCTGGGATAAAGCTAGCTCCAAGTTTATTGAAGATTTCTGTTGCGCTGGCATTACTTCCACTTTCTCCTTGCTTTGCTTTAGATTCTTCTTCCGCTTTTAACGTTAGTGTTACATCTTTCTCTTTTCCATCACGTTTGTACGTAATTTTCACTTTGTCGCCAGGGCGTAATCTCGCAATACGCTCTTGCAAATCAGATGAAGAGTAAATAGGGCGTCCTTCGATTTTGGTAAGGATGTCACCACCTTTGATGCCAGCGCTTTCAGCAGCACCACCTTTTACTACATTCTGTACATACAATCCATTGATATCGTCAATTCCTTTATCTGTACGCAATGCTTCATTGATTTCGGTGAATGTAACCCCGATGAAACCACGTTTTACGCTACCAAATTCTTTGAAATCATCGAGAATTTTTTTCGCCAAATTGATAGGAATCGCAAATCCGTAGCCTGCATATACCCCAGTTGGAGAAGCAATAGCGGAATTGATACCGATCAATTCTCCTCGTGCATTCACTAATGCACCACCACTATTTCCTTTATTGATTACCGCATCAGTCTGAATAAAAGATTCAATAGCAGTATTTATGATTTGTTGGTCTTCGCTTCCATAGCCCCTAGGCATTTGCTGCGATTCGCCTAAGATACCGATTTGGCGTCCTTTGGCACTAACAATCCCTGCAGTCACAGTAGATTGCAAACTTAATGGATAGCCCACTGCCAATACCCACTCACCAATCTGCACATTATCCGAATCACCCATTCTTACCATAGGTAAATTACTAGCGCTAACTTTAAGCAATGCCAAGTCTGTATTCGGGTCACGACCAATAACTTTAGCCTCAAAAGTACGTTTATCGGTCAATTGCACTTCAATTTTATCAGCATTTTCAACAACGTGATTATTCGTCACGATATATCCATCAGGTGTCAAGATTACGCCAGAACCTGAAGCCTGTGCTTGACGAGGCTGGGCTTGACGACGTTGAGGCATTCCGAAAAACTCTTCAAACATATCAAAAGGCGACGAGCCTCCACCGCGTTGCGAACCACGAGCAGTCATAGTCACTTTGATGTGAACTACTCCTGGTGATACAGCCGCTGCCGCTTGCGTAAAATCCGGATTCCCAGTTGATGACAGCATCTCCCCAGCAGGATTATTCGCATAATATACTTTTTGTTGTTCTTCTAAAGTCATCTGGTTAAATTGCTTGTCTTCAAACAATTTATATCCTCCTACAGCCACCGCACCTCCTAAGACAGCTGTCAATAAACTTACTCCTATTTTTTTCATATTATTTATTGCTGTTTTAAAATTCAATTATTTAATTATCTATTCTTACCTTGTACGAAGTATTCAAATGTAATACCACATTGGCAGATGACACAAGTTTTGTCAGTTAAATTTTGTTAACATATTGTACTATTATACAGTTTTTAACAAGTTTTAACAAATTGGCATGATTGTGTAACAAGAATATTAAATTCAATAGAAAATTTCAAATATTTAAGGATGAAAATTCAATTTTCTAAATATCAAGGAGCGGGCAACGATTTTGTGTTAATTGACAATAGAAATGAGGCTTTTGATAAGCATAATAAAGAATTAGTGCGGACATTATGCGACCGACGCTTTGGCATCGGAGGTGACGGTCTTATGCTGCTTCAATATAAAGAAAATTTTGATTTTGAAATGCTATACTATAATGCAGACGGTGCTGAAGGCACGATGTGCGGCAATGGTGGGCGGTGTATAGTGGCGTTTGCGAGAGATCTGAATATCATCAGCGACGAAACTGACTTTTTGGCAGTGGATGGTCCGCATTCTGCGGAAATCGCAGGAGATCAAGTAAACTTGGGAATGATTGATGTCCATCAAGTTAACCGCGATGGGGAAGCTTATGTCCTGAATACCGGTTCGCCACATTATATTCTTAAAGTCGAAAATCTTGATAAACTGGATGTATATCAGGAAGGTTATGCAATTCGAAACAATGAGACATACGGCGACGAAGGCATTAATGTTAATTTTATCGAGGCAGAAGGCGAAGGCTATTTTGTACGCACATTTGAGCGTGGTGTAGAAGACGAAACCTTTGCGTGCGGAACCGGCGCTACCGCAGCAGCTATGGCCATGGCTATTGACCAGGATTTGAAAGGGCAGATTACCATTCCAATCCGCGTTTTGGGAGGGCAACTATACATTTCTTTCTTTCGGGAAGGCAACTCTTTTACCAAGGTGTACCTGAAAGGTCCGGCGAATTTTGTTTTTAAAGGGGAAATTGAAATCAGTAAATAATTAAATCTTTATTTTATCTTCATAGATATTCCGCTTATATTAGATGTCTTTTTTAGGAATACCTATTAAAAATTGATGCAACAAATAGATACCGCTCATCCGTACAAATTAATATATTCAATTGGTGAACATCCCTATCTAGGATATTTAATTGAGCCACATATCGTGCAGCTGAATCCGAATGGAAGCCTTTCACTATCGTACAAACGCGTATTCTCCAATACGGTGGATGAGTTTGCTGATGCGCTGGATGAGACGGACTACAAAATTATCAAGCTATTAGATGAGGTAGAACAGAGTAACGTAATCAAGAAATACCACAAAAAGCCTGTCCGTCCTGCGGATTATTTTTCCAAAATATTCGACGATAAGATACGCAATTATATTCGACCCAGGCTGGAGAAGAAGCTGCTCAAAGTCTTGGAATACATCAGCGACAAACCACTCTATCTAATGAGCAGAAAGGATGGCTATCCCGCAGAACAGCAACTCCACATTGCGGACCAAACCACTTCCATCCTTTTTCATTTTCGGCGCAACGAATCCGAAACCCGGTACTTTCCGACCCTCAAATACGATGGACACCGCATGGAATTCATGTTTAAAAACGCGGAAGTCATCATCAATTCACAAGCCTGGCTATTACTGGACCATGTACTATATCATTTTGACCAGCCCTTAGAAGGAAAGAAGTTAGCTCCTTTTTTAAATAAACGATTCATCTCTGTTCCTCGCTCGACGGAACGTAAATACTATGAAACCTTCGTCACACCACTGATAGAAAAATATGCGGTATATGCGGAAGGATTCGACATCAAGACACTGAAAGAAGATGCTGTTCCTATTTTGACACTTAACTATGTACAAAATGGGGATTCTCATCTTCAACTAAGTTTTCAATACGCTGATTTTTTGTTCTCCCCAGCGGTAGAGCAAAAAATTTCGGTCAAGATGACTTACAATCCAGACAATGATTTATACACCTTCACCCGCGTCAAACGTTCGACAACGTGGGAGGACAATCTGCATACTTACCTGACGGAATTAGGGCTGCAAAAACAAGACACACTTTTCGGTAGATATATTACCGATGGTAAAGCGTTCTCCAATGTATTTGAATGGCTCAATGACAAACAAGAGCAGTTGCTTCAGAAAGGTTTTGTCATTAAGCAAGAGACGGGAGATAAGCATTTCTTTATCGGCAAAACCACCCTTGACATCGAAGTGGTGGAAGACAATGACTGGTTTGATGTGCGCGCATTTGCCAACTTTGGACCTTACAAGATTCCATTTGTACAGTTGCGCGACCACATCTTGAACCGAATACAAGAGTTTGCGCTGCCCAACGGAGAGATTGCCATTATTCCTGAGGAATGGTTTGCGCAGTACGAACATTTATTTCAGTTTGCGATTAAGAAATCGGGGATTCAACTCAACAAAGCACATATCGGTATTTTGCACGAAATATCCGAGCATACCGCTCTCACCTTAAGCCGCAAACTCCAAAATTTAACTAATTTCGAAGAAATTGGTACGATAAGTCCGCCGCAGGATTTCAATGGTAGCCTTCGCCCTTACCAAGAAGCGGGTTACAATTGGTTTCATTTTCTTCAAGAGTATAAGTTTGGTGGAGTGCTGGCAGACGATATGGGCTTGGGTAAGACCGTACAGACATTAGCGCTGCTGCAAAAGCAAAAAGAGGAGTTGAAAAACACGGATTATGCAAAGACCTCTCTATTGGTACTGCCTACTTCCTTGGTCTACAATTGGCAAAGAGAGGCCAATAGGTTTGCCCCCAACTTGCGTATCCTGACACATATCGGTTCCAACCGCTATAAAGATCCATATGCTTTCACGCATTTCGATCTCATTATCACCACGTATGGCATTATTCGTAGTGATGAAGATTTGTTTAGTAAATTCTTTTTTAATTACATCATATTAGACGAAAGTCAAAATATTAAGAATCCCACATCCAAATCCTTCAAATCCATCAAATCTCTAAAAAGTAGATACAAACTAGCGTTAAGCGGGACTCCTATCGAGAACTCTGTGTCGGATATTTGGTCCCAGATGCACTTTACTAACCCAGGATTGTTGGGAAGTTATTCTTTCTTTCAGAAAGAATTTGTAACCGCCATCGAGAAGAAAAAGGATGAGCATACCGCGAAGCGTTTGCAGGCGATAATTAAGCCATTTGTATTGCGCCGCACCAAAAATCAGGTGGCCACGGAGCTACCGCCTAAGACGGAGCAAATCATTTATTGCGAAATGGATGAGGCGCAGGCCGAGATTTACGAATCCACCAAATCGGAATATCGCAATGCGCTATTGGAAGGCGCTGTCCATAATAGCACGAAAGGTACACAGATAGCCCTGTTGCAAGGGCTTACCAAGTTGCGGCAGCTGGCGAACCACCCCAAGATGGTGGACACAAAATACAGCAAAGATTCGGGTAAATTTAAGGCGGTCATAGAGATGCTGCAGTCCATTTCTGCCGAAGGCAACAAAGTGTTGATCTTTTCCCAATTCGTCAAGCATCTGGATTTGTTTAAAGAGTATTTTGACAAAAAAGATATTCCATACGCTTACTTGGATGGCGCTACGAAAGATCGCGCTAGAGCCGTGCAGGAGTTCAAAGAAAAGGAAGAAGTTCGGATATTTTTGATTTCTATCAAGGCTGGAGGAGTGGGTCTCAACCTTACGGAGGCTGATTATGTATTTATCCTGGACCCTTGGTGGAATCCGGCTGTTGAACAACAGGCGATAGATAGGTCGCATCGAATCGGCCAAAAACGCAATGTCTTTATCTACAAATTCATAAGTAAAGATACCGTGGAGGAGAAAATTGTGGCTCTCCAAAACCGCAAAATGTCCATCGCCACATCCTTAATCACGACAGAAGAAACTTTTGTAAAATCCTTGACTCAAGACGATTTAAGGGAACTTCTAAGGTAAAAACAAAAAAGCTGTAAGATTATTTACAGCTTTTTTTACAGCATTATATGAAAAATTAAATTAGCCCCTTCTTAGCCAACAATTCAGCCACTTGAACGGCATTTGTGGCAGCACCTTTACGCAGATTGTCTGCTACAATCCAAAGGTTCACAGTCTTGTCTTGTGATTCATCACGACGGATACGTCCTACGAATACCTCATCTTTGCCGTGTGCATCTTTTGGCATTGGGTATTCTAAGTTTGCCGGATTGTCTACTACGATAACACCTTCTTGAGCACGCAAGGCTTCTCTCAATTCATTCAAATCAAAATCATTTTCGAACTCAATGTTCACTGACTCCGAGTGACCACCCATTACAGGGATACGCACTGTCGTAGCAGTTACTTTGATTGAATCATCTTGCATGATTTTGTTTGTCTCCTTAATCATTTTCATTTCCTCTTTGGTATAGCCATTATCCTGGAATACATCGATTTGAGGAATTACGTTTAAATCAATTTGGTACGGATAAGCTTTCTCGCCTTCTACGCCTACACGCTCATCATTCAGCTGCTGAACAGCTTTAACACCGGTACCTGTCACCGACTGGTAAGTGGATACTACGACGCGCTTGATTTTATATTTTTCGTGCAATGGTTTTAATACCACTACCATTTGAATAGTCGAACAATTAGGGTTGGCTATGATTTTATCTTCGGCCGTCAATACATCACCATTCACTTCGGGCACTACTAATTTTTTAGTAGGGTCCATACGCCATGCTGATGAATTATCAATCACAGTAATACCTGCTTCTGCAAATAGAGGTGCATACTCGGTCGAAGTACCGCCGCCCGCAGAGAATAAAGCTACATCTGGTTTGAGTGCAATAGCTTCTGATGGAGTGACTACCTTGTATTGCTTACCCTTGAATTCAATTTCCTTGCCCTTACTTCTTTCTGATGCTACTGGAATTAATTCGGTTAGGGGAAAGTTTCTCTCCGCCAATACTTTTAACATTTCGGACCCAACTAAACCCGTTGCGCCAACTACTGCTACTTTCATTTCTTTACAATTCTTGCTTTATACTTATTAATTAATGGATTCAAACATAACAAATTAAAATTAGGAAAACCATACAATTTTAAATTTTTCGCATTCAAATTACTTCAAAATTCAAATATACCTTCAAAAAACAGCCGATTGATTATCATTTTATTAATATTTCAAGCCAATACACGGAACAAACACAATGTATAAATATTTTCTAGAGAAAATTATTCTGTAAATTGCCCCTCTCAACAAAAGATACGCACAAGGAATAAAAAAAGCATGAGATCAATATTAAAATTGTTTTTATTCTGGCTTATTCTGCTATTCACTCCTCTTCTCAAAGGATGGTCTCAACCTGCTGGCCGCTTGGTCATCAACGAACTCATGATCAATCCAAACAATGTCGCATCGCTCCCCCCATTTGAGTACATAGAATTATACAACAACGGGTCAACAGCTATTGATCTGGGTAGCATCACACTCCATATTAATACCAACCAAATCTCACTGCCAACCCATCATTTAGCACCTCGGCAATACGTCATTTTGTGCAGTCCCGAATCTGTAAATGAATTTGCCCGATTTGGAAATGCAATTGGTCTTTCGCGCTGGTATGCATTGAGTAATACAGGAGCCACAGTCAAGTTAACGACGAACGATGAGATCTTAGATGAAGTATCATACCGCGATAGCTGGTACAATAGCAGCAGCAAAAGGAATGGTGGCTGGAGTTTGGAACGTATCAGCCCAGAATGGGAATGCAATATTAATCTTAATTGGTCCGCAACTCTTTCCTTATCGGGTGGAACACCTGGACGGTCTAATACTGTATGGAATAAAGATTTTGCCCCGACACTACAAATCCAACATTATAGTATCCAACAAAATAAAGTAGAAATTCGCTTTCAGGTAGATGCAACCTACTTAGATATCGCTAGTCCTAATTCATTCAGTCTTGACGAAGGAGTTGGAGAAGCCATAGATATTCATGTAAGCAACGGCTCGATTATCCTTACCTTCGCAAAGGTGTTGGATCCGCAAAAACTATACACTCTCCAATTCAAAGAATTGAAGCTTTGCAACTTGGCTATTGCCCCGTTTGAGAGTAAATTATTTGACCAACAAGAGATACAAAGAGGCGATATTGTTATTAACGAGATTCTGTTTAATCCGCGTGAAGGTGGTGTGGATTTCGTAGAAATATATAATACAGACTACAGCATTAATCTTCAAAATTTCAAGCTGGGTAATAGAACCATTACTCCGGATTTTTACCTTTTAGAAAGCCAACAACATCTGGCGATAACGACCAATCCAGATGTCATTGTACAGCATTACCCTCAAAGCCAAAGACACCATATACTGCAGACTGCTGCACTGCCACCTTATGCCAATCAACAAGGCATAGTTACCTTATATTCAGACCGAGATATCCTTATCGACTCTATATATTACAATAGTAACATGCACTCCGCGCATCTTGTACAGCCAAAGGGCGTATCCTTAGAACGGTCAACCCCGCAAAAGCCAATCTTTCATTCAGCGTCCACGCTGGTAGGTGGGGCGACTCCGGGTTACCAAAATTCTACGGATGATCTTGGTCTCCAACAAAACAACATTTACTTGACCTCCAAAACCGTATCTCCCAATGGAGATGGCTATGAGGATGAGTTAGAAATAAACTATGAATTGATGCATCCGAATTACATCATTGCTGTCGAAATATACAACGAAAAAGGACAGTTGGTAAAAAAATTGGCACATCAAAATCTGGCTGGCACACATGGCACACTGGCCTGGGACGGCCGGAATGAAAACGGACAACCCTGTATTAAAGGACATTACATCTGCTATACGAGAATTTTTAACCACAACGGCAAGACAGAACAATTTAAACAACCGTTTGTGTTAATCTACTCATTGACAAGACATTGAAAAACAAATAACTTTGCTGTATCATATGAAAGAAACAATAATCATCCTTGGTGCTAACGGTCAGATTGGGTCTGAATTAGCATTGGCACTACGCAATAAATTTGGTAAAGAAAGCGTCATTACCTCCGATATTAGACCTCCACAGCAGCTGGATGAGGGCGATATATTCGAAACGGCAAACGTACTAGACAAAAATCTATTAAAAGAATTATTCCTCAAGTATAAGCCTACGCAGATTTATTTGCTTGCTGCTATGCTATCCGCTACGGGCGAGCAGTATCCGCAAAAAGCATGGGATCTAAACATGAATGGACTATTGAATGTCTTGGATCTTGCTGTTGAACTAGGCATCAAAAAAATATTTTGGCCAAGCTCTATCGCCGTATTTGGGCCTCATTCACCAAAAATTGACACTCCGCAGTACTGTGTAATGGATCCTAACAGTATTTATGGGATTAGTAAGCTTTCAGGAGAAAGATTGGTAGAATATTACCACGCGAAGTACGGATTAGATATCCGCAGTATCCGCTACCCGGGAATTATCTCATGGAAAACTGCGCCAGGAGGTGGCACGACAGATTATGCTGTTCATATTTTCTTTGAGGCTTTGGCAAAAGGTGCTTACACTTCCTTCTTGTCCGAAAACACCGCTTTGCCTATGATGTATATGGATGATGCTGTACGCGCCACCATTGAACTCATGGATGCTCCTGTAGAAAACTTAACCATTCGCTCGAGCTATAATTTGGCAGGTATTTCCTTCACTCCTACTGAGATTGCTCAAGAAATTAAAAAAATTCTTCCTAATTTTGACATGTCTTATGCAGAAGGGGACCCACGCCAAGCTATTGCTGATTCATGGCCGAAGAGTATAAACGACGAGTACGCTCAGAAAGACTGGAATTGGAAGCTTGAATACAACCTTGAAGATTTGACACGAGAAATGATCGAAAATCTTAAAAACAAATAAACAACAATGGGTAGAGCTTTTGAATTTAGAAAGGAAAGAAAATTTAAGCGCTGGGCCAAAATGGCGGTCCAATTCACACGTTTAGGAAAAGAAATTGCTATCGCTGTAAAAGAAGGTGGCCCTCACCCGGAAAACAACTCACGCCTGCGTACGGCTATCCAGAATGCGAAAGCAGTGAATATGCCTAAAGACCGTGTGGAAGCAGCGATCAAAAGAGCTTCGGAGAAAGATTCAAAAGGCTATGAAGAATTTGTGTACGAAGGATATGGCCCACATGGTGTACCCGTGTTAATAGAAACTGCTACGGATAATACGAACCGCACAGTAGCTAACGTAAGATCATATTTCACAAAATCTGGTGGTTCATTAGGAAAAACAGGTTCTTTAGATTTTATTTTCAACCGCAAATCTATTTTTCGTTTTGCCGCTACTGAAGATTTAGATGTGGAAGAATTGGAATTGGAATTGATCGATGGCGGATTGGAAGAATTATATGTGGAAGCAGACGAAGAAGGAAACGACATCGTAGTGGTACAGACTTCTTTCGAAGATTTCGGAAATATGCAGCGTCTATTAGAAGAAAAAGGCATTGAGCTTAAATCTGCTAAACTAGAGCGTATCGCACTATCCCACACATCATTGACAGAAGAACAAGCAGCGGATGTACTTAAATTGATCGACAAAATCGAAGAGGATGACGATGTACAGGCGGTATACCACAATATGGAATAATACAATATTCAATCTTATTTTTATTTGAAAAGAGGGTGTTACCTAGTCATGGTCGGAAGAAATTCCGACCATTTTTTATGTTTTGAAAACTTTGGCTGGGTCTCCTACTGCAAATATAATTAGAATGGCCGTTATCATATCTCTAAGCTCCATTGCTATTCTTCGTTTGGCTGTTTTGTAGCCCAAATTATTTGATTTTTTATAAATCAACAAAAGCATCGCTGCTATCATTGTCATATAGACCATCA
>JBMDWK010000026.1:0-2041 GCA_048595255.1 Sphingobacterium sp. | reverse complement strand
GGGCAATGCCAACGCAGTTCCGAATGGCTTATTTGGGGATGAAGCCTGTCAATTGGCTCGCTACGCAGGTATGTCTGACAAGTGTAGCTCCATTGGCTTCTATGAGTTTAATCCGACTTTTGATCCGATGGAACAAACAGCCATGCTGGTTTCGCAGATGATCTGGTGTTTTATTGATGGCTATTACAATCGTAAAAATGATGCGCCGTTGATTCCGAAGTCTGCCTATATTATTTATCGTACGACTTTAGAAAACGAAGACCACGAATTGGTTTTTGTGAAGAGTAAGAAATCCGATCGATGGTGGATGCAGGTGCCTTATTTCGGTACAAAATCGGTGAATGAGCGGTTCTATTTAGTACCTTGCCGATACGAAGATTATCAATTGGCTGTGGCGGGAGAAATGCCGGACTTGTGGTGGAGAACACATCAGAAATTACAATAATATAAAGTGGTCTTTTGAGACCATTTTTTGTTTGTCCAAAACCAAATATAACAAGCGCTAACAGCTTCAGGACTTTAATCAACAGAAAAATATGGATACGATCTTAATCGCTATAATTATTGGGCTAACGTTGCTTACCGTCTATTTGTTTCTACAAAAAGCAAAAGCGGTGACTAAGTCTGAATATGAAAAACTACGTCAGCAAAAGCAAGATCTGGATATTGAATATGCCAAAGTAAAGCAAATGGCTGATGTGCACTTGCAAGAAAAAGAAAGTTTAAAGAAGATGCTTGAACGTGAGCAAAATGAGCGAAATGCTTTGGAGCGAACCCTCGAAGGAACGAATGCCTATTTGCAAGCTCAGCAAGAGAAATTTGAAGAGCAGAAAATAGAAATAGAACGTACAAAAGCCCAATTTAATACCGAATTTCAAGTGCTTGCAAATAAGATTCTAGAAGAAAAGACACAAAAATTCACGGCATTGAATCAACAGTATTTGGGTGTAATACTGGATCCGCTGAAAGAGAAGATAAAGACTTTTGAAGAGAAGGTAGAGAAAACGTACGCGCAGGAGTCCGCGGAGCGGAATGTACTAAAAGGGGTGGTGGAACAGCTGATGCAGCAAAGCCTCCAGATAAAAGATGAGGCCAATAATTTGACTCGTGCACTTAAGGGAGATTCCAAGAAACAAGGAAATTGGGGAGAAGTAATTCTTGAACGTGTACTAGAACGATCAGGTTTGACTAAAGATCAAGAGTACAGGTTGCAAGTTTCTTTACAAGATGAACAAGGAAGAAGAATGCAGCCTGATGCGATTATTGATTTGCCGGATGATAAGCAATTGATCATAGATTCTAAAGTTTCGTTGGTCGCATATGACAACTATGTCAATGCCGTGACAGACGAAGAAATGAACCTGCAGTTGAAATTGCATGTTCAATCAATCGAAAATCACGTTAAGGAACTTTCTGCAAAGAATTACCACAGTCTGTACGGTATTCATTCGCCTGATTTTGTTCTGCTATTTATGCCTATCGAATCTGCCTTAAGTGTCGCTGTGATGCATAAGCCCGAATTATTTTCTGATGCATGGGATAGGAGAGTAGTAATAGTTAGTCCTTCCACGCTATTGGCTACCCTTAGGACGATAGCTTCCATGTGGAAACAAGAGCGCCAAACGCGCAATGTACTCGAAATAGCTCGTGAGGCGGGTGCGCTGTATGATAAATTTGTAGGGTTCCTGAATGATATGCAACAAATACAAGTCCATCTGCATAAGGCTTCCGAGAAGCATGATGAAGCCATGAAAAAGTTATCGACAGGGACAGGGAATGTAGTCCGTCGCGTAGAGAATCTTAAATCGCTAGGTGCAAAAGCGAATAAGCAAATTGATGATAGGTATCTGGATTCTTAATGGATTATTTAAAAATAGGTAGATTCACTTCCTTAAAAGTATCTACCTATTATATAAATGTTCTATGAAAATTTTATATTCTTAATACCCCATAGCGGTATCATCACCGCGATGGTCAGCGCCTGTTTGCTTCTTTCCATTCGGTAATACAATGATATTTTCTACTCGACCGATATTGCCAC
>JBMDWK010000025.1:0-80825 GCA_048595255.1 Sphingobacterium sp. | reverse complement strand
ATCCTCTATCCTACCGATACGATCTGGGGAATAGGCTGTGATGCGACCAATGCAGAAGCGGTAGAAAAGGTTTTTGCGCTCAAGGGAAGGGATAAAAACAAAACCATGCTCGTCCTATTGCACAATGACAATCAATTGGCGAGCTATGTACGGGAGATTCCTGAAGTAGCATACGAACTGATCGAAGCTACGGATCGCCCGTTGACTATCATCTATTCGGATGCAAAAAATCTAGCACCCAATGCGATAGCAGAAGATGGCAGCATAGGTATCCGTATTGTCAACCATCCGTTTTGCCAACAATTGCTACAGCGATTTAGAAAACCTATTATTTCTACCTCGGCAAATATCAGTGGTCAGCCGACAGCGACAAACTTTGACGAAATTTCCGAGGAAATAAAAAACGGTGTCGATTATATTGTTAAATTTGATCAACAAAATCTTGCCCAAGGCAAACCTTCAATCATTATGAAGCTGGACCCTTCAGGCAAATTTGATTTTATACGTAAATAAAAAAATAATAACATGAAAAAAATTCTTAGTCTATGTGCGGTCTTGATCGCAATGGTAACTGTAACTTTAGCACAGGAGAATATAAAACCAGCTAAAGTTGGCGTGCAATACGGTAAAGCTATCGATGGTAAAAAAGCTATTTCGGTCGAAAAACTACAAAATACTTTAAAATCTAAAAAAGAATATAAAGGTAAAATAGAGGGTGAAGTAGTAGGTGTATGTAAGAAAAAAGGATGTTTCTTAACACTAAAACGTGAAGGGGAGGAAAATCCTATTATGGTTCGTTTCAAAGATTACGGATATTTTGTTCCTGCAGACCTAGTAGGCAAAAAAGTAGTATTAGAAGGAACGGCTAAAATCAAAGAACTTTCAGTAAAACAGTTACAGCACAATGCAGAAGATGCTGGTAAAAGCGCAGAAGAGATTGCTAAAATAACACAACCAAAAACAGATATCAACATCGTTGCTGATGGTGTTTTGGTGGTAAAATAGTAATTTGTACCATATTGAGGAAAGGCTGTAGTGAATATTACAGCCTTTTTTCTATTTTTACACTTATGAACAAGCTTAAACCCTATCCTTGTCAATCTATTAATCTAAATGGTTCATTAATAACTTTTGAGGTGCCCTTAATTATGGGTATTCTCAATGTTACGCCGGATTCATTTTTTGATGGCGGTCAGCATAGCACACGCAGCAGTGCCTTGGCGCATGCTACTAAATTGGTAGACGCTGGCGTGGATATTATTGATGTAGGTGCTTATTCTTCGCGACCAGGAGCAGCCCTTATTTCTGCCGCCGAAGAAATCGATAGAGCTATTCCAATCCTCGAAGATTTAGTAAAAACCTTCCCACACATCCCCTTGTCTATCGATACCTTTCGCGCTGAAGTCGCAAAAGCGGCTATTCTCGCTGGCGCACATATGATTAATGACATCTCCGGCGGATTGTTGGATGATAATATGTTTCGTACCGTTGCAGATCTGCAGGTACCTTATGTCTTGATGCATATGCGCGGCACTCCCGAGACTATGCAACAACTGACAACATATGACGATGTAGTCCACGATGTCGCTATGGATTTGGGAAATAAGATTTCTACATTGCGCAGTCTTGGCGTAAAAGATATTATCTTAGACCCAGGATATGGATTTGCGAAGACGATAGAGCAGAATTATGAATTATTATTCCGTGTGAATGAACTTCATTACCATGGATTGCCTATCTTAGGAGGCATCTCTCGAAAATCGATGATTTACAAAAAGTTAGGCATCACGCCTCAAGAATCATTAAATGCCACGACAGCATTGAACACGTTATTATTGGACCGAGGTGTGCAAATTTTGCGCGTACATGATGTCTATGAAGCAAAACAACTAACACAATTATTGTTCTAAATATATATTAATGAAGAGAAGACAGGATATTTTGACCATTGGCTTCGCCTTATTTGCCATGTTTTTTGGGGCGGGAAATTTATTGTTGCCGCCATTTATAGGATTACAAGTAGGATCTCATACCTTGATCACCATTATTGCCTTTGGACTTACAGGCATTATTTTACCATTCTTGGGGATTTTGTCCGTAGTCAAATCAGGCAATACCATTTACGACCTAGGCAATCGGATTCACCCACTCTTGGCACCGATTTTAGGAACTATCATTATGCTTTGTATAGGTCCATTAATTGCAATTCCTAGAACAGGAGCGACCACATTCGAGATTGGTATTCTACCAAATTTCCCTTCGTTCAGTCCCATATTGTTTTCTGTCCTTTTCTTTGGTCTTACTTTGGCTTTGAGTATCTCCCCTTCTAAAGTTGTCGATATCATTGGAAATATCCTCACACCCCTATTATTAGTTTTACTTTTTGTATTAATCTTGATCGGAATTTTAAATCCTATCGGGGATTATCCGACGACTGAGTTATCAGCTACGGAATCCTTTAAATTTGGTTTTGTCGAAGGTTACCAAACTGTTGATATGCTGGCATCCCTGGTATTTGCTGGGATTATTATTGCAGCTGCACAAGTCAAAGGATACATTAAGTCAGCGGACAAAAATACAGTCGTTATATCCTCCGGGATTATATCTTCAGTGTGTTTAATTTTCATATACGGTGGTTTAGTTTACTTAGGTGCGACATCAGGTATCGCGGACAAAGAAATAAGTCGTTCAGCGCTATTAATTCATATTGCAAAAAGTACACTGGGTGACTATGGTATGATAGCCATAGGCATATGTATTGCACTGGCTTGTCTTACCACTTCCATCGCACTGACATCTGCTGTAGGCTCTTTCTTTTCCGAATTGACGGGAGGAAAATTAAGCTACAAGTTTTTAGTCATTATCTGTTCTATTTTTTCAGGGATATTAGCTATTCTAGGTGTAGACAAAATCATTCAATTTGCTTATCCTCCTTTGGCATTTGTCTATCCAATAGCTATCACAATCGTACTTTACATCCTTATTTTTGGTGGATTTATCAAAAGTAAAGCCCCATATATCGGAGCTTTGATAGCATCAACGCTGATTGCATTCATGAGTTTAGGTATTATGTTGGGATGGTGGAATGCTGATTTATACCAGAAATTGCCTCTTGCAGATGTGGATTTAGGTTGGGTAGTGCCTTCTATTATTGGTTTTATAGCAGGTCTCCTTATCAGTAAGCGTCAAGTTCAACAGGCCTAAATAAAAATATATGCTAAAAAGAAAGGGCTTACATAAATCACTATGTAAGCCCTTTTTAATATTTATTCTGCTGAGACTATCTCACGGTGCTACCCGGCTTGATAGCTGATGTAGGATTGACAAAGTCTAATCGGCCATCTGCATCTTCAGCCATCAAAATCATTCCTTGTGATTGAATGCCTTTGATTTCGCGCGGTTCTAAATTGACCAAAATAGAAACTTGCTTACCCACAATATCTTCTGGCGCAAAGAATTCAGCTATTCCAGAGACTACCGTACGCTGATCAATACCTGTATCGATTTTCAACTTCAACAGTTTTTTGGTTTTCGCGACCTTCTCAGCTTCCAAAATTGTTCCCACACGAATATCCAGTTTCATGAAATCATCAAAAGTAATATTCGGTTTGGCAGGGGCAACTACGCTATTGGCTGCTGCGTTTGCGACTTTTGCAACCGCAAGTTTTTGTAATTGAGCTTCAACCTGCTCATCCGTAATTTTTTCGAACAGCATTTGCACTTCACCCAATTGCGCATCTGTAGCGATGATAGCATTTTTACCTGCTTTATCCCAACCTTGTTTTGGAAGGTTAAGCATTTCGAATAATTTATCTGATGTTTTTGGCAAAAATGGCTGCGCCAAAATCGCCAAATTAGCTACAATCTGCGTAGCGACATTCAAAACGGTTTTAACGCGTTCCTCATCCGTTTTAATTACTTTCCAAGGCTCTTCGTCTGCCAAGTATTTGTTTCCGAGACGTGCGGCACTCATAAAATGCGTCAACGCTTCACGGAATCGGTAGTCAGCAATTGATTTTTCAATCAATGCAGGATATTTTGCCAATTCATCGAACACGGCATTGTCCGTATCGTTGAATGCGGTGCCCATCAATACTTTACCGTCAAAATATTTATGCGAAAGCACCATGACGCGGTTGACAAAATTACCTAAGATTGCTACCAATTCATTGTTCACACGTGCCTGAAAATCTTTCCATGTGAATTCAGAATCCGAAGTCTCAGGAAGGATAGACGTCAAAACATACCGCAATTCATCCTGCTTGCCCGGAAATTCTTCTAAATATTCGTGCAACCAAACAGCATGATTACGCGAAGTCGATAATTTGTCCCCTTCTAAGTTCAAAAATTCGTTGGCAGGAACATTTTCTGGCAAGATATAATCGCCATGTGCATGAAGAATAGCTGGGAAAATGATACAATGGAATACTATATTATCCTTACCGATGAAGTGAATCAATGTAGATTCATCTTCTGGGTTGGTCTGTTTTTTCCAATAGTCTTCCCAATTTTTTCCATTGTCGATCGCCCATTGTTTTGTCGCGGAGATATAGCCAATCGGCGCATCCAGCCACACATACAATTTCTTTCCGGCAGCTTCTTCCAGCGGCACATCTACTCCCCAATCCAAATCACGTGTCATCGAACGAGGTTGCAATCCCGACTTAAGCCAAGAAGAGCATTGTCCAAAAACATTGGATTTCAGCTCATCTTTCTTGCCTTCGATCAGCCACTTCTCGAGCCAAGGCTGATATTTGTCCAATGGCAAATACCAATGTTTGGTTTCTTTTAGAATGGGAGTTTTGCCACTCAAAGTAGATTTGGGATTAATCAAATCTGTTGGGCTCAACGAAGTACCACATTTTTCGCATTGATCGCCATATGCCCCTTCACTTTGACATTGCGGACAAGTACCTGTTATATATCGGTCGGCTAAGAATTGATGAAAATCTTCGTCGTAATATTGTTCCGAAAACTTCTCAATAAACTCTCCTTTTTCATATAAATTCAAGAAAAATTCTTGAGATAATTCATGATGTATAGGCTCCGAAGTACGGTGATAAATATCGAATGAAATACCAAAGTTTTCGAAAGATTCTTTGATCTGTTTGTTGTATTTATCGATAACTTCTTTCGGTGTCACTCCTTCTTTTTTAGCACGTATCGTGATGGCAGCTCCATGTTCATCCGAACCACATACATAGACTACATCTTTGTTCTGCAAACGTAAGAAGCGCACAAAAATATCCCCCGGAATATATGCTCCAGCCAAGTGACCGATATGCAAAGGTCCATTTGCATACGGCAAAGCCGAAGTAATGGTATAACGTTTTTTAGACAAATTGCTCAATATATTGTATTTTTAAGGTAAAACTTTTAAAAATTAGTACAAAGATAATTCAATTTGCGCTGAATAATAAGACTCGCTTAAAATATTCTTAAAAGTCTAAAAGAAATATTTATATTGTAATTCATTACATTAACGAACTGAATATGAATACTCCTCCTTTTTTGAAAAAAGGCGATAAAATTGCTGTTATCTGCCCGGCAAGCTACATTAGTGGTGATATTTCAAAAGGTTACCAAGTCTTAGAAAAGTGGGGTCTGGAGCTTGTAATCTATCCTTCGGTGACGGCGGCTCATCATCAATTTGCAGGTACAGATGAGATGCGTGCGCAGGACTTCCAAGATGCGCTGGACAACCCAGAGATAAAAGCAATAATAGCAGGACGCGGCGGATATGGCTGTGTCCGTATCATAGACAAAATCAACTTCAACAAATTCAAGAAAAATCCAAAATGGATCGTAGGATTCAGTGATGTTACGGCTATTCATAGCCACATACAACGCAAATTTGGAATTCCCACTATACACGGGCAGATGGTGAAGTCATTTCTAGACGCTAGCGAAGAATCCTTAAAAATTTTAAACCATGCCTTGTTTGGCAAAAGTGTCAACCTCTCCTATTCCTATAATGATTATCCCAATAGATCGGGTAAGGGTCACGGGGTGTTAATCGGGGGTAACCTAGCTATTCTGCAAAGTATATTGGCGTCGGCATCTGATGTCAATTACGACAATAAAATTCTATTCATCGAAGATGTTGGCGAATCGCACTACAATATTGATCGAATGCTATGGACACTGAAAAGAGCGAAAAAACTGAACAAATTGCAGGGGCTAATTGTCGGTGGTTTTACAGATCTTAAAGACTCCAACCCTCCTTTTGGGCAGCGATTTGAGGACATCATCATGGATAAGGTATGTGAATTTGACTATCCGGTAGCATTTGGATGTCCTGCGGGGCACATTGACGACAATCGCGCGCTTGTATTCGGAAAGGAAATAACATTAAAAGTAGACAAAAACAAAGTATCTATAAACTATTAATCTATTATGAGTAGATCCACGCTACACATCCGCAAGGATGTGGGTATATTAATCATCAGAGTGGCTATCGGCGCAAGCATGTTAACATTTCACGGCATTCCCAAATTAATGATGGGTCCATCCAATTGGGAGAAAATCGGTGCAGCGATGCACAAAATAGGTATAACCTTTGCCACCTCCTTTTGGGGCTTTTCGGCGGTAGCAGCCGAATGCGCAGGGGCTATTTTAATCATAATTGGACTATTCACTAGGCCTGCAGCTTTGGTGCTTGCATTCACTATGTTAGTTGCGTTTATTTCACATCTTGCCAAAGGTGATACCTTGGCCGTCGCATCCCATCCCTTAGAATTACTTTTCATCTTCTTGGCTCTTGCGGTGACAGGTGCAGGTAAGTATAGCTTGGACAAAAAATAAACATATTTTGTCATTTTGATTTGAGTTTTTCATTTAACAGAAAAACTCAAATTAAATTTTTATCAACCGATTGTTTCCTTTGGCTAACAAATATTCAAAATGTTTTTTCATAATCTATAAAACCTTAACGAAAACTACATATTGTAATAATATTTGCAAAAATAATAGAAGTTAACTCCAGAGTCACCTCAACTCCATACCTTAGTATCAGAAAAATGAATTATGATATGGAGCAAAAAGAAATTGGTCTAGGTGAAATTTCCTCAGATATCCATCAAATAGAAAATCAGGCACAAAAAGTTTATTGGGACCTCAATAATGAAGCACTTACGCAACAAGCGTTAGATCTTGACCAAGGTAAACTTAATAATCTAGGTGCACTGTGTGTAGAAACGGGAAAATTCACAGGTCGGTCTCCGAAAGACAAGTTTATTGTCAAAGATGAGCGAACTGCAGATTTTATTGACTGGGGTGATGTCAATATTCCTATATCGGAAGAAATCTTTGATAATTTGTATCAGAAGATGAAAGCCTTTCTTGGCAAAAAAGAAATATGGGCAAGAAAATGTTATGCAGGAGCTGATCCGAGATACAAGATCAATGTAACTGTAATCAATACAACACCTTGGGCTAACTTATTTTGTAATAATCTTTTTATTACACCTACTACCCAAGAGTTAGCAAACTTTGAGCACGAGTGGTTAATTCTACAAGTTCCTGAATTTGAAGCCAATCCTGCTATAGATGGCACGAGATCTTCCAACTTTACAATCGTCAATTTTACTAAAAAGACTATTCTAATTGGTGGTTCTGCATATACAGGTGAAATGAAAAAGGGTATTTTCTCTGTATTGAATTTCATCTTACCTCATGAGCATGGCATATTGCCTATGCACTGTTCGGCCAATGAAGGTAAAGACGGGGATGTATCCTTATTTTTCGGATTAAGCGGAACCGGTAAGACTACCTTATCCGCAGACGCCAACCGTTCTTTAATCGGAGACGATGAGCATGGCTGGACGGATAATTCAGTCTTCAATTTTGAAGGCGGATGCTATGCGAAAGTCGTAGATTTGAGCGCAGAAAAAGAACCAGAAATCTACGGAGCTATCAAACCAGGGGCGCTATTAGAGAATGTTTCTTTCTTTGCAGATAGTGATGTTGTGGATTTTAGCAATACCAGTCTTACAGAAAATACGCGCGTAGCCTACCCTATCGATTATATTCCGAATGCGAAGCAACCTTCTATGGGGGCTTTGCCAAAAAATATATTTTTCTTGACGTGTGATGCTTTTGGTATCCTTCCTCCTATATCGAAGTTGACCAAGGCACAGGCGATGTTCCATTTTATCTCAGGCTATACAGCCAAGGTGGCAGGAACTGAGGTCGGTATCACCGAACCACAAACTACATTCTCGGCTTGTTTTGGACGTGTGTTCTTACCATTGCACCCTACGCAATACGCTGAATTATTGGGTCAAAAACTAGAGCAACATCCAGAAGTGAACGTGTGGCTGATAAACACAGGTTGGACCGGTGGCAAATATGGCGAAGGCAAGCGCATGAACTTAAAATATACACGCGCCATGATCAATGCAGCTATGCGCGGAGATTTGGATGAAGTGGAATATGTACCTCACGTCGTATTTGGTGTATTAAAACCGCAATCTTGTCCAGGCGTGCCTGCTGAAGTATTGAACCCGCGCACGACATGGGCTGATGCAGAAGCCTATGACAAACAAGCATTGGCGTTAGCACAATTATTCGTTGACAACTTCAAACAATATGAGGATCAGGCAAGTGAAGAAATTCTTTCTGCCGCTCCGCAGACTTCTTTGTAAGAAGATGACTGAATCATAATACAAAAAGGGATGCACGAATCGTGCATCCCTTTTTTGGGAAGTATAAAATTATATTTCGTTAAAAAACTTTACTATGCCAACTCGCCGAAAAAGGAACTTTCCAACTCGTGGCCAGTTCTTCAGAATTTTGGACCAAGTTGTTATATACCACCGTATCAGCAGTGATCTGAGCGGATTTAACCTTTTCCTGAAATTCTTCGCGACTGGCAATTTGTAACTGACCTTCCGCATCGATATAAGCTACACGCATACGGTCAAAGAAATTCACATTGAATTGATTGCCCAACGCTTGGATAAAATGTACCGATTTATCAATAGAACAGCCTGTTACGCCTGCTATTTCTTCGTCAACCTCCAAAATCAAAAATAAATTATCAACGATCTGCGCCTTGCCTGCTAGCGCAGAGCCATGTGCTGTCCATGAAGCAACAAATTGTTGCGCCAAGGCAGTCATGTCATTTACTTCTTGCGAATTTAAAAAACGATCCGCTTGATATATCCAAACTCTACTCATTGTATTTAATGATTATAATATGGTGAAATCATAAGGTACACAATTACTCCGGTCACCGCTACATATAGCCACATTGGGTATGTAATGCGTGCGAGTTTTTTATGTCTCTCATATGCTCCTGCTATACCGCGTACGAATGTAAATAAGACAAAAGGAATAATAACCACCGATAGTATAATATGTGAGATCAATATAAAGAAGTACACATAGCGTATCGCACCCTCACCACCATAAGGTGTGGAATCCGAGGTCATATGGTAAGCTACATACATCAAGAGGAACAAACTCGAACAAACCATACAAAGTTTGATTAAGTTCTCGTGCAATTTCTCATTACCTTGTTTAATTGCATACACGGCAGCAACCAAAATCACAGCCGTTAGTCCATTAATAGTCGCATATATAGGTGGTAAAAATGATAAGGGCTCAACATCATAGCCCAACTTACGGAGATTAACACCAAACAACGCAGCTACCGCTAAAGGAATTACAATGGATAAAACCCAGATAATACCTTTGTACTTCTTTTCTTCTTCAGTCATTGCCATATTATTTCTGCTCTACTTTTAAAGGGTTATTACGTATTTCTTCTACTACTTGTACTTTGATTTCGTCTTCCAAGCGTTCCATCTCCTTATTTTGATTGATATCATAAAAACCTCGGATACGTCTTTGGGTGTCGATTAGCAAATAGTTGTTGCTGAATGTATAAGTCGAATCAGCATTTCGATGTGCATCAATCAAAAGGTTCTTATGAACAAAGTCAAATATAGCCGTGTCTGTTCGCGTAATGAACCAAGTATTTGGAAAATCCTTCGCATACAGATGCTCTATATTGGCGAGATGCTCAGGGGTCTCTTTTTCGTTGACGGAAATGGAATAAAACTTTATTTTCTTACTATTTTTAAATCTCTCGACCACAGGCTTCAGACTTGACAATAAAGTCTTAGAGAGTCCTTCATCTTGCGCATCAAATAAATGCACAATAGAGATAACGGAATCCTCCTTCAGAAAATTCACCTGCTCACCTGCGGCATTCCACAATGCAATGGTATCCACTTGATGGAATACCGTATCGGGAATTTCGCGTCCCATTTTGCGATTGATCTTGCCAGAAAGCTTCTTCTCACCATACACCGGCAACTTCAAATATTGATTGGAACCGATTTTATTAAGTGCTATATACAAAAATCCTGGCACTAGTAAAACTATAGCCAGGATTATAATTGTCGATATATTTCTCTTTTTAGAGCTATTATTCATTATTAATTGTTAGGGTAAAGAGCATGCTCTTGCAAGTGAGTAAGCAAGTAATTTCCTTCTATCAGCATTAATACAATGAAGTATATAATGAAAAGAAATACGATGCTACATGTCACTATAAAGCTTGATTTTTCAAATTTCAAGTGCATGAAGAATGCAACAATATAATACGCTTTTACCAATGTCAATACTATATAAATTGTATTAACTAAAGTTCCTTTTTGCAGGATACCCCAGTGGTGTACGAAACCTAGAGCGATTAAGAATTCCAATGCTGTTAAGGCTAACAATACAAAGAATACACTCCAAATTTGTTTTTTGCCCATGCCCTCACCATGCTCGTGAGCGTCGTGTGTAGCTATATGATCGTGATGTGCCATCTGTCTTTTTATAAATTATTAGTCAACAATTAGATTAAGTAGAAGAATGTAAATACGAATACCCACACCAAATCCACAAAGTGCCAGTAAAGACCTACCTTTTCAACCATTAAATAAGTACCTCTATTCTCAAAAGTATTGTTCAACGTCATGAACAATATAATAATATTCAACAAAATACCAATAGATACGTGGAAACCGTGAAAACCAGTAATCGTGAAGAATAAATTAGAGAATTGCAATGCAGCTGTATACGAAATTTCTTTCGTGAAATAAGGTTCAAGTGCAGCAGCAATAGCGTCTGGGTCAGTTAATCCTGTAGCAGGGTTTCTTCCGAACCAGAATCCTTGGTGATGTAAGTGATTCCACTCAATAGCCTGACATCCTACGAATGCCAAACCACCTAAGATCGTCCACAACATCCATTTAACGACTTCTTGCTTTGAATTTCGATGTCCCGCTTCCACAGCCAATACCATCGTCACCGAAGACATAATTAAGATAAAGGTCATGATACCTACGAAAACCAAAGGTTGACCTGACTCTGCAATACCTGGTACAGATTGGAAAATTTTGTCCGCATCTATCCATGTAGGTTGCGCAAATTTTTGAGCACCGTAATAAATTAAGAATGCTGAAAATGTAAATGCATCTGATACTAAGAAAAACCACATCATGATTTTTCCATACTCTAAATTCCAAGGTGACTTACCACCAGACCATGGTCCGTCTTTAACCTTATCCAATTGCGATACAGTTGTTGTACTCATTGTTTACTATTATTGATTCAAAAGTAAGAAAACATATATATAAATCCATAAAAGATCTAGAAAATGCCAAAAAATAGCGGCTAGATCCATTCTAAACACATTCAAATCCGAAGCGATTGGTTTAGCAGCGCCAATATAGGCTCTTATTAAAACAAACAATCCAGCGATGATGTGTGCCAAGTGCAATCCTGTGAAGATATAAATGAACGACTGCGAAGCATTGTTGTTAATGAAATAAACGCCTTGCTCTGTCAATACACCCCATGATTTCACCTGTAATATAAAAAATACTATTCCCAATACGATGGTAATAAGTAATAGCATCTTCTGTTTAGCAAGTTGATTCAATTTAGCTGCTTTAAAAGCTAAATGCAATGTCACACTGCTCAATATAATAACGATTGTACTATATAAAAATGCCTGTGGCAATATGGTTTTAATCCCTTTGTCTACACCGCTTGCTGTATATACGATAAAACCACTGGAAAGAGCAGCAAACATCATAAACATACCAATCATACCCAACCAAAGGTTGAATTTTTGTGCTTTACGGTGTCTTAATATCTCTTCCAATTTTGTTTCGTTAGCTTCCATTTTATTATTTAAAAGGAATAAAATCAAATAGTAATACTAATTGTGTCAATGGCAAATACAAAAACGAAATGTACATTACCTTTTTCGCTGATTCGTCCTTACGCTCTACCAAGTGCTTGTATCCATACCAAGTAAATCCAAGTCCACCCAAAAGCGATACAGCTGTAAATACCCAACCACCAAAGCCAAAATACATAGGAAGAAATCCTACAGGTATCATCAACAAGGCAGATACAAAGATAAATACCGCAGAGATCTTGTCTTTCTCCATCGTAGGCAATAATCGGATTCCAGCTCTTTTATAGTCCTCATCCGCTACCCAAGCAATCGCCCAATAATGCGGATATTGCCAGAAAAACTGAATCAAGAACAATACAAAAGGAGTAATGACAATAGCCGATTCATTTTGTGCAGCATAAGCTAAACCAAATCCTAAAGATTCGAAAGCCGCAAAATAACCAATTAGCGGTGGCAATGCACCAGGTATAGCGCCTACAAATACGGCGATTCGTGATTTTGGCTTTAACGGAGTATATAGAAAAGCATACAAGAAAATTGAAAAAACGGATAGTAAGCCGGCTACGAAATTAAGCTTTACCAATACCATCGTACCCAATATGCCCATGAACACACTCAACACCAAAGCCTGACCAGTAGTCATTCTTTCGGCGGGAAGTGGACGGTCCATTGTACGCTTCATCAATTTATCGATGTCCTTTTCAATGATCTCATTAAAACCATTAGCTGCTCCTGTCACCAAAAAACCGCCAATCGTCAATAATAACCAATTGAACCACATGATATCACCCTGCTGCTTGGCACCTATCAAAAATGCAATAGATGCTGAAAATACAACAGTTAACGTCAGTCGTAATTTGACAAGTTTGTTAAAATCTGAAATAAAAGTTTTCATTTGACTACTCTTCTCCTTTTTCCTTCTCAATAATAAGCTCTTGTGCTTACCTTTTCAGCTTCGTCATCAAAAGCATCAAATAATATTGAGCTCCGAAAAACAAACTTGCAATTACTAAGTGTGTTGTCTGCGCAAAAGCTGGAACTGCAAATCTAGCTAATATAATTCCAGACAACATTTGTATCAGTACTAATATTAAGATAATCCATGCATATTGACTCTGTATTGACGATTTGCTGAATCTACTCTTCACCAAAAAGAACAACAAACCGGTAAGTAACAATGTCACATAAGCCAATATCCGGTGGATATTATAATTTGCACCTATAGAATCTATCCATTTCGTGCGTGGGATCCCCTCGCTATTGAGATGATCTATTATCTCCCGTACCTCTGTACCATATACGACTTGTATCAAGGTAATGATTAAGGATACTATCGCTAAGGCTTTGAGACCTGGGAATGAATAGTTAATTAATATCTGTTTGTTTCTTAATGTCGTCGCCACATAGAATGTATAGATGCTTACAGCAACTATTATTAATGCCAGCAACATGTGCACTGTAATAATCCAAGGCATCAGATTGGTCGATACGACAATCGACCCTAACCATGCTTGAATAATAACAAGAATTACATTAAGAACGCTCCAAACGACTATGCTTGGCTTTGACTTAATATAAATGAACGAAAAAACAGCTGTAAACAATAAAGCAAAACCAGCTAGCACACCTACCAGACGATTGATATATTCCGTCCAGGTCTTAGCGGCATTAAATTCTTCATGTTGTAATATAGATTCGTCGTGGCGGATTTTGTCGGCCATCTCAGCGTATCCGAAAAAATCAATCATCTTTGCAAAACGCTGATTTTTCTTTACTCTGCCCTCTATATAGTGTTCTTCATATCCTTCTGGCAGTTGACTTGCATCTGTCGGAGGAATAATTTGGTTAAAGCATTTAGGCCAGTCTGGACAACCCATACCCGAACCTGTGCTTCGGACCACACCACCAGCGAGAATAACAAGAAACAAAGTGATAATAGTGATTCTATTAACATTTATAAATCTCTTCTCACCAGCTGGATACATTACGCCCTAATTTATATTTGTCTACTATAAATTTTTTAAGGAATAGAAGGTAGGTTTAATAACCTAACCTTCTACTACTCTATTATTTTCTTTATTCCATTGCTCCTGAATACGGATAGCTTCTTCATTTCCTTCGAAATCGTGAGGCATATTCGAACTCATAGTTTGCGAGAAAGGAATATGTTGAGGGATGAAATCCTCGTTGTGACCTGGTTTACTGTAATCATATGGCCAACGGTGTACTGTAGGGATTTCTCCTGGCCAGTTTCCGTGGATATGCTCTACAGGTGTAGTCCACTCTAACGTATTCGAGTTCCAAGGGTTTTGAGGAGCTACTTTACCTTTAAAGATAGAACCAAAGAAGTTAATCAAGAATGCCAATTGACCTACACCAGCGATGATAGCAGCCCATGTAACTAAGATGTTTACTGAAACCCATTTCTCCATGAAAGCAAATTCAGTAAATGAATAGTAACGACGAGGTACACCATCTACACCCATAAAGTGCATTGGGAAGAATACAAGGTAAGCACCGATAAATGTCAACCAGAAGTGGAAATAACCCAACTTCTCATTCATCATTCTACCAAACATCTTAGGGAACCAGTGATATACACCACACAACATACCGAAGATAGAAGCAGAACCCATTACCAAGTGGAAGTGAGCTACCACGAAGTATGTATCGTGCAAGTTGATATCCAAAGCAGCATTACCTAGGAATAAACCTGTCAAACCACCTGAGATGAAGAATGAAACCATACCAATAGCAAACATCATCGCTGGAGTGAAACGAATGTTACCTCTCCACAATGTAGCCATGTAGTTGAACGATTTTACTGCTGAAGGTACCGCGATAATCAATGTCGTGATCATAAATACACCTCCTAAGAAAGGATTCATACCTGTCACGAACATGTGGTGACCCCATACAATAAATGATAATACGGTAATACCTACTAAAGAGTAAACCATCGCATGGTAACCAAAGATTGGTTTACGAGAATTTGTAGAGATTACTTCTGAAGTCAAACCTAATGCAGGCATTACAACGATGTATACCTCAGGGTGACCTAAGAACCAGAATAAGTGTTGGAATAATATAGGAGAACCACCTTCATTAGGTAAGATCTGACCTTGTACTACTAAGTCTGACAAATAAAATGAAGTACCAGCCGAACGGTCAAAAATTAATAATACAACCGCCGAAACTAATACTGGGAATGATAATAAACCTACGATAGCTGTCAAGAAGAATGCCCAAATTGTCAATGGCATTTTCCAAAGATCCATACCTTTAGTACGCATATTTAAGACTGTAGAGATGTAGTTAACACCACCCAATACCTGTGAAACGATAAATAAAGTCATAGAAGCTAACCACATAGTCATACCTAATCCCGATCCAGCTATCGCTGTCGGAACAGCAGATAATGGTGGATAGATAGTCCATCCTGGAGAAGCAGGTCCACTTTCAATAAAGAATGAAGCAATCATAATAACACATGCTATAAAGAAGAACCAGTATGATAGCATGTTCATTAATGGCGACGCCATATCGCGCGCTCCAATTTGATATGGAATTAATAAGTTACTAAATGTACCTGATAGACCCGCTGTCAAAACGAAGAATACCATCATTGTACCGTGAATAGTAACTAAGGATAGAAAGAATTCAGGTTTAATACGACCACCTTCTGCCCATTTACCCAAAAATACTTCTAAGATCGGAAACTCTTTGTCCGGCCAAGCTAATTGGATACGGAATAAAAGAGACAATAACATGGCAAAAACTGCCATAATGATACCAGTGATCAAGAATTGCTTCGCAATCATCTTGTGATCCTGACTAAATACATATTTAGTAAGGAACGTCTCATGGTGATGACCATGTGCATCATGATGAGCTGCGTCGTGTGATAAAACTGTACTTGACATATTATTTTATAAAAATCTTCTATAATTAATTGATTGAAGCTGTTTGAACACCTTCTACTGTATTGTTACTAGCGAATTCTTTTTGCAAATCTTCTGTGAAATACTTGTTTTGAGTAGCCAACCACTCTTTGTATTCTGCTTCAGTAACAACAATGACTTTTTTACCCATATTATAGTGACCTTGACCACAGATTTTATTACATAACATAATAAAATCATAATTAGGATCATTCATCTTATCACGCATTTCTTCTGTTGTCACTGTAGGTGTGAACTGAAAATAGTTTGTCATACCTGGTACCGCATTGATTTGAACACGGAAGTCAGGAATATAAAATGAGTGAATAATATCTTTTGAAATAATATGGAAACGCACTGATTTATTCACAGGGATTACAATATCTTGTGTTTGCAAATCATCCCATGAAGCTTGGTCATTGAAATCGATACCATAAGGGTTCGTAGGCGTAGTCATTTTATAATTACGCTTACCGATTTTACCATCTAATCCTGGGTATCTTACGTGCCAAGCAAACTGCTCACCTAATACCTCAACTTGAATAGCTGATTTCTGTAATTCCTCAGGTACATTCGTAATTGATCTCCATGTGAAGAAACCAAATAACACCAATACCGTCAATACGATAGCTGGAACGATAGTCCATAATCTCTCAATAGCATCATTGTGCGGATAGTAATAAGCTTTGCTCTTTGCTTTTGCTCTATAGATGTATGTGAATACAAAAAGAACAATGTGTGTCAAGATTAAAACTACAGTAGTAATTACTAATGTAATGATGAACATGCGGTCAATGTCTTTACCGTGTTCTGTCACTGCATCTCTCCATGACCAACTGCCCCATACATCATACGAGTAATATACAAAAGCTAAGAAAGCTATTAAAAAAACAAGTAATAGTGTAGCTTGTAAGTTGTTATTACCATATTCATTGTATTTACCATTCATTTTTCTAGTCAATACATAGACTGAATGGATCTTACCAATGACAGCAACGATCGTACAGATCACCAAGAATAGTAATAAGTAGTAGAAAAAATTTTTATAGACTTGAGGATCTATACTTTTCACTTCTTCTACACTTGCTGTTGCCGCTGTAGTTGTGGTAGCATTTGCATTATCTGCAGATACAGCAGCGGCTGCTGTTGTATCTGTAGGTGCTGCCGAGGAACTATCAACCGTACTTGCCTCGGTAGTAGCTTGCGCTACCGCCGTAGTGTCAACTACCGTCGAATCATCCTGCACTGCAAGCACGGGTGCTGCAAAAAATAAGCTGATTAAAAGTAGTAAACCCGCTATGGATTTAAACCTGTTATTAATTTTTAAATTCATTTCTTATATAAACGTTTGAACGTAACTTCTTTCAATTCAATATTAAATCTGGTGGTTTAAACTTTCATCAAGGAATGGATGATGTTTAGGTGCCAAGGCATGCTTGCTGATCTTATTCATCACTAAGAATGTAAATAAACCTGCAAATCCTATAGCCGTACCTATTTCTAAAAGCCCAAATCCTCTATCTGTTTCTACTGTACCTGGCATAATCATAATATAGTAGTCTAACCAGTGACCACACAATAATAATATTGCAACGAACAACATCATATTTTGTTTACGTTTAGCATCTCTATCAACCAATAGCAATAAAGGCGCTAAGAAATTAATTACGATACTTAACCAGAACCATGGTTTGTACTCTGGCTCCCAACGTTTGTAGAAGTATACTGTTTCTTCAGGAATATTTGAGTACCAAATTAACATGAACTGTGCAAACCACACATAAGTCCAGAATATTGAGAAACCAAACATTAATTTACCTAAGTCATGCAAGTGATTCTCGTTTACCCATGCCATGTAACCAGCCTTTTTCAAAAGGATTAAGATTACAGTGATTACTGCAATACCACTAACCCACATCGCAGCAAAGTTGTACCAACCAAACATGGTAGAGAACCAGTGCGCTTCTAATGACATGATTGTATCAAAAGACCAGATAGGAGTAGTAAATCCGAAGATTACTAAGAAAATAGCAGATAGTTTGAAACCTTGTTTGTACGTATTCAATCCGCCTTCTAAATCTTCTTTGTAAGATAATTTCGCTAAGATGAAAGCAAAGATACTGTAACATCCCATAAACAAAATCTGACGGATAAAGAATCCAGGAATGTTTAAGAATGCCGCTTTACCTGCTACCAACGCATCATATTTAGGGCTGTTTGGATCGAATAAATCCGGATCAGTCCAGTGGTGGTATAATGTGTGTGTATAGATACCTCCTGCTGCGATAATTAATAAGATAATCGATGCAATAGGCAATACAGAAGCCATGGCCTGTGGAATACGTAATAGACCAGCTGACCACGCGGACTGTGTTACTAACTGAAGCGCAACAAAGAATGCTCCAGCAGCACATACACAAGCAAAATAATATCCCATCAATAGTAGATTGGCGAAAGTTCGCATTGTATCACCTGTATACAAACCATATGCAATGGCAGCAACACCTAATACAATAGCAACCAAGCTAACAATCTTCGCTGTACCAGCAAATGTATATTGCTCGCTGAAATTATAATCGTGATGATGATTGTGAGTTCCCATTTATTTAATTGATGTTAGATTATTTCTTTTGTAATTCTTGAACATACATAACTACTTTCCAACGTTCTTCTGGATTCAATTGAGATGCATGTGATCCCATTGTATTCAAACCGTAGTAAATAGTATGATAAATTTTACCAGCAGTCAAATCTGCCATTAATCCACCTCTTGAAGAGTTTGCTGCAGCTGATCTACTATAAGCTGGAGGATTAGGGAAGTTTTCCAACTGACGAGTACCTCTTGAGTCTGTTACCGAGCGATCTTTAGTAATGGCTCCATCACCTTTACCTTCAGCACCGTGACATACCGCACAGTTTACCAGATATAAGTGTTGACCTTGTGCAAGGTTCTCCTCATTTACCTCAAGTGGGTTAGACAATTCTGCTCCCGCTCTTGCGTAATCTTCAGGTGTATTTGAATATTCAGCAGCAAACCTTTCAAATCCTTGAGGTAAAGTACCTGCTGGAGGAGTTTGTGCTGTTTGTTTATTACTAAAATTATTGTTTGGCTGATCTGGATTATAAGCTATCGGATCGTACATATTACGCGAAAATTCCCAACCCGTGCTACGCGTAGTACCATCTCCACATGCAGTAGTTACTGCTGCGAAAGCTACAGCCATACATACAGCGCCAAGAAAATTCTTCTTATTCATAACTAACATATTTTCTTTCATTGTATTTAACCTCTACTGCTCCAGCTTCTCTCAATAAACTGTCAACTAAAGCATGATCTGTATTTTCACGAGCATCAACTGCTAAGATAAAACGATCGTCTGTTGCTCTCAAGTCCATCACACGTGGTGCACGTCCTGGAAATAAGTGATTGCGGTAGAAAAACGTCGCCACCATACCTAATGCACATAATAAAATCGTCACCTCAAATGTTACCGGTACAAAGTTAGGTAATGGTAAGGTAGGCTTACCACCGATATTCATTGGCCAATCATGAGCCATCGTGTAGTATAATAAGCTAAATCCTAATACGAATCCTAAAGTACCAAAACAAAATGCTGCTATAGGTAATCTAGATGGTTTCACGCCTAACTTAGCCTCTATACCGTGAATTGGCATAGGGGTATAACAGTCATATATACTGATATTGTTCGCTTGCAATTTCTCAATCCCATGCATCATTTCATCGGGATCCGCAAAACTTCCTACTATATATTTTGTATTGCTCATTGCTATTATTTATTTACTGCTTTACGAATTTCGTTAATTTCCTCTGCTGATACTGAATCGTATTTCTCTAGAGAGTTCGCAAAATGTTGAACTTGTTCTGCAGGGAAAGCTCCTTCTTTAATAAGCTTAGTCTTATGTTGTAAACTCGAGCTCTTCAATAATAATTTTACTTCGGCAATAGCTATACCAGGTAAAAAGCGCAAGAATAACAAGAAAAGAGTAAAGAATAAACCTATTGATCCAACAAAGATACCTACGTCAACCCATGTCGGGTAGAACATTGCCCATGACGAGGGTAAATAGTCACGGTGTAATGATGTAACGATAATTACAAATCGCTCAAACCACATACCGATATTTACGATAATAGACAATACCCAAGAAATAGGAATACTTGTACGAATTTTTTTGAACCAGAATAATTGAGGTGAAATCACGTTACACGTCATCATCGCCCAGTATGCCCAAGCATATGGACCAGCAACACGATTCGCGAATGCATACATTTCATATTCCGAGCCAGAGTACCATGCAATGAATAACTCTGTCAAATAAGCTACACCTACGATCGATCCTGTCACCATGATGATTTTATTCATCGATTCGATGTGGAACATTGTAATGTAGTGCTCGAAGTTCATCACTTTACGCAAGATCAACAATAATGTTTGTACCATTGCGAAACCTGAGAAGATCGCTCCTGCCACGAAATATGGAGGGAAGATCGTCGTGTGCCATCCTGGAATTACGGATGTCGCAAAGTCCATGGATACGATAGTGTGTACCGAAAGTACTAATGGAGTAGAGATACCTGCCAAAATCAATGACACAATCTCAAAACGTTGCCAAGTCTTAACAGAACCATTCCATCCGAATGAAAAGATCGAGTACATCTTCTTACGTAAGCCTGTAGCGCGGTCACGTACTGAAGCGATATCAGGTAATAGACCACAGTACCAGAATACTAATGATACCGTGAAATATGTAGAGATCGCAAAGGCATCCCAAACAAGTGGCGAGTTAAAGTTTACCCACAGTGATCCAAATTGATTTGGAAGTGGGAAAATCCAATATGCCAACCACGGGCGACCCATGTGAGCCACAACGTAAGTAGCGGCACAGATTACGGCGAAAATCGTCATCGCTTCCGCAGAACGGTTGATCGAGTTACGCCAGTTTTGGCGGAAAATTAATAATACTGCTGAAATTAGTGTTCCGGCGTGACCGATACCTACCCACCATACGAAGTCGGTGATATCCCATGCCCAACCCACTGTTTTGTTTAGACCCCAAGCACCGATACCCGTCCAAAACGTGTATCCAACGCTAATAACCCATAACATAGCTCCACATGCGGCTACGATAAATCCAATCCACCAAGCTTTGTTGGGTTTATTTTCAACTGGTAATAAGATATCATCCGTAATTTGTGCATACGTGATGTCTTTACCAGTCATTAATGGTTCTCTTAATATTGATTCGTTATGCGATGACATAGTTGTTTTATTTCAAATAAAGAATAAAATTATGCTTCAAATGTGTTTCTAACTTTAGTCATGTAACCGATATTCGGTTGAACATTGATCTCTTCTAACACATAGTAAACACGCTCGTTGCGCAATGCTCTTGACACCTCTGATTCTGGATCATTTGCATCACCGAAGATGATAGCGTTTGCCGAACATGCTGCTTGACATGCCATTTTCACATCTCCGTCAACCAATTTGCGGTTTTCCATTTTTGCTTTCAGTTTACCACCTTGAATACGTTGGATACACATCGAACATTTTTCCATAACACCACGTGAACGTGTTGTTACATCTGGGTTCAATACTAATTGTGTACATTCATTGTTCAAGTAGTTATCAACGCGTGAATCATTCCAGTAGTTGAACCAGTTGAAACGACGTACTTTGTATGGACAGTTGTTTGCACAGTAACGAGTACCGAAACATCTGTTGTAAGCCATATGGTTAAGACCTTCTGACGAGTGTACTGTAGCTAATACAGGACATACTGTCTCACAAGGTGCATGCTCACAGTGTTGACACAACATTGGTTGGTGAACTACTGTTACATTTTCGAAATCTTGTACATCAGCAATATCATTCTCTTTGGTGTACTTCGTGCCGTTATCTTCAATTGTGTAGTAACGGTCAATACGCAACCAGTGCATCTCACGACGACGACGAACCTCGTCACGACCTACAACTGGAATGTTGTTCTCTACGTTACAAGCCACGATACAAGCACCACAACCTGTACAAGCATTCAAGTCGATAGCCATTACCCATTTGTGACCTGGTTGCTCAAATTTGTTCCACAAATCGTAAGTTTTGTGTGTATCAGCGAAACGACCAGATTCTGAGTTAGGATCTTTTTGATATTTAGCGAAAGTAGTCTCACGGATGATGTTACGACCTTCGATAGTATGGTGTGTTTGAGTTTGTGCTAATTCGTAAGTTCCTGATATTTTTGATACTGAAGCTTTAGCAGCAAATTGTACTGTTCCATTAACTACAGAAGCCAATGGGAAAGCATTTTGACCAACATTGTTACCTGCTTTACCTACTGATGTACGACCGTAACCAACAGCTACAGAGACTGTACCCATAGCTTGCCCCGGTTGCATCAGCACTGGCAATTCGATAGATTTACCGTTTGCCTCAACTTTAACTTTACCATTCTCGCCTACGCCCAATTGCTCAGCAAATTTAGGGTTGATAGCTGCGTAGTTGTCCCAAGTAACTTTAGATACTGGATCAGGCAACTCTTGCAAGAAAGCATTGTTTGCATAGCGACCGTCACGTAGTGTAGTCGATTCGTACAATTTCAATTCTACATCACCAGCGATTTTCTTAGCATCTGCCACGATAGCTGCAGCCACTGAAGCCACATCTACATTAGCTGAATAAGAAGAACCAACGGTAGTACCTTTGAATATATAACCTGCTTGTAAAACTTCTTTCCAAGCTTTACCAGAGCCAGCTAGAATATTTGCTTCCCAATTTTGTTTTACGAAATCGTAAACATTTGTTGTATCACCCGCCCATACTAAGAAACTTTGCTCAGCTTGACGTGTGTTGTAGATTGGGTTGATAGTCGGTTGTACGATTGTGAACAATCCTTCTTTCGCTGATGAATCACCCCATGACTCTAAATAGTTAGGAACTGGTGCGATACCCTTCACTAATGAAGCTGTTTCATCTGCGCGATCTGCGAATGACAATGTAAATTCTACTTTTTCAATAGCTGCTTTTACATCATCTGCATTGAAGTAGTTGTACATTGGGTTGCTATTCAAGAATAACGCTACACCAACTTGACCCGCTTTTGCAGCAGTCAAGAATTGTTGGAAGCTAGCATCTGATCCTTGGAATTGTTTAGAGTAATTATCTAAATCGATAATTGCTCCGTACGCACCCAATTGTGTGTTGATAGCGTTAACTAAAGATTGAATGTTTACATCATTCGCTCCTGCTACCACTACTGCCGAACCTTTAGCCGCTATTAATTCCTTAGCTACTAATTTGATCGCAGTTTGTGCTTTTGCATTTGTAGTACCACCCGCTACAGTTTGACCTGTGATTTCATTGTACAATGAAATCAATACAGCGCCTTCTTCAGAAGGTTTGATAGCGATACGAACATCTGCATTCGAACCTGTCATAGATAAACCGGACTCGAATTGGATATGGCGTGACATTTTACCATTTTTCAATGATTTGTAGTCACGATTTTTCATGTAATCTTGAGAATGCTCCTCACCCGACAACCACGAACCTAAGAAATCCGCAGCAACTGAAACTACCACTTGCGCATTACCGAAGTTGTACGAAGGGACAACAGCTTTGCCGAATGAATTTTTGTTGGCTTCAATAATTCCGCTATACGAAACTGCATCTACTTGAATTAATGTAGCAGTAGGGTATTTGGCAGTGAATGTAGCGATAGAAGCTAACGTTGATGGAGAATTTACTGTAGTCGAAACGATAGCGATTTGTTTACCAGCTTGAGCAGCTTTATTCAAAGCAGCCACCACTGTGCTATCTAACTTAGACCATTCTACATCTTTACCATCTAATTGCGGATTTTGCAATTTAGACATGTCGTAAAGATCCAATACTGACGCTACCGTAGCAGCATCTGTACCTTGATTCAAGCCTACACCGTTTGGATTAGGCTCGATGAAGATTGGACGACCCTCACGTGTTTTTACTAAAATACTCTGTCCATTGAATGATGAAGCATAATAGTTAGGAATACCAGGAGTAATCTCTTCTGGCTTTATTACATAAGGAACAGCTTTGTGTACCGGCGTACGGTTACACGCTGCCAAAGTAACAGCTCCCAAACCAAAACCTAAAGCCTTCAAGAAATCACGACGTGGAGTTCTTGTACTTAAGCCTGCTTCGTTTAATACATCTTCTACAGGAATAGGCTCAGCAAACTCACTCTTGCTATTCTCAACGAAAGCAGGAGTTTGATTTAATTCCTCTAAACCTTTCCAATATTTTTTATTGCTATCCATTTAAGCTGTATATAAGATTGCGTTTTCCTAATTAATTATTAATAGTGACACTTACCACACTCTAATCCACCGATCATCGCAGCTGTCATCTTCTCTCCTTTTTTCAATTTCTCGTGTGCTTCGATTAATTGATCGTAGTATTTGTTATCTGTATTCACTTCGGTAGTTCTGTGACAGTCCACACACCATTTCATTGTCAATGGAGAATATTGATACACCTCTTCCATAGACTCGATAGGACCGTGACATGTTTGACATTCAACACCTGCTACACTAACGTGTTGTGAGTGATTGAAATACGCGAAATCTGGTAAGTTATGAATTCTAACCCACTCAATCGGACGCGGATTATTGCCGTATTCACGTGTATCTGGATTAAAATCTACCGCACGGTACAATTTCAATATCTCTGGAGAGATATTACCTTCGTAGTGATCTGCAGCAGTTACGGTGTTATGACAGTTCATACACACATTAGCTGAAGGAATAGATGCATTTTTGGATTTATATGCACCACCGTGACAGTATTGACAGTCAATCTGATTTACACCCGCGTGGATCTGGTGAGAGAACTTGATAGGTTGTACAGGCTTATAACCCGTATGGACACCTACGTTCCACATCGTTTGCCAACCTACAACAGCTAACAAACCAACCAGCATCAGCGCAGTGAAACCAACTAACTTCTTGTTCTTTAAGAATTTTTGAGCAAACTTAACTTTACCAGACTCTTCATAAGCTTCGTTGCGAACTTTAGCAGCTTCAATTGCAGCAGCATTATTAGCAATAACTTTCTCCAAAGTCTTAATAACACGACTCAAGATCACGATCACACCAATAGCCAACAACAAAATCGCAGCAACCCCAAGAATCATCAAATTGTTAGCATCTGAACTAGCAGCAGCACCCGCAGTAGCACCACCTTGGCCGCCACCAGCAGCAGCTTTTGCTTCTTCCTCTTTTACATAAGCGATGATACCTTTGATTTGATCATCAGAAAATTGTGTAAAAGCAGGCATCGCTACTTTATTCCATTCTTCGAAAATTTGATTAGCAACCGGATCGCCAGAAGCAATCAAAGCACCTGAATTTTTAATCCACTTCACCAACCACTCCTCAGAATGTCTTTCGGACATACCCGCCAATGCAGGACCAGTCATTTTTCTGTCTACCTTGTGACAGGCAGTACAGTTCGCCTTAAACAACGCCGCTCCTTCTTTAGCATCTTGCGCATTCGACGACATCGTAACAGCAAATAACAACACCAAACTAACTGATATTGACTTTGCAAACCTTCCCAATACGGATGAGATATTTCTCATATTTAGCACTTTATACTATTTATTTATGAATATAAAAATTACTTAATGTACTGTCTAAAGGGATTTTTCCCATCAAACAATGCACAAAAGTATAACTTTATAAGCAATCCCTGACAATTTAATGACTCAAAATATCAATTTAAAATCATTCTAAATAAGATTATTTTTTGCGTATATATAAGGTTTAAAGGCATAAAATGAATTTTGCATTCCTAATTATTCCACTAGTTTCAATAAATGGTATTTGAAACTTTTTTTTATTTCATTTGTCATTTATTCTTTATTAAAATAAACATAATTTTATAGCTATGCCACGACAATTTTCAATTATATTCATAGCACTTTTCTTAACTTTACTTTTAGAAGCTTGTCAAAACAACAAAACAGCTGCTTCTAAAACTAAAATCAACGCTACCATGGACAGCAATAAATACAATAAACTAACGAAAGAAGAAGAATATGTAATTGTACACAAAGGCACCGAAATGCCTTTTACAGGTGAATTACTAGACAACAAAGAAAAAGGAACATACATTTGCAAGCGCTGCGATGCATCATTGTATCATTCTCAAGATAAATTCGAATCACACTGTGGATGGCCAAGCTTCGATGACGAAATCCCGGGAGCCGTAAAAAGAGAAACGGATGCTGATGGCCGAAGAGTCGAAATACTATGTAACAATTGCGGTGCTCACCTTGGGCATGTATTTGAGGGCGAAGGGTTCACTGCCAAAAACACGAGACACTGCGTAAATTCCATTTCGATGAAATTTGTCGCTGCCAAATAATTTATCTAGCGTTCAATCAAATCACAAGGTATAACCACCTTTTCAATATCGGTGGATTTACCATCTATCTGACTCAACAGTATCCGCACCACTTCACTGGCTATTCCTTTAATGTTTTGAGAAATAGCCGATACGGGTGGTTCTACCAAAGCAAACGCCGTGTTTTCATCAAAGGACACCAACTTGTCAATTGCTATTTTGTATTTCTTAATAATCTTTAAACCATTGATTGCCAAGTAATTCGTAGCAAAAAGAACCGCATCCAGCTTATTGTCAACTATAAAGCTTTGCAACTGCAGAGCAACATCTTCTTCCGTCAACGAAGGGTTGATTTTCTTGACTAACAGATCCATACCCACCTTATCGATTGCTTTCATATACCCTTCCAATCGTCCTTTCATCTGAGATTGCGTGCTCGTGGTCGTAACAAAACCTATGCGTTTTGCTTTTTTCTTCTCCAGTAAATACATCGTCCCTTCATATGCACCATTCATATTTTCGGACAAGACGGTATGTGTCTCGACATCCGCCAATGGTCTGTCAAAAAGCACCACCGGCACCGCCTGCTTGATGAGACTGTTTATCACCTCACTTAAACCTTCAGTGGGCGCGATCACGAAGCCATCAATTTGTCTATCACGAAATAACTGGATAAGCTCGCGGGCACGTTGCTCGTCATTATTCATACTACAATAGATAATATGATAGCCATTGTCGTAAGCCATCTTCTCGATATGGTCCGCTATATTCGCAAAGAATGGATTCGATATATCCTCGACCAGGAGACCAATACTTTTAGACTTTCCGGTACGCAAACTTTTGGCTAACTGATTGGGCTTATAGTCAACTTTCTTAACATAATCCTGCACCCTTTTTGTTAGGGCGTCACTGATTCGCTTTTCTTTGGCCTTACCATTAAGGATAAAAGAAACCGTAGTAACCGATACCCCAAGGTTGTTAGCAATATCGCTAATAGAAAGTCTTTTTTTCATTTCCTAATGTTAATAATAATTAGTCGGTAATAATGGTTCAAATTATTCTTGACACTTGATTTGTTGATAAGTTAAGCAAAAATAAGCAAAAAACCCTTTTTGTAACAATTTCTAATCCTTAGAAGTCATCTATCCCCACCTGCTAAGCATGGTAAAAATGTTGCTGTAGCGTGAACTTCAACAAATAAAACCAGAACTCTACCCTGCCAATCAGAACTAAAAAAAACAGATAAATATACGACATTAAGTCCTGATCAACTGACAGAATAGCAGCGGCACGTAAATTGATTATATAGCGTAACACTATAACAGAAAGGATTTAATAATGAGTGATTTCAACAACATCAGCATTCAAGACGTTAACGACAATAATGGTGATGATTTTTACAATACCTTTAGACAAAAACTAATTGATATCGAACAGTTTCCGTCTATATATACATTTAAATTTATTGTTCCAGCGGAAGCAGCAAAAAAAGAGGATATTGAAAAGATTTTCGAGCATCCTAGCACAAAAATTTCTGTGAAAGACTCAAAAACTGGAAAATATAATTCGCTAACTGTAGAAACATTTGTGCAGTCTGCAGACGAAGTAATTGATTATTATAAAAAGGTATCGACCATCGAAAAAGTGATTATGCTATAATACAAAAAAGGCTTTCCGTAGGGAAAGCCTTTTTTGTATGTTGCGATGAAGCCATTAAGCTTCGACTTCTTCTGAAGCAAATTCCTCGTAAAGTGACGAATACCCTTCGTAATCATCAATAGATTCTGGCGTGAACGTACGGATATTTTGCTCTTCAACAAATTTCAACACATCGGCATCCAGATTTTCATCTGCTTTAACGACAATATCCGTATAGGTCAAAGCACCTTTGTATACATCCGCATAGCTTCCTGAGCCATACACAGCGGCATCTTCAGCCGACACATCTTCTTGTGCTGCCATGTCCGCGTACTTCGTAGTCAGTGAGTCTTTACCAAAGTCTGATTCTTCATTGAATAATGAATACATCACTTTTACATCTTTGAAAGTAGGATCATCATGATATACTTTCTTCAAGTACAATGGAACCATAGCTGTAAACCAGCCGTGACAGTGTACTACATCCGGAGACCAGCCTAATTTCTTAACAGTCTCTAATGCACCTTTACAGAAGAACAACGAACGCTCGTTGTTATCTTCAAAGAATTTTCCACTCTCATCTCTAAACACCTTCTTGCGTTGGAAGTATTCCTCATTATCTAAGAAATAAACCTGCATACGAGCTGTTGGCAACGATGCTACTTTAATGATCAATGGATTATCGTTATTATCCACCACTATATTCATTCCCGACAACCTTATCACCTCGTGTAGACGATTTCTGCGCTCATTAATATTACCAAAACGTGGCATTAGAATACGGATTTCAAATCCTTTTTCTTGCATCGCTTGCGGTAATTGGCGTGTTATTTCAGAAATTTTACTTATTTCAAGGAAAGGCGACATCTCGTGGGTAATAAACAATATTTTCGTTTTTGCCATCTCCAATTGTTTTTTTATTATTTGAACAGTAAAATCGGTGTACAAAGATACAAATAATAAACAAATTTTACAATTCTTTGTAATTTATAGCTTTCAGATTACAAATTTATTATGCATTTTTGCCCCCTATTTTACTCCTACACGAATGAAAGTTATTCACACCCAAAATGAACTACGCGCCTATCTAGAGGCGCCTCGTGCACAACAAAAGAAAATAGCTTTGGTACCAACGATGGGAGCGCTACACGAAGGTCATCTTTCGCTTATACAGCAGGCCCGAGCGAAGGCCGATATTATAATATGTAGCATTTTCGTCAACCCTACTCAATTCAATGATCCTAAGGATCTAGAAAAATATCCTCGACCGATCGAAAACGACATAAAGCTGCTATCCGATAATGGCTGTGATGTGCTATTTCTTCCTACAGTAGAAGAGATGTATCCTGACACGAACGAACAATGGCATCTTGATCTAGGCCGACTCGACTTGATATGGGAAGGGGAACAGCGACCAGGACATTTTCAGGGGGTCACACAGATTGTCTACAAACTATTTACGCTAGTAAATCCGGATATTGCTTGCTTTGGACAGAAAGACCTTCAGCAGGTCATGGTCATACAACGCATGATCGAGCTGAAGAACCTCGACATCGAGTTGGTCATTTGTCCCATCATTCGAAGCGAATCTGGACTAGCTTTAAGCTCTAGAAACGCTCGACTATCGGCAGAAGGCAAAGAAAAAGCACTCATATTATACAAAACCTTACAAGCTGTCAAATCTGCATTTGCCGAAGGGAAACCTCTATCCGTCTGCCAACAATTGGCCGAAAAAATGATAGCCGACAAAGAAGGCGTGGAACTGGAATATTTTGCCTTGAGTGAAGTTCGCACATTAGAAAGAGCCGAATCCACTGAAGAAGGCAAGCAATATGTGGCTCATATTGTCGCTTGGATAGAAGGAGTTAGATTAATAGACAATATGTTTTTGAACGATTAATAACATATACATTTTTAAATATAAAGCGTAACTTTGTATCATGATGATTGAAGTAATGAAATCCAAAATTCATCGCGCTCGTGTAACGCAAGCTGAATTGAATTATGTGGGAAGTATTACCATCGACGAAGATTTGATGGATGAAGCAGATATAATTGCAAACGAGAAAGTACAGATTGTAAATAATAATAACGGCGCAAGATTAGAAACTTACGTCATCCCTGGAAAACGAGGTACAGGAACAATTTGTTTGAATGGTGCAGCAGCTAGATTGGTACAAGTAGGTGATATCGTTATCATCATTTCGTACGGGCTGATGGACAGAGAAGAAGCAAGAGCACACAAACCAAAACTTGTTTTTCCAGACGACAACAATAGATTAATAAAATAACACGTATATTATTTTTGTGATTAACCTAATTTCGACATATCGCAGACTCATAGCCACGTTGCTGACGTGCTGGATGAGTATTATTGTGATTAGTGGAATAGTGTTTATGCACAAAGAGGTAACCTCTAAGGGTGAAATCATCACGCACATTCACCCTTATGACTTTACCAAAAAACAAAAACACCAGCACAAAAGCGATGCGGAGATTCGCTTTTTGGATGTTGTTTATCAAGGCGTATTTATTGAGAGTGATTTTATCACTTTCGAAGCCCCAATTATTCCCGAATTTTCTACCCCCGTTGATATAGGATACACACGCTCAAATAGGCCCGTACCCCTATTTCACAATTACCTAAGAGGACCTCCCTCTCTTGCTTAATGATTTCCTAAATTTTGCTGAGCAGAGGCTTTGCAAATTACTTTTTTAGAACAGATTATAATTTGATGAACTCCATGTGGATTGGAAAATAGCTCTGTATACAGCTGTATATTGACTTATTTCCCGCTTATTGCGTGGTTCATATTGTACCAACTAATCATTAATCAAGAATAACAATTTATGTTACAACTTATCAAAAGCTGTACGCTAACTGCCTTGTTGGTTAGCTTTGCTTTCATATTACATGCACAAAATCTAATCAAAGGAACTATAAAAGATTCGGACGGTAATCCGATCGACAATGCAACTATATCTGTGGATGGCACGAAGGTGGCAATCTCCACGAATTCGGAAGGAAATTTCACCATTCAATTGCCTAGCGGAAAATCAAAAATCACGGCACGCGCTGTAGGTTATATGCCGGCAAAGAAAGACCTTGCCAATACCACCTACCAAGAAGGACTAGAAATCATCTTGGACAGCGACAACCGCAATCTTGAAGAAGTAGTCGTGTCCGGCACGCTCAAACAGGTATCCAAATTGGATAGCCCTATCCCTGTAGAAGTTTTTACAGCAAAATTTTTCCAATCTAATCCGGCGCCTACGATATTCGAGTCATTGCAAAATATCAATGGAGTACGTCCGCAAATCAACTGTAGCGTATGTAATACGGGGGATATCCACATCAATGGTCTAGAAGGCCCCTATACGATGGTTATGATTGATGGATTACCCATAGTGTCGGGACTTTCTACAGTGTACGGTTTAAATGGTATTCCACAAGCGTTGATCGAGCGTGTGGAAATTGTCAAAGGACCAGCTTCTACCCTTTATGGTAGCGAAGCCGTGGGCGGACTCATAAATATTATCACCAAAAGCCCAAATTCCGCACCACGATTAAACATAGAAACTTTTGGAACTTCATGGCAAGAGTACAATCTCGACTTGGGTGGAAAATTTAACGTAGGTTCCTCACAGTCACTAATTGGCGCTAATTATTTCAATTATAGCAATCCAATTGACAAAAATGGTGACAATTTCACGGACGTAACGTTACAAAATAGATTTTCGCTATTCAACAAATGGAATTTTGCGCGCAAAGACAACAAATTGTTCACTTTGGCTGGTCGATATGTGTACGAGGATCGTTGGGGAGGCGAAATGAACTGGTCCAGAAAGTACCGCGGAGGAGATGAGGTATACGGCGAAAGTATATATACAAAACGTTGGGAATTGATGGGTGCGTATGATTTACCAACAAGCGAAAACTTAACGTTTACTTTCAGCGTAAATGGTCACGACCAAAATTCTGTATATGGAGATACCCGCTATTTAGCTGATCAAAAAATAGCATTTGGACAGTTGACATGGCGCAAGGAAATTAATAATCATGATCTACTAACGGGATTAGCTTATCGTTATACCTATTATAATGACAATACACCCGCAACAGTCAATTCCTCACGCACCCATCTTCCCGGATTGTTTATTCAGGACGAAATCACCTTACATCCGCAGCATAAATTATTGCTGGGAGCACGTTATGATTACAATTCTATTCACGGAAGTATTGTTTCTCCACGTGTGAATTATAAATGGAACTCGCTGGATCGCACACAAGTGCTCCGTGTAGGTGTTGGCAACGGATACCGTGTTGCAAATGTGTTTACGGAAGACCACGCAGCGCTCACAGGAGCACGCGATGTGACTTTTGAAGAAGATCTAAAACCCGAAACCTCCTGGAATGGAAATGTAAATTACATAAAGAAATTCTATATGGATGGTGGTTCGGTATTTGCAATTGATGCGAGTGCCTTTTACACCTACTTTAACAACAAAATCATTCCAGATTATGAATCCGATGTCAACAAGATTATCTATGAGAACTTAAATGGTCATGCGGTTTCAAAAGGAGTGTCCCTCAACTTGGATTGGGCGCACACCAGTGGACTGAAAGCCATGATCGGCGCTACCGTCATGGATGTATACAGCGTGGAAGATGGAGTCAAAGAATGGCAGATGCTGACGGAAAAAGCGATGGGCACATGGACCATCGGTTACAACCTAAGACGTCTTGGATTGACAATTGATTATACCGGAAATGTAATCGGACCAATGCGCCTGCCTGTTCTTGGGCCACAAGATACAAGACCTGATAAATCCAAAGCCTGGAGCATTCAAAATATCCAACTCACCAAAAACTTCAATAATGGATTGGAAATATTCGGGGGAGTAAAAAATCTGTTAAACTGGACACCAACACGTGGCGGTATTGAAATTATCTCGCGAGCACACGATCCTTTTGAGAGAATTGATGATCCTAATCTATTGCCATTTGACCCAAGCTACGTATACGGACCCAATCAGGGTATACGTGGATTCTTAGGGCTACGGTATAATATTTTATAAAAAAGTTTAAAGAGCGACTATGTTACATGTTCGTAAGCTAATATTGTTCATGATATATACCTGTGCAGCTGCCTACGCATCTGCACAGATTATTCCTGTACCCATTGCAAAAGTAGATAGCTTGATGAAAACAGAGCCGAAGCCTATACTCCTTTTGATTTCGACGGACTGGTGTCAATATTGTGCGATGCAGAAACAACAAATACAGAAAAATAAACAGTTTGCTGAGCAACATCATCAGTTTTACTTCGTGGACTTTAATGCTGAAAGTAGGGATAAAGTTGTATTTCAAGGGAGAGAATACAAATTCATACCTCGAGGAATCAATTTGGGTACACATGAGCTAGCAATAGCATTGAATGGAAGCGATCAAATCTCCTATCCGACATGGATTCTTCTCGATGCTACCTATAATCCATTATTCAGACAGCCCGGATTACTAAATCCTGCACAATTAAATCAGCTCTTACTCGTTATGGAAAAATCTTTATCAACGAATTAGAAAAAAAAATGTAAAACCATGTAGCATTCCGTCTGTTTTTAGCGTTATGCTCTATTATAACTAGTAATTATTTTTTATGAAAAACTTATTTAGCACACTAACTGCTGCTGTATTAATGGCCATTACATTTACTTCATGTAATGATAGTGTTGATGTCGATTACGAACAACAAATTTTACAACAAGAGCGAGCTATAGACTCTATTCTTAGTGCAGAAAAGATCAAAATCGAAGAATATGTCAATCTACATTTTCAAAACGAGGTAGAGGATACTGTAAAAATCAGGTATACATACTTGAATAAAGGCCCCGTAAATAGAGGTATTTGGTACGAAATCCTTAACCCACCTACGGACAATTCTTACGAATACAAAGCCGTAAATACGCAACAATTGACAGCACCTACTTTCAAGGCAAAGTATACGGCAAAATTATTAAATGGCACAGTAGTTCAGTCAGACTTACAAGGAACCCAATATTCATTTACTACAGGTAGTAACAATATTTTCAACAACTCCTGGTATTTTGCATTTTTCCCTTATGCAGTAAAATTCAATGGTGTAGATGTGAAAATTAGTGGATTGGGCGGATTGACTAAGGATGGTCTGAAAAAAGGAAGTAAAATCAGATACATTACGCCATCTTTGTGGGCTTTCGGTGGAAACAAAGTTGGTGACATTCCTGCGAATTCACCTCTAGTGTACGAAATTGAAGTTCTAGAAATTCAATAATCGAAGGATAAAAAAAGAGATAAAATATATGATTTTATCTCTTTTTTGTTATTTTAGAGCTATGAATTTTATTAAACAATTATTTTGCCTAACAATCATTATATCTCTTTTTACAGCATGTACAAAGGAGAGTAATGTCTTTGATCCTATTGCTCAATTCGAATCTGAAAAACCAATTATCAAATCCTATGTAAACAGTAATTATCCTGAAATGACACTTAATGATACTACTGGAATATGGTTTGAAATTGTAGATGAAGGAATGCCCAATAGCTATGAATACAAAGTAGTCGATACGACAAACATGTATGGACAAACCGTAAAAGCGTTGCGCATGCCGACAATTACCGTTCGTTATACAGGTAAGCTGATTTCGGATAATTCTGTGTTTGATTCCAATACAACAACAGCTGGTCTTACCAGCAAATTGAACAATTTGATTGGAGCATGGCAACTGGCATTTATTCCAAAAGATATAGGCGAATTTAAATTTGGCGGCCTTACACCTTCCGGTCTACAAATAGGAAGCAAAATCCGAATTGTAACGCCTTCTTATTATGGTTATGGAGCCAGCCAACAAGGTAAAATCCCGGCCAATTCTCCATTATTCTTCGAGATTGAAGTCGTAAATATTAAATAAAAATATTTGAAAATAGATAAAAGGGTACATCCGAAAGATGTACCCTTTTTTATTTGCCTTTATATTTTGACTTTTCTAGAATAAACTGAGCATCAGTATCTTCCAGCAATTCCTTGAGCGTGACCTCTGGATGTTTATCCATATATTTTCGAACAATCTTCCAGCCGATGTAAGTGCCCAGCTTTGGCGCCGATTCATTATTTTCTCCGAGTTCCGGTGTGAAAGGCGCTTCGGTAAAATATTTCTGAATACGCAAATAATCGGTGTGGTACAGTAAGTTCTCCTGCAAAAACCAAGTCCACACATCCGCTTCGTAACGTTTGGCCCATGCCAACTGCTCGGCTGTGTAGCCAATTTTTATTTCGTCCGGCACATCCTCCAACAACATATCCATCGCATAGAGAATCTTACCATTGTATACCATATGCTGAAGGGTATTTTGAGTAAGATCAGGCAACGGGTAAAGGTCTTCGCGCAACAATGCTTCGACCACTCTTGGCGTAATATTTTCAGAAGTAAAACGTCTCGAAATGTAGAGCGGAATGGACTGTACCAAGGCAGGATAAAACTCTGAATCTGCACCCAGGAACATATCCAGTCCGATCCCGATATAATCTTCGCCTATCGGCGTCTGGTAAGCAAAACCACTCACATATGTAATGAATCGTGGAATAGTATAATTGGGAAAATAGTGTTTCACATATTTCATCGCAGTCGCCAATTCTTTTTCGTAGCGCTCCATATTCGGATACGCCTTAATGACGGCGTTATTCAGGTCGATAAAATCTTTTTGAAGTAAAATCTGACGCAGATATTCATAGACGCGAATACTATCCTTGGGGTCCCCGATTTGTAGCATTTGGTTCATATAGTCATTATAAAATGCGCCATATTTTTGTTGCCACAGGTTGTTATAGTACAGCAGTTCTTCTGGTTTTATCGCTGCGAGTTCTTTATCAAATCGCTCAATTTTTACATCGACTGCAATATGATTTACTTTAGGACGATTTATTGTAGTTGTTTCACGACAAGACGCTATAGCAACTGTAAAAAAAAAGAAATACTTTTGTAGTGGTTTTAATTTCATCAGTATCGCGAAGTTATAACCATAAATTTAAAACTAAAATTATAACAATGTTAAATTTTACAAAAACTACAATCACAACATTAGCGTCTCTAGTAATTTTATTATTTGCTTCGAAAGCGAATGCGCAAGATTATTACACGAAATCAAAAAATAAGGATTACGCAGAAGAGAAAAATTTCCGTTTAGGTCTATCGGTTAATCCGAATATCGGCTGGTTACGTTATGATGATGATTATGATGCGAGCTCCAAAGTAGGATTTTCTTATGGTTTGATAGCTGATTTAGGTTTTTCTAAAAACTACTATTTCTCGACCGGTTTATTAATTACATCTATCAACTCTAAGGTAGATTTTCCGGCGGGAGAACCTGATAGAGAAAAAATCCGTCTTCAATATGCAGAAGTTCCATTGACAATAAAACTAAAATCAGAAGAAAACGAAACGGGTAGATTTTATGGTCAATTTGGTTTCACAGCAGGTATCAAGGTATCGGGCAAAGAAACAATCGACGGTACCAAAAGAGCTATCGATGGCGACAACATCTTCCGTTTAGGCCTACAATTGGGTGGCGGTAAAGAATGGACACTATCCGACAATCTAGGCTTAATGACAGGTATAACTTTCAACAACGGATTCAGTAGAGCCATCAAAGAAGGTAAACCAAAGTCATCTTACGTAGCCCTTAACTTAGGTATATTCTTTTAGTAGAAGCTAAAAAAGAAAATAAAACGAGGTTAATACGAATTCTATCTTTAAATTCGTATTAACCTCGTTTTTTATTTAAAAATTACCTATATGCAGACAGAAAAAATCATCGATAGAATTGTTACGTGGCTGAAAGATTATGCGCATAATGCAAAAGTAAAGGGATTCGTAGTAGGTGTATCGGGCGGTGTGGACTCGGGTGTAGTCTCAACACTGTGTGCCATGACGGGTATGGAAGTATTGGTGGTACAGATGCCTATTCGTCAAAAGGCGGATCAAGTCGACCGTGCTTCAGAACATATTGATTATCTGAAAGCCAAATTCACGAATGTAAGAGGACTTAATATAGATTTGACTTCTGCCTTTGATGAATTAACAAAGATCTTTGACGCAAATCAACCGGATATTCTTCATAGAGATTTAGCATTAGCGAATACACGATCGCGATTGCGCATGTTGTCTCTTTACTATTATGGTCAGACGAACGCGCTATTAGTATGCGGTACAGGCAATAAAGTAGAAGACTTTGGTATTGGTTTCTACACCAAATATGGCGATGGAGGAGTCGACCTCTCCCCTATAGCGGATCTTTACAAAACAGAAGTCTACGCTTTAGCGAGAGCGCTGGATCTGCCAGAAAGCATCAAAAATGCCATACCGACTGATGGATTGTGGGATGCCGAACGGACCGACGAACAACAGATCGGCGCCACTTATCCAGAACTCGAAAAAATCCAAAAAGAATACGGCACAAAGACCGAAAACGACTATACAGGCAGGGATTTGGAGGTATTCAAAATATTTGATCGCATGCACAAAGCTGCGCAGCACAAAATTCAACCTATACCCGTATGTGATATTCCGGAGGAATGGAAATAATTGAAAAATTAAATTAAACCTTTTTTATATTCCCATGTCATATGCTATATAATCTGGCTTAATTATGAAAAATTTAGGTATAATATTCATTGCTGTGGTGCTATTTGGGGTAGCTTCATGCTCATCCAATCGGTATAACACGACACGTATTCAAAATTTAGATTTTAATCAATATAAAACGTATGGATGGTTACCTCCTATTGATTCTTTGTCCAAAGACTATTTCAATAATGATATAGCTAAGCATAATATAATGACTACAGCTAATAAGGAAATAGAACGCAGAGGTCTCCAATACAGCAAGGATAATCCAGATATTTTATTCCGCTACGTGACTATTGTCAACAATAAAAAACGCTTGGTTCACGCTCATCCATATGCATTTGGTGGACCATGGGGTTGGTACCAGCCATGGGGATTCTATGGGTATAATTACCATCCGTATGTAGTCGGTGAACGACGTGTACGATATGGTCATATTATACTAGAAGCTTTAGATACGAAATCAAAATCAGTAATATGGCAAGCTCGTGGAACATCTGAGGTCAATGTGCCAGAGAAAGCAATCAACAACCTACCCAAAATCGTGGAAGGTGTAATGAAAAAATATCCCTTACAAATAAAATAAACCAAAAGCTCCAATTCGTTGGAGCTTTTTTATTGTATATAGTCCATTAATGTCGTGGTGATTAGAGTTATTCAAGATTTAAAAGCTGGTATTTTTGCTATTGACCAAATTATTTAACAACTTTACGCCTAGCAATCAAGAAAATATCAAAATACTATGTATAAAATATCTCTCGCATTCATTTTTACCTTAATATCCTTTGCTTCTATTGCCCAACCGCAGCCTACTTTACAGCAAAAACTTCAATCGAACATCCCTATAAATGCTCAATTCCAGACTTTGCTTAATCAGTCGCGCAATCAAGACGCTGATTTTAAGATAATTCGTAGAAGTAATGTAGAAATTATACAACGAAATGTAGCAGACTCTTTATCACGATATACAAAAGAAATTGCATCACTAAAAAATTCTACGTCTACGTCTACACAACAGATTCAGTCGCTGAAGGACTCGGTACAGACATTGAGCACGGACCTAGCTGCAGAGCGCGCCAAGACAGATAGCATTTCCTTCTTAGGCATGGATTTTTCTAAATCCGCATACCACACGCTTGTATGGAGCATCATTACGGTCTTGGGACTTGCTTTTTTCATTCTTTTAATTTCGTTCCGCAAAGCGAAAGTTGATGCTGTAGAACATCAAAAAACTGCCGAAGAATTACAAAGCGAATTACAGACATTCAAGAAAAAAGCACTAGAAACTGAACAAAAGCTAAAACGCCAACTCTTAGATGAACAGATGAAAAGAGATTCGTAATAAAAAGAAAGCCATACTCGTAATGGCTTTCTTTTTTGGAAGAGGCTTCTTTAGTTGGTTACTCACTAATATACGGTCAAAGGACTATTACAAAACTTTGAAAAGCTTTTGATATATTAAATGGAGCGTCAAACCATCACATTAAATTTTAATATCCTTGATTTTGGCTCAGATTCGAGTTTTTGTTTAATTCATTTTCGGGAATAGGAAATAATGTTCGGCTTTGCGCATTGACATGTGGGCTATGATTAAACCATGATTTGGTTTGAAATACGCCAAAGCGGATAATATCTTGTCTTCTCTTGGCTTCCGCAGTAAATTCCCATCCTAATTCATCCAAGAAACGTCCATATTGTATGTCAGCTCCTCCTGCGGATCCATTAACTGTTCCGTTTTTATTTTGCAATCCATAATTATAGACACTACCACCATTCAATTGTGCTCCTGTAACTGTTGCTTTTGTTGGATTAATACGGAAAGCTCTTTCGCGCACTTGTGTTACTAATCCAGCAGCCTCATTAGCTCTTCCTGTTCTTAAAAGAGCTTCTGCTTTCATCATTAAGATTTCCGCGTATCTGAACATTGGGTAATCATTATCGAGATTGTTAGTTGCTCCATTTTTGATTGCATATTTACCTATACGGTAGCCAGAATTTGAAGGAGCGATAGTTCCATCACCACCTATACCTGGAACTTCTTTGACATAAGTAATCACCAACTCTCCCGAAGAAGCATGGTATTGAGGACCTTGAATCCAACTATCATAAAGACGTTGGTCCTCTACATCGTAAGTATCTATGAATTGAGGAACAGCACAGTTACCTCCCCAAGGACCAGCAGTCATATTATATACCAATCGGCTCAAGGGATCTAAAGTTTTCATATGTAACTGACTACCCTGACCATAGATTTCATCATAAGGTACAGCAAAGATTATTTCGGGAGAAGTGTGATTTGTTGATGAGAACACATTTTTGTAATCATTATCCAACCGATAATGATTGGAGTTTATAATTTCATTCGTCAGTGTGATTACTTTTTCCCATTCTGGAGTACCTATGTATACTTGTGCATTCAAGTATATTCTGGCTAATAACGATTTAGCTGCCCATACATTCATTCTACCATACATGGAGCTCACTTCTGTAGACAGATCAGGAATAGCTTCCGTTAATTCTTTCAATAAAAAATCATACAATTCCTTGCGTGTTTTTTGTTGTGGCAATTCGACATCACGATAATCTGTTACGATAGGTACGTTACCATGATTGTCCAATAAGAGGTAGTATGCTAGTGCTCTTGCAGCACGTAATTCGGCTATAGCAGCTTTAGCGACATCTCCTTGTAAAGGCAAAGTACCATCTTCTATCTGCATGATCACCATATTTGCCTTGGTAATACTCGAATACGCCTGTTGCCAAGTATTGTATGGTTGCCATTGCAACGCATTCCAAGCGTGTTGGTGCATACGACGATAAGTACCTCCATCATCCCAGCCATTAGGTCTGACGGGTGTAATGATATGGTCTGCGGACTCTTCCTGTAAATCAAAATAACCTTGCCAACCAAACATAAGCGTACGAAATGATGAATAAACTGGAGCCATGATATATGGCAAATCCCGCTCGGATGGTTGAAAATCGCTAGATAACACCTCAGAATATACTTTTTCATCCAAATCTGTACATGCATTCATTACTGTACATGCTGAAGCTAATAATATATAGTAAAAACTACTTTTAATCGTTTTAAACATTTTCATAATAGTAAGGGTTAGAATGAAACATTAAGACCTGCAGTGAAAGTTCTAGTAGTAGGATATCTATCTCTATGCTCTATACCTGGAGCGAAAGTAAAGTCACCCGAGAAACTCGTCGCTTCTGGATCCAAACCTTTGTAGTTTGTGATAGTGAGTAAGTTTAATCCTGATGCATACACACGTAATGCTGAAACCCCTTTGATGAGTTGCTGAGGAAAAGTGTATCCTATAGTTAAATTATCCAATTTCAAATAATCACCATCTTCGATATAATGAGAAACATACACTAGATCGTTATTCAAGGTCTTACCATATACGGGGTCATAAGCTGTTTTTAAAACATTGTATGCTTTATTAATAGGATTTTCATAATACATGCGCGTCATATTTAGGATTTGGTGACCGAAGGCACCTCTGAAACTGAAGCTCAAATCCACATTTTTATACATAAAGCTATTATTCCATCCCAAATTAAAATCTGGGATACCATTACCATAGTATTGTCTATCATCAGGACCAGCATTCGCAAGAGAAATAGTTTCCCCCTCCTTGTTTTCCACCAACCATTTGCCGTCGTCGTCGACACCTACAGTCTTCCATACAAAGAAATCTCCCACCGCGCGACCTACTTCTACACGATGTGTTGAAGTCTGAATAGGCTCTCCTGTATAGCCTGCGTCAAAAAATGGTACTGTGACGTTGAATTTGTCGTTGGATAAATTTGATAATTTATTTTTATTTGTAGAGAGAGTGATTCCTGAACGCCATTTGAAGGTATCTTTTTGAATAGCGTTGACATTCACTAGCATTTCAAAACCCCGATTACTCAGCTCACCCGCATTTAGCATCATGCTTGAATACAAATACGGTGGAGAGGGAACGTTAAATTGGTATAAGAGGTCTTTAATCTGTCTAGAATAATAATCCAATGAACCATACACACGATTATTGAATAAACTATAATCTATACCAAAATTGTATTCTTGTTTTTTCTCCCAGCGTAGATCCGGGTTAAAATTACGTACAGGAACAAATCCCGGCACCCATCGGCCATTGATATATGCTCCTTGTCCTCTATCAAAATTATAACTGGTCTGGGACATGTATGAGGAGGATGCAATAGTACCTGTCACACCAAATCCTGCTCTTAATTTCAATTGGTTGATACTTCCGTTATCAAGTAAGAAGTCTTCTTTTGATATATCCCAACCTACTGAGACCGCTGGAAAATTACCCCATTTATTATTCTCACCGAAAGTAGATGAACCTTCACGACGAATAGAAGCCATAGCCATATATTTCTCTTTAAAACTATATGTGGCACGTGCGAAGAATCCTGCTAATTTCCATTCGCTTTTGTAACTGGTCATGGTAGCCATACCACGTTGTAACGCTGTACCAGCTTCCAATTTATTATAGGTGTAATTATCTGTAGGGAAGTCAAAGTTATAGGCATAAAAATTTTCTGCTGTATTATCTTGATAACTGTATCCTACCAATCCACCAAGTTTATGGTCACCCAGAGTCTTTGAAAAGTTGGCGGTCAATTCCAATAGATTCTCTACATCCGCATTAGTAGATCGCGAAGCCGTACCATTTAAGTTGTTTTTTGTTGTATTGACATGGTCAAAAGATGTGGCATTTCCGTACAAATCATTTGTTTGTACACGAGACATCAAGGCTTTGATGCTTAAATCTCTAATGGGTCTATAATCCACCGAACCATTCATACGTGTTTCACGCCAGATGCGATCATTTATCGTTTCATGAATCATACCCAAAGGGTTATCATACATATACGCATTTCTTTCTTGCCATTTGCCTGCTGTATTATAAATAGCATCAGTAGGATTGCGAATAATGGCTTGTCTCCACATGTAATCCGAAGAACCTCCTTGCAGTGCTTTAATGCTTTGATTCATCACCTGAATATTGGTTTTTACCTTACCATCAAACATGTCATGATTCAAATTCGCACGAAGATTTAAACGGTCTTGGCCACTTTTCAATAACACCCCTTCCCAGTTTCTGTAATTTACAGTTCCGGTAAAGTTAGTTTGTGCATTTCCTCCAAAAAAAATCAAATTATGATTATGGCTTACTGGACTTTGGGTGACCTCGTCTACCCAATTTGTATTACTTTCTAGATCTTCATATGTTTTACCTTCACCTATTAATCTTCTATAATCATCAGCTGTAAGCATTTCTGGCTTTCTGAAAAGCGTTTGCCAATTCACATAATTATTATATTCGACAGTAGATTTGCTTTCTTTAGAGGTATTTCTGCGCGTCGTAATCAGAATCACACCGCTCGTAGCACGTGTACCGTAAATAGCCGCTGCTGAACCATCTTTCAATACATCTACGGACTCAATATCTTCAGGAGCCACGGTGTTAATATTCCCAGGAATTCCATCGATAATAACCAATGGATTTTGAGAACCATTAATAGAATTCAAACCTCTCAAATTAATTTGAGTTATACCATTGGGGTCACCATTTGGAGTAGTAACACGTAAACCCGCTACCTTACCTTGGATTAATTGGCCCGCATCTTTGATAGCACCTTTCGTAAAATCCTCAGCACGCACACTCGCAATCGAACTCGTCACCTCTCCTCTTTTTTGGGTACCATATCCTACTACCACGACTTGTTCTATCGATTCTGAAGAGGCTTCCAGTTGAAAAGAAAGTGTAGTTTGTCCATTTAGAGCAGTTTGATATGTGTTATATCCAATGGCTGTGACTACAACTGTACTTGGGTTGGCGTACTCGATGGAAAAAAGACCATCCGTATCTGTTGATGTTTGAGTAGATGTACCTTGTAAACTAACCGTTGCTCCCGCTACAGCTTCTCCATTCGACGTGACAACTTTACCTTTTAACATGATTTTCTGCTGTGCTATACAATAAGAAATGACGTTAAAGGTTAGAAGTAATAATAGTATAATTCTTTTCATAACCTTGAGTTTTAAATCGCATATTAAAATTACCCACGATTACGTGTCATTTTTACAATTATTTTATCCTATCACAGCATCATTTTAACTTTTTTGGTACAATAAGATAAACATAGGCACGCAACACTTACTTCTTAAAAAGAAACGCAGTGTATTACACCATGAAATCGTCATGTATATATAGATACATTTTGCACATATTTACTGATCTACAACAAAAAAAGATTCCTATGTGGAATCTTTCTTTTATAAAATCTGTTTTTTAATATGTGTTCCAAGCAGGGGGAGTTACACCATGAAGATTTTTTACGAAGAAGTCGCGACGTTTTCTTTCTCCGTAGTCTCCTCCCGAAGAGTGCCCCATTCCTGGTACTACAATCAGTTCGTGATCTTTGTTTGCTTTGATCAATGCATTAGTTAATTGATACGTAGATGATGGATCAACATTATCATCCAATTCACCCACAATCAACATCAATTTACCTTGTAAGCGGTAAGCATTTTCAATATTAGAACATTCAGCATATTCAGGACCGACAGGCCAGCCCATCCACTGTTCATTCCACCAAATTTTGTCCATTCTATTATCATGACAACCACAAGAAGATACAGCCACTTTATAAAATTCGGGATGGAATAATACGCCACCAGTGGAGCTTTGGCCTCCCGCAGAAGTACCATAAATACCTACCCGCTCAATATCCAAGTAATTATACTTTTGAGCAGCTGCTTGTATCCATTTTATACGATCCGGAAAGCCTGCGTCTTTCAAATTTTTCCAGGCTACATTATGAAATTCTTTGGATCGATTGGATGTCCCCATTCCATCTATTTGCACCACAATGAATCCTAATTCTGCAAGTTCTTGCATACCACTCGGGTTTGCGTTGAATGTTTTAGGCACAAAGGAACTGTGGGGCCCTGCATAAATATACTCAATCACTGGGTATTTTTTGGAAGGGTCGAAATTCGTAGGACGAACGATAATTCCCCAGATATCAAATTTGTTATCTCTGCTTTTTGCCGTGAACACTTCAGGCGCTCTCCAGCCAAAGTCTTGCAATTTAGATACATTTCCACTTTCTAACTCCATGACCACCTTTCCAGATCCATCCCGTAATACAGTTACAGGAACTTTATTGATCAGGGAATATTGATTTACAAAATACGAGAAATCTTCATTGAAATAGGCAGTATGGTTTGCCTCTTCTTTGGTAAGTTCTTTCAAATTCTTACCGTCAAAACCCACTTTGTAATAGTGAATTAAATAAGGATCTTCCTTTTTATTACGTCCACTCCCTTCAAAGATAATCTGACGATTTTTCTCATCTACATTTACAACTTTCCTTACTACCCATTCACCTTCAGTAATCTGATTAATTATTTGTCCAGATTCTCCGTCAAAAAGGTATAGATGATTCCAGCCATTTCTTTCTGATGACCAAATGATTTCCTTTCCATCATTAACATCATATCTAAATTTCTTGCCACTGTAATCAATAAACGTGTTGCTTACCTCATTAATTATATACTTACTTTGTCCCGTTTCAGCGTCCAGCTTCACTATCGCATATTGCTGATGTCCACGTTTATTAAATTCAAAAGTCACACTTTTACTATCCTGCCGCCATGAAGCATATCCGAGGGAAAATTGATTGTCTACAAATTGCTTGTCAATAGCAAAAACCTTATTCGTTTCGATATTACAAATCACGGGATAGTATTGAGGCAATGCATCACCAGGTTTTGCATAATGACGCGTTTGCAGTTTAGGCTGTAATTGATCTGCTGGAGAAGATTCCAATAGTGTTAATATTCGCACGTCCTGTTTGGTCACACGCGAACCAGCAATTTTTTTACTATCGGGGGACCATTGTATATTGGCGGCATAATATTCGCCGGGATTGCCATCATAAGTCAGTTGCTTTTCCGATTTTGGATCATCCACGAGAGCAAAATACAAGTTATGGTTTTTGATATAAGCTGTTTTCTTTTTATCAGGTGATACCACAGGTCTGCCTTGGGTATCATCCCGACGCTGCCCCCAATAACCTCCCGACCTCGGATTTTCTTCTACATCACGAACTTTCTTCAAGTTTGAAGATATTCTATTCCATTGCCATATTGCATTTTTGTAAGTAAACTCGACCGTGTCTTTACCCAACAATTTGGTTGTAAAGCCACTTAACAAATTAATATCTAACTGTTGCCCAGACTGCTTATCTAGCTGCTCGGCTAACAACCTAATGTCAAACAAGGCCTCCTTCTTGCGTGCTGCAACATCTACCCATACAAATTCTCTTCCTTGCGGTGTCCGCTGTTCATATAAAAAAGCATTTCCGCCCTTATTCCACTTTATATTAGTGGGAATGTAATAAATATCAGCCAATGCCTCCCGAAACTTTTTAGAACGCTGATAATCTGCTAACGTTCCCTGAGCAGCAGCAGCCCCTACATTTGCAATAAACAGAATTATAATTAATATTTTTCTAATCATGTTGCTTAGATTTTATAAGGTAATATATGGGAATGCCCAATAGTGCTATTACGGCTCCCAAAATTGTATAAGTTGGTTTGAATAATATGAGGGAAATGATAAAAGCCATTCCCATGATTATATAAAGTATAGGCAGTATCGGATACCCAAAAGCTTTATAAGGGCGTTCTAAATTAGGTTTTTTCTTTCGTAAACGAATCACACCATAAATCGCTAACACATAGAATACCACCACTACACATGTTATCATATCGAGTAAATCCCCATATTTACCACTTAAACACCAAAGCGAAGAAACTAATCCTTGTATCCATAACGCATACCCGGGAACAGAATACGTATTCAAACCTTTAGCCTTCTTGAAGAATAATCCATCTTCAGCCATTGAATAATACACTCTAGCCCCTGCCATAATTAATCCATTGTTACAGCCAAATGTGCTAATCATGATCATAATAGCCAGAATAGTAATTCCCACAGGACCAAAAATTTCCTGTGCTACGCTCATCGCAACACGATCTTTCGGGGCATTGATCATCGTATTGAGATCCAGCACGGTACTGTACATCAGATTAGTGAGCAGATAAATTATGGTTACGATTATTGTTCCTAAAGCCAGACTTAATCCTATATTTCGTTGTGGATTCTTTATTTCTCCTGCAACAGCTGAAGAAGAATGCCAAGAGTCACTGCTGAAAAGTGCCCCTACCATTGCAGCAGATATAGCGCCTAAAGCGGCGAATGTACTGTAGTTTTCAAATGAGCCATCAAGGTTTAGTTTGCGTAGAGTCCAGGTGTCCGCGGATAGCCAATTCAGATTCCAAACCTCATGCTTGAAGGCTAAGAACCCAAATAATACTAACAAAGACAAGCTTAATAATTTGAACAACGTAACACTCGTCTGCACCCATTTCCCCGCATTGACACCTCTTGAATTAATAAATGTCAAAACCAAAATAATACCTATAGATAAGAGTTGAGCAGAAGAAATTTTGAAACTCCCTAACGTGAGCAATATCACGTCTTCGTCCAATACGGGAAACAGATACGCTGTAAATTTGGCAAAAGCTACCCCCACCGCAGCAATTGTCGCTGTCTGAATAACTGCAAAAAATGTCCAGCCAAACACAAAACTCACTAAAGGATTGTACGCTTCACGTAAATAGACATACTGACCTCCTGCTTTTGGAAACATCGCACTCAGCTCTCCATAGGTTATTGCGGCAATCAAAGTCATAATACCACTTATTGTCCAGATTATCATCATCCATCCTGCTGAACCAGTATTACGTACAATATCCGCTGTCACAATAAAAATTCCTGAGCCAATCATGCTACCCACCACCAGCATGGTAGCATCCAAAAGCGTCAGTGATTTTTTAAAGATTGGTTTTTCCGCTTCCATCTGGTTTATCTTTTAAATTGATAAAACTTCCAAGATGTCTGATGATCGGGCGCTAGCTTTTGATCAGTCAAAATCGCGCGTAACATCTCTAAGGGCATATAATTTTCCTTAATCACACGATCATGGAATTCTTTGTAAGTCATTTTTCCGGTATCTACCACTTCTTTTTTAATACTCATCATTTGTAAGCCTCCCACCAAATACGCCAATTGGTATAATGGACCATATGAGCCCTCAAATGAACGTTTAACCTCTCCATGCGCATTCGCACGCTCAAAACCTACCCTATCTACCAAATAATCTATACATTGCTGCGGTGTCCATTCTCCCAAATGGAATTTGATACTAAAGGTGATTCGTGCACAACGGTGCATACGCCAAAACAACATACCGATTCTTTCTTCTGGCGTGTTTGCAAAACCTTTTTCGTACATCAATAACTCCCAGTACAAGGTCCATCCCTCTGTCCAGAATGGCGTATTGAAAGCTCTTTCACGGTAAGGTTTGTATCTTCTATTCATGAAATATTGTAAGTGATGACCAGGATTTAGTTCATGCTGTACCGTTCCACGGGAAAAGTAAGGATTATTCCCGCGCATACTCATCAGTTTTTGCTCTTGTGTCATGGTATTCGTTGGATACGAAATACTGATTTCACGTCCACCTGTAAAAAAGGGATTCACCAATTGCCGCTCTGCAGTCATCATTATCATTCCCCAAGTTTCATCAGCCAGTGCTGGAATATCCATCAGATCATGCTTACGGATAAACTCTTGCGCATCGTTATATAATTTTAGGATCAGCTCTGGTTGCTTTCCTTCAGGAACATACGTGTTTTTAACTTTTTCTTGTGCTGCTTTCCAATCTTTGCCGAAGCCCATTTCCTGTGAAGCTTTTAAAAGTTCTGCTTCACACCATGCGAATTCTTGTTCTGCTAACCGAAGCAAATCATCTGTGGTGTAAGCAATCATTTCATCTTTTAATTGCTTGTTGAATGCTTGTTTTCCGATTGGAGCACCTCCAATATTACTTCCATCATTAAATACTTTCCAATCGCTCTTTTCGGTGATCAATTTACTGTAATTGTTCAATTCTTCCGATAACTGTTGGTAGGGCGCCGGTACCCACCAAGTGAATAGGGGATCGTATTCATTATAGAAATCAAAGGCACTCGTTAACCGAAGCTTTAAGGAGTTAATAACCTCTTTTAGAAAACCTACATCTGCATATGGAATAGCATCTACATTATTTAATTTTTCAGAAGCTTCTTTAACTAGCTTAATGGCATGCTGTAAATTTCCCGCTATTTCTTCTCCATTTATCGATGTACCTCGTCTTCTAAGTTTTTCGAAGTCATAGATTATATGATCAAAGGGCACATAACTTTTCAATCGTTCATAGGTTTTCAACTGCTCTTGCAAGGCTTCCAAATCAAATTTCACCTTACGATCAAGTAAAATATAATCAACCTGCCCATTGGTATTCAATTGAGAATAAGGGAAATCTTTTAACTTTCGAAGATATTCATTATCCAAAGTGATGAGACGCTGAATCTGCTCAGGTGACTCTGCAGCTTGTTGATAGCCCCAACCTTTGGGCATAGGGCCATAAAAGTAATTGATAGCTTGCTGATCATGGCCATATTGAATCACAAGCGGTTCAATAGGTGTAGTGTGTTGATATAAGTCTTGCGCCATTAGGACAGTGTTGGTAAGAAACAAAGTAAGAATTAAATTGGCTGTTTTGGCAGTGTTCATAATGTAGGTTATTAGTTTTTCATATCTACTTATCCAAACCGATCTGGTGTGAAAGAGGCTATATTTGTTTTAAATTTTCTATGGGCAAGAATATCACTTATAGCTTTACCCATTGCTGGTCCTAGGCTTAATCCCATCATACCTGCGCCAGCATTAATAGTTATATTATCATATTTGTCAGTTCTTCCTAAGTAAGGGAGACCATCAGGAGTACAGGGTCTGTATCCATACCATATATCTTGCTTCGGGTACTCAACATGGAGGTTTTTAAGATATTTTGGAATTGAGCTGACAATACCTTCTACCCGGTTTTGATATATTTTATTATTTGGTGAGCCGAGTTCCATTGTTCCGCCAAATCTTATTTTTCCATCCATAGGTGTCACCGCAACTTTTGCTTCCAATAGCAAAGCAGCATGTTGCAATTTTATATCTGATGGAGGTGTGTACATAAATGAATATCCTTTGCCAGGCATTAAGGGTAATTTTAGCTTTAGTTTATTTGATAATTCCATCAAATTAGCACCAGGAGCAATTACAAATTCATCGCCTTGGAAATTACCTTTATCTGTGACTATTTCTTTTACTTGCCTACCAGAAATCTTATAGCCTTTGACCGTTGTATGTTCATAAAATTGAACTCCTCTATTTTTCAGATATCCAATTAACTGGTTCATCAATTTCATTGGATTAAGCTTTCCATCACATTTATAATATGTACCGCCCAATACATCAAACTTCACGTTTGGCTCCAATGCTTGCATTTCATCCGCTGTTCTGATTTCTACATCCAAACCCAAGTCCTGTGCCCGCTTTGCTAATTCTATTTCTTCATGCTCCACAGCCTTAGTTTTGTAAAGCATCATAATACCACTTTGTTCTAATTCAAAATCGAATGCGGAATCATTATTCAATAAATCATATAATTTGCTGCTGTAAACATGCAGATCACGTAGAGATTCCACATGTGCATCCACATGACGCTTGTTGGCATATTTGATAAACTTCATACCCCAATCCATCAAATTCCAATTTAAAGCAGGGCGAACGTAAAACGGGCTTTTTTTGTCAAACATCCAACGAATCCCTTGGGCCACAATACCTGGCGATGCCATAGTCGTAAAATGGCTGGGTACAATCATTCCGGCATTTCCATACGAACAATTATTATCTAACGAATTTTGCTCAATGATATGCACATTCCATCCATCATTGACTAAATAATAAGCTGTAGATAATCCTGCTATCCCGGCTCCAACTATGAGTACCGTACCTTTATTCATCTTCTAAATAAATTCTTATTGTGCTTTTAAATAACTTGAAAACCTTCTTTGTAAGGATCTTGATCGTCTATAAAAATTGTATTATATCCTGTAATCCGTGCCCAGCCTTCTACCGATGGTATAATAGCTTGCTGTCCAGCAACTTCCGTCACACCTTCTATCTTACCTGTAAATTGTGAACCAATATAACTTTCGTGTATAAACTGTTCTCCTGCTCTCAACATGCCCTTAGCAAACCATTGGGCCATACGTGCTGAGGTACCAGTACCACATGGAGATCTATCCAATGCGTTCTCACCCACAAGTACGGCGTTACGTCCTGAAGAATTGCTTTTTGTAGGTTTTCCTGTCCATTGAATATGGCTCAACCCATGAATATTAGCGTCTTCTGGATGAATAAATTCATATTTTTCATTTAATAAACGACGAATAATTTTGCCATAATGAATGAGCTTTGCTGCTGTAAAGTCTGAAATGTCTGAGAAGTTAGTTTGGGGATCGATTATACCATAAAAATTGCCCCCATAAGCCACATCCACATAAATATCTCCTAAATCGGGACAATCTACATGCAAAGCCTCTTTATAAAGAAATGATTTTACGTTGGTAAGTTTTACCGAAGTAACCTTTTCTCCTTCTTGCTTGTAATCCACCAATACTAATCCCGCAGGTGTTTCCAAACGAAGTTTACCAGGAACTTTTGGAGTAATCAGACCTTCTTCTATGGCTATGGTCACCGTCCCAATGGTACCATGACCACACATTGGAAGACAGCCACTCGTTTCAATATATAAAACACCCACATCATTTAGTTCATCAAGGGGTGGATACAAAATACTTCCGCTCATCATATCATGACCACGTGGCTCAAACATGAGGCCTTTGCGGATCCAATCGAATTCTTGCATAAAATGGAGCCTACGCTCCATCATGCTATTACCTTTTAAAAATGGGCCACCACCCGCGACTAAGCGAACTGGACAGCCACATGTATGTGAATCGATACAGGTAAAGGTCTTCTTCATATAAATTAAGGTGATATACGTTTATTATTTTCGATTCGTTCAATTTTTGTAGGGTTAGCATTTTGTAATTCCGCCGGCAATAAATCATCTGGCCAATTCTGAAAACTAACCGGCCTCAAAAATCTTTTCATAGCATCTGGACCGACTGATGTAAAGCGACTATCCGTGGTAGACGGAAATACGCCTCCATGTTGCATGGCGTAAACTACATCTACTCCGGTCGGCATGCCATTGAAAAGTAAACGACCACATTTTTCCTGTACCCGAGCTATTAAAGATGGATTTTCCTTAAAGTCCTCGGGGGAAGCAGCAAATGTAATTGTCAATTGACCTCCTAATACTTCTATACTTTCTTCCAATTGAGCAATTGAATCGCATTCAACGATAATTCCACATGGACCAAATACTTCCTCATGTAAATGCTTATTGGTAATAAAATTAGATGCGGATATGGTAAATACAGTCGCTGAAGGAATACGCTCTGTTGATTCTGTCTGTGCTACGCTATGTGCTGCTTCAATAGAATGTAACAAACGCAGTCCTGCATCATAGGATTGTCGTATTCCAGTATTTAACATCGGAATAACTGACACAGAAGCTAATTCAGCTTTGATAGCATTCTTAAGTTGCTCTGAATTTTCATTCTTAACTATAAATAAAAGACCGGGATTAGTACAAAATTGACCACAACCTAATGTTAATGATGCAATATAATCTTTGGCAAAAGGATCTGCATTCGATTGTAAATATTTTGGCAAGGCAATTACAGGATTCAAACTACCCATTTCTGCAAATACAGGAATTGGATCTGGTCTATTTGCTCCGATTTTGTATAAAGCCATTCCACCTTTGAAAGAACCTGTAAAAGCCACAGCCTTTACTTTAGGATGTCTTACTAAATTTTGTCCAGTCTCATGCGAAGCATCAGCGACATATCCAAAAACTGATTTGGGAGCGCCAAAAGCTTCTAATCCAGCATATATAGCTTGTGCCATAATTTGCGAAGTCCGTGGGTGTCCGGGGTGTTCTTTATAAATCACAGAACAACCCGCCCCTATTGCACTTGCTGTATCCCCTCCGGCTGTAGAAAAAGCAAAGGGAAAATTTGAAGCTCCAAATACAACAACTGGACCCAAACCTACATTGTATTTACGGATATCGTTCTTACCCTCACCATTATCTATACGCGCATCCAATAATACGCCCGCAGCCGTTACATCAGAATATAAACGCCATTGATGAATAGTTCTGGCCTTTTCGCCATTTAGGCGTGCGAAAGGTAAGTTGGTCTCTTGATGAGCCACTTGGATGAGTTCTTCGCCCAAAGACTCAATTTTAGAGGCGATAGCACCCATTAATGATGCCCTATCCTTTCGTGACAATTGCTGTAGATATTTGTATCCATCTACTGCTTCTGCCACTACCATTTCAAGCTCATTTATATTAGGTTGTAGCATAATTATATACGGTTAGTTGCGGCCTTATAGCAATAGCATCTTCAATAATCCTTTCGATTCTTTCTTTCTCTTCCCCTATTAAAGGCAGACGAGGAGCGCGCGTATATGGCGTAGAGATTCCCTCATAGCTTGCTGCTAATTTGATATATTGTATTAATTTGGGATGAATATCCAATTCTAACAAAGGCATGAACCAGCGATAGATTTCTACAGCTTTTTGATATTCACCAGCTTTTACTAAGTTGTAAAGAGCCATTGTTTCTTTAGGAAATGCATCAACCAGCCCTGCTACTAAACCATCAGCCCCCAACATTAAAGATTCTAAACAAATCGTATCAACTCCACCTAAAATTTTCAAGCGGTTTGAAAATCTATTTTTCAAACGAGTTACATTTGCCAAATCCCGAGTAGATTCTTTTACTGCCTGAATGGTTGGCTCCTCTAATAAATCTTCCATCATTTCCAATGTGATATAAGTAGCATAGTCAACCGGGTTGTTATAAACTAAAATGGGTAGAGATGAACTCTGTGCAATGGCTTTATAATAAGCTACTACTTCACGATCATCTGCCTTATAACGCATGGGCGGCAATACCATTAGACCATCTGCGCCAAGCTTTTCAGCTTTCTGGGCAAATTCGACAGCATCCTTTGTGGTGTTCTCTGTTAAATTTAGAATGACAGGCACTCTTCCATTAACTATCTCCAGAGCCTTCTCGAGCAATAAAAACTTTTCATCTTGAGACAAAGCACTTGCTTCTCCTAGCGATCCAGCAAGAATAATCCCATGCACACCTGCTTGGATTTGTGCTTCGGTATTCTTCGCAAACATTGCAAAGTCTATATTGTATTGTTCATCAAAAGGTGTTAAAACTGCGGGATAAATTCCTTCCCAATTTAAATTTGCCATATCTATTTTCAATTAATAACTTACTCTCAAAAGTATTTATTAATAAAAACAAACCCTAACCACCTATTGACAAATAACGACCATTAATTAACTTCTTGTAAAGGTTTTTGATTTATTGAACTTTGATATCTTAAAACATATTCCTTTGGCGAAACTCCTGTAATAGAACGAAATACACGATTAAAATTAGTTATACTATTGAAGCCACTGTTATACGCAATCATTGAGATGCAATCATATCGTTCATTAACCAAAAGTCTACATGCCTCACTAACACGTAATTCATTCAAATAACATACAAATGTTTTACCTGTACATTTTTTGAAATACCGACAGAAAGCTTGAGGAGTCAGATTAGCCTTCTCTGCAATATCATTAAGATTGAGTTCTTTACGAAAATTATTCTTGATATACGTGCACAAACTTATGATTCGAATAGATGCTATATCATTGATCTCTTTAATGATAGATCCTGAGAGGGGGGATACATCTTTAGAGATAATATTTAATAGTTTCAATAAGTATATAAAATTCACTAGTCTATCTGCACCATCCGAATTTTTCAAAATTTCTATGCTATCACATACATCTTTTAAATAATGTTTTGGAACTCGAAAGCCATGGCTGTTAGTGATAAGGAAATTTTGCAAACTTTTGAGTTCAGGTAGGTTAAAAATATATTCCAAGGAGCCCTTTAAATTAAAAAATACCGAAACTGTTCTCACATGAAGTGGAAGCTTATCCCCTTTGAAAACATGAGGTTGATTTGCTCCTATCAAAAATACTTCACCACAATCAAACTCATGCATATTGTTATCTACAATGAGTTTACCACTCCCCTCAGCGACCCATACCAACTGATACTCTGGATGCTTATGAAAATAGGGATAAAATGAATCCAATACCTCATCTTGAACGAAAATAGTTCGATCATTCGGGATGTTTAAGTTATAGTGTAAAGCTTTCATGGTTCATTAATTCGGTTAGAAGTTATATTAAATTTAAATATTCTAACTAGAAATAAGCAACAAAAAATGCAACCGGCTAAAAATAAAGTATAATGGGATAATATTTAGTCATTCAGCAGCAGAATAATAAACATATTTGTAACAGAAAAAGAATATATGGAAGGGATTGGTAATCAATTCACAAGAACTGTTTCCTAAAAAGTATTAGAATTTAAACCATTAATTATGAAGAGCATCATCCTCTATTTAGCATTTTACTTATTAACTTTTGCCGCTTCGCACAACGTATTCGCACAAAATCCATTTTGGGAGGAAGTAAAAAAACAACCTGCCACACTGGGCATTGATAAAGGAACTAAAGATTTTTCGCTTAGCAGCTTGAATCTATCAATTCTTAATTCTTCACAAACGGTGTCAAGCCTCAAATTAAAAACCGACTCAAAGTTTGATTATACACCCGACGAATTGCTGGATAAAAGAGATAGGGATAAATTTTATCACTTAGGGGATTTAAATATCAGTATCAAACAAGTAGGAACTTCGGAGTGGAAAAAATATTCATCTTCCACGAAAAGAGTTGATGTAAAGACATTAGTAGACAAAAAATCACTTGCAGCGGCAAATATATCAGCTGCTCTCGGAGATATCCCCTTGCAGGTTCACCGTTATTGGCAAAATAATAACGGTGACCTAGTCCTAAAATTTGAAATAAAAAACACTACAAATGAATCCTTTGAAATCGGAGGTTTAGGTATTCCGATGATTTTCAACAACAATTTGGATTGGAAAAACTTAGATACGGCACACATGGATAATGTGTTTTTTGATCCATATATCGGTAAAGATGCTGGCTATTTGCAGGTTAACCGATTGCACGGAAAGGGTCCAAGTTTATTAGTATTACCCTACGAAAATGCGGGTTTCGAAGCTTATAATCCCCTAAATACAGACCCTACTCCACGCAGTATTACATTTGAAGGATTTCATGAATGGGTAATTCATAGCAAGGCTTATGCGGAGACCGAGTGGAAAGGTGTGGAACAATGGAATACACCTACCTCAACCATTCTAAGGCCCGGTCAAAGCAAATCTTTTGCTCTGCGTTTTACTCTTGCTCCGAGCATTAAGGAGATTGAAGATGAATTAATTCGCCAACAGCGACCTGTTGCAGTGGGTGTGCCGGGCTATGTCCTTCCTATAAATAACACCGCTCAACTATTTTTGAAGTCCACAAAAGCTATTAAATCCATTCAATCTTATCCTACTGATGCCTTAGAACTGAAAAAAGAGCCTAGCACCACTAACAAGTGGACGAAGTATAATATAAAAGGAAGAAAATGGGGACGTGCGCGTGTAGAAATTACTTACTCAGATGGAAGTATACAAACGGTGCATTATAAAATTATTAAATCCGAAAAAGATGTGGTCAAGGATTTAGGTCATTTCTTGACGACAGTACAGTGGTATGAAAATCCAAATGATTTATTCGGTCGATCGCCTTCGGTTATTTCTTATGATTATGAAACAAAATCACACATTACGCAAGAGAAAAGGGCTTGGTATGCAGGTCTAAGTGATGAAGCTGGTGCTGCAAGTTGGCTCGCAGCTATAATGAAACAATTGCTACAACCCGAGCCTCAAGAGATTAATAAATTAAAACGCTTTACAAACGAAACTCTATTTGGTCGCATACAGCACAAAGAAGGCAAAAATAAATATGGTGTAGTAAAAAGTTTGTTCTATTATGAACCCGATTCTATGCCTGCAGGGACATACAGTAAAGATATTAATTGGGAAACTTGGTCCGCTTGGCCTAAAAAAGAAGCTGACAACATCGGACGTTCGTACAACTATCCGCACGTAGCAGCTGCTCATTGGGTGCTATATAAATTGAGCAGGAATTATAAAAATTTGGTTACTGAAGAGGATTGGTCTATATACCTGCAACGCGCTTACCATACAGTGATAGCTATGGTCGAAAAGGCGCCCTATTATGCTCAATTCGGGCAGATGGAAGGTAGTGTATTTTTGTTTATCCTGAATGATCTGAAAAATGAAGGATTAACAGCGGAAGCAAATCATTTGGAAGCGACTATGCGCAAGAGAGCCGAACATTGGCGTACACTGAATTATCCATTTGGCAGTGAGATGCCTTGGGATTCTACGGGACAGGAAGAAGTGTATTTGTGGTCAAAATATTTTGGCTTTGATGATAAAGCCTTAGTAACGCTAAATGCTATCCTAGCCTATATGCCTACTGTACCTCATTGGGGTTATAATGGAAGTGCACGCCGGTATTGGGACTTTGTATATGGGGGGAAATTATCACGCATCGAGCGACAATTGCATCATTACGGATCTGCATTAAACGCTATTCCGGTATTACATGAATATCGATCCAAACCAGAGGATTTTTACCTCCTTCGTGTCGGACATGCAGGAACAATGGGGGCACTAGCGAATGTGACGGAAGATGGTTTTGGACCAGCAGCTTTCCACTCTTATCCTTCTACCTTAGCTATTGATGGAATATCAGGGGATTACGGTAGTGGATTTTATGGTTATGCTGTTAATTCCGGCACTTATATTATTAATCATCCTGAATTCGGTTGGTTAGCATTTTCTGGTAATTTGACCGAAAATCAAAATACTATTTCTGTTGAAATCACTACAGCATCACAAGCTAGAATATTTTTAGCGGAAGAAAATCTATGGATAACAACTGATGTGGGGGAAATCAACAACATTACATATGATATTAAATCTAAAGAAGTAACACTTGCACTCCATAGTAAAGTCAACAATATAGATATCGACAACATAATTCTATCTTTGAATGAACAAAGTGGTTATATGTTGGAAGGTTTCAAAAGAAATTCTAACGGTAAGTACATTATTCCAAAAGGGACTACAACTATTTTATTAAAAAAAATATAAATATGTTTTCGACTGAAACTTACATTAGACGTAGACAACAATTAATACATAACATCGATTCAAAGGGAATTCTTCTATTTTTAACGAATAAAGAGAGCCCTATTAATTTCGAACACAACTGCTATCCTTTCAGACAGGATAGCAGTTTTTTGTATTATTTTGGCATCAACGCTCCGGAAATTTACGTTGTACTAGATTTGGATTCAAATGAAACCATCCTTTTTGGAGATGAAGCGAGCATAGATGACATCATATGGACGGGAAAATTAGAAACTCTAAAAGAGAAGGCTCATAAATCAGGTATTCAAAAAACTGTCCCCAAAAAAGAGATATTTGATTATGTAGAAAAAGTTATTAAGCAAGATCGAACTGTTCATTATCTACCTCCTTATCAAGCTTACAATAAAATTTTACTTTCACAATTAATACAAAAACCTATTTCACAATTACAGCCTTCTATTCCTTTTATAAAAGCAGTAGTAAGTCAACGATCAGTCAAAGAAAAACAAGAGATTGAAGATATTGAAAAAGCGCTAGCGGTTACTGTAGAAATGCACAAATTGGCAATGCTTGCTACCCAGCCAGGCATGAAAGAATATGAAATCATCAATGTGATGCGTCACTATGCTGAAGACCACGGCTGTACATTTGCATATCCGCCTATAGTCACAAAGCATGGCGAAATATTGCACAATCTGCATAGCCATCACCTATTATCTTTGGGCGACATGGTCTTAAATGACTCAGGCTGCGAAACGGATAAAGGTTATGCTGCAGATTTAACACGTACTTATCCTGTGGCGAATAAATTTACACCAGTCCAACGGGATATATATAGCATAGTGCATGCTGCTATCCAATCTGCTAGCAGTATGCTAGCTCCTCAGACCAAATTCCGCGATGTTCACCTCCGCTCTGTAACGACTTTAATGGAAGGACTGAAAGATTTAGGAATCGTCCAAGGAAATGTAGACGATGCTGTAGAATCCAATGCTTTCACGCTGTTTTTCCAATGTGGCACAGGTCATATGATGGGATTGGACGTGCATGATATGGAAGATTTGGGAGAGCAATACGTAGGTTACATAGACGAAGAGCCTAAAGACACTAAAACTTTCGGATGGAAATCTCTGCGATTAGCAAAAAAATTAAACACCGGGAATGTGCTTACCGTAGAGCCAGGGATTTATTTCATCCCTACACTAATTGATATGTGGACCGCGGAAAGAAAGCATGCAGAATTTATCAATTATAACCAATTAGAAAAATATAAAGACTTTGGAGGTATCCGTATTGAAGATAACTATGTAATTACTGAAGATGGCTATCGCACTTTAGGCCCTCATCTATTTCAATCTATAGACGAAATCGAAAATTATCGGGATGCTAATCTCTCATAGCTCTACTAAAATCCCTCAGAACAGAAATTGTTCTGAGGGATAAATTTTTAATCGTCACGTGTACTCTTTTGATCTTGTTATTTTAAAGTTACGTCAAGGTAGACAGAATGCCTGCCATAGGTGTCATAGAATGGTTTGAATTTTACCCCATCTATAGTAAACTCTAAAGTTTTTGGATCTCCTTGGATCGTCTTGTTCAAATCTTTGGCATCCAAAGTCACTTTTCTCCAATCTACGCGTGCCTCAGGCTCTTGTGCAGCCAATAGTATAGGGCCATAGAACAAACTCGCTATATTTTGCTGGTCCATCACAGGATCCAAATGGAATTCAAAAGGCATTTGTAATTCAATAGTATCCCCATTCTTCCAATGTCGTTGCAAAGCCAAATAGGTGCCTACTTCTGCTTTCACTATTTCTTGCTTACCATTAATCTTTACAGTAAAGCCTTTTTTAGCCCATTGTGGTAGACGCAGGTTGATAGTAAAATTACCTTCTCCTTTTACTACCAAGCTTGTATTATCTTCTTTAGGGAAATTAGTAATCTGTTCGATAATTACATTACGCTCTTTCCAATCCAAAGTAGATGGTATATATAAATTGACATACAACGATTGATTGTCTATACTTTTATTATAAATAGCTGTTTGAAGTTTCGTATTACTTTCTATTGCGGTTCCATTACAACAGGTAAAACCTGTCATATTTGGGTTGCCGAATTGCTTGATCGACCCTGGACGGAGTGGCACATGGTATGTGTTTGCTGGTGTATGCTCATCAACCGATGCTAAAATATGATTATATAAAGCGCGTTCGTAATAATCCATATACTCTGCCTTTTGATCATACATGAATAGGTTAGAAGTTAATTTGAGCATATTATAAGTTGCACATGTTTCGTTCTGTCCACCTGCCGAAAAACCATTCTCATACAGCGTAGAAGGCTCTTTTGTAAAACACTCTGCATTGGCTGGGTTGCGTGCTCCAGCTACACCGCCAATACTATACATGTAATCATTTACCGCTTTGTACCAAAAGTTATCTGCGACTTTGTAATAATCTTCCATATTCGACACACGGTACATCTCAATACTTCCTACAATCTGAGGGATATGTTGATTAGCATGCAATCCGCGGAATGAGTCTACATTTTTGGCAAGACCATGTGTATGCTCTGCATTTCCGAAGAACAAGTCTATATTATCAAAAAGCTGTGCTGTTTTAAGATATTTATTATCCTTAGTAATAGCTGCGAGATGAGCTAAAGTCTCATTCATACCACCAAATTCGCCTGCGATGTAGGTATTCCACATGGCGATCAATGTTTCTTTAGGTAGAGCATTCAAGCGCAGATGCAACCAATCTGTCATGCCTACTGCGATATCCAACGCTTTTTGATTCCCACTTACTATGTATACATCCAATAGTCCTGCTAAAATCTTGTGTAATGTATAATATGGAGCCCAAACCTGATTTTTCTGACCGCCATATTTAGCGCCTTTTTCCAACATAATAAATTGGTCTGGTGGATAAGCACTTATAAATCCTTTACCCCAATTCCAATAATCTGTACGGATTCCTTCTACACTTAAATCTGAGTCATAAGTCTCCTTGTTAGGTCCTATCGGAACAGCCAAAGGATCCGATACGGACTCCCCTTTGCTATTTGCTGTACCGGAAAGTTGCGCTAATTGGTATAAAACATCCACCATGTAGGACATCTTTTGCGAAAAATTCTCATTTAGTTTCTTATCTGCTTTTGTGCTCGCATAAGCCTGTGCCAATGCCGTTAGATAATGTCCAGTAGCATGTCCGCGCAATTTTGTGTCTTGGCTGTCCCATACTCCTAGCGGTTTAGCACCTGCGGGTTGGGCTTGTCCAAAGGCATTGCGAAACATATACAAAAACGAATTAGGATCTGTATTGGCTAATGTTCCTAAAAATTTGTCTCTATTCTCAATAAATTTAGTCTGCTGACTATTCGCATCATTATTTAAAGAAACTTGCTCGAGTGGGAAAGCAGCCAATTTTATAGACGGAGCATTACCTTGAACTTTTGATTTAACAGTAACAACAGCTTTAGGAATAAGAGACGAACCTGGTATTTTACCCGTAATGGTATATTGACCAGCCTTTAATACTTCAGCATTATCTATAGGTGAGGGCCAGATTACACGCACTTTAGGTCCGACCATATTTCCATTATATTCACCTTGTATATAGCTTGGTAATCTTGGCAATTCGCCCACTTGCGTTTCTACTTCCACATCCGATACATTGACCAAATAACTATTATAAAGCTGAGATTGTGTGAGTGGAAAGTCTTGAAGATTGTCTTCTACCTTTCCCATACGTGCTTCATCTTGCCGCACTCCTTTTACCACATTATTATAGATCCCAGCTATCTGTCTCTTACTGAGCGGTACACGATATATTCTAAAATCATGCAACAAAGCCTGAAGAGAAGATTCTTTTTTAGCTGGCGAATTTCCTATCCAAAGCGTAGTACCGTCAACAGATTTTGCACCGAATAGTTTTGTTAAGTCTATATTTATATCGGTCATTTCGACCAAAAGCTTGTTGTCGGCATATAGGCCTATGGATTTTGCAGGAGCATCTAACACGACAACTAGATGAGACCATTTATTCAAGGGTAAAGCAGTACCTTCTATGACATTCCCCGCAAAAGAAAGACATAGCTTACCTTTCGCTTGAAAGACGTGAAGCAAAGAATTATTATTCTTTCCAAAGTCCAAAATAGTCTGTGCTTTTGTATTGGATTTTGAGAACACCCATGCTGAAATACTTAAAGATTCGATATTCAATAATACGTCGCTCGGTAGGGATAATATTGCCTCCTTTTTATTTTCAAAAGATAATACTTTATTGAACTTTGGATCAGATACAAATTTTGGCTGACCACCCTGATAATTTCCATGTAAGTTATTGCGCGACCAATCTTTAAGATCACCATTGAAGATGTAGCGAGAAACCATTCCTGTCTCACCAATACCATCCAGTATTTGGTCACCACTTTGTGCCTTCACCATATTAGAAAAACACACTATTATTAATGTCAGCAAAATCTTAGAAATTATTTTTATAAGTACCATCATCAGTATATTTTAGATAATCAATTGCAGAATAAGCATACAATTATAAAAGTAGAAAAATGATAGGTGATCAGGCATAAGGATTTTAGCTAATATGATGAGGATTTTAACAACATAACCACATTTATCTTTAAATATGGTTGTGCCATAAAAGAAAAGGTGGGAACTAGTTCCCACCTGTATATTATAGACTTAACGATTAACTCGCGTTACACTTGGTAATCGGACTTCCACCAAGTAAGTGCCTTCCATCTTGACCCGAAAACCAAATACGGGATTCACATTGTTATTAGGTAAACCGTCTACTTGCGCAAATGACATAGGGATGCGGTAATAATTCAAATATCCCCAGTCCGTACCCGCTTTATCCACCAACTTGGTCAAAGGAAAGGGGGCAACTTCAAAATCACAAATCAGAGCTGTATCAGTTGTTATAACAGGATTGAACTTCACATGTGATTCAAACATGGGGCGGTCTCCACGTTTTACGATTTCACCAGCCTTTGGATTAAAAGGTCTACCAGCCTTGTCTACGATCTTCAAGATTACTCGAGCCCCCTCGTTACTCACTTTTGTACAGCTTAATTTCGGAGCAGTAGTGGTAGTAAAAGTTTCGGAGGCATTTGAGCCCGTTGCAGCTTCATATGTCACTTCAAACATATCGTCAATAGTGGGTTCTACAATTTCTATAGTAGCTAAGTCTTTAAATAATTTGGTTCCACGTGAATTGGTGAAATTAACATCAAATTTATATTTACCCAAAGGCAAATTTGCAGAAGCACGATTAAACACTAACTGCCCACTCACCGGGTTAAATTCCATAGGTGGCTTTTTTACCACTTCTCTTTTCTGATTTAACAGTTCGACAGTGGTATCGGTCTCTGCATTGAATACCATTCCATTCTTAAAACTTATAATCTCATATTCATTGAAAAATTCGCTAGGAGCTGGCTCACCCGTTTCTGCATTTCGAAGATTCAACATTTCAAAAGTATATGGAGGGGTACTTCCGTCAGCATTAATCCGATCAGACATCGTGAGTGACATTCCTCTTTTGCAAAATATAATATCGGATTTATAACGGATATTATCGCTTTGAAAGCCATTCTCAATTTTGGAACACGCCCCCACAGCAAGACCTAACCCTACTAATGCTAATATTTTTATTCTATTGGTTTTCATAACTTTTCATTTTAAACTATTGGGCCATCTTGCCTCTATTAAAAAACAATCGGTGCGAATTGTCCAGCACATGAATTACGCCTGTAGTGGAAATCAGTCCGGAGGTTTGACAATCAAAAGAACGATCAAGTTCAGCATCCGGAATTTTAGAATAATCCGGCTCATCCGCATCCAGAGTCTTGATTACTTTCGTGAAATTCACGAAATCCACATAGTCCAAATATGAACTATATGAATAAGTTCTTCTCAATTTGATATTAAAACGCACATTCGGGATGTTGCCCAGCATACTTCCAAAGAATTTATTATCTGTAGTCAAGGTTTCACGAGTAATTTTACCATCAAAGAGATAAATCATCATGGAATCCCTTAGTTCCTGCTTTGGAATATCCGATATGGAGAAAGAAATGTTCTCATCTCCTACTTGCACTATTTTTTCTTGTTTTTTTGCTGCTACATAATCACGTACTCCGTAGTCTGTCGTTGCAAATAAGGTCACATTTGAATTGACTATATCTTTAAGACCTGCATGATCTATTATGCGCACTAATGAGTCAAACTTACCATGACTCTTCAAAAAGTCATAAGTCGTAGTGTTCACATTTGGATCGCTCGTACCTCCATCTACTCTGTAATCATCTTTCTGGCAAGAAGTACAAATGAAGAATAATACTAAAGCTTTAATTAATACCTTTTTCATAAATTGAATCATTATGGGTTATACCTTTCCTCTCCAGTAACTGGTTTGGACGAGTTTGTTATTGTTTTTGAATAAGGCTGGATTGATAGGCCAATAAAACCCCTCTTGTTTGAATCTTGATTCCGATAACCATCCTACGAAATTATTGTATTGACGAGTTCTTAAAAGATCATACATCAAATGGCCTTCTAAATACATTTCTTTACCTCTCTCCAAAGCATATTCGTACATTACATCTTCCTTAGACAAATTGGTAGCCAAGTATGAAGAACTATCAGCACCATTACGTCTACGGAAGCCGTTTATAATGTCAATGGCCTTACCCACTTCACCACGATACAAAGCTATCTCCGCCTTTAGCAATAATAAGTCACTCAAACGAAAAACAATTATATTGTTCGATAGATATGCATCTTGATTCTGAGAAGTATTTCGATAGGAAACGTTACTATACTTTATACAAGTAGGGCGGTCTGTATCGATATCGGTAAAACTTTTTTTAAGTCGTACATCCTTATCATCCAGTGCATACACTTCGCCTTCCCTCCATTCCCATTCGTTTAGCGTATAGTTCCAATACCAATTCCATTCTTTGATAATCTTATAAAAATGGTTTGTAAGGTATTCTGGATTCACATAACATCTTGAATTTGTTCCATAGTACTGGATATGCGATGTGCGTAAAAACAAATTCGCTACATGCATATTACTACCTTCACGGTTATTTTCATCAATGCTTATTTCAAAAATTCCTTCAGATGACTTTCCAATAAATGTTTTATAATAATTGCTTGTATCGGTTTGGGAATACATGCCACTTTGGATAACTTGATCGATAGAGGCATCTGCTTTTTGTACGTCTTCGAGATTTACGGCATTCGTTTGTACATTTATCATTGTAGCTTTCCACAGGTATAAATGAGCTAGTAAAGCATGTACTGATCCTTTATTTGCTGTCACTTTTGCATCGCCGATATTAGCGTATTGCCACTCCAAAAGATCTCTCGCTTTGATACAATCTTCTTCTATCAGTGCCATTACATCAGCTTTAGGGCTACGTGGCAGTTCAGGAGCGGTAATAGGGTCTTCATATTCTTCTGTAACAATAGGTACATCTCCCCATACACGGACCAACATAAAATAAGCTAAAGCTCTCAAGAAATAAGCTTCACCTAAGATTTCATTCTTAAATTTCTCCGGGTTAGCAACATCAGTGAATTGCGTAGCGTCTACCTTAGGAACTCTATTAATAAGAATATTACTCATACTGATGGCTTTGTAATATTTAGTCCAATCGCCTAAGCTTTCTACATTATATTGAAATGTATAATCTCCGTTCTGAATTCCTTCTAGACCATCACCTGTGTATTGCATGGTAAAATAAGTTTTAGCTACCGCATCACCGTACATATAGTAGCGCGGACTGACGTTCCAGTTTCCTGAACTCATTACATCACGGATTAAGGCATAATTTCCAGCCAATGCACTACGCAAATCTGACGACTTTTTCCAAAAAGCATCTGAATAGGTGGAGTTCACCGGCTCTTCCACTAGAAAATCTTTACATGAAGAACATAGTGATATTAAGGCAACAAGTGCACAAGATATTATCGATTTATTTACTTTATTCATGATTCTAAAAATTTTTATAGTGACATTTCTAAACCTATTGTGTATTTACGAGGTATTGGATATCCCCCACCATTGTACTCTCCATAAGGATTCACCGCTTCTGCATCTGGTAATTTTTTAGATTGTTGCCACATAAGTACATTATCCATCAATCCAAAGACACGCATGTTTGATATGCCTAATTTCTTTATAGTATTTTTAGGTAAGTTGTATGATACAATAAAGTTTTTCCAACGGATATATGATCCCCTCTCTAAGAAGAATGATTGTGCAGAAGTATAATAATAACGGTATGTTCCCAAGTCATATTTAGCATACTCTGCTTGATCACCTGGTTGTCTCCATATATTTAGTTTATCCAAATTTGGAGTTGAATAATATACAAAGTTACTAACCGCGTCTCCTGCTGTAGAGTTTGAAAATTGGTCTGCCTCAAATAAATTCAACACGTCTCGATCAAAGCCATAGGTAAAATGAAAGGTAAACGAAAAGTCTTTGTAAGAAATAATATTATTCCAACCACCTACCCATTTGAAATTAGGATCTCCCATTGGTATTTTATCAGGATTGATTCCACTATTGAAAACGTCAATAAAATAATCGCCATCTAAATCCGCAAAATAGAAATCACCCGCATTAAATAGACCATTAGAATTACCATATCTTTCGCCGGTATATGGGTTTACAGGTATATCATCCATTGTACTATATACGCCTAAGGTTTTATACAAATAGAATGCATTAACTGGGCTTCCCACTGATAAAATATGAGACTTATCAAATCGGTCTCCGCTCATCACCAAATCACGGTTACCGTTAGGAAGACTCATAATCCGATTCTTGACATACGAAATATTAAAATTAGAGCGCCAATCTACAGTAGAGGATTTAGGTAATATGCTTGCTGAGAATTGAAAATCTAAGCCTGAGTTTCGAATGGCTACAGAGTTTGTTTGAGCAATATCATAGCCTGTAGTTATCGGTAATTCCACATTAAAAAGTCCTTCATAATTTTCCTTGTTGAAGATATCCACCATAAATGAAAATTTACCTCCATAAAGGTTTATATCTGTACCGATATTCCATTGCTTATTTTTTTCCCAACTTAAGTTGCTTTGGGCTACCCCATTATAGAAATTAGGTCTAATAACCACTTGTCCATTGTATGAAGCTGAGTTATCGTTACCTTGGTAGGCCCCAGCATTTACATTGTACAAGTTATATTGTAAATAATTACTTCCCGGCAATGCTCCTGTTAATCCGTAACTGCCTCGAATTTTCAGCAAGCTTAACCATTCTGAATCTTTTAGGAAATCTTCTTCGGAAAGTATCCACCCAGCAGACACCGAAGGGAAATATCCCCACTTATTATTGGCTCCAAAGCGTGAAGAACCATCTGCACGAATGGCTCCTGAGAATAAATATTTATCATCAAAGTCGTAAGTCAAACGGCTTAAGAAGGACAGTTGGGTCCAACGTTGAATATCAGAGGAAGCGCCGATATTATTTTGCAAAAAACCATTAACCACTTTAATCTGATCGGAGACCCCTTGACTTCCCCAAGCTCCGACAGTATTTAGTCTATTCTTTTCCGCTTCTTGACCTATGAAAACGTCCAAATTGTGTTTCCCAAATGAATTGGTGTAGGATAATATATTCGAAATACGCAATTGGTTGTCGCCATACGCGTATGCGTAAGAATAGTTTCCTGCACCGCTCATCAAAGCTGCTGGACGGTTGTAATCACGTTTTGCGGAGTTGATGATATAAGATGATTGCGACGTAAATTTTAAATTCGGCAAAATCTGTAAATGCAAGTTAAGGTTAGCATTCAAATTTGTATTCTCGTTGACATCCAAATTCGAATCGTATTGACCTAATAAGAATTCCCGCTTTTCGTCCGAAAGATTAAATAATGAAGAAGGCATATTACCCGCTCCCAAAGCTATTGGGCTCGAAGAACTTCCATTACCTCTATCACGGGTTGAATACGAGTAGGCCACTATAGGATTGATCATCAGACGTTCTTTCAACGCTTTAGTCGCTAAATTTAAACGACCACTAAACCGCTGAAAGCCTGTAGCCTTAATAATTCCATCCTCATTAAAATAGTCCCCACTAAAACGATAATTTGTGGTTCCACTACCACCCGTCACAGCCATATTTACGCTGTTTACTGCACCTCTTTGATAAAATAAATCTTGCCAATCCGTATTTCCATTGAAAGCTGGATTTAAGGAGTCCGTCAAAAGATAAGGAAGGTATCTTAAATCATTCTCAGAGAGCTGATTATTTAATACGCCCAATTTTTGCCGTCTCTCGGCAGCTCCAATAGTGACCTCCCTAAGTTCTGGCCGTTGAGTTAGTCCCGAATAAGCTGTTAATTGTACTCTTGGTTCTCCATTAATACCTTTTTTTGTCGTAATCATTACAACACCATTTGCAGCTCTAGACCCATAGATTGCAGCAGCAGAAGCATCACGCAGCACGTCTACAGATTCAATATCATTTGGATTCAAACCTGCAAGATAGTTGGTCCCTGTTCCGGTGTTAGGGCCGACAAACTGTTCTGTAGGCTGAGGAACTCCATCAATGACATACAAAGGACTAGAAATAACATTGTAATAATCATCTCCTGAATAAGCTGTACTCACCGCAGAGGACCCCCTTACGGATAAAGTTGGTGCTGCGCCGGGTGCTCCTGTAAAGTTTTGAACATTCACACCTGCAAGCCTCCCTTGCAGTAGCATGTCGAAACTTGCGGCCGGAATATTTTCTAACTCTTTACCCGAAATACTTGAAATAGCAGCTGTAGCTTTTTTTCGGGATACAGTTTGATAACCAATGACCACGGCTTCATCCAATGTGCTTAATGTTTCTAACAATTGGATACGCATCTCGGCCTGATTGACTTTAACCCGAAGTCGTTCGTATCCAATGTAATGCACTTCAAACTCTTGATTGATCATGCCGTTCAAGACGAATTCTCCCTTAAGATTGGTTTGTGTATTCAACGATGTCTGTAGATTCCGAACAGTAGCACCAGCGATGGGCTTGTTGTCTTGGTCTACCACGATACCTTTGATTTGCTGTCCAAAACAATGTATGGAAAACAAAAGCGATACAAATAGTAAAATGGCTCTCATTTTAAATAATTTAGTAATGATTGGTAGTTTTAACTACCAAATTTAAATTCAAAATCAAGCCTTTATACTTCAAATATTAACTACATAGAATCGTATTTTAACCAAAAAAATAAATACCGTTTGAAACTTCATTAGAATATTCTGCAAGAAGCACTTTAAGAAAAAAGGCTACAATATATTATTATAGCCTCCGACGCATTTCCAAATTCTACGTTTCCTTATATTATTTAAATATAACGGTCACTTCCTTTGGTTTCAGCCAGTCTGATTTTAGCAAAATTTTACCTTCCTTACTTGTTTCATCGTGCGATTTGAAATAAATAATCATTCTACCCCTAAATACGCGATGCCGATTATCGGTATAACTTGTCATATCTGAATTATTCCCTGCTTCCATACCCAACAATCTAATATTGGGTGTAGATTCAAAAGTAATTTCCTCCTCTGATAATGATACGGGTATTCCTTTTGCATCAACAATTTGAATTTCAATTTGTCCTGCACCATCATTCTTCGCCACTTCAATTTGCTCTTGATTGACAGTAATCGCATCAGGACGACCACTTGTCTGTATCGAATGACGAGATATTTCTTTACCATTCTCATCTAATCCAATAGCTTCCAATATGCCTGCGGAGTATGGTACATCCCAATATAGAACACCAAAACTACCTTTATCCGATTTTTTTTCGTCAATTGGTTTTCCATTTAATAACAAGTAAGCTTGCGTTGCATTGGTATAAACCACTACACGAACTAATTGTCCAGATTGATAATTCCAATGAGGCCATGCGTCAATAGATGGGGGATCAAGTTTACGACGTTCATTGATTTCAAAAACAAAAGAATTATTTTCCCACTTAGTATCTGATAATGGGTATGTTCCGATATAAATCATAGGTTCTTCAGCCCAGAGAGATTGTCTAAAATAGCCTCTCGGTTTGATGAAACCGCCCAAATCCATTAATCCCGAATAAAATCCACGAGAAGGCCATGCTCTTGATTCTCCTAAATAATCAATCCCCGTCCATAAGAATTGACCAAAAATGAAATCATTATCTACCACTGCTTTCCAAGCAGCCAAATCATGTCTGTTTTCACTGCCAAAGATTATACGATTTGGATATCTCTTGTGATCCTCGTGATATTTGCTCTCCGTATAATTGTAACCGGTAATATCTAAGGCGCCAGGGTATTCTGTTTCATTGGACATAGCTACGCCAGCCAGACCAGCTGTCACAGGGCGACTTTGATCGTATTTTTTCACTACCGCTGTTAACTTCTTAGCAATAATTCCCAAACGCATCGCATCAGGAGCGTCTTTCTTGTATCCGCCATAGATAGCTTGCGTAAAACCTTGGTTTTTGTCACCGTTCAATATAGGGTGAGAATAGGGATCATTCGGATAATCCACTTCATTACCAATACTCCATGCAAATACAGATAGATGGTTGCGATCGCGTCGCACTATATCGGCTAAGTCTCGTTCGCCCCATTCTTCAAAAAAATCGAATGTACCTTGAAAACCAGGAGTGCCTATATTCCAGCCTTGAAGCCATTTACGTTTAGGGAATTCCCATTCATCGTATACTTCGTTCAACACCAATAGCCCAAGCCTATCACACAATTCATAAATAATCGGAGATTGAGGATTGTGACTCGTGCGCACTGCATTCACCCCTATTTTTTTGAGATTCAACAAACGGCGTTCCCACACCTCCTTATACACTTCGGCTCCCAATACCCCTGCATCATGGTGAAAACAGATTCCTTTTACTTTCATCCATTTATCATTCAAAGCAAAGCCCTTATTGGGGTCAAAAGTGAATTTACGAAAACCAGTATTAACGGTGCTACTATCAATCAATTTGTTATTATCAAAAATTTTAGTTTTCAATTGGTATAATTGAGGTGACTCAACGGACCAAAGTTGGGGTTTGGAAACATTGAGATTGGATTTGAAAACTCTTTTTTCATTTGCAAGAATATTCTCTGATGCACTTTTAAAAGCTACAACTTTACCCAATGGATCAATAAGCTCGTATTGCACTTTTAATTTTTTTGTAGTACTTAGGTGGTTAACCAAGTTCAATTCTACCTGCAACGTTCCGTTATCCTTACTCAACTCTGGATAGCAGTATACACCCCACAAATCTATATGTACAGGCTCGGATTTGACTAACCAAACGTTACGATAAATACCAGATCCCGTATACCAGCGAGAATCTGCATCTTGACTGTGATTCACTCGAACAGCGATAACATTCTGTTCACCGTACTTGATATGAGCAGACAAATCATACATAAATGAAACGTAACCGTTAGGGCGATGACCTAATGATTGTCCATTGATATATACATCACTGCGATTATATACCCCTTCGAAGTATGCATAGTATTTCTTTCCTGCATCTTCTTTCGAAAAATTCACCACTTTATAATACCAAGCGATGCCGCCAGGCAAATAGCCTGTAGCACTTGCTAATGTAGGACTCAAACTTTGTTTTACAGACCAGTCGTGCGGTAAATCTAATCGTTGAAATGAAGGATCGAATTGAGTTAGGTTTTGTCCATTCTGTATATCACCTAATTTGAAAAACCAGCCCTTATTTAGCTTCGTCGGCTCACCAAAACCTGGTTGTGCTAATGAGATAGCTAAAAAACAAAAATATAGGAGATGGCTTAAAAGTAGTTTTGCAATAAGATTCATTATAGGCTTGGATTAACTGGTAAAATATATCCCTTCTCGTCAAATACAAGGGGGTCTATACATACTTCGCGGTGAAACCCAGCCGCATCTCCCATTTTAACACCATTTGGAATGCTAAAACGATGATAGACGATATACCATTCATCCTTTCCAGGCACCTGAATAACAGAATTATGCCCTGGTCCATAAATACCTTTCGAGGCATCCTTTTGTAAGATCTTATTATTCTCGGGAACAGTTATAGGACCCACTGGTGAATCCGCATAGCCATAGCGTACACTATAATTTGGACTTCTTGTGTCGTCTTCAGACCAAAAGAAATAGTATTTACCTTGCCTATAAATTACAAAAGCACCTTCCCTAAAAGTACGATCGGGTGTAATGGTCTTTATTGTGTTTTTCTTGATATTCACCATATCCTTTTCCAATTCGGCTACCGCCAAATAACCATTTCCCCAATACAAGTAGCTCTTACCCGATTTTGGATCATTAAACACCGCTGGATCTATTTCTTGTCCCCCTTGTACTCCCTCAGGTTTGAAATCTATCAATGCCTTACCCGAATCTTTGAAAGGGCCAGTTGGCTCATCCGCAACCGCAACACCTATATTCTGCGCTGCTGTGAAGTAATAGAAGTATTTATAATTTTTTCCTATCTTTTTCTCCGTAATAGTTGGCGCCCAAGCATTTCGACTTCCCCAAGGCACATCTTTTTTCAAATCCAAGATAACACCTTCATCCTTCCAATCTTTTAGATTGTCGGAAGAGAAAGCCTTGAAATAATAGCCACCCCAACCATCAAACCCATCACTCGTAGGATATAAGTAATATTTTTTATGTTTATGCGAATAAATAATGTCTGGATCCGCATAATAGCCTTCTAAAACAGGATTATTAGATTTAGGAATTTCAATACCTTCCGGTTTACCCCATTTATCGGTCAAGGCTATCAATTCAGACCTTGAAATAGGAATAATAGAGCCATGTCTTGGGTGAAAATCCATCGATATATTTTGATCTATTAATTCAAATCTATCTAAATCTACACTCTCACAAAATTCATAACGGCCTTTGGTATAGACATCATACATAAGAATGTATTTGTCCGAATGATTTAATTTAAAAATACTCGACCCTTCCACCGCATCTTGTGTCTGTTGCTTGTATCCTGGCTGTTCAATCCATTTTCCCGAAGTCAATGAATCCGTAATCGCAAGGCGCAGACCATTTCCATCACCTTCTGTTTTATAAAAAAGATAGAATAAACCATTTTTATTAATGATATCGCCGTCGATACAGGATTTTTTGTTTTTTGGAATAAACAAAGGTTTTGGTTCTGTTTCTAGATCCGTAAAATCTGCATTAGCATAGGAATAATAGATAATATCAGGTCCATCACCATGCTGCATTGACCAATAAATCATATATTTCCCAACCGACTCATCATAAATAGTTTGGGGAGCCCACACACGTTTAAGATCATCATGACCTATGAATCGCTTTTGAATATGGATATTAGAATGTGTCCAATTAATCAAATCATCTGACTTCAATAGCACCATGGCGCGATTGGAATCCCAACCTTTACTCGAAGTCATATCCGTGATGACCATATAAAAAGTCTTGCCATCCTGACCGCGCAATATATGCGGATCACGAACCCCTCCTGTCAAACTGATGACCGAAGAATTTAGAATAGGTTGGTTATTATTTAATGTCTTAAAATTATATCCGTCGGTGCTCACTGCATAGCACACAGCCTCATCTACCACGGCATTTCCTTTGAAATACGTGAATAAATAGCCTATATAATCTTTTTCGGCAGGCCCTGATTTATATTCTTGAGCACAGGTATAATGCCCTATACTTTGAAAAATAAAAAATATTAGTATTGCAATTTTGTGTTGTTGTAGTTTCATTCTATCCTTCTAATCCGTTAGTTAATGCTGCTATGTTATTTTTATAATATTCCTTCAGTAGTCATAATAATGCGCTTGATTGTACCGTCCGCATTATACTCCATACGATCAATGCATACCGAACGACTATAACTTCCCCCGTCGGTCTGAATTCCTCCATTATGATAAAGGAAGTACCATTCCCCTTTAAATTCCACAATAGATTGATGGTTGGTATTGCTATTTCCAGCTATCTCATTCAATATTCCTTTATATTCATATGGTCCTTCGACATTGTCGGCCATTGCATAAGCTATCTTTTCAGGAAATTCTGTTGCATAGGTCAAATAATACTTATCCTTATATTTATGCATCCAAGGAGCTTCTGTGAAAGAAAAACCTTCAAAATCAATTTGTTTGATTTCCCCATCGATTTCAATCATATTATCTTTCAACTTCGCATAATAGCATTCTCTATTACCCCAAAATATCCAAGGTGTACCGTCATCATCAATAAAAATTGCAGGATCAATACATGCCCAAGAATGTGTAGAAGCAAAACAATCTTCATTGGTCAATAAGGGTTTTCCTAAAGCATCTTTGAAAGGACCCTCAGGCCGATCCGCGACAGCCACACCTATTCCTGTCCAATTTGTACTGATATACCAATAGTATTTTCCATTTCTTTCTGCCACATGGCCCGCAAATGCAGACTTGCTAGTCGCCCACTCAAAGTCTGTTACTTTCAGTGGAACTGGATATTCAGTCCAAGTTTTCATATCGGTAGTCGAATACACCAACCAGTCGCGCATGATGTAATCACGCTGCCCACCTTCAAAATCATGTCCTGTATACATCCATAACGTATCATTCATAACCAATGCAGCTGGATCTGCCGTGTAATGGTGTGTAATAATAGGATTTCCTTTGGATTGGAATACATAGCGATCATTTTTTTTCGTTGGCTGAACTAACTCCGGCACCACACCTCCCCATTTGCGATCCAAATTCCTAGCTTCTTCTTTCGTAATAGAGATTATGCTGCCGTGACGCGGATCAAAATTCTTTGTAAATGTCTCAGGCTTTTGTGTAAAAGAAGATAAATCTGTGCTTCTTTGAAACTCATAGCGACCATCTGCGTATACGTCATACATCAGAATATATTCGTCCGAATTATTGAGTTTGAATATACTAGATCCTTCTACCACAGTAGATGTATCTGCATAACTGTCTACATATCCTTCATTTTCTCTCCAAGGTCCCCAGAGTGATGCTGAAGTGGCCACTTTGATACCATTTTGGAATTCTTTGCCAGCTGCATCCTTGGTGTTTCCTTTGTAGAAGAAGTGATAAATTCCTTTATCAAAAATTATATCTCCATCGATACCTCCATATTGGGGACTGAATAGCAATTTAGGTTCCGATTCAAAACCTGTAAAATCCTTATTTGCATATGCGGCATAAAAATCTAACTTATCATTATGATGATAACGAACAGTGAAATACACCAGATATTTATCCTTCTTGGCATCATAAAATGTTTGAGGTGCCCATACCCATTTTACATTTTTAAACTTTTTAGGATACGATTTTTCAAGATTGATGACCTGATGTTTCCAATCCACCAAATTGTCCGAATACATCATCACAATACCCGGATTATTGTCCCATCCATCCTTAAAAGTCTTCATATCTGTAGCTACCAAATAAAAACCTTTATTTTCTCCGCGTAATAAGTGAGGGTCGCGAATACCTCCAGTACTCGAAATGGTATCGGAAGAAATCACTGCATGATTGTTATTTAAAGCTTTCCATTTAAGAGCATCCGAACTCGTCGCAAACCGCAAATGCTCGCGCTTCATCGGATCGCTCTTCCCTTCAAAATAAGCAAAGAGATAGCCTTCGAATTGAGTTTCAACTGGCTCTTGTTGTGCAAAAACACTATTGGCAAAGACAATTATAAAAGGAAGAATAATTCTTTTCAAATTCATCATGGCGAGTTTGTATGTTAGGAGTTAATCTATTTTATTCGATAAAAGCCTAACTTCCTTAATTTTGGGAACCGATTGATTCGGCAAGGCCTGGAGTTTTACCTTAATATTTTCATTTATATCCTCCAGCAGATAGTATCTACCATCAGCATTTACTTCGGTAGGGGTTACAACAGCTCCATTGATCAGCACATTGAAATTTTGCGAATTACCTTCTAAATCTGCTATCCAAAGTAGTTTCGCACGCTTATTTTTGTTCGCTAATTCATAAGCAAACCATCCCGTTGCATTCCGCCATTGTACACCATTATCCGATCCGGTATTGGAAAGTTCGTATTGAATAGCATGATCCGACTCTGATTGTTGTTGTCCGCAGTGTACTTGATCAACTGTGATGGCATTGAGTTTTCTTTGGTAATCATCACGTTCGTATTTTACCAGTCGTTCTGCCAATTCTGATGAGGAATTCACCTTTGGCCAATAGATGATATAACGACTATCATGTAACTTGTAAAAGGGCATCAACTCCATTTCTGTAGCTTCATTTCTAACCTGAAGATTTTTTAATCTAAAGCGTAAATCTTGAGGAGAAATCATTTCCACCTGCTCTGCCAAGTTTGCATTCGATACTACCAAATGGGGAATCTCAGTTAAAGGAACTTGATCTCCTTTGGCAATATGTCCTCCTCTACTATCATCAGCCAAAAGTCCTAACATCTGTGCAGTATCAGTCTTAGCCGCTAAAACCAATGGCCCATATCGAAAAGCATAATATTCCGAATGATCGGGCAATTGTTCCACGTTCACTTCCATATCGAATGATAATTCCACTTTATCTCCGTTTTTCCATTTATGGTCAATAGTCAAATAGCCATTTGCATCCTTAAGAGCTTGAATAGACTTGCCATTTACTTGTACCGAAATATCTTTTTTCACCCAGTTTGGATAACGTATTTTTAAGGCTAATGGAATAGTTTTTTTTGTTTTAAATGAAAAAACAGATTTTCCTTCTGTAGGAAACAATGATTGTTGCGTAATCTGTACACCCTTATCTTTCCAATTCAGTTCGGAAGAAATAAATAAATTTACAAACAGTTCATTGCCACGATGGGCGTAAATAAATTCGCTGTATTTGGAGTGGTTTTCGATCCCTGAACCTACACAACACCAAAAACTGGTTTGCGGCTGTGAGTAAACACGATAATGCGAAGGACGCATCGATGTAAAATACACTAACCCTCCGTGTTCTGGATGCTGTGACGACAGAATATGATTGTACAAAGCGCGTTCATAATAATCTGCAAACTTGCTATCTCCATCCGACTGAAAGAATTGTGTACTCAACCGCATCATATTGTAAGTATTACAAGTCTCCGGACCTTCAATATTGGTTATCATATTCGAAAAGTCGGTCGATGGATGAAAGTGCTCACTTGCACTATTACCTCCGATTGCTACAGAACGTTTGGTTACTACCGTTTCCCAAAAGAATCGAGCTGCATCATCCCAATCTTTTCTTCCTTCCAAGTCGGCAATCCTTTTAGCACCAATTATCTTGGGAATTTGGGTATTTGCATGCTTTCCTGTTAGTTCATCCCTTTGTGCTATTAGAGGATTTAGAATATATTGATGCGTAAATTTCTCTGCCAATTGCAGGTATTTATTATCTCCGGAAATGACAGCTGCTTCGGCAAAAACCTCATTCAGCCCTCCATGCTCACTACGCAGCATATCTTGAATTTGCGCTTCACTTAATCCACTCACCAAATCTATTGCCCAATCGGTCAGCTTGATAAGCATGTCCTTGGCATCTTCGCGACCAGCAAAATAATATGCATCACGTAAACCCGCGTAGATTTTGTGAATATTATACAGAGGTACCCATCGGCTGTTTAAGTCAAAACTCCCTGCCTTTATTTTACCTTGCTTGATGTCATCCCACAACTGCTTACTACCCGGTACTCCACCAACATAACCTGTTCCCAAATTATCTTGGCACTTTTTCAGTTCTTGCAAGACATAATCCAAGCGCTTATAAATTAGGGAATCTCCTGTAGAAGCATACATCAGCGCCAATGCGGAGACGTAATGTCCACCGATATGCCCATCAAGTCCTGAATTTTCCCAATTTGTATAATTAGGCTTCCTGGGGTTTAATCCTGCCTCCTTTAGATAAGGGGCTAATAATCGATCTGCATCTAAAGCCAGTAGATAAGCCTTATTTAAGTCTTGTGCATGCAGAAAAGTCTCATCTTTCAACGTTACATCAGCTAACTCAAACAGAGCAATCGACTGCTTCTTTTGCTGACCAATTAATGAATTAGAAAAACTAAATATTAATAATACGACGATAATTACTTTTCTACAGGCTAACTTTTTCATGGCTTTATAATTTTAGTTTAATTAAATTGACTGACTTACTAGCCGCTGTATATACTAATTTCTTTCCTTTATAATTCACTTCTGATTCTATGGGTGTAATAGAAGGTGACTTCCCAACCTCATTAAAGGCTAGTGGATCATCATGATGCAAAACGGATACAAACGCTTTTCCTTGCGATTTTTTAATACCTCTGAGGTCAATAGCTAGCTCATTCGTAGAATCACCGGTATTGACAATTTTCAGAATCAATTCATTGTTATGCTTATCTACTACAGCGGATCCATATAGGTTATTTTCTCCCGTAAGAGTTTTACTATTGCTCAACAAAGGCACTACGTCTGTTCCTTTATTGGTACTAAAAAACTTCTGCACGTGATAACTAGGCGTGACAAAAACATTCAAATTATCTACCCAAATCAGGTCTGGAGTCCATTGCCAACCGTCGATATGCGCAAATAAAGGGGCATAAGAAGCCAATTGTACCACATCGGCATTACGCTCCACACCTGTTAGGAAGGCGGCTTCGGATAAAGCTGCTTCCCAATTGTTGCGATACTCTGGCTTTTTATTATTTTTACTGTGGGAAGCATATTCTCCAGCAAAGATTTTGGCTCCATTGCGGTCGTAATTGTCATAACGCTTCGCATTGGATAAGAACCAATCTGGATCTCTGTAAAAGTGCTCGTCAATGATATCTATCTTCATTGCGCGAAGCTCTTTATCCAAATACTGAAAACGCTCGCCTTCGGGATCTGTTCCCGAACTCGCTATAATCTCTATTTCAGGGTGATACTTTTTTAGAGCATCTTGAAAGACTTTCAATCTTTCAACGTATTGTGGTCCCCAATTTTCGTTACCCACACCAAGCATTTTCAGATTGAAGGGAGCCGGATGTCCCATATCCGCACGTAATTTTCCCCATTTCGTATTCACTGCACCATTAGCAAACTCGATAAGATCTAATGCGTCTTGCACATATTCATCCAATTGGTCTAACGGCACCACCTCTGCGGAGTTGAACTGACAAGCCATTCCACAATTTAATATTGGCAACGGCTCAGCGCCTAAATCTTCGGCTAATTGGAAATATTCGAAAAAACCAAGACCAAAAGTTTGGAAATAATCCGGTGTGAGACGATGGGCAAACTCTGTATTCCAACGGTTCACAATAAGTTGTCTGTTTTCAATCGGCCCTACAGTTTTTTTCCATTGAAAACGTTGTGAAAGATCAAATCCTTCCACGATACATCCGCCTGGGAAACGGATAAAACCAGGTTTTAGATCGGCTAAGGTCTGTACCATATCTGCACGCAGTCCTTTTTTGCGACCTTTCCAAGTATCGGTAGGGAATAATGAAATCATATCGAGATCAATAGTTCCTTCACCATCAAACCAGACTTGCAGATTTGCCTTTTGATCTGTTGTGTTTGACGTGAAACTTACTTCTTGGTATTGCCACTGTTTATTTTCTTGTGTAGGTTTATGTTCTGTTTTACCAATCACCGTTCCTGCACTATCCACCAATTCTACGCGCAATGTAATACCCGGCTTTTGCTGACGATACCATACAGAGAATTCATACGTAATACCCTGCTTTACCCCCATTCCCCGGAACCCTTCATTTCGTAACCCGATTGCTGTATTATTTTTTTTGTCAACGCGTAAATATCGAGGATTGGCTTCGTTGTTCAGTTGTCTGTTCAGAATGAGATAATTTCCTTCCTTCACTGGACCTAGATTTTTCCAACCCATCATCGGTCTAAAGAATTCAAAAGATCTATTTTTTACAAGTTCGGCATAGATACCTCCATCCGCTCCCATATTGATATCTTCGAAAAACACCCCCCACATATTGGGATGTACTTTGGCTATAGAAGTATTGACATCAACAACCAAGGATTGCTGTTGAGCAGACGCAAATTGTAAGCTTTGTAGAGCGATTACGGCTACCGATATATAGTGTTTAAGTTTCATTGTGTCTAACGATTGCGCAATTAATTATTATTTTAAACGAAGTACCACTACCGAAAACGGAGGCAACTCTACGCTCAATTGATTGTTTTTCAGCTTAGCATTGTTAAAATCTGTAGGTTTGATTTTGTCAGGAACTTGAAAAGTATTATGATCGGATAAATTTTTTGCGGTCAAAATTCTACCGCTCAAATCTTTATAATTTTTGTCCAAATCAACAGTGATTTCATGCTTTACTTTAGGATCCACATTGACCAATGAAATATGCGTAATGCCCTCATTGCTTACTGAAGCTGAAGCATGAATAGCTGGGACCTTCTCATTGCCAAAAACAAAATCTTTACTTTCTAAAGAAAGAGGTATTAAGGTCGCATCTTGATGAACTTTATACATTTCCATTATATGGTAGGTCGGAGTCAAAATCATTTTTTCGCCTTCAGTCAAGATTACCGCTTGTAATACATTCACCGTTTGGGCCAAGTTAGCCATACGTACACGCTCCGCATGATTATTGAAAACATTCAAAGTCAAACCTGCAATCATAGCATC
>JBMDWK010000024.1:0-1540 GCA_048595255.1 Sphingobacterium sp. | reverse complement strand
AAACAGCCTTCTACTACAAAAGCAGAATTTGAAGCAACTTCGCCTGCTTGATGTAAGAATTTCTTGCGTGGAATCTCTTTCTCTTTGACCAGTTCTCGAATGATATGACCTTCGTCTTCTGTAAGCGGAACAATACTGTCTATATGCTGTATTAATTTTTCGACCATAAAAAAAGTTGTCTAAAAAGTTTTAAAAACTAATAGCGTCATTTCGACCGTAGAGAGAAATCAATTAGTGCAAGTACAAAACAACCTCAATTTCTAATATTTGATACTATTTTTGATTTCCCTTCACTCCTCGTCGAAATGACGAATATACTTACATTTTAGACAACCTTTATTAAAACAATTATTTAATCTCGGTATAGCCAACACCCATATTCTGGAACATGAATGCCCATCTATCCGCATTTTCAGCTATCTGCATCGCAGTAGACTTGCCTGCCCCATGACCGGCTTTTGTGTCTATACGGATCAATACGGGGTTGCTTCCCTTGTGATATTCTTGCAATCTGGCAGCAAATTTAAAGGAGTGTGCAGGTACTACACGGTCATCATGATCTGCTGTAGTAACCATTGTCGCTGGATAATTAGTATCCGGTTTCAAAGCGTGATATGGAGAATATTTGTACAAATATTCGAACATCTCTTTGCTATCATCCGCGGTACCGTAGTCAAATGCCCATCCTGCACCAGCCGTGAATTTGTGGTAACGCAACATATCCAAAACTCCTACCGCTGGATAAGCTACTTTAAATAATTCTGGACGCTGCGTCATGACTGCACCGACCAAAAGACCACCATTCGAACCACCGGCAATAGCTAATTTTTCCGAAGACGTATACTTCTCGTTGATAAGATACTCTGCAGCTGCAATAAAGTCATCAAATACATTTTGCTTTTTCAGTTTAGTCCCTGCTAGGTGCCAATTTTCTCCATACTCGCCGCCGCCGCGCAAATTGGCCACAGCGTAGACACCCCCTTGCTCTAATAAAATAACATGTGCAAGGCTAAATGCTGGCGTCAAACTAATATTGAAACCGCCATACGCATACAACATTGTTGGATTAGTACCATCTAGTTTTACACCTTTTTTATGTGTAATAATCATAGGTACCTTAGTACCGTCTTTGGAAGTATAGAAAACTTGTTTGGACTCATACTGTTCTGGATTAAATTGAGCGCCTGATTTTTTATACACCTCGGATTTTCCCGATGTGATATCATACTTATAAATCGTGCTCGGATGGATGTATGAAGTAAAGGAATAGTAAAGCGATTTATCGTCTTTCTTCGCTCCAAAACCAGAAGCTGTGCCTACTCCTGGTAATTCTATTTCACGTTCTAATTTGCCATTACGATCAAATTGCTTAACCAACGAAGTCGCATCTTTGAGGTAAGAAGCAAAAATTTTACCTCCACCAGTAGATGGACTTAGTACATTATCTGTTTGAGGAATTAAATCAGTCCAATTTTCACTGCTAGGATTTTTATAATCAACAGTAACTATTCGGCCATTTGGCGCATTGAGTTCGGTATAG
>JBMDWK010000023.1:0-7691 GCA_048595255.1 Sphingobacterium sp. | reverse complement strand
TTTTTGTATGGACCAGCTTTTATTTTTTTACTAAATAGCAAACAGGGGGGGGCTGCTCTCAAGAATTTTTGGAGGCATATGATCCCTTTTTGTTTCATGAGCATTTTATATATTATAATTCTCGTGCACCCTGAATTCCGGTATTTATATCACCAGAAATTCATAAATATTCAACATTTTTTGATTGTTTCGCATCTTTCTCTTTATCTCTTATTTATGAGAACGAATGTTGGTGATCTTAATCCGGCTTTAAATAAGTTAAGTAATAAAAAAGAAATAATTTGGTATTGCTTAATGAGCAGTTTGTTAATTTTACAGCTTCTAATTGCTTTGTACGTAGTAGATTGGGGGAATGATATAATATTTCATCGAAGTATAGACTTACTAGTATATTTCCTTTTTCTTTTAAGTTTGATTTTTCTCATGGAGAAATCCAGATTTAAAATAAATTTTGATTCAATCTTGATTAACCTTTTCAAAAATGCCCCTGTAAAATCTAATTTCTCTTTCGATCCTAATCCGGAAAGCCATAACCCAGAGAATGTGAAAGCAAATTTCGTGAGCAACATATATATAAGCCAAATAGAGCGTTTTATAAAAAATTTAGGGTTTTTAGATTTGGATTTGAGTAAAGATAAGTTCTCTCAGCAGCTAAATATTCCTCTAAACATGGTCTCTCCTCTTCTAAAGGAAATCTATAAAATGGGTTATTCGCGTTTTATTATTAAACTTAGACTGGATCATGCGGCTAAAATGTTGCGTTCAGAGGATTTAGTTTATACCATAGAGGAGTTAGCATTTGTATGTGGTTTTAATTCACGAGCCTCTTTTTATCGCAATTTTTTCAAAGCGTTCGGATGCTCCCCTCACGAATATCGTCAGGTCCAGCAGAAAAATTATTTATCAGGTGAAAAGTTATTACAGGTTGTATGAATGTACCCTAGTAATTATAAGTTCTTATATAATACACGCACTCCCTGACTACCCATTTCGGTTATTTTATCTGCCTTATGATCATATAAAGCTGAGTTCATGAATTAAATTTATGGTCTCATGTACCTGGTGCAAAAAGCAATTCTACTTTTATTCCTTATTATCTCGCAATAATAATATTTTACAGCTCGTAGCTAAAAGTTAGTTATTAATAGTTAAACTAAGGCTCGGTGGGCAAATCTTGGAGGTTTTGCACTTTAACTGTTGTTATATTAAAAACTTGCTCATTGGATACAAAAGTTATAAAGTTTTGCTCTATAAATTGGTGTTGATATGTGCACCAGTTCGGGCATTAAGATTATGCCTACTTAAATCTCCACTACCATGAGGCTTGAAATATATTTAAGTCATCCCATCCGCATGTATAGACCATGTCTGCAAGCACCATGGAAATTTCACCATGAATTATCCCGTTTAAAACTTACAGTTTTACAGTCAAACCTGATATTATTACTATAAACGTTATTTATCAATATCTATTACTATACTACCATTTGTAGCTCGATTTCTACAGGTTAAACAACGTTGTAGAGCCTCGTCTACACTTGGTTGTTTCGCTTAAAAAAACATCATGCTCTTTACTAAAAAACGAAAAAAAAGGTTTTCTTTTAACAGAAAATCACTCCAATATTTTAACCTGAGAACATCTAGCTTAAATGATGTAAAACGTTGGTTTGTAGTTGTTATGGTTTTTTAAATGACTCTTTTTTGTGATATGTCTCAAAAAAACATGCAACTCCTCATGTGTTTTTGAGACATTCTATCACAAGATGTTTTACACATTTGTATTCCAGATTTTATGTAAGCGAATTGTATTTGAAAAGCATACATCTCTGGGGTATCTCTAAAAATAAAAAGCTATGTATTACGATTACTACATTTATTACTTCAGTTATTTAAGCTCATTATATAGTGGGTACCCGCTAATAATAAGATTGACCGTTTTTATGGTTGTTATACTTGCCGTTCTCGTATTATTTGGCATACTGCGTATATTTTATATTGGATATAGAATAAATAAAAAAGAGAAAGAAATAAAAAATGTACGCGCACACTTTGAAGATAAATTAAGGTTCGTGATGGAAAGTCCGACTTTTTATGAGGTCATGGAAATCCGTGAACTACTGAATTTAAGTAATAACGATTCAAAAAAATGGAAAATCGAAATCTTAACCGATGTTATCTTAAGCATTAAAAACACAGTCTTTAAAGAAGGTGCGTTGAATGAGATAAACTATAAAAATTGCTTGGAAGCTTTTCGATTGATGAATTTCTGGGAGAAGAAGATTAGACATTCAAATTTACATCAGCGCAGACACGCCCTGCAGATAGTTGGCGAAATGAACAATGGTGTTAATACCGGCGTATTATCCAAATCTACATACCATCATGATGATCAGTTGCGTAAAACTGCTCGCGATGTTTATACCAGTCAAGACGCTTATCGTCCTTTCCGTTTTATGGAAGAAAGTTTTGATGAGTCTTTTACGCATTTGGATAAACTTAGGCTACACGCTACGTTAATAAAAAGATCTAAGGAAGACAAATTGCCGAATTTGTTGCGATGGATTAATAATTCCAAAAACCCTAATTACACCATCTTTTTGTTAAGAGAAGTGGGCTATTTCAAGCAAACCGAGGCCATTCCCACTCTTATTGCTATGCTCGATAAACAGGAAAACAGGGATATTCGCGCTTCCATAGTCATTACTTTGGGTGAATTGGGCTGTAATAGCTGTGTTCAATCATTAATCAATAGGTACCCTTTGGAATCTAGTAATGTAAGGGAAGCTATAATACATACGATGGGATTACTAAAGGGGTCTCTTGCTCTTGAATTTTTAAATGAAGCTTATCACGCTTCATCGGAAGGGAATCTTAAACTTACAATAGCACGCGCGATATCCGCTCATGGTGTTGAAGGTGAGAATTTGCTATTATCGCTTAATAAAGAAGCAAAAACATCATTTTTTGAAAAAGAGATTACAATTCTCAATCAAGTATTAACTGAACAGCGATTACAAGCTACATAAAAATTGAAATGGACTACTTTTTCTCATATATAATTTTCTTTTATGCCACTGCTTTAGTACTGATGTATATTATGCTTATGGTATTGAGTTATATCAAAACTCTTCGTTACAAGTACACCTATACAACACGTGAAGAAAACTTTTTAAAAGATTTTCCTGATGAAGCTCCCGGTATAAGTATTGTTGCCCCGGCTTTTAATGAAGAAGTAATTATTCTAGATAGCGTTAATTCTTTACTCAATCTATCTTATCCGAATTTTGAAGTTATTATAGTGAATGACGGCAGTAAGGATAAAACACTCGAAATTCTAATTGAAGAATTCGAGTTAGAACCTGTTTCTTATTATTATAACTATAAGGTTTATTGCAAAACCGTCAAAACTATTTACCGATCTCGTAACAGTGCTTTTAAAAAATTAATAGTTGTAGATAAGGAAAATGGAGGAACGAAGGCAGATGCGATGAATGCAGGTGTCAACGTTGCACAATATGATTACTTTATAAACACTGACGTTGATTGTATTCTTGCTGAAGATACCTTAACTAAAATTATTCTTCCGGTTTTAGGATCAGACAAACATGTAATTGCTGTAGGGGCTACCATGAGAATGGTAAACAGTTGTGTTATTGAAAAAGGACGCGTAATACGGGCGCAAGCACCGAAAGGGCTTATTCCGTTATTTCAGGAAACGGAATATCTAAGGTCATATTTAGTAGCAAAGATGGGCTGGTCTATGTTGAATGCAGTGCCAAATGTGTCTGGCGGCTTTGGCTTATTTGATACCCAGGTGGTTATTGCCGCTGGCGGATTCGATTCGGCTTCTCACGCTGAAGATATGGATATGACAGTACGCATGGTCGCCTATATGAGAGAGAGTAAACTTCCTTATAAAATAGAACAATGTCCATATAGTTTATGCTGGACCGAAGGCCCTCCAAATATAAAAGTCCTGAATAGGCAGCGCACGCGCTGGGGAAGAGGGATGCTTCAATTTATTATTGATCACAGGAAATTTCTTTTTAACAAAAATTATGGCCGGCTTGGCTTTCTGGTGATGCCCTATATTGTTTTTTTTGAATTTCTTGCTCCCATTATTGAGTTCTGCGGTCTGCTGTTTATGATTTTCTTGCTTCTTACCAATCAGGTGAATTTTGATACATTCTGGATGATGCTTGCGTATGCTTATCTCATAGGTTTAGCTGTATCTATAGTAACCATATCTTCTGATTTACTGCTTGGCAAAATCTATCGTAACTTTTGGGATTACTTCAGGTTAGTGATATTTTCTGCTTTTGAAGCATTGTTATATCATCCCCTGATAGTACTATTTACGTTGAAAGGTTATATCCAATATTTAACCCGTAACGACTTCAAGTGGGGGCAAATGACTCGACAAGGATTTTCTAACCAAAAACCTGTAAAAAGTAATGTATAAATTTTATAAATATTTAATAATGGTATTTTTTACCATTATTTGTTTCTCCAATACCCTTTTAGCACAAAACGTTGGTGACAAAAAAAATCGAGATAAAGAGAGTGCTGAGATAGAAGATTTATATAATAAAGGTAAATGGGAGGAGGGCAAACAGCTTGCCGAGACCTATTTAAAGCAAGCACCTAAAGATCCGGATGTGCGTATGCTTGTAGGTAAATATTATATCCATAAGAAGAACTATGATAAAGCGCGTTACCAGTTGGTCAAGACGTTGGAGTATGCGCCAGGACATGTGGATGCAAAACATATGTTAGTAACAGTAGAGACCGAGACTAAAAGGTATTCTAGTGCTATATGTTATATTAACGAGCTATTAGAAGTAAATCCCTATTGGAAAGGACTCTGGAGAAAGAAAATTGAACTGTATCGTGAAATGGGAAATCATGTGGAGGCCAACCGCTTGCTAACACGAATCTCCCAGATTTATCCCCAGGATGCAGAGCTATCTAAAGACAGAGCCTATCAGATGGATCAGCAGGTTCTTAAAAGTCAGAAATCGGGTAGAATTATTGAAAGCATTGATATATTAAACCAATATATTGAAGAGAATCCTGATAAAGCAGACAGTTACCTTTTGCTGGTTGACAGCTATATAAAATCCGGTGATTATGCCAATGCTCTTGTTTCTACTGAGCGCGCATTGAATCGCTTTCCCAATGACATAAAGCTGATTCAAAAAAAGATTTCCCTACTAGAGCAAAGCAAACGCTATTCAGAAATATTATCTTATTTAAGTGCGCAGGTAAAGAAGTCACCTAATCCGGAATTACAGGCACAATATAATTATTTTTTAATGGAGGCGGCTCGGCATGCCAGGGCTAGTGATCCAGCCACTTTATATGGACAAATATTTCAGATGCGTCCCGCCGACCGAGAGTCTTTCCAATATCACTTCAACAGCTTAATGGCTCAGGGGCTGTATGATGATGCGTTAGCCGCTTTAGTAAGACATCGATCTCGAGCTGGTAATAGTAAGGAATTAGATATAAAGGAACTGCAAATCTATCAGCGTAAAGATGATAAAGGCAGACAGGCTATGCTGCTTGAAAATTTATTTCAAAAGTATCCGAATGATGCGGATATTAAAAATTCTTACGTACGAACGCTATTGGATAAGGCAAAATCTTTCAAAGAATCGGGGTTATATGATGAGGCAGTGGTCGTATGGGACAAAGTGATTTTATATGGAGATAATGAGGCGGTATCTGTGGCCAATCAAGCTCAATATTCTACTCTGGTAGAGCAAGGCCGGTTTCAGCAAGCTATAAAGCTACTCGATGAGTTCTTAATGAAGTCACCTGATGATTTACTGGTGCTATCAAAGAAAGCTGATTTATTAAATAAACAAGGTAACTATGAGCAAGCATTGATCATATATGAACAGAGTTTAGGATATGCCAGCGAAGAGCAGAGGGGACGGATTTTGCAAGCATATGAGGAGGTCGCTGCATTCACGATAAAAAATCTGAGAGAAAAATATCAATTAAAAGAAGCTTGGGCAGTAGGAGATCGATGGCTAACATTAAACGATAGTAGTAAAGAGGCGCTATTGATTATGATTAACCTCAGCTACCAGTTGGGTGATAAAGAGGCGATGCTTAGATTCGCTCAGATTGCGGCGCAAAAGCATCCAAAAGAAATGGATTTCAAAATTAAATTAGCCGAAGCACTGAACAACTTTCCCGATAGATACGAGCTTTCCTGGGATTTACTTTTAGGGCAGGTAAAAGAACACCCTTATCATGAACCCTTAATCAATACTTTTACCTCTACTGCTGAGGTATATGCGCAGTCCTTATTAAAAAATAAGGAGTATAGTAGCGCTCTTGATATTTTAAATACGTCATTGTCTTATAAAGACAGTAAGTCGCAAAAATACATGAAAGGACAGGCATTTGAGGGGCTAAAAAATTACGATTCCGCATATTATTACCAGCAGTTTCACGAACCTTCGCTTCTCGAGCTGGCTGCTTTTAAGCAACATCTAGAAGCTCTAGCCATTAAGACACATAAAAACGTGGTAGCAATATCACACCTCCATGGGCGCTTCGGACAAGAAGATATCATAACAAGTATATCCACGATTGAATACCTTCGATTGCTTGAAAGTGGAGATGCCTTGGGGGCAAGAGTAAATTATGCAGGTCGTCAGGAAGGAAAGGGGATTCAAGGTCAAATTGAATGGACGAAAATGTGGTCTGAAAAATTCTCCAGTAGAATTGATGTGGCACTTTCGAATAAATTTTTTGCTAAGGTCGCTGCTAACGTCTCATTCACCTATTATTTAAAAAATGAATGGCAGGCAGAGACTTCATTAGGACATAGATCTTTTTATAACGATCAGAAACTTTTTAATATACAATTAGGTGTTGTTAAAAATATTTCAGACTTCCAGCTATCTGGCCATATTAATAATTTCCTTTTGATACAACAGGGGGATAAAAACTATTTATACAATGCTATTGGTAAGGCACAATATTTTATGGGAGGCAGACGCAATTACTTGTTAGCTATGGCAAGTATTGGTAACTCACCCGATATTGATCTTCTGGACAACCAGTTTTACAATAGCTTCAATGTCCTTAATACCATGGTAGGGGCAGGGATAGGGCGTAGCTTGAGTAAAAATGTTGGTGGATCTATTATCGGAAACTGGTATAATTTTTCCACTAGCAGCGAAAACATGACTCCATCTTTTAAGAATTTCTATAATCTTTCCTTTCAGGTACATGTGTCCTTTTAAGATATTGCCAATCGCCATAATGCTAATTTTTACTCTTCAGGGATGTTTAGCCTCGGAGGAAAGGTTTAATTTCTCCTGCTCTGAGCTGTTGGTGACGTCCAATGGAGACAAGGTAAGTGCCCGCGCTGCGGAGTATCTATATAATCAACTCACATCGCGCAATAGAGATAGCAAAAATTTTAGTATTGGTCGCACAGATGATTTAAACAGTTTAAAACAAACACAGCGACCAAGTCTATATATTGAGGTTGTGGATGACTTAAATACGGATTACCAACTGCTAGTTACTGAAACTAAAATATCAGTATACATTAAAGATATAAATTCTATCGCTTGGTTTACCTATCAATTTATTGATATACTAGCGGGATATAAATCCATTGATGCCTCTGATTTACCTCCGGCCTATATCAGTCTAAAAAATTC
>JBMDWK010000022.1:0-5864 GCA_048595255.1 Sphingobacterium sp. | reverse complement strand
GGACGATAGGATCCTCTCTTTTTAATTCATTACCCATTATTTTTTTAATTGTTTGATATCTATTTCATAAGATTTGTATATTGTATAGACCTTTGAGAAGACATCATGTGTGGAATTAAAATGTTTGTGGGTGAACAGCAGCTTTCCTACAATTGATTACCAGTATATGTGTGCAGAGTTACAGTAACAGAAAAAGAATCATAAAATAAACAAGAAGGATAGTGATAGTAAAAAGGCTTATAATGTTGGCTGTAGTACTAGGAAATGTTATCTTTTCCTTTGCTCAGCACGCTAAACCGAATGTTGTTATTATTATTTCGGATGACCATTCGTACCAAACGATTGGTGCCTATGGATCCAAAATAGGACGCACACCAAATATTGATCGTATTGCGGCCGAAGGTACTGTATTCCATAATGCTTATGTAAACAATTCCATCTGTGGACCGAGTAGAGCTACCTTGTTGACAGGGAAGTACAGTCATAAAAATGGGTTTAAGGATAATGAAACATCTTCGTTTGATTTTTCTCAAAATCTATTTGTAAAGGATTTGCAAAAAGTAGGGTACAACACGGCATGGATTGGTAAAATACATTTAGGTCATGAGTTGCAAGGATTTAATTACTATGATATTCTACCCGGGCAGGGGCATTATTTTAACCCCGATTTTATATCCAAAGAAGGCAGAAAAAGGGTAGAAGGCTATGTGTCGGATATTGTGACGGACAAAGCTCTTCGCTGGCTGGATTCGATAGACACAAACAATCCATTTTGTTTGATCGTGGGGCACAAAGCTACACACCGCACCTGGATGCCAGATCCAAAAGATTTTGGACAATACGATAGAGATACTATTTCACTACCTGCAACTTTCTATGATGATTACGCTACGCGCAAGGCCGCTGCAGGACAAGAGATGTCTATCGATAAGGATATGCAAATGGGCTATGACTTAAAAATGTTTGAATCGTGGGAAGCGATGATGAATGATGGCAACTTCAAGCGGATGAATGAAGAACAGAAGAAGCAATATTCGGCCTATTATAAACCGATCTATGAAAAACTTCATGCAGAGAAATTGTCAGGTAAGGCTTTGGCAGAATGGAAATTCAGACGATACATGATTGATTATTTGAATACTGCGCAGTCTATGGATCGTAACATCGGCCGCGTGTTGGATTATCTGAAAGAAAATAATCTTGACCAGAACACCATTGTTATTTACCTTTCCGATCAAGGATTTTACATGGGAGAACACGGTTGGTTTGACAAAAGATTTATGTATCAAGAGTCTTTCAGAACACCATTTGTGATGAAATATCCTTCCCTGATTAAAGCGGGCAGCGATACACATGCTAGCATCGTTAACGCCGATATCGCCCCTACAGTGTTGGAACTGGCTGGTGTGAAGAGACCAACCGATATGCAGGGTAAGTCCTTCGTTCCGGTGTTAAGATCTTCAACGAAAGAACACAGAAAGCAAATATTTTATCATTACTTTGAAAATGGCGAGCATGCGGTTTCTCCGCATTTTGGGGTGAAAGAAGGACGCTATAAGCTGATTCGTTTTTATAAACGCGTAGAGTCTTGGGAGTTATTCGATCTTCAGACTGATCCGCAAGAGATGCGAAATGTATATGATGATCCAAAATACCAAAGAATCGTCAAAAAGATGAAAAAGACGCTAGCCAAGCAAATCAAAGAATTTGATGATAAGGAAGCTGAAGAAATCTTCAATAGACAGATTTAGATTATAATGTGTAGAAATAAAGTCCTGAAATGTATATCTCAGGACTTTTTTGTTGAAGAAGATTATCCTCCAAATTCCATCAGGTAAGATTTCAGAAACTCATCCAGATCTCCGTCCAGTACAGCTTGTGTGTTGGATGTTTCTGTACCCGTTCTTAAGTCTTTGATCAATTTATAAGGATGCAATACATAATTTCTTATTTGTGATCCCCATTCGATTTTTTTCTTAGACCCTTCAATGGCTGCAGAAGCCTCTTCGCGTTTACGCATTTCGATTTCGTACAACTGCGATTTTAGTAAGCGTAAAGCATTTTCTTTGTTTTGCAGCTGTGAGCGCGATTCTTGGTTTTTGATGATAATGCCCGTCGGTTTATGATGCAAGCGTACAGCTGTCTCCACTTTGTTTACATTCTGTCCACCGGCACCTCCAGCACGAAATGTATCCCATTCGATTTCTGAATCTTTAACATCGATTTCGATATTATCATCCACGAGTGGATATACGTACACTGAAGCAAAAGAAGTATGTCGTTTGCCATTGGAATCAAATGGTGATATACGCACCAATCGGTGTACACCATTTTCACCTTTAAGATAGCCGTAGGCGAAGTTCCCAGAAAATTGTAAGGTAACTGTTTTAATACCAGCTACATCGCCCTCTTGATAATCTTGCTCAGTAACCTTGCAGCCGTGTTTCTCTCCCCACATGATGTACATACGCATGAGCATCGAGGCCCAATCACATGACTCGGTACCGCCGGCGCCCGCAGTAATTTGCAGTATCGCATCTAGCTGATCCTCCTCAGCACTTAGCATATTTTTGAATTCCAGTTCTTCGACTTGTTCCAGCGCCAATTGATACTGTTCTTCAGCATCCGTCTCACTGGCATCGCCATTTTGAAAAAACTCATACATGATGGCCACATCGTCCACAGCAGAAGATACCTTATCAAAGTGTTCTGTCCAGACTTTTAGATTCTTAATGCCATGTAATATTTTTTCGGCCTCCTTAGGGGCGTCCCAAAAGTTGGGTTGAAGGGTAATTTGAGTATCTTTCTCTACCTCTGCTTTTTTTGCATCGATGTCAAAGATGCCTCCTCAGGGAAGCTACTCTATCCCTCAAGTCTTGAATTTGTTCTTTGGTCATAATGTAAAAGTAGTAAGAATATGCTAGATTAGAAATATAACCTTTTTGCGTTATATTTGTTTTTATCAAATAACTTAAAACAGATAATATACATGTTCCCAAAAATAGACTTTACAACTACCAATGCATACAAATATTTAGTAGATCATTTTCTTACACTCAACGAAAAAAGCTTAAAAGATCTTTTTGCTGAAGATCCTACTCGGTTCGATAAGTTTTCCATTACGTTCAACGATATATTGGTTGATTATTCCAAAAACAGGATAAATGACCAGACATTTGCTTTGCTCATCCAGCTGGCTAAAGAATGCAAATTGGACGAGGCTATAGAAGCCATGTTTAGCGGCGAAAAAATTAATGTAACCGAAGGTAGAGAGGTGTTGCATACCGCATTACGCAATCAATCGAATGAGCCCGTTATTGTCGATGGCCAAGACATCATGCCTAAAGTACGTGCCGTATTAGCTCACATGAAGGAGTTTGTGAATGAAGTCGTGTCGGGCCAGTGGAAAGGTTTCACGGGAAAAGCGATTACTGACGTGATAAATATTGGTATTGGCGGGTCAGACTTGGGACCTGTAATGGTCACCGAAGGGTTAAAGCCGTATAAGACTCACCTTAATCTTCATTTTGTGTCTAATGTTGACGGCACCCACATTGCCGAAACATTAAAAAAGGTAAATCCGGAAACCACTTTATTTCTGATTGCTTCCAAAACTTTCACCACACAAGAGACAATGGCCAATGCAGAGTCTGCAAAACGCTGGTTTTTGGAATCTGGAGCTAATGAAAGTGATGTGGCTAAACATTTTGTGGCTTTGAGTACCAACAGCGCAGGAGTTGCTGCATTTGGGATTGATACCAAGAATATGTTTGAGTTTTGGGACTGGGTCGGTGGCAGGTATTCCTTGTGGTCCGCTATTGGCTTGTCCATCGCTCTGGGCATTGGATATGACAATTTCGAAGAATTATTAGTAGGTGCCTATGATGCCGATACGCATTTCCGTACAGCAGAGTTTGAAGAAAATATTCCTGTTATTCTGGCGCTTTTAGGCATTTGGTACAACAACTTCTTTGATGCTGAAAGTCACGCCATCTTGCCATATGATCAGTATATGCATCGTTTTGCGGCCTATTTTCAACAGGGCGACATGGAAAGCAACGGTAAATATATTGACCGAAATGGAAATAGAGTTGAATACCAGACCGGACCTATTATCTGGGGCGAGCCAGGCACTAATGGTCAGCATGCCTTCTATCAGTTAATACATCAAGGCACAAAGTTAATACCGTGTGACTTTATTGCTCCGGCGAATTCCCATAACAAAATAGGTAATCACCATCAACTATTACTATCCAACTTCTTCGCGCAGACAGAGGCTTTGATGAACGGTAAGACGGAGGAAGAAGTGGTCGCGGAATTTGAAAAGGCCGGTAAAAGCCAAGAGGAAATTGAGAAACTCAAAAGCTACAAAATCTTCGAAGGCAACAGACCGACCAATTCAATCTTATTAAAAGAGCTTACGCCGCGGACATTAGGCACGCTAATAGCGCTATATGAGCACAAAATCTTTGTGCAAGGAGTGATTTGGAATATCTATAGTTTTGACCAGTGGGGAGTAGAACTCGGCAAACAGTTGGCCTCAAAGATATTACCCGAACTTGGAAGTGACGATGCGGTGAACTCGCATGATAGCTCGACCAATGGGCTAATCAATCAATATAAAGCTTGGCGATAAATCAATTATCGAGCTACTAAATAAAGGTGAACAGTAACAAAATTGTTCACCTTTATTTGTTTTTGTCGAGATGCTACTTTGAATTTTAATGCATATTTTTAGCTTTATGAATTCAATACTAAACTAACTAACTAATTAATATATTACTTTACACTATGAAGAAAGAGTTTATACAGAAGAGAAGTTTTAGAAACTTAATGTGGTCTGGCACATTATTATTAGGAATAATGAGCTATGAGGCGACAGCTCAAACTCGCATGGGAAGACCTACTCAAACGTTAGAACCTATTGTCGAGAAAATCGTTGCTGAGGTCAACAACAATTCTCAATTAGAGCAGCTCGCATTTGAATTATTGGATGTTGTCGGCCCTCGTCTGGTGGGTACATCGGGCATGACTAATGCGAACCAGTGGGCGCTGAAGAAATTCGAAAGTTGGGGAATCCCGGGTCGTAACCAGCAGTTCGGGGAGTGGGAAGGTTGGGAGAGAGGTGTATCACATATTGACATGGTATATCCACGTATTAAGACTCTAGCCGGAACCCAATTGGCCTGGAGCCCAAGCACTAAAGGAAAAACTATAGAAGGCGAAGTGATTGCTTTACCCGAAATCAAAGATTCTTTAGAGTTCCAACGATGGTTACCTAGCGTCAAAGGAAAGTATGTGATGATTTCTATGCCTCAGCCCACAGGTAGACCGGATCACGATTGGGAGAAGTATGGCACCAAAGAATCCATCGAAAAAATGAATAAAAACCGTGATTCTTTGGCTATGGCGTGGGCGAATAAGCTTAGAGCAACGGGATATAATGTAAACTCAATTCCAGGAATTTTGGAAGAAGCGGGTGCTGTAGGTATATTGACCAGTAATTGGTCTCGTGAATTTGGTGCTAATAAAATCTTTGGAGCGCGTTCTAAAAAGGTACCCACTTTAGATATTTCATTAGAAGACTATGGTATATTGTACAGATTATCTCAAAACGGAATAAAACCAAGAATTGCTGTGAATACGTCTTCAAAACAATTAGGTCCTGTTCCGTCTTTCAATACCATTGCGGAAATCAAAGGAACAGAGAAGCCGAATGAATATGTGATACTATCGGCTCACTTGGACTCTTGGGAAGGGGGTTCTGGGGCTACAGATAACGGAACAGGTACTATTGCAATGATGGAAGTCGCGCGCGTGCTTAAAAAGTTATTGCCCAACCCAAAACGTACCATTCTCATCGG
>JBMDWK010000021.1:0-2047 GCA_048595255.1 Sphingobacterium sp. | reverse complement strand
AAAGTATACGATCACTTAAAAACTACAGTGAAAATTAATACAGAAGCTATCGATTACGATAAATTTCAAGAATTAGAAAAATAATATTTTTATTGATTTTTAGAATGTAAAAGGTTAGCAAAGTATTTTGCTAACCTTTTTTTTATTTTAGGATATATGATAATACGACCAGCACATAAAGAAGAAGCCCAGCAAATCGCAGAACTGTTGAATCTCACTATGCTAGAAATTACTTACCAATTTATTGGTGAAGAAGATTCAGTCAAAGCCAATGATTTCTTAGCGTATTTCATTGCAAGAGAAGACAATCAGTATTCCTATCAGAATATCTTCGTAGCAGAAGAAGAAGGAACCTTGGTAGGGCAAATTTCACTTTATGATGGCGCATATTTACACCAACTAAGACAACCTATTTGGGATAAAATCAAATCCGATAGAAATATAGATTATTGGGCAGAGGATGAAACGCAAGCCGGTGAGATTTATTTAGACACTATAGCGGTAAGCCCCCTTGTACAGGGCAAAGGCATTGGCAAACAATTGCTACAATTTGCAATTGATGAATATGTCGAGAAACAAAATAAGGTCATCGGTTTATTAGTAGATAATGATAATCCTAATGCGAAAAGACTCTACGAAAGGATGGGATTTAGGGTTGTCAAGGAGAAAAAGATATTTGGCAAAATCATGGAGCATATGCAATATGCATAAGCTCCTCCCCATCAATATTAGTATTCTAAAACTGAATATTATAACCTAAAGATATTCTTCCAAAGGGGTAATCCCTATTGAAATCCTGATATTGTTCATCTTCAAAATGTCCCTCCAAGGCAAAATAACCCGAAGCTACATTTAGCGAAAAGCGCTTGAATAACCGCAAACTAGCTTCCAATGAAGCCGCATGTAAGATGTAATAAGATTCATTGCCGCTAATGGTATGAAAATATCCTCCGTTATAATCTCCATTGATCATAAATCTGTTCAGTAAACTCAATTCGCCGCGGAATCTATACGATGCGCCCGAACCATAATTGTAATTGCGACTATCGCCATACAATAAATACGGATCAGGGACCGCAGCCAGTACCACCGCCCCGGCGCCCACACTTAGATTTAATCGATTCTGATCCTTATAAGTAAATTGAGAATTCCAATTGTACACCAAGCTTTGGGCGCCATAGAAAAATGCATCATTATTATAAAAGTCATAATGCGCATTCAGTGTCCCAAAATGCTGACCACGTTTGGATTTGAAGAACTGAGCCCCACTGAGCAGTGCATGTACATTTACCGCATTGATAAATGTACTATCCCCACTTCCCACTTCTAGATTTACGCGGAATTCGTCAAAAGGACGTTTGTAGTTATGATCTCCATTGCTATAGTAAAAACGTAATCTACTATAAATGGAATTTTTGCCTTTTTCAAGAAAATCTCCTTCCCGAGCATCAAATCGTCTAAATCCCATATCAAACTCCGCACTGATGTGTGACGAATCTGCCGCATAGTAATCATCGATTTTCTTGCCCCATTTTCCATCCAATAAGCGATTAAGACTATTTACTGGATTGACTAACAGCGCGACAATTTCATTTCCCACTCGATTGTGACCATTTTTACTTCTTGCCAGAATATTACGGGATACCCGGTGGGACATTTCACCCAAAATCACACCACCAAAAGCCGTATTTACCAAGTCATTGATAGAAGGATGCTGCGTCTCCCCAGCTGTCTCCCATATATAACTCCCAAATACCGTGGCTATACTGGATTGGTAAAAGTTATACCCATTGCTACGGAAAGCATTAAAATACAAACTTCCATGAAAAGGATGATCGATCTGATTGGTAGTAAACTGATTATCATCCCAATCCCACGCGCTAATACGCTGATGATCGATAAAATTTTGAAACGAAATATAGGAGTACGGATCACGCGTAATGAAGCGATTGAATGTTGCTGGAAATGCTTGTGCTAAAAACCATTCTGTACTTGCTCGCCAAAAATGTTTCTTCCGGGTTGGAATAAGCTCCACTTCACTACTATC
>JBMDWK010000020.1:0-24772 GCA_048595255.1 Sphingobacterium sp. | reverse complement strand
TCTCAAGCATTTCAGCATTCCTCTCTCTAAGCACCATTATTTCGGTTGTTAGGACATCGGTGGGGTGTTGGAATTGTTGTGCGTAGCGTGTGTCTACTTCGTCTATCGCACCCGAATCTTCAAGCACACTAATGTTATCATCGCTAGAAAACTTTGCGTTTTCTAGCCAAGTTCTATATGGATGTAGATATTCTTTCGCCACCTCATCCTTTATCTGTTCTATTGATTTAATTTCCATCTTCTTATTGCGTTACGTGGTCAGTGAATTGATTGAAAAATATTGTGAGGTAATGTTTTTATTGCTTGCCCCATAAAAAGCGATGGTTAAATCGGCGATAGAACTAAAGGACTGACCATTAATTTCAGTATTGCCTTTTTGAATAATCTGCTGAACACATTCTTTATACTTAGCTAATTCTCTTTGTTCGATTCTTTTTAGGCAGCGTTTCTTTTTGAAAGCGTATGAGGGGGTGATTAAAAATAAATTCATCTAGAACCTCCTTCCAGTATTTTGTTAGCTTGAGCCAAGATGTTGTTCATTCCCTCCAAAGATTCGTTCAATCCCTCACGGATAATTTCACCGATGAACCTTGGTTTAGGAATTTCGAAACCAGCTGTGGATTGCTCGATTACTACACCGCTGATCTTTAAGTTTTCTTCAGCAATCATTTTCATCCATTCGTTATAGCTGGATGGATCGGTTGGGTTCCAATCAAGAGGAATTAATGTTTTGCTTATCCTCAAATTTTTATTTCTCATAATTCTGATATTAAAAGAAAAGCCTAGCAAAGTTTGGAGAAGTGCAGTCTCCGCCCTCTGACTAGGCTCTAAAATTTCTTTGGATATACTTGTTCAGCTTCTGCACTTCTGAACTCCTTACAGAAGCAAATATGAACACTATAAATAAGTTATCCAAATGGATTACTTGATAATTTTGTAAATATCTGTGTTACAAAGAAATAATTTACAAATAATTTACAGGAAGTATTTTTTTAATGTGTAATAGCTTGATTTATAAACAAGTGGTTGGGCTTGGTGAAAGATAAGATAAATCTCTCATTCTAATATATTGTATCTAAATACCTGCTCAAAATTTTTGACTATTTGTTCTTGCAAATCGGACATGCTGATTTTTCGAACGGTGCAAAAGTAAGAATAAATATCTACTACATTAGTAGATTTATCGTCAGTTTCGAAGAAAATTTTAGTTAGATCTATATGTTGAATCAAATTATCCTGATTACCCTTTAATATTGACGTACCAAAACTAATGTAATAGCCTTGATTTAGGATGGATTTTCCTAGTTCTGCATTTTTATTGAAACCATGAAAAATGACTGGAATATTTACATGTTGTTCGCTTAAAACGGCAAAGACTTCTTGATGCGCACGTACACAATGTATAATCAGTGGTTTTTGTAACGCATTTGCCAATTGAATTTGTTTCTCAAAAATATTGACTTGCAAATCCCAGTCCGTTACGGTTATTTTGTCTAGCCCGCATTCGCCAATAGCCAAAACATTTTTATCGGCTGCATGGCGTTTTAAGATTCCAAACTGCCTATCACTATCCTCATTTACATACCAAGGATGTATGCCTACCGAAGAAATTTCATCCTGAAATTCCTCTTCTCCAATGATACAATTGAGCAATTGAAAAGTATTTTCAATTGCTTGGAGTTGATGAGTATGAATGTCGATGTATGGCAGCATAGCTGCAATTTACTAAAAGAAATACTGAGGAGGAGTAGGAGTATGAAAAATATTTTGCTAAAAATTTTAGTAAAAATTACCGCTTAATTCGTAATCTTGCAGTATGTTTTTGAATTGTAAGACTTGGTTTAGTTTTCATTATGGCACGTATGAGCCGGCTAAATTAATAGCGCAAGCGACTGAATTAGGGATTAAGTCATTGGCGTTAACGAATATTAATTCGACGGCTGATTGTTGGGATTTTGTGCAGAAATGCCAGGCTGTAGGTATCAAGCCCATTCTCGGTGCGGAGGTACGTAATGAGAATACGTTTTGCTATGTATTGTTGGCTAAGAATAATGCTGGATTATTGGCCATTCATGCTTTCTTGTCTTATCACAAACAGCGGGAAATACCTTTCCCGGAGCGTCCACATTTCACGGCGCAAGATGTGTGGGTGATTTATCGGTATCAAGAGTCTATTTTGCAACAGCCTTTGGGCACACATGAATTGATTGGTTTGGATATACAGCATTTGAATAATCTAACCTGGCAGCTGCAAACAGATTCGAATAAATATGTCATTTTGCATCCTGTTACCTATCAGGATAGGACGTATTATGACGTACATCGTATCCTACGCGCTATTGCAAACAATACCTTGCTTTCAAAATTGACAGCGGCAGATTATGCCGGAGAAGGTGAAGTGTTGATGGAAGAGAAGGAGTTGGTAAGTGCGTTTGCCCGTTTTCCATCCATTATTTCCAAGACAATGGAGGTGGTGAATTCCTGTTCGGTGGAAATGGAATTTCACGTCGATAAAAACCGGAAATACTTCACGACCTCCGAGGAAGACGATTCGGCGCTGTTGCGCAAGCTGGCTATGGAAGGATGTAAAATGCGCTATGGCATGCGCAACAAGCAAGCGATGGAAAGGGTGGAAAAGGAGCTGAAAATGATTGCCGATTTGGGATTCAACGCCTATTTTCTGATTGTTTGGGATATTTTGCGTTATGCGAATGAACGTGGTTTTTATCATGTAGGCAGGGGGAGTGGCGCCAATTCGGTGGTGGCCTATTGCCTACGTATTACGGATGTGGATCCCATCAAATTGGATTTGTATTTTGAGCGGTTTTTGAATCCTAACCGTACTTCGCCCCCTGATTTTGACATCGACTTCAGTTGGCAGGATCGCGATGCCATCTTTGAATATATATTTATGCGCTATGGACGACAATATGTATCCTTATTGGGGATGTATGCCACCTTTCAACGTCGGGCTATAATTCGTGAACTGGGAAAGGTCTTTGGTCTTCCCAAAGAGGAAATAGACCGTCTGGTCCATACAAAAGAGTGGAATGCAGAAGACAAGTTCCAGCGCTGGATCAAGAAGTATGGCGAATTGCTTGTTAATTTTCCGACCAATATCTCTGTGCATGCCGGCGGTGTCCTGATTAGCGAAAAGCCCTTGAACCAATATATAGTCACCGAATTGCCACCCAAAGGTTTTGTGACGGCGCATATGGATATGTTCGAAGCAGACAGAATAGGTCTGTACAAATTTGATATCCTGAGCCAACGGGGGCTCGGACACATCAAAGATGCCTTACAGCTGATAGCCAGCAATCGGGGTAAACACATTGATATCCATCAGGTCGACAATTTGTTGAATGACCCGCAGCTGGCTCACCAAATCCAGCAGGCGGACACCATTGGCTGCTTTTATATTGAGAGTCCGGCTATGCGTCAACTTTTGGGCAAACTCAAGTGTTCGGACTATACAACATTGGTGGCAGCAAGTTCGATTATTCGCCCTGGAGTAGCCCAATCGGGTATGATGAAGCAATATATCGAGCGGTATCACGACCGGGATAAAGTGGTATATCTCCACCCTAAAATGAAAGAATTGCTCGAAGAAACGTTTGGCGTCATGGTATATCAAGAAGATGTGATTAAAGTAGCCCATCATTTTGGGGGCATTTCTTTGGATGAAGCGGACATCTTGCGCAGAGCCATGAGCGGAAAATATCGTTCGGAGAATAAGTTTGAGAAGCTGCGGGAGAAGTTTTTTGCCAACTGCCGTACATTTGGCTATGCGGATGCAGTGACAGCAGAGGTGTGGCGTCAAATGGAGAGTTTTGGTGGATATTCTTTTGCCAAAGGGCACTCCGCTTCTTTTGCGGTCGAAAGTTATCAAAGCCTGTATCTGAAAACCTATTATCCTCAGGAATTCTATGTAGCGGTGATTAATAATTTTGGAGGATTTTACCGTACCGAGTTTTACTTTCACGAATTACGTCGCAATGGAGGAGATATACAATTACCGTGTCTGAATCACAGCGATTATTTGACCAATATTCATGGAAATCAAGTTTATGTAGGCTTTATCCATTTGCAGGGGTTGGAAGAACGATTTGCGCATCAAATTGTCGTGGAACGGAAAAAAAATGGAGAATACAAAGATTTGCAAGATATTTTTCAGCGTTTACATCCATCGCCCGAACAACTTAATCTATTGATTCGGATAGGCGCGTTGCGGTTTACAGGTTTGGATAAAAAGACTTTACTGTGGGAAGCAAATTTTAAAAGCAAACGCGCTGAAAAGGAAGTGCCTGTGGGTTTGTTTGCTACAGCTGATGAACCGCACTTCAAGCTGCCTTATTTCGAAGAAGACCGTTTGGAGGATTTGAAAGATGAGTTGGATTTATTGGGTTTTGTGGTAGGTGATTTTTTCGAATTATTAGAAGAAAAGCACCTGCAAGGAAGCATTACCGTACAGGATCTACCTGCTTATCTGGGACAACAAATCAAAATTATAGGGCGATTGGTTACGATCAAAGAGACGCGCACCATCAAAAGCGAACGGATGTGTTTTGGAACTTTCTTGGATGTGGATGGTGGTTGGTTAGATACGGTTCACTTTCCACCGGTATATAAACAATATCCTTTTTTAGGTGCGGGATTTTATGAATTATATGGTCGTGTGATCGAAGAATTTGGGGTGTACAGTGTGGAGGTGCTCAGTATGCGGAAGCTAGGGTATAAATTTGGTGCCACTAAATAGATAGTAAAGTGAAAATTTCAGTGACGGGCATCATCGAGGAGATTCTATAAGTTGATAGTAAGTAATTGCCTTTCCAGCAAAAGGAAAATAAAAAAATAAAGAGGTATGAAAAAGTATTCTATGGTGATTTATCCTTGCACTTTGGTCAAGGAAATTATGCAAATCAAACAAGAACTGAAAGCGCTTGTCGGTTGGTACCATAGTGTAAATGCGGAAGCTCATTTTACCATTTGTGAGTTTTTGGCAGATGAAAATGATCTACTTCAGGTTAAAGAAGAAGTAGCTAATTTGATTACGAAGTGGCGAAAACAAATCATTCGTTTCGAATCTTTTGATTCCTATGAGGGTGGGGCATTTTATCTTAAACCCGATGAACCTTCGAATATCTATTTGGAGGAATTGTTTAAAAGTATCGGATATAAAGTGAAATCCATAATACCAGATGCATATGTCTGTACTTCGCCACATCTGTCAATTGGCAGAAAATTAGATAAAAATAAGTTGTCCATAGCAAAAAAAACGTTTACGTCCTATGCCAGTTCTTTTCTATGCGACGGCGTGGCGCTTAGAGAGTTTAATCCCGTTAAGAGGCAATATGAATTGAAAGAATGTATTAAGTTTTAAATAATAAAAAGAGTAGCCTAGGCTACTCTTTTTTGTCTGGATTGTCTTTATTAGTGAGTTCTTCGGAAGGAAGCACTTCACTTTCGTTAATTTCTTTGTATTTCAATGAAGTGTTTTGATCGAGATTTTCGGTCGTATCGACTTGGATATCTACTTCTATTTTCTGTTTATTCTTTGGCAACCTTACGATTCCCCATTTTCGAAGTAATTCCTGGGTGGAGTTTTGTTTTAAATGCTCTTTTTCGGGTTCGCCAATCAAAAAACCAAACGCTTCCATCGATGGGATCGCATCAAAAATAACTTTTAATGTAGCAATAAGTGGCAAAGCAATAATCAAACCGGCTAATCCAAATAGCATACCCCCGATTATGATACCGACAATGGCCATGAGCGGGTTGATACTAACCTTACTGCCCACAATATTGGGGGTAATAATATTACCTTCTAGGAATTGAACAACCTGAAACCACGCTATTACACCTACTGCATACCATGCGCTGTCTTTGATAGCTAATGCAAACAATGCAGGCAATATGGAACCTATAGCAATACCGATATAAGGCAAAAGCATAAGCAAAGCCGCTAGCGAACCAAAAAACCATGCATAATCAATGCCCATCAGCATCAGACCTCCTGTATTCAACACAGCTACGATACCCATTACCGTAATAAGGCCGACCAAATAACTTTGGACTACTTGATAAATCTTGTTTAATACTTCGTTGACTTTACGCTGTGGACTCGACTTAAAGGCCTTAAAGAAAAATTCTCTAAAGAAGTCCCGGTAGTATAACATAAAGAAACAGTACAAAGGAACCAGAATGGCATTAGCCAATGTGTTACCCAGAGAACCGAAAGTCGAAGTCACTAGTCCACCGACATTTTCCATAGATTTGTTGCCTTGCTCACGCAATTTTTCCATGACTTGATTTCTCTCTATACCAAATTTCTCTTGCAACCAGGCTTGACCCTGCTCCAGTACCGACAGCACTTTACCTGTGATTGAAGAAGCATCTTTGCCAATAATGATACTTTGGTGCACTATAAACCAAATGATACCCGAGATAATAGCAATGGCCACGATGACGGCGAGTAATGCTGCAAAAGCCTTTCCTAAGCGTAATCTCTCAAATAGCTTGGCTAAAGGAAAGAGCGAAATGGATATCAGGGTGGCAAATAGGAGGGGGATAAGTATGCTTTGTGATACATACATCAGCCCCAGAATCAATACTAAAGCCAATAGGCTTGAAGCCAAATTGATAGAATAAGGTTTTTTTGAGGATGGTACGTCCATATAATAAAAGGCTAATGATAAGTTTTTTTCTTTGTCTTTTCCCAATAATAAATATACATTAAAGCCAGAAATACTACAATGGAATTGCCGTATATAATTTGGGGAATTCGATGTATTATATCGTGGTAAATATATCCTGCAAATAATGCGCCAAGTCCGATACCCGCTTCCAAGGCAATATACATAGTAGCCATCGCTCGGCCGCGGTGTGATGGTTCCGACAGGTCTATGGTCCATGCATTTAATGCGGGAGATAATATACCACTTCCAATTCCAAATATACTAGCACCAAGTATCAGGTAATTTAGACTTTTGCCAAAACCCAATACCAACAAGGAGATGACCATTACCGCGATACCTATACGCATGACAGAAGTACGACCATACTGATCGGCAGCCTTTCGCGTCAATAGACGTATGCCCACAGAAGAGATTGTATACACGGTGAAGAATAAACCTTTGTTGGCGGCACCTAAACTCTCGCTCCAGTCCGGAATGAGTGTCAATATCACGCCCGTCGAACTATAACACAGCAACATCACTATCGCCGAAGGGAGTACCCGCCACTCGATAATATCCTTACGCGATATAGCTAACATACTGCGATGAAATGGACGCTTCGTCTTCAGCGTTTCTTTCATATTGAAGACAATAATAATAGAAAGAAAAGCAAATACGGATGAGCTGTAAAACATCATGTCAATGCCATGACTTTGCGCCAAATATCCACCCCATGCGGGGCCAATAGCACTTCCTATGCTAAAACATAAGCCGTGCATTCCCAGCGCTTCACCCCACCGATTGGAAGGAATAATATCTGCGATATAAGCAGATGTAGCGGTAGGTTTGAATCCTGTGGAGAATCCATGGACAAGACGGAGTAAGAAAAATCCCGATAGACTACTCAGTATAGGGTACAATACCCCACAAATCACACAGACGATAGAGCCAATAGCCATCACAGGCACCCGTCCCCATTGGTCGGTGAGCTTGCCGCTAAATGGACGTGATATCCCTGCTGTAAGGGTGAATAGTGAAATAATAAGCCCCTTGTGTTCGGCACCACCCAAAGAGGATAGGTAATTGGGAAGCTCCGGAATAATCATGTTAAAACTTGCCGAAAACATCAAGGTGCTCAAGCAGAGTAAAAAGAAAGAGGAAGTATAGATTGTCCCGTGCTGTTCGGAATCCATAATAATAGCTTTATTTTTGTGTCTGCTGTCGGCTAAGTTCGGAACAAAATATCGTTGTAGCAACGGCCACATTCAAGGATTCGGCTGCGCCAAATCGAGGGATAGTAACGGCTTTGTCTATTTGTGGTATCAGATTCGGTCGAATACCATTTCCTTCATTGCCCATAATGATGAGCCCCTCATTCCCAAAGTCTGTGCTATATATCGATTGACCATTGAGCAGCGCACCAAAAGTAGGAAGCGTACTTTGTTCGATAAATTCTTCTATATCCAGATAATAAATCTGTACTCGTGACAGTGAGCCCATAGTAGCTTGCACCACCTTAGGATTGTAGGCATCTACAGTTCCTATTGAACAAATAATTTGATTTATTCCAAACCATTCGGCCGTACGAATGATAGTCCCCAGATTGCCGGGATCTTGTACATCATCCAGCACCAGCGTATGTTTCCCTTTGAGAATATTACGATCAAAGTTTTGAGTTTCGGGTAATGTTACTAAAGCTAAGGCACCTTGTGGATTTTTGAGACTCGAAATTTTCTGAAATTCCGCTTCCGTCACCTCTTCTAATTTTATATTATGCGGGATTTTGTCCAACTTTGTGCGAGCTTGCACGGTAGCGTATATTTTTTGTACCTTGTAAGATGAATTCACAAACTCTAATACAGATTTAATTCCTTCAACAATAAAGACTTGATGTTGTAATCGGAATTTTTTGTTTTGTAGGGAGGTGATTAAACTTATTTGAGCTTTTGATAACATTGAATGAATGAAAATAAAGAGTAGATTATTTTTTATTACAAGTATAGCATTTTTACTTTTATTTTTTGAATCTTGCCGTTCTCCAAAGTATTTAGATGATGATCAAGCGCTAGTCACCAAGATAGAATTAGAGGGATTTCCCACTCACCTTAAAGAACAGGCAGCACAATATATCTCGACTGAAATACGACCCAATTCGGCCCTGAATCTAACGATTTACAATATTTTTAATACCAGAGATGGCCGATACAAAACTGAGAAATTACGACCAGTAGGTGAGCCACCCCATATTTTGGATACCGCGATGATGGAGCTGTCCGCGCTGCAAATTCAGCGTTTCTTACAATCCCGCGGCTATTTTCGCGCACAGATAACTCCGACTGTCCATACGCAAAATAAAAAAGCCCGAATCAGCTTCTTCGCTGTTCCGGATTCTGTTTTTCGAATCGGTCAGATTACTTCTAATTTTGATAATGCCTACATCAAACAGATTTATGATCAGAAGGTAGTGCCCTCGGCAAAACTCCAAACCGGCATTCCTTATAATGTGAATGATCTGGCGGAGATTCGCGAGTCGCTTTATGAATCCTTGCGCAACGAAGGTTATTATGACTACTTGCGGCAATATATGCGCGTGGCGGTAGACACGAATAGCACGCCGCAAAGAGCGGATATAGATGTGCAAGTCAACATACCGGACTCCACCTCGCTGCAGGTGTACACCATCAATGATGTATCGCTCAAAATCCAAAACTACGACGGCAAAAATACAGACGCGACTACCGTGCAGGATTCTATCCAGGGTATTTTGTTTACGGATTACAGCAGGAGGTATAGACTGAAGCCTCTTTCTAGCTATATGTTTTTGCGCAAAGGAAACAAATATAGCTTGCAGAATGAAAATCTTTCGTACGACAGATTGTACGAAATGAATGGTTTTCGAAGTGTCAAAATCTCTTACGAAAAAGAAGAAGGCAACCTATTGAATGTAAACTATGAACTCTTGCCACGTCCGCTGATGTCCAACCAGATCGAAGGAGAGTACACATTTAGCTCTGGGATGAGTGGGTTCAATATTGGTAATACATTTTCGCATCGCAATATATTTGGCGGTTCTGAATTGTTGGAAATTAAGCTAAAATACGGCGTTCTTTTCGACCCTCGTCTTACAGGTAAGCTCTCGGACAAAATTTTTAACAATGATTTTCAAGCGGGCGTAAATTTGATTATTCCTCGTATGATGCTGCCTTTCGGAAGGGGCAATGCAGGACTATATGGTTTGCCGCGCACGACCTTTTCCACCAATATTCAGATCTTCAACCAAGACCGAACCTATTCGAATAGGTATTTTATCAATACACTGAATTACTCTTGGTGGCAGCGTCCTAATCTGCAGCACAGCTATACCCCCATTGTCATTGAATACCGTGATGGACGTTTTGATGAAAATTTTAGAAACGAACTGGAGCAAGAAGGGTATCAACTCTATATTGCATCCAATGATAGACAATATTTTGGTCTTGGCGCCCAATATGCTTTGACCTTGAATGCCAAGAAATTGCAGACGCTAGAGAATTTCTCCTTCTTTAGAGGCGCGATAGATTTAAGTGGAAATACATTAGGGCTATTGAGCACCATGATTGATTTCAACAAAAATATAGACGGCACTAACACGATTTTTGGCGTGACCTACCTGCAATATATTAAGGGAGAAATAGATTATAGGCTATACAAATATTTTGGGGGCAATCGTCAATTGGTATTCCGATTCAATGGCGGAGCGATTGTGCCTTATGGCAATAATTCTAAGCTATTGATCTTCGAGAAAAGCTTTTATGCAGGGGGTATGAATGGCATCCGTGCTTGGCAAGCGCGTACATTAGGGCCAGGAAATTACAACAGAAGCACTATTCGGGAGGATTTGCGACTGAATCTCCGCAATCTCGATCAGCTAGGCGAAATGAAAATCGAATCCAATGTCGAATATAGATTCAGACTTTTAAATAATTTTTTGGGTGCGAAGCTGAATGGAGCCTCTTTCTTGGATATGGGCAATGTGTGGTTGCTACGTGAAAATGAATTAAATAAAGGCGGATTGTTTCAGTTCGATAAGTTCTTCTCACAAATAGCAATAGGTACGGGATTAGGATTGCGATTTGATATGGATTATTTTACGATTCGCCTTGATGCCGGATTAAAACTTAAAGATCCACAGTTCGTAGGCAAAGAGCAATGGGTAATACAGCATTTATTCAATTCAAGAGAATTTAAAAATGACTATTACCAAAGCCACCGACCTGATCGATATAGTCTGTTTCAATATAATTTTGGTGTCGGACTACCTTTTTAGATCAAATTTTTAAGCGTCTGAAAAGCACTTTCCAGCAGCTGACTGATTGACAATCCCTTGCTGTATGAAAAATAAAAGTATACAATAGCCAAGATAATGAAAGTCGTAAACAGACGTTTGGCAGCATATGCCAGCAAAAGGATGACGGCTGGAATAATCAGTAACAGCAATCCATTAATCTTGATCGGGCTGATATTATTGTCTTTCTTGTAAAGGAAATACAGCTTTCCACTGGTTTTTTCTTGGTTTTTGTGTTTGAAAAACACAAAAGTCGAACTTTCTATCGGATGCGAGGGGATGGCTACACCGTCATGGAAATTGAGAGCCTGTTCAAAACCGTTGATTGTGAATTTGAAAGTCCCATTTATGTGGTCTTGTGCCACATCCGCGGAGTCCACAGCGATGATGGCAATTTTACCATTTGCTGTCAGGCTTTCCTTTATCATAAAGTTGTCGATACGCTGCTGGATAGACTGCGCACTAGCAATCCATGAACAGAGCAGAACAAGTATGCTGGTTAAAAAAAATTTCATAACAATATTTGCAAACAATATTACTAAATAAATCTGCTAAAAAGGGAAATTACTTATCTTTTAGTGATCAAATATTTTTGAAATGTAGATATACTTTGTACATTTGCATTAGTTAAAAAAGAGCATATTATTATGGAAAATACAGCAGCGCAAAGACAACCAAAGAAAACAGATAACAATGCTAATCAAACGCATTACTATGTGACGTTGACTATTGCTATTATTTTAGGTTTATTTGGTGTATTTGTAAGATTCGTGCCTGATGAAGTTTCTGCATTGAATCAATATACCTTTTTATTCTCTCTAATTGCTAATGTTGCAGTGATCATTGCTTCTTTTATTGCATTCAAAGTTGTTTTCAGAATCTTAGGGTTCGGAAAAACGAACTAAAATAGGTTCTTATAATTATCTTTATAAATACTATATGTAAAAGCAGCGAAATTTTCGCTGCTTTTATTTTTTACAAAAAAGCGATTTATATCCGCTAGATGTAGTATTTTTAAGGAAAGGAAGCCCGTACGGCAATTCCTTTGTATGGAAAACGTTTTGTAGAATCATGGTTTATTATTTTTCACCTTTTAAACGATTAAACACTTGAGATTTGCAGCAATAGATATAGGGTCCAATGCGATACGCTTATTGATAGCAGATATATTATGTAAGGATTCTAAGGTATTCTATACCAAAAATACACTTTTACGTGTTCCACTACGTTTGGGTGATGATGCATTTTTGAACAAAAAAATATCTCCACCCAAGTTTGAAGACATGGTGAAGACGATGCGTGCTTTTAAGGACTTGCTGGATGTATATAAAGTCAGCGACTACAAAGCGTGTGCAACCTCTGCCATGCGTGATTCGGAAAATGGAGCACAAGTAGTCAATGCCTGCAAGGAAGTTGGTATTGATATCAACATCATTGATGGTGGCGATGAAGCCAAAATTATTTATAATGCCTACCTCAGCGGAATTATGGATAAAGATAAGGTATACCTGTATATTGATGTAGGTGGGGGAAGTACGGAGATATCGCTTTTTGCGAATGGTGATTTAAAGGGTTCTAAATCATTTAATTTGGGTACGATCCGTATATTGGATAAGCAAGATACGCCAGAGATATGGGAGGAGATGCGCGAATGGGTAAAAGACATGACCAAAGACTATAAAGAGATTTATGGCATCGGTACTGGCGGGAACATCAATAAGCTATCCCGTATGATTAATAATGGGCAGGATAAGCCTTTTACCTACGCTAGATTGGCTTCTGTGTATGAGCATTTAAATTCCTTTACCATGGATCAACGTATTCATGAGCTAGGGCTGAGGTCTGATAGAGCCGATGTCATTATCCCGGCAGCGGAGATTTTTATGACTATTATGAAAACAGGTCACCTGCGAAATATTGTCGCACCGCGCGTGGGTCTGGTGGATGGAATTATACAGCAACTTATTATGCGAAATTATAATAAAATTTTATCGCAATAAGGCTTGTATCTTATAAAAAAAGCTATATTTTTGTGCTACCAATTACATACCTAGGTGGCGAAATTGGTAGACGCACCATCTTGAGGGGGTGGCGCTCGCAAGGGCGTGGCAGTTCGAATCTGCTCCTAGGTACATCCTAACAAAAAAGGAAAGCAATGCTTTCCTTTTTTGTTATATTTTGTTTGCTCTAACGGTTATTTCGGCAATATCCAATACTTGGATTTCTTGCTCTTTTTCTTTGACTTTCACGCCATCGCGAATCATCGTCATGCAGAATGGACAGGCAGCGGCGACAATGCTAGCTTTGCTTTCTAATACATCTTCTATGCGTTCTACGTTGACATCTTTGTGTCCCGGTTCGGGTTCTTTAAACATCTGCGCACCACCCGCTCCACAGCAAAGCCCATTACTTCTGCAGCGCTTCAGTTCGACTAAGTCGGCATCCAGCGTTTCCAATACTTTACGGGGTGCTTCGTAGACTTCATTGGCTCTACCTAGATAGCAGGGATCATGATAAGTAATTCGCTTTCCCTTGAACTCATTGCCATCAGCAGGGCGCAGCTTTCCTTCGTCGATCAAGGACTGAATAAGTTGGGTATGATGGATTACCTCATAATTTCCGCCCAAAGATGGATATTCATTTTTCAGCGTATTAAAACAGTGCGGGCAAGCTGTTACGATTTTTTTGATTTCGTATGCATCAAGCACTTGAATATTCATCATCGCTTGCATCTGAAACAGAAATTCATTTCCAGCCCGTTTTGCAGGATCGCCGGTACAGCTCTCCTCGGCACCAAGAATAGCATATTTAATACCTACATGATTAAGTATTTTGCAAATATCGCGTGTAATACGTTGAGCGCGCTCGTCAAAAGAACCTGCACAGCCTACCCAGAATAATAATTCTGGAGCTTCGCCTTTTGCTACTAATTCGGCGACTGTAGGGATATGTATCGTATTTTCCATTGTAATTTCTTTTTTTAGAAGTTCGTCCAGTTCGCTCGGTCAGCTTGTGCATACTTCCATGGCGCACCATTATTCTCGAGGTTGGACAACATATTATTTATACTTTGCGGTGCTTGGGATTCCTCCATTACAGCATATTGGCGCAAGCCCATAATAATTTCCAGTGGATTGATATTTACAGGGCATTGCTCCACGCAGGCATTGCAGCTGGTACACGCCCATATTTCTTCCCGTGTGATGTAATTGTCCAACAAGGATTTTCCATCGTCCGTAAAGGTTTTATGCTGATCGATTTGCTTGCCGACTTCTTCTATACGGTCGCGCGTATCCATCATAATTTTGCGAGGGGACAAGAGTTTACCCGTTATATTAGCGGGACAAGCCGCCGTACAGCGTCCACATTCGGTACAGGTGTAGGCATCCAAAAGATTTTTCCAGGTTAAATCCTGTACATCTTTTACCCCAAAACGACTTACTTCGCCCGATGGAGGAGGTAAGGACGGGTCTAGCATCGCTTTGACTTCTGCCGTCACACTTTCCATATTTTCAAATTTACCTTTTGGCTCTAAGCGCGAAAAATAGGTGTTAGGGAATGCTAATAAAATATGTAGATGTTTTGAAATCGGTAAGTAGTTCAGAAACGCCAATACACCTATAATGTGAAACCACCAGCAAAAACGCTCGATAGCTATTAAACTATTCATGGCATCAGGCAATAAGCCTACCAGATATTGACTAATAGGGAAGGAACCTGCAGCAATGTAGTGGTCTGCTTGCAAGGCTTGTAATTTCTGATCTGCGGCATTCATACATAGGAATGCGGTCATTAGTAGTATTTCTGTAATCAAGATGTAATTCGCATCAGACTTTGGCCAATTATTCAATTCTGCTTGATTCAGCCTTTTTAATTTCAATACATTACGACGAATCAAAAAGATGACACACGACAATAGCACCGTGAAAGCCAATACCTCAAAAGAAGCGATTAATACAGCATAAAATCCACCCATGAAAGCGAGGACACGATGGGTGCCGAATACCCCATCAATCAGGATTTCGATCATCTCAATATTGATAATGCAAAAGCCTATATAGACAAAAAGGTGTAAGAGTGCAGGGATGGGGCGCTTGAACATTTTTTTCTGCCCAAATGCTACCAGAAGCATGGTCTTCAAACGTTCGGAGGGATTGTCAAATCGATTGACCGATTTACCTAAACAAATATTACGGTATATCTTTCGCGCATTTTTATAAAACAATAAAATTGCGGCAAGAAGTACTATTGAAAATACCAACTGACTTATCATAATGTTCTTAAAGGTTTAAAAACAAATATAACAATCAATTTAATATTATGCATGCATAATATTGAATTTTAGAAAATTTAAAAATAAAAAAGGGGAACTATACATATAGTTCCCCCTCGTTATAGGTGTTAAGTTATTCTTATTTAATACCTAATTTTGTTTTTACTGCAGCTGATACATCTTCACCACCTGCGTAATAAACCGCTGCGCCTGAACCGATATCAAAGATATAAGCATATCCTTGTTCTTTAGCTACAGCATTGATTGCATTCATTACTTTTGTTTGAATAGGAGCCATCAATTCTTGTTGTTTTTTACCAACATCTTCTTGCGCTACTCTTTGAATCTCTTGAATACGTGATTGCATTTGTTGGTACTCTTGTCCAATTGCTTGCAATTTAGTTTGCGTTTCGGCTTTGTTAGCTTCGCTTTGATTCAACATCAAGTCATTTGCTTCTTTTTCTTTCTTTTGAAGTTCAGTAACCATGCTTTCGATTTCTTTCTGCTTGGTCTCGCTCAATACTTTCAATTGATCTGTAGCTGTTTTGAATTCAGCTGTTTGTTGAAATATTTCGTCAGCATTGATATGTCCAATTTTCTGTTGTGCATTAGCAACACTTGTCGCTGCAAACAAACCCACTAATAAAACTGCTCCCTTTAATAAATTTTTCATTCTTTTCATTTTAATCTCAATAATTACAAAAGTAATTTTTACTATACAATTTTTATATGTTAATAACTCAGTTTAAATATTAATTACTTAGATTGTAGTAATGAAGGATTAGGTTTGTAGCCTAATTTTGTAATGACATCATTACTCTTGTCTAATGTTGGATTTGCGTATAAGAAAGTAAGTTCACTGCCTCTGTCTACTATAAAATCAAAACCTTGTGCTTTCGCAAAATCTTCGATTGCTTTAGAGATCTTGTCTTGAATAGGTTTGAATAATCTTGTTCTTTCTTTTTCCAAGTCACCACCATAACTGAATTTCTGGCGTTGTAATTCTTTTACTTGTTTTTCTTTCAATACTATTTCATCTTCGCGGCGCTTGCGCATATCCTCGCTTAATAGGGCATGGTCATTTTGATAAGATTGGTACAATCTTTCAATTGCTGCATATTGATTGTCGATATCATCTTGCCATTTTTTGGTCAGATCATCGATCTGCGTTTGTGCAGAAGTATATTCTGGGACATGTCTTAAGATATATTCGGAATCAACATAAGCAAATCGCTGTGCGAATGTAGCACTAATGCTTAGTGTAAGGAATGCTAAAATTGCAAAAATCTTTTTCATATACTACAATTAAGTTTTCTTTCTTTACTATACGACAACAATTATACTAAAAAGTTTAATTTATTAAAAACCTCCCATGTTTTGTATAATGCTGAAGGTGAAACTTTGTTTCCACGAATCTGTACGCATACCTGGAATAGGGTCAAATGCATGACCGTAGTCAATACCCAACATACCAAAGATAGGTAAGAAAATACGGGCTCCAACACCTGCCGAACGACGCATTTTGAATGGATTCACTTCGGAGAACTTGTTCCAAGTATTACCTGCCTCCGCGAATGCCAAAGCAAATACAGTAGCTTGGTCATTCAACAGGATAGGGTGACGCAATTCCAATTGGTACTTGGCATAGATTGGACTACCCGAATTGATTGCAATGTTTTGGAAACCATTACCTGTAGAAGCAGGGATGATAGTACCATTTGCATATCCTCTCATCGCTATGATTTCTGAACCTTGTAAGAAATCAAATCCTTGCATACCATCACCACCCAATTTGAAGCGTTCGAATGTAGAAGTCTCTGTTCTATTTGTATAATTACCTAAATATCCGAATTGCGCTTGAGATTTCAATATTAGCTTACCAGCGATTTTGGTATACCATTGCGAATCGAATTTCCATTTGTGGTATTCTGTCCATTTGTAACGTACTTGATCCGGATCTGTTTGGTAATTGATATTATTCCATGCTGAATATGGAGGCGTCAAAGATACCGAGAATCTAATATTCGATCCCGAAGTAGGGTAGATAGGCGCATCAATCGAGTTACGGCTTATCTCTTGTGTAAAGTTGATGTTGTACGCTGTACCATCCGAGAATAAGAAGTAGTTGCCATAGTTCTGCAACTTATAGCGTTGGAATGATAATGAACTATTGATTTGGAAATAGTTGTCTGGCCATTGTAGACGCTTACCTAATGAAGCAGTCACACCAGACATCCAGATACGTTGCAATTTACTATCTTCCACCATTTGCTCACCTGTATACAGGTTAAAACCACCATATGAAGAGTTGGATGTATAAGCACTCAGACCAAAGTAGACTGGTTTTTTGCCACCTAACCAAGGCTCCGAAAAAGAGAAGCTGTACGATTGATAACGTTTACCTGATGTCTGACCACGAATACTTAACTTCTGTCCATCACCACGAGGTAGAGGCTTCCAAGCATCTTTTTTGAAGAAGTTGCTCGTCGAAAAGTTATTGAATGTAAGACCTAATGTACCAATGATCTGACCAGCACCGTAACCACCAGATAATTCGACTTGGTCAGAAGGTTTTTCTACCACATTGAATACCACATCTGTCGTTCCTTCATCGTGATTCATCGTTGAAGATGGAATATCTGGAGTAATTTTTTGCTCATCAAACATGCCCAATTGAGAAATCTCACGAATACTACGCATGATTAACTCACGCGAATATTTCTGTCCAGGCTTGGTATAGATCGAACGTAGCACCACACGGTCATTCGTCACATCGTTACCTTTCACGATGACATTATTGATCGTGTATTGTTTACCTTCGCTCACTTGAATTTCAAGGTCTATCGTATCGTTGTATATTCTTTTAATAATCGGGTTGATATTGAAGGTCAAATAACCATCATTCTGATATATCGCGCTAATGTCGTCACTATTTCGAGTAGGCCCCATTAGTTTGCTCGTTAATTTTTCTTCCGAATAAATATCTCCTTTTTCAATACCGAGGATGATATTCAATACCGAATCCGTAAACTTGGTGTTACCCGCCCAATCGATATTACCTACATAATAACGTGGACCTTCGTATATTTCAATATCAATAGCGACTTCATTGTTGTCAAATCGGTATACCGAGTCGCGGATGATTTGCGCATCTCTATAACCTTTGTCTTGAAGCTTGGCAATTAATTTTTCTTTAGCTTCGCTGTATTTGTCGTCTTTAAATTTACCTGGACCAAAGATTCTGTACCATTTGCGGGGTCTCACACCTTTCAGATAGCTGGTTAAATCTTTGTTGGTAAACGTTTCATTTCCTGAGAAATGTACAGCGTTTACTTTAATTTTTTTATTTTTTTCGACATCGACGACAACGATTTCATTGTTAGTCTGCGCCGAATCCTTTACCGTTTTGATTTCGATATCTGGATATAAGAATGATTTTTCACGCAAAAATTTCGTGATTGTATTGCGCGTAGATTGTAATAAATTGTCGTTGACAATACGTCCTGAGTTGGCGTTTAATCTTTTGTTGATTTCTTCCGTTTGTGACTTGCTCAGACCTGTGATGTCGATACGAGTAAGACGAGGTCTTTCTTTGACGCGTATTTCGAAAAATATATTATCGCCTTGTATGCTCGTGGCCCACAATTGCACATCTTCGAAGAGATTTTGTGCCATCAGGTCTTTGATTACTTTAGATGTTTTTTCGCCTGGTACTTCGATGTAATCGCCTACACGTAAATCCGCAATGCTGATCAATACATCTGTATCGAGATATTGAGCACCTGTGAGGGTTACTCCAGCAATGACATAATCTTTCGGCTGTAAATAACTGAACTCGTCAGGGTCTGTAAGATTGATAGGACCTTGTATCTGAGCAAAAGAATTGGACCAATTAAATAATATAAATGTTAATATCAGAATGTATAGTTGCTTCATTATTTCTATTTATGGATGCTAAAGTACATCAATCTGTTGTTAATTTTTGTTAAAAGATAAATTATTGAAAACCTGCTTTTTTTCGCGTGTTAAAGTTGTTCACTGGTCTTGCCAAATCTTCTTTCACGGGTTTGATAATCCACTATTGCTTGAAATAAATCTTCTCGGTTAAAGTCTGGCCACAATTTGGGTGAAAACCAGAGTTCAGTATATGCCAATTGCCACAATAGGAAGTTACTAATCCGTTGTTCGCCACTGGTTCTGATCATTAAGTCTGGGTCCGGAGTTCCTGCGGTCTGCAGTTCATTGCTGAATAGGGTGTCGTCAATGTCACTGACTTGTATTTCGCCTTTAGCAACCTTTTCTGCGATTTTTTGGGTTGCTTCAATGATTTCATTGCGCGAGCCATAGCTCAAGGCTAAGGTCAATACGCAGGTTGAATTATTTTTGGTCAGTTCGATGGTATCGGCCAACGTTGCTTGACAGCTTTGTGGTAGATGCTGCAAGTTTCCAATAGCTTTGACGCGAACGCCATTCTTTTGAAAAGTAGGTAATTCTTTGTTTAAGGAATTGATCAACAGCTCCATCAACGCTTGAACTTCTTTTTTAGGTCTATTCCAATTCTCTGATGAAAAAGCATACAAAGTAAGATGCGAAACACCAATTTCAATAGCTCCTTCTAATACCTCTCGAACTGCGGTAACTCCATTTTTGTGTCCGAATACACGAAGTTTGCCCAATCCCTTAGCCCACCTACCATTGCCATCCATAATGATTGCAATATGCTGAGGTAACTTTGATCTGTCTATCTTATTCTTAAAGCTCATTCTCTTATCTATCTATTTATCTGCGGGAAGCAATTTACATCGCGTAAAGTATAAGTCAGCGTAATTCCAGCTGTCATATATCCGTCTCTACTACGACCATCTCCTCGCGCCGAGCCTGCCTTAGTTGTAATATTTAGGGAAGGGTCTGCCAAATAATACCAGTCATTCCTATCGAATGGTCTTTGATTATTGGTATCACCTACCATGACATTAGGCATACTGACGTCCGAAGGGAAGGAAGTCGCATAATATTGACTTACATTGTCCAGATAATCTGTGAATGCCAGTCTGTACGAAGCTTCTACGCCCAATGCCCATGTGTTGTTCAACTTATATTTTATGCCAATACTCATAGGTATGGCTATACCCCAGGTGTTGTATTCCTGTGTGTTGTATTCGCTATCGTATTCTAATTTTAATGGTCTTAGTTTTACTTTGTTCTGGTCATAATGCATATAGGGATCATGCTTTACTACCGCGATACCTGCCGACAGGTAGGGTGTTAGTTTAGCTGTATTTCTCCGTTTGTCTGTCCAAAAATTAAAGTCGACCATTAACGCCAATTCGGATAGTTGATTGCGAAACATAAGCCCTCGCTCTTGCTGAAACTCATTTTTAAAATCCATATCACTACCTGATATCAATAGTTGATTAGCGCTTGCTTTAATTCCCCATGTGGGGTTGAAGTTGCGCTTGACAAATATTCCCCCTCCATATTGCCTGAAGTAAAATGGATCTGTCATATTGAGATCTCCCATATATCCGGTAGTCACTCCGATGGCACCTATTTCATAACGCTGACCGTGCACATACAGCGACAAAACAGACATAATGGTTAATATGGCTAATCGGAAAAAACGCAATGTCTCTAATTTTGGTTGTAAAGATAAAATTTTTGGAAGAATTGTAATGATTTAAAAGTATAAAACAATTAATAGTTTCGCACATCAATACCCCAAAGTAGCTTTTCGCGCAGCGTACCAAAGTAACTGTCGTCCTGTAGTCGGATCAAATTAATTTCAAATGGCGCTTTTCGAATCGTGATCTCGGTATCTGTAGTAAGGGTCTCACTCTTGGAGTCGCAACTTAATATATACTTGTCTGTACGGCTTTCTATTTTCAAAGTAAGAGTCATATCTGCAGATACGACGATAGGTCTTACGTTCAGATTGTGTGGAGAAATCGGCGTAATCACAAAATTACCACTGCCAGGCATTATAATAGGGCCACCACAACTCAACGAATAGGCTGTCGAACCGGTCGGAGTGGCGATAATAAGGCCATCAGCCCAATAGGAGTTGAGTAATTCGTTGTCGATCATCGCATTGACGGTAATCATGGATGAAGAGTCAAAACGAAATACCGTAATGTCATTCAGCGCAAAATTGTCTTGACCAAAAAGCTGTTTGTTGTCGCTGTGCACACTTAACAGTGTACGTTTTTGGATAGTATATTGCTTATTAATGATTTTATCTAAGGCTTTCTCTATATTTTCTTTCGGAATGTTGGCCAAGAAACCCAACCGTCCAAAGTTGATACCTGCCACCGGAATTCCCGAATCGCGAATGATAGACACGGCGGCCAGCATCGTGCCGTCACCACCCAGACTGAGCAAAAAGTCTATGTCTGTAGGTAGATCGCTATTATCTCGAAAAGTTTTTAGATTTTTTGGGCAGATGGTGGTACTTAATAAATAATCATAAAATTCTTGATGTATCACCACTTCGATTTTCTTACTTTCTAAGAAAGTAAACAGCGTCTCTATAAAGGGTGAAATAGATGTATTAAATACTCTTCCGAATATGGCAATCCTGTTGTGTTGCATTTATAGCAAATTTGATATCTCTACAAAGGTGCGAAGAATTGATTATAAATCTAAATAATTCATCAAAAGGTCGTAGCGATCCTGTATATCTGATTGCGCACCACCATCTCTGAATGTCGCTTTGACCACATAATCATTGCGCCACAAGGAGGCTACCACCGCAGAGATGCTGGTTTTATTTAATTTGATGGTCATCTCCAGCTTAGTGCTATCGGGTACCTGACGCACTGCTGTGCTTAGTATTGCCGTGTTTTCAGTTTCGATGATACGGGCAATATGGGAAAGGGCATTATCACGGATCCCTAATTCGAGCACAATGATAGCCCCCTCATCATTGCCCAAAGTGTCATTCAGGGCAGATAGCAGATTTATCTTGGACAACACACCTTGGTATTCGTGATTTTTATTGAGTATAGGTATGAAACACAAATCATAAGCCACCATATACTGTAGTGCGTCATAGATATGCTGATAGTCAAATAAAAATACGGACTTGAATGACATACGGATGCTTTCTAGCGGTGCATGAGTCTCTACGTGGTCCAATAAAATATCTTCGGTGATTAATCCATGGTATATTTTACCTTCGGCTACGGCTAATTGTTTAATATGATTATCCGTCATTTTATTCAACGCCATATCGATGCTATTCGATAGCGAAACTTCGTGATAATCTTTTGATATATACTGACCTATAAACATGATTGTGCTTTATATAGATTAACTGCTACTATTGCAAATCGTTTAATAAATATTAAAAAAAACAGGCAAAATGTAAAGTAAAACGAATAAAAAACTGAAAATTTGTTCGATATACCTTAATATTTTTTATTTTTACGCGTCAAGATTTGTAGATCAAAACACGCTAGCAAATCGTATCATATGGGTGAAGATACTAAGAAGTTTATACATATACGCGATGTAATTCGAAAGAAAAGTCCAGGGTTAGCCAAGTGGATACCTAATCCATTGGTTAGTTATCTGGAGCGTACGGTGCATGAGGATGATATCAATGACATCATGTTCAGATTTCGAGATCTTAAAGGGCTGGATTTTGTGGATGCCTTAATCCATGATTTGGGAGTAGAGGTCGTGCTAGAAGGGGAGGAAAATATTCCGCAAGACGATAGTGTGATTTTTGCTTCTAATCATCCATTAGGTGGTCTAGATGGCATAGCATTTATGCAGGCTATAGGCCGCGTGCGTCGGGATGTGAAATTTTTGGTCAATGATATCTTGATGAATGTGACCAATTTGGAACCTTTATTTGTCGGAGTCAACAAAATTGGAGGACAAAATAAAAGCGCCGTTTCTGCTATTGAAGAAGCTTATGCAGCGGATCATGCTTTGCTTGTTTTTCCTGCAGGATTGGTATCACGCAAGATAAAAGGACAAATCGTAGATTTGGAATGGAAAAAAAGTTTTATTTCTAAAGCAAAAAAATATAAAAAGGATGTAATTCCTGTGTATATTGAAGGGAAAAATTCTAACTTTTTCTACAATTTGTCTAATTGGAGGAATAAATTGGGAATAAAGTTTAATATAGAAATGTTGTATCTGGTAGATGAGTTTTTCGCACAGCGCAATCAGCGCGTGACCATACATGTCGGAAAACGAATTCCTTATACGACATTTGATAATTCGAGAAACGAGAAACAGTGGGCTGCAGAAGTGAAGCAGTTGGTATACGATTTGAAGACGCAGAAATAATTATATGGAAGAAATAATTGCTCCAGTTGAGAGAGATTTGATAAAGGCAGAGTTGACGAAAGAAGCATTTTTACGTTATACGAATAATGGAAATAATGAAGTATATCTCGTCAACTATCATACCGCACCAAATATAATGCGTGAGATTGGTCGTCTTCGAGAGATTACATTTAGAGGTGCCGGCGGAGGAACAGGTCAAGCATTGGATATCGATGAAAACGATACATGTCCATATAATTATGATCAATTGATCGCTTGGAATCCCGAAGATGAGGAAATAATAGCAGGATATCGTACGATAAGATGCGATAAGTCTGTCGATGAAAACGGAAATATTCATTTATCGACGTCGCATTATTTTCAATTTTCAGACGAATTTTATAAAGACTATTTGCCCTATACAATTGAATTGGGACGTTCGTGGGTACAACCTAAATATCAACCCTCTATAGACAATCGAAAAGGTTTATTTTCATTGGACAACCTATGGGATGGACTTGGGGCGTTGGTGATTATCAATCCTGATATAAAGTATCTCTTTGGTAAAGTGACGATGTATCCTCAATTTAATCCAGAAGCTCGGGATTTGTTAATGTATTTTATGCTTACCTATTTCCCAGACCACAAAAAATTGGTAAAACCCCTGGATCATTTGAATCTGGACTACAAAACAGATATTTCAAAATACATTGGGCTCTTTGATGGTCTCAGCTACAAGGACGGATATAAGTTATTGAATAAACATATTCGCGAATTGGGTGAAAATATCCCACCACTAATCAATACCTATATGAATCTTTCACCGACGATGATGACATTTGGCACAGCGCTCAACGATGAGTTTGGAGAGGTAGAAGAGACAGGGATATTGATTACCCTTGACGATATATACTTACCGAAGAAAGAAAGACATATTAGCACATACGAACGCGACAAATTCTATAAAGAAAAGTAATTAAAGACTATATATTATACAGGAAAAGCCCTTTATCGATAAGATAGAGGGCTTTTTGTTTTGGTGTGCCGGGCATGGCAATCTACTATATTGTTAAACTCCCAAATCCACTTTGCAGTAGGAAGGGTTAGTCAAAGGCAAGGGTGTCGTGGGCGACTGCGAATCTGAAGGAAGCTGGCGGCAAATATTGGGGCTTACGAACAGAAACTGTATATGAGGCGGATTTAGTCCGGGTGATGTTGCCACAC
>JBMDWK010000019.1:0-10882 GCA_048595255.1 Sphingobacterium sp. | reverse complement strand
ATCTGCGCTAAGGTCATCCGTGGACCTTTTGGTTTTTCTTTCTTGGTGATAATGGAAACAACCCCGTCATTTTGGTACAGGCGGCTTACTGTTCCCAAATCATCACGGTTAAAAATCTCAATAGCTTCGATTTCCATCGGGTTGATAGAATTAAGTGTATTTTCATCAATAGGCATACCATTTAAGAAAAACTGAACGGGCACTCTACTCCCTTGATTATAACTGCGGGTCAAATAATATTTTAACGTATTGACATCATAAGTTACACCTGTGAGCATCGTATTCAGACACATCGTCAACACATTACAACCGTTCAAGCGTTCGCCCTCAATGCGATGATCCGCCATAGATAATCCTGATAAAGCGGAGAATTCCTTACTGGTTCTGTTTTCCCTACGGGAGGCTGTCACAGTGACTTCATCTATCAATATCGAAGTCCTAAATTCATTCTTACTATTCGCAAGGTAGCTCGACATCTCCTTATCAATATTGAGGATTTCGTTGGCTTTGTAAGGATTGTTTGGATCTACAGATGCATAAAACGATTGATCCATATTGATTATGATATTGCGGTAATTCTCATTGCTACGTGCATTGATTGTTACTTTTACTGAATCCGGGAAATTTAAATTTTCAAATGCAAAACGCCCATTATTATCAGTGTAGGTGTCTTTGCGATATGCCCGTGCGGGGATTGACAACAATAGTCCTCCGTTTGGATATACACGTCCTGTATTCAGGCGCATCGTTCCTGATAATGTAATACCCTGTTCAGGCATAAAATTGACTGCCGGATATTTTTCTGCTATTAGATCATCGTACGAAAATCTTCTAAAACCTTGTGTCAACAACAGCGCATTGAGTGCTTCTTTGCGATTGCTGACCTTCTCATCGAAATAATAGTTGGGTTTTTCAATATACCCTGTCAAATCGGATGTCAGCAACAAGTTACTTAATATTGTATTTTCCTGATGGTCATCAAATGGTGCTTTTGTCTCGTCAATCACAGAAATAGACAAGTTAGCAGCTGCTTTTTCGCTTGTTAAATTCGTCAGATCCAAAACAACTTTGTCCTTTTTACGGTAGTTTGCCTTATCGGTGCTAACCTGAATTTTTAAATTCTCCGCAAAATCGTGGAAAATCAATCTTTCGCTGACAGCCTTTCCTTGTGCGGTCATCAATGTGAATTGCAAAATACCATTAGGCAGATCTTTGATCGGAATATTAATGGATGAGGTAGCATTTTTTATAGTCACCTGCGCTCCATAAATCAAATGTCCGTTCATCTGTCCGAAAATATAATAAGGTTGATTCTGTACTTGGCTCAGATAAGACTCATTGGTAAGAATTTCCATCTGCACGGCTTGAGCGTCAATCATTTTCAAGCTAAGACTCAATCCGTCCTTTTTTACTTCCGGCAAATCGTAGGTCAATTCTTGCCCATTAATAGTTACTACCGCTTTATATTTCTCTCCCTCGGCAGGTGTAAAATCAACATATCCCATGCCCAATCCGAAATCTTCAAATTCCACGATAGTCGCCTTTTTTGAATTGATAATTTTCCCTTTTAGTTGCACGCCTTTTCCTTGTGAGTCTATGGCTTTGAAAGCTATGGGTTTCTTAACATCCGCCAAAAGTTCACCTCCTTCTGGAAAAAACTGCACATCATAGCTCGTCAGGGCATTTTTTAATGGGAAATCGCCTACCAGCGCTGTTTCTCCTTCGAGTTTTACGATAAGGCGTCCATTCTTGTACAATTCTCTTTCCTTGGCAGAAAATGTAATATTCGCGCGTCCCATATCATCGGTTTCGCCCCTTCCCTTGTCGAAAGGATCCCACCCATCGATAGTTTCCCAAGTCAGCTTCCTACGACTCAACAAAGTACCCTTAGCATCCCTAAACTGTATGTTTGCTTTGGTCTTATTTCCATCGTTCACATAGGTCACTTCGGAAGCTAATTTCTTATTGATCGCATCTCCTACCGTCACTACTTTATTGTAGAAATAATCCATGCTGAAGTTCATCATCCACTTCGTATAGGCCCTGAAACGATAGTTATCCTGTTTGATAAATTGTGGATCCAACACGAAATATCCCTCACCACCGTGGTTTTTCAAAGGAATACGTAATGTCTGAATTAAGGAATCACGACCATTAATAATATCCACATAGGCAATTTTACTGGGTTCATATTCCAATTGATTGGTGTACAGATAGGTTTTAAACCAAAGTGTATCCCCCACTGCATAATAGGGTTTGTCAAAATGTAAATGGACCTTTTCTACGGGATATACGCCTAAGTATTTTTGAATACGTTCGACCACCGTATTAATAGGAATACGAGGTATCTCTTGTGCGGCAAGGTAATTGGATTGGAAGAAAATTAAAAAGTATACGGAAAATATAATAGCTATTTTTTTCATCTATGTACGGTATTTAGCTAAAAATACAAATTTTTGTAATTAGAAGACAAATAGATATGAATATCTGACCTTATTTAACATTTTTTAGAGCAGCGGAGCAAGTAGTCTACAAGCCGAATCAGCAGCCCGCTGCCACCGCGGACGTTTTTTCCATGCTCTAAGAGTGAGCAATTCGGATTCTTGTTTGTCTATTTCAAACTGATGGGATAGATTGCTGGACAATACGGGGTCGGAAATTACCGTAGCTATTTCGTAGTTGATATAAAAACTGCGTATATCTAGATTTACTGTGCCTATAAAAGATAACTTCTCGTCAAAAACTGCCGTCTTTGCGTGTAAAAATCCTTTTTTGTATAAGTATACCTTTACACCTCTTTCTAATAACGGCTTGAGAAATGAATAAGATGCATGATGTACCAATATAGAATCCGAAGCTTTCGGAACCATTAATTCGACTTCGACACCGGAGGATGCAGCAATTATCAAGGCTCGCTCCAATTCTTCACCCGGAATGTAATACGGAGTGCACAGTTGTATTTTGTGATTGGCCTCTCCGATAGCAATCAGCAATGCTTCCATATTATAAGGACCTAGGGATGCCGGATCACTTGAAATAAATCCAACACTGGCATTGCCTTTCACTTCATTGTTGTCTCGCAGGGCTTGCAAATACCCGTCCTCGAGATAAAAAGATTTGCCGTCTGTTTGGTTCCAAGAATTCCAGAAGGAAACCTGCAAAAGATTAATAGCTAAACCTTTGACACGCACCGAGGTATCTCTCCAGTATAACTTTTTTGCCGATTGCGAATCATTGATGTATCTACCCGAAATATTAATTCCACCGACATAGCCCACCCTTCCATCAATGACACAAATTTTGCGATGATTTCGGTAATTGGAATTCGCTAGCGAGGTAAATGTCACCGGTAGAAAAGCATGAAAATCGATTTTACTCTCTTTCTGCCTGCGCATATATTTCACTAAATCGGGAGAACCAAAACTATCCACTATCAGTCTTACCACCACCCCTTCTGCCGCTTTCTCTTCGAGGAGATCTAATATCTTTGTTCCAATATTATCTATTTCGAAAATATAATATTCCATATGGATAGAATGCTTAGCCTGCACTAGATCTTCGAGGAGATAGCGAAATTTTACTTCGCCATTAATGAGTAATTCGACGTCATTATTTAACGTGGGCGAAGAAAGCCGTTCTTTTTTCATTAAACGGAAGACCTTCGATAAACCGCCAATGTCATCTTTTATATCGCGGATGAAGGATTCAATAATAGGATCAAGCTCTTTCCATTTCTGTTCAAGACGCAAGGCTTGCTCTCGATTGAGTCTTTTTAGCTTTTTGACTTTAACAAATTTTTGTCCGAAAAAATAGTATAATATAATCCCCACGAAAGGCAAGAAAACAATGACTAGAATCCATGCTACAGTCTTGGTCGGATTGCGATTTTCGATGAGTATCGCACTAATTATACCAGCATAAAGAATCAAAAGAGGTACCCAATACCAATTGATAACAAAATCAAAAAATGGCTTAAATTGTTCTAAATGCATTCTTATTTTCCAATTAGGTAGCTAATCCACAAAGTGCACAACAAAAAAACCGTCAATCTGATAAGAAATAAGTCATACAGAACGTTCGATTATTCTGCCCTACTTTCTCTCCTCAAATTGACGGTCCGAACGAATATTTTATTGTACTTCGGTATAATATACTAAATAATACGGTCTTTATCCCAATTTTCCAGATAATCCCCCACACGTCTTAAAAAAGTGCCGCCCAGCGCGCCATCTATCACACGGTGATCATAGGACATGGTTAAATACATCATATGTCTAATGGCAATAACATCTCCATCTTCCGTCTCGAGTACTGCAGGCTTCTTGGTAATAGATCCAACCGCCAGAATCGCTGCCTGCGGTTGATTAATAATAGGCATACCGAAAATATTTCCGAAAGCTCCAATATTGGTAAATGTAAAAGTACCTCCCTGCGTATCATCAGGTTGCAACTTATTAGCACGAGCACGATTTGCCAAATCATTCACAGTCTTGCTAATCCCTACCAAACTTAGCTGATCTGCATCCTTGATGACTGGCACAATTAGATTGCCCGAAGGCAAAGCTGCTGCCATTCCAATATTAATATGCTTACGCTTGATAATATTGTATCCATCGACCGACACGTTGATCATTGGAAAATCTTTCAGCGCTTTGCTTATCGCTTCTATGATTAGCGGAGTGAAAGTGATATTCTCCCCTTCGCGTTTTTTGTAAGAATCTTTAATTTTATTTCTCCAGTTTACCAAATTCGTCACATCGGCTTCTACAACAGAAAATACGTGTGGTGAGGTGTGGATACTTTGTACCATATGGTCCGCAATAAGACGTCGCATACGATCCATCTCTACGATTTCATCTCCATTCATGCTCTTTACGACTTGAGCTGGAGCAGCAGGTACGCTTGCCGATTGTGGTTTTGCTACTGTTGGTTGAGGAGTAGAAACCGTCTCCGTTGGTTTAGAAACTGTAGTCGTACCGCGCGAAGCAATATAATCCAGTACATCTTGTTTGGTCACTCTTCCATCAGCTCCCGAACCCACAATCATATCTAGCTCTGCTTGCGAAACTTGCTCTTGCTGCGCTATGCTACGTACCAAGGGCGAATAGAAACGTCCTTCTGAAACTGCTGCCAGGGATTCACGCTCGTCCACATGATTGAGCTCGTCCATTCCAGGAATAGCGATTTCATGCGCTGTCGGTTCTGCTTCTTCATAATGTGTAGGAGTTACTTCCTCCACAGTGGCTATAGGAGCTGTATTCTCGCCTTCTCCTTCAATCTCAATCAATGCAATCACATCGCCCACTTGAGCAACCGAACCTTCTTCAAAAAGAAATTCTTTCAACACGCCTTGGACTGGAGATGGCACTTCCGAATCGACTTTATCTGTAGCGATTTCTGCGATAGTATCATCCTCTCCAATAGACTCACCGATAGATTTTACCCATTTGGTGATAGTCGCTTCCGATACACTCTCACCCATTTTAGGAAGAACCAACTTATATATTGACATATTAATTTCGTTTTTTGATGTTACTAAATTAAATAATTAGGAATACAATCCCTAAAAACCAAATATAATATTTTGTTTTACTCCTTTTTCAGAAGTATATTTTTAATTGTCTAATTCTTCAATATACAAATTCCATAGCATCGCCAATGCCTGAGCAATACTTCGCTCAATATTAATCTCCCGGCTATTTTTAAAATTAAAAAGTCGAGAAATAGTTTTGTTTTTGCCGCTTACAGCTATCCATACCGTTCCTACGGGCTTTTCGGGGGTTCCCCCACCGGGACCTGCAATACCACTGCTCGCTATCGCATAATCCGCGTAAGCCAATTTCTTGACACCCTCTGCCATCTGAATTACTGTCTGTTCACTTACGGCACCATATTGCTCTAGCACCTTTGGGTCTACGCCGAGAAGATTTTGTTTGACTGTGTTATGATAAGCAACTATGCCACAATCAAAGATGGAACTCGAGCCAGGAATCGAAGTAATACTACTTGCAATACCGCCTCCCGTACAGCTTTCTGCAGTAGCTAGTTTCAAACCTCGCTGTGTAAAGGATTCGACGATAGCCTGTTCTAACGAGATATCCGAGTTACTAACCACATGACGGCCTAATCGCTCTATAAGCAGATTATGGAAGTAATCGATGCTGTTTTCTGACTCGCCGATTTGTGTCAGACGAAGTCGCACCAAACCCAATTTTGGTAGGTACGCTAATTTGATAGCCTCAGGAAGGCTTTCTTCTATATCCGCTATTTCACGGGCTAGAAAAGATTCGCCCAAACCTATGGTAATAATGTGTCGATGAGCCACTGCCTCCCGTTGTACATCTATCAATTTCGGAAGTATACGATTGGTGACCAAAAATTTCATTTCGAAAGGCACACCTGGTAAAAAGACATATTTAATCTGTTGATGCTCGACCCACATACCTGGTGCCGTACCCACATCATTAAATAGCACCTCACAACCTTCTAGTACATCAGCCTGAGCTTTATTAATTTCGGGCATCATGCGGTCTGGAGCAAACCTATTAAATAATGTTTCTACATGTTTCAATACCGCAGCATCACGCACCAAAGGTTTATTAAAATATGTGGAAATCGTCTGTCGAGTGACATCGTCTTTTGTTGGTCCTAGACCACCTGTGACAATGATTAATTGGGCACGTGATGAAGCAAGAGTGAGGCTCTGCGTAATATCTTGCGCTCTGTCAGCAATAGAAGTAATTTGTCGAACACGAATATTCAACAAATTCAGTTGTTGACCTATCCAGGCCGAATTACTATCGACAATTTGGCCTAAGAGAATTTCGTCACCTATGGTTATGATTTCAGCATTCATAACACATAGTTACCAAAAATATTCTAATAAGAATAATGGCTATTACGTTTTGTTAATTTCAAATCCTGAAGTACGGATGCCTTAGCTCGGATTGTGATATTGTAAGATTGATAACGACCAAATGGAACCCATCCCACCGACATATCCCAACAGTGTAAGTCACGATATATAGAAAAATTTGTCATTGCAATTTCGCGCTGTTTAATATCATAACCCGAATTAAATTGGATTTTCCACTTCGGAGTGACATTTATATCACCATGTACATTGACTGTAGCTGTATAGTCGCTTCGCTGACGACGAACCTGCGCATCCCATCGATTGAAATATTGTAAACTGAAGGATCCGGCCAAATTCCAAGGAATATTGAAGTCCACGAAAGCATTAGGATCGCGGCTGATGCGCGAAAGGGCCTCTGCTTGTTCTTTAGTCATATTTGGCATCTGGTTTTTCATCGAATCGATATTATTGCTTCGACTACGTGATGCATCTGGATTAAAACTATAATCAAAAGAAACCCCAAATTGGGTCAAGCGTGCTAACTTACCGTTCTCGACAGCAAATTTATCTATAGTTTGACCTTGATTATCAATCTGATAAGGATCCAAAGTGCCATTAAAGTTTAGATTAATCTTTTTGTCGAATAAGCTTGTACGTCCCGAAAAGGAAATAATGGACAATTTGAGTGAATCCGCTGCGAAATTATAGTTCCCACTAAATGTTAAACCTTGTAGAATAGGAATTTTCTTAAATGCACTGTTGTCCGTGGAATCCCCTTTGTTTCTAACCTTAGCCTCGATATTGTTATCGACGGAGAAGCCGATTCCCATAGATTTCCCTGCAGAAGGTCCTCCAAAAATTGCGCCTTCGAAAATAGAGTAATTAGAAAGTCTACCTGTCTCATCTATCCAGTCCCGGTAGTATCCGTAGCGTGAATCGGCAAAATCGGGTCTGTAATTAAAATTGATAGACGGTGTTACTACGTGACGGATAGCTTCTATTTTTCCCATCTTCGGATACATACCATATATCTTGGTGGACAATCCACTAGACACACCATAATCATAGGCGCGGCGGAAACCCGGTACCGTATCGCGGGCATCGATATATCCATTGATTTCATTGGCACGATACCTACGGATACTTTGTAAATACCAGCGTTCGGTATAGTTTACCGAAGTATTAAATTGGAAATGCTTAAAAGCATTCAAACTTAAGCTTACAGGAATATTATGTTGGAATCCATTGGTAAACTGCTGAAGGGTCTGTTTTGAAAATATGGTAGAGTCACCCGTAGATAGGGAGTTTCTACCTTGCAAACTGTAGCCTACCGTAATGCGCTGATACCATTTTTGCTCTCCTACACGATCTTTCGAATCGAAAGGATTGAAAGTGGAAACGTTGAGAGAAAAAGTGGGTAACTCGATATCGACCTTTCCCGTGCTCATATCCTGACGGTGCGTAGCACTCGATGTGAAGTTCACCTTGCCATCGGCAAATACTTTACCATAACTGATGGAAGAGGACATATTGTTACGCGTCAGCTCTTGATAGTTATACGTACTTCCTGCTCCTGAATTTTGGAAATAAGAAGAAGTACCAAAATTCACCGATGCTGAGAATGAGGTCCCCGGATTAGCCTCCTGACGTTGTGTATGCGTCCAAGTGACGTTAAAATCTTTTGCTCTTTTATAATTATCAGAGCCCTCCACCCCCGTTGGTGTGGATGCAAAACGGATGTTAAACCCACCACTGTATTTGTAATTGACAAGATAATTGGTACGGATAGATGACTCCCAAGCGCCTTTGGAGTAAAAGGAACCTCGCAGCTCCGAATCCCAATAATCATTGAATGTCAAATACCATCCAAAATCCCGTAAACCAAAGCCACGTGTAACATCATCACCAAATGAAGGAAATAAAAAGCCCGATTGCTTCTTATTGGTCTTCGGGAAGAAACCAAATGGAACGGTTATAAACTTGAAAGGAATACCTTGCACGACCAAATGTGGCCACGAAGCAATGACTTGCTTTGAGGTAATTAAACCTTTGGGAATAGCAATACCAAAGTGCGTATGCGGAAAAGGCAAATCACAGGTACTGTACATTGCATTTTGTATAGACATCTCATCATACAAATTCTTGCGAAGCACGCGCGCCTGAATATAGCCGCCGTCTTCTTCGGTCATGATACCAAACGTCTTACCTTCCTGGGTTTTGTAATTATATAACAGCGAATCGACCGCCTTGGGTGTTTCATTCGGAAATAGTACAACTGGCCGACCCACATATTTACCGGTATGATCTGTCACCCCACTGGCATAGAGCATATTGGTATTACGGTCCAGTCGGATATAGTCTGCCGAAAGTTCAAAATCCTGGTACTTGACCTTCGCACCACTATATAAGTGAATAATATTCTTACTGACTTCATTCCACGACGAGTCATTGGCAACAATAGTAACTACAGTCTCCAATCCACTTTCGCCTTTCATGACGACAGTGTCCTGACCATTGGTCACTTTAAGATGATTTTTGGACGTATCAGCTGCTGCGCGACTCGTATCGGGTATGGTTATATTCGAAGATTGAGGACGGATAACCTGTGAATAACCAACACTTATTCCTAGGAAAAGGAATACCAAAACACATAAAAAACTTGTTACCGTCTTCAAATCGAAAATCTTATAATTATTTTAGCGCAAAAATAAACTATTAAGGTCAAAAATAGTCAAAAAAGAAATAGATAAAGGTCATATTTTTTTGATTAAAATATTATGCTTTATCTTTGTCACTGAACAATTTTTGATTCACCCTACAAAAATGTCAAAATTATAAAGATGAAATTTATAAATAGTGTTAAATATATAAGCTTCCACGTATTAGCCATTATCTTCATTATAACGACATCCTCGTTTCAGACCAAGCCTTCAACAGACTCCAATCCTCCTAAAAAAACTTTTACGGTAGTCATTGACCCAGGTCATGGGGGTGACAAATTTGGTGCTGTGGGAAGACGGTCCAAAGAGAAAGATATTGTATTGGAGGTATCCCAAAAATTAAAAAAAGAACTCGAAGATAAGTTGGCCATCAACGTGATTCTAACACGAAATACTGATGTGGATGTACCGTTTCGCACACGTTCGGAAATCGCAAACAAAAATCACGCAGACATCTTCATATCTATTCATGCTAACTCCGCCAATTCGGAGCGTAGAAAGAACCCGCAAGTGACGGGAACAGAAACATTGGTTTTGGGTTTTCACCGCATGAATGAACAGGACGTGGCTATCCGTGAGAATGCCGATATGCTATTGGAAGACAATTATGAAGAGAATAATGCCGATTTAGTGGGCTTTGACCCGAAAGATCCTTCATCGTACATTGTATTCAAAGTCATGAAACGTCAGTATCGTGACCGTAGTATTCGCTTGGCCTCTTTGATTCAAAATGAATATGTCACTTCCCAAAGACCTAATCGCGGAGTGAAAGAACAAGGATTAGCGGTATTGGCTCGTGCCGGTATGCCTGCTGTATTGACCGAGATTGGATTTATTTCCAGTCCGACAGAAGAGGATTATATGTTATCTGAAGCTGGACAAACAGAGATTGTGAAAAATCTTTTTGACGCCATCAAAAATTATAAATCTGCCGTAGAGCGTTAATCTCTGATTGGAGATATACGAAAACAAAGTGAAAAACATCAGTATGTTGAAAAATAAGGAATACACGAAAAATAGAATCATAAAGATAAGTCATCTCATATTAGGTTTATGTTTATTCACCGTAATTAGCAGCTTTACCACCATTGATAACCCATCTCCTAATCCCAAACAACGGATAATCGTATTGGATGCAGGGCACGGAGGACGTGACCCTGGAGCGGTAGGCAAAAGCTCCAAAGAAAAGGATATTGCTTTACAAATTACCTTAAAGCTTGGGAAACGTCTTGAAAAAGAATTGCCCAACACAAAAGTAATATACACGCGTAAAACAGATGTTTACCCCAATCTTTACGAACGTCCC
>JBMDWK010000018.1:0-8483 GCA_048595255.1 Sphingobacterium sp. | reverse complement strand
GAAAGCGGAACCCATCGCCACCATGAAAGTAACATAAGTAGTAGATAAAGGCAATTTCATGGAAGTACCTAATGCAATTAAGCTACTCGCCACCATTAAGTTGACAGACGCACGCACCATATCAAACATAGGCTCGTCATCTGCTTTCTGCTTCGTCGATGTACTAGCTTGTTCAAATCTCTTGTCCAATTTTGACTGCAATGTACGAGGCATGACATAAGAAAGGATATTTCCAAGGTTAACAAAACCTCTTACAATCCATCTTGATAAGGTGTTTGGCTGGAATTTTTCGCTTGATGAATCTTGACTACTTAAGTTCATCTCTGTTTCGATTACCGTGCGCGCTTTCTTTGATGTCCATAATGTGAAAATCATTATCAACCCGCTCACAAATAATATCCACATCGGAGCCACAATATCTGAGGAAGCCAATTCGGACATCATATACGTATTGGGATCCGCTCCTGCGGCTTTGAAAAACCCAATAGACTGTATAGCAGCCACTGGCACGCCTATGAAATTAACCAAGTCATTACCTGCGAATGAAAGTGCCAAACCGAAGGTTCCAACACCTACAATAACTTTAAGTATATTGATGTTCAGTCGCGTCAGAATAAAGCTGAGAATAGTAAAGAATACGAAACTTCCTGCCAGAAGAAGAAGTTCGTGTGTGCCAATCCATGTTTGGATGTCTTTACTGATAAATGTAACTGATTTTAGTCCTTTGATCAGAATAAAGTAAGAGATCAATGCTAAAGCTATACCACCAAAGAAAACACCGAATGTCTTTAATCTTTTCTCAAATTGAAAGGTGAAAATTACACGAGAAACATATTGTACAAGCATACCCAGGGTGAAGGATATAGCTACGGATAAGAGAATACTGACGACGATTTCGGACGCTTTCTCGGTATTAATATACTGTGGTAATGAACTCCAGTCACCTGTTGTGGTCATGATTTTATACAGACCCAAACATACTGCACCTCCTAATAATTCAAATACAATGGATACAGTAGTGGATGTAGGAAGACCGAAATAGTTAAATACATCCAACAAAATTATGTCAGTGATCATGACGGCCAAAAAGATGACCATGACATCATTAAAACTAAACATACTGGGTACGTAAATTCCACTACGTGCGATTTCCATCATACCACTAGAAAAGACGGCTCCACATAATATACCCGCAGTAGCTAGTATCATGATCAGCCTGAAAGAAAGCGCCTTGGAGCCTAAGCCCGAGTTTAGAAAGTTGACAGCATCATTGCTTACGCCCACCATCAAGTCAATGATAGCTAGTACGGCGATGGTAATTATAACCAGATATAGGTAGTGCTCCATACAAATTAAAATTTAACATGGCAAAGATATAAAGCCAATGTTAACTTAGTATTAAGGATTAATCCGTAAGAATCCTCTTATTTAAAACAACTCAACACGGATGAAGCCATAAGACTAATTCCAGCTAAAGAAGTATGTACGCCATCATAAGCCCAATAAGCGCCAGGAGCTGATTGTTCTGCTTTATCAAATATGCTTTGATATGGAATAAAAGTAGCCTTATACTCTTTAGCGATTTCTTTACTTACACGTTGATAGTCGCCAAACTCAGGATACCAAGAGTCATCAACATGTTGTACATTCTTTACACCAAAAGGTTCGCCTATTATCAACTTTACATTCGGCAGACTTTCTAATGTCATATCTAATAATTTTTGATACTGCGATTTATAGTCTGCTGCCGAACCACTGTAATTTCCATTGCGTTTGTGCCAATAGTCATTTACACCAATAAGAATACTTAAGACAGTGGGTTTTAAATCCAAACAATCGGTCTGCCATCTCTCGATTAACTGGGGTACTTTGTGGCCACCGATACCGCGGTTATAGATTTGTAAATTTTTAGATGCATGTTGATGGAGTAGCGTCCGGGCAGCGTGTGCAGCGTAGCCTTTTCCCAGGCCGTCTACATCATTCGGACCTAGTCTATCTCTACTTCTTCCGTGGTCTGTGATCGAATCACCTTGGAACAGAATGATGTCGTTTTTTTGGAGTACAATTTTATTTTCTTTAGCAGCTAACGATTCCGCATTGGCCAAATTAGAGCCTATAACCGTCGCACCGATAGCTGCTAAGGATTGTTTTAGAAATATTCTTCTGTCTTTCATATTTTAAGGTTTATTACCCTAAAATATCGATTTTAACAGAATTTATCAATAGCTGCGCGAATTACCTGACAGGCTTCCAAGATTTCATCATCCGAAATTGTCAGCGGTGGCGCTACACGGAGTGCTGTCTCACAATGCAAATACCAATCTATCATGACGCCCTGATCTGCACAATATTTACTGACACTGTAGACTTGATCGAAATTTTCTACTTGCAAACACATCATCAATCCCAATCCACGAATTTCCTTGATTTTAGGATGTGCTAATTCCTGACGGAAAAGTTTTGATTTCCGCTCTACGTCTTCAATTAATTTTTCTTCCAGAATGACATCTAGTGAAGCTAATGCTGCTGCACAGGAAACAGGGTGCCCGCCGAAAGTCGTAATATGCCCCAACATGGGATTTGCTTTTATCACATCCATAATATGTTTAGGAGCAACAAATGCGCCCAAGGGCATGCCACCGCCTATACCTTTTGCAAGCATCAAGATATCCGGTACCACGTCAAAATGCTCGAACGCAAATAGCTTACCTGTACGTCCAAAACCTGTTTGTATCTCATCAAAGATGAGTAAGGCACCAACTGCTGTACACCTTGCCCGAAGCGCCTGCATATAGGCTGCCATCGGAACACGAACCCCTGCTTCACCTTGAATGGCTTCGACGATAACCGCGGCAGTCTTTTCGGTGATAGTTTCTAAATCCATTAAATTGTTGAATTCTATAAAATCAATCTCAGGAAGGAGAGGAGCATAGGCCTCTTGGTACTGTGTACCACCGATTAAACTTAAAGCACCCTGTGTGCTTCCGTGATAGGCATTTTTTGCTGCTATGATTTGACGACGACCAGTGAATCGCTTAGCTATTTTCATCGAACCTTCTACAGCTTCTGCGCCCGAATTAGTCAAATAAACAGAACCAAACGAAGAAGGTAAGTTCTCTAATAATTTGGTCGCGAACTGAACTTGTGGTGCTTGTACGAATTCGCCATATACTGTTACGTGCAGGTATTTATCAATTTGGCCTTGAATAGCTTCTATCACTTTGGGATGGCGGTGACCAATGTTGCTTACATTAAAACCAGAAACTAAGTCTAAATATTTTTGTCCTTGAGGTCCATATAAGTAAGAACCTTCGGCTTTTTCGATTTCTATAAGTCGGGGACTTTCCGATGTTTGAGCTGTATTCTTCAGGAAAAGCTCTCTGTTACTAATCATAACACAAAGGTACAAAGGAATATTTTATTAACTTAGACCTATAAGCTAAAAATGAATTATGAGTTTATCTGAACAAAGAATCGAAGAACAACTTGATGATTTTGAAAAGTTTGATGAGTTGGAATTTGAAGATGATGAAAAATTAGAAATTTATTGCAAGGAAAGTATCAATTATATTCAGCGTCATACATGGTGTGAAGGCATCAATAATGCTTGGTTAGCTTATTATTTAGAGGGGATTTTTGCGATTTGTATATTTGAAGTTATTTCATCTAATAGCAATGTAGATAAATATGTTTGGGTTTTGACAGGTGATTTGCCACCAGCATATATTGATATAGATAGTGCTCAAAATCCATTGGAAGTATTATCATGTTATATTGATATAATGCAAGATTGGGTGGAAACTGTAAAAAATGAGGGGAATTTAGATAAGTCTTATCCAATTGAAGTGGAAGCGACGATTAATCATGCTGATATGTTAAACTTTCGATTGGGGTTACTAAGAGATTACCTTTTGAATGAGGCTTAGCAAGATTTATTAAAACTTTTTTTGTTTAGATTCCTCCTAGCGTCGGAATGACCGAGACAAAATAAAAACTCCCCAATCAACGATTGAGGAGTTTTCCAAAATATCTAAAGAGTTAATTACTCAGCAATAATCAAGAAATAATTCTTTTTACCTTTTTGAGCAACTAGGTATTTATCATTGATCAAATTAGAAGTATTTACTACTAATTCGATATCTGTCAGTTTCTCTTTGTTTAACGATACACCACCACCAGTCAACATTTTCTTCGCTTCACCTTTTGAAGCAAATACTTGTGCTTTCACAGCTAACAAATCTAAGATGTTAAGACCTTCTGCTAATTCAGCTTTGCTGATGGTAAATTGAGGAACGCCATCAAAAACTTCCAATACCGCTTCGTGATCTAAGCTTGCTAAGAATTCTAATGAACCGTTACCGAATAAAAATTCAGAAGTTTTTACCGCTGTTTCGTATGCTTCTTTCGAGTGAGTACGAATCGTGATATCTTCTGCCAAAGCACGTTGAACAATTCTTAGGTGTGGAGCAGCATCATGTTCAGCGATGATAGCTTCGATTTCTTCTTTCGACCTTAAAGTAAAGATGTTGATCCAATTTTTGGCATCATCATCTGTAGCGTTCAACCAAAATTGGTAATATTTGAAAGGTGAAGTTTTCTTAGGATCCAACCATACAGCCCCTGATTCTGTCTTACCAAACTTCTGTCCGTCCGATTTTTTAATCAACTGTGTGGTCAATGCGTAAGCCGTACCTTGATCTTGACGACGAATCATCTCCGAACCCGTTACGATGTTACCCCATTGATCCGATCCACCCATTTGAATCTTACAATTGTGGTGTTTCCACAAATAATAAAAATCATATCCTTGAATCAATTGATACGTAAATTCAGTGAACGACAATCCGTTATCACCTTCTAAGCGTTTCTTTACCGAATCCTTCGACATCATGTAGTTGACCGTGATCAACTTACCCACGTCACGAATAAAATCCAAAAAGCTGAAATCTTTGAACCAGTCGTAGTTGTTTACCATCTTGGCATCGTTTTCACCATCACCAAAATTTAAAAACTTCGACAATTGATTTTTTAGACATTCCACATTGTGATTCAATGTAGCTTCGTCCAAAAGATTTCTTTCTGCAGACTTAAATGATGGATCACCAATCATACCCGTAGCACCTCCTACAAGGGCAACAGGTTTGTGTCCTGCATTTTGAAAATGGATTAACGTCATGATTTGAGTCAAATGCCCCACATGTAAAGAATCGCCGGTTGGGTCAAAACCGATATATCCTGAAACTTTCTCGTTGTTCAGTAAATCCTCGGTACCCGGCATGATATCTTGAAGCATGCCTCTCCAACGTAATTCTTCTACAAAATTCATAATGTTTGTTTTGATTTTCAATTGTATTATAAAGTATTCAGCAAGGAATATTTTATAACGATATGATTATTATTTTTTTGTTTTAAGATTGCAAAGATAACAGATTATGCCGTATCTTACGATTAAATAATCGTATAATTGGTAGATTTTGAATTTTTTGTCACATTACTATTTCGAGCGTTATGCTGTTCATTCTGAGCAAGTGTTGGGTGGACTTTTGCCCGATCTATTGAAGAATGCTGATAAAAATTATTCCTTTCAGCTACACAAGTTTGAAGATAATCTTCCTCTGGGTATAAAGAGCGAATCCATTACAGAGGGTTGGCGTCGCCACGTAGAAGTAGACAAGCTATTTCATAGTTCGGATTATTTCTACCATCATACTCATCAGATTCGTAAGATCGTCGAGCACAATGTTGCCGACTTGCCCGTGAGGGCTTCTTTTTTGGCTCATATTAGTTTAGAATTGCTTTTGGATCATAAGCTTATAGCGAATGACTTATTAAGTGTGAATCGCTTGTACGAACACCTCGAACATAGCGATAGAACCCTTTTGAGCAAATATTTGCTGGCTTTGGGAATCGATAACCAAGAAACTTTTTTCAAATTTTATGATAGATTTGTAGCATCAAAATATATCTTTGATTATGCTAAGATGGAGAATATTCCCCATGCATTGTTCAATATTTGTAAGCGTGTTTGGGATTTCACACCCTCAGCACATCATTTTGAGGTACTTACCCAGCAATTGGATGCGTATCAAAAAGATGAACTTAAAGATTATATGGAAATATACGCTTACATCGCACAACATTTAGATTAAGTATTTAATTAACCAAAATATTACTATATGAAGAATCAGCTTTTCAAAAAGAAAAGTGTATCTTCGAAACATATAGTTTATGATATGTGGCTTTATTCTCCGAAATAGCCTTTTTAATCGCTTGATTAAGATTTTTGGTAATGTAGATTTGAAATCCGTTTTGTTTGACTTGACAGATAAACAAAAAAAGATTTACAAATAATTTACAACAAACCTAATGGCAACTGTCAATGCGGTGGTGCTTAAACACCATAAAAAAGAAAATGGAACCTGGAATGTAAAGATTTCAGTAAGCCATAATAGCTCTACAAAGTATATTGAAACCTCAGCATATATTGGCAAATCTTCTCTTGACACAAAAGGGAAATTGAAGAAATCCTATGTTGAACAAAATTTCGCAAAAATACTTTCTGATTATAGGACTCAGATAGCTGAATTAGGCATGCGCGTAAAATATATGTCCTGCGCGGATATAAAGGAATATTTATTAACTAAAGACAAAACTACAGAGCAGATTGATGTTTTTAAGGTTATTGAAAGCAAAGTGGCAAGTCTTTTATATAATCAAAGAAAATCGACGGCCGATATTTATAATGCTCTGGGCTCTCATCTAAAAAAGTTTTCAAGATCTACGAGATTGGATACAATCAATATTACTCCTGATTTTATATATCGGTTTGACCAATATTTGAGAAATTGTGTAGAAGTAAGTAGTATGCGAACTTATATGAGTAAATTCAATACTCTCTTTAATGAGATGCGTCGCAGATATAATAATCCAGCATTGAATTATTTTCCGATACCCTATAATCCTTTAGATAATTATATTCTCCCAGTTCCTGCGGCAAAGAAAAGACGTAATTTAACAATAGATAGAATAAAACAGATTATTGAGCACCGTCCTAAATTTAATTCTGAACAAACTGCTAAGGATATGTTTTTACTGTCATTTATGCTTTGCGGTATGAATTCTAAGGATGTATATGTTTACCTCAACAATCCAAAAATCAGGGGATGTATTGAGTACCGGAGGAGTAAAGTTTTGGAAAGGAAGGATGGCGGACTTATTAATATAAATATACCGGCAATTGCGGAGCCTCTCATTCAAAAGTATGGAGGTGAAATTCAAAAAAGATTCTCAAACAATAGAAACTTTAATCACAGTTTAGGCACAGCTTGGGTTAGTTTAAGTGTTGATCTTGGATTTAAATGTTCAATGTATTACGCTCGACACTCCTTTGCAAATATTGCTAGACAAGTATGTAAATTTAGTAAGGAAGAAGTTGCGCTTGCCCTTAATCATAAAAGTGGTAGCGATATTACCGATGTGTATATTGAGCCAGATTGGTCAGTTGTGCATAAAGTTCAAGCCGGCGTCATCAACGCTGTATTTGGGGAAGGTGGTAGTTAATTACCACCTTTTTTCTTGTCTTCTAAATTATGAAGCGCATCAAGGACGAGTTTCAAGGATTTCTCAATTTTAAGAAGCCTGTTCTCAAGTTCTGAAATTCTATAGGAGTAAGTCTGTTCTGGCGCTTGCGCTCTTAATGCATATGCGATATCTTCTAAGCTCATGCCTAATTCTGCAAGTTTTTTAGTAACATTTCCACTAGGACCAACATGTCCATTTTCTAAACGGGAAAGTGTAGGTAAAGATATTCCTAACTTTCCAGATAATTCTAGGCTAGTCCAACCTTTGGCTTTACGAAAGCTTTTAATAAGTCCTCCTACTTCTTTATAATCTTGTGTGCTCATATTTAATTCTTAAATGACCAGGGACATCACTGTTGTCTCTATCTATAATCAGTTTTAAAAATAGCTCTTCAGTTACCGCTTGATCAATAATTTTTTCTACTCTTTCAAGGATATCCCAATCTGAGGGATATATCAATATATTTATATATCCAGTTCCATCGCTCCAATTAGTTAATTGATTGACTTCAATTCGATGTCCTGATCTCTTAGCGGGTTTTGTTTTAGGATAAATGCCATTTTGCATGGGAGGAAATAAGTATTTCTCAATGTGGTTAATGACTTCCCAAACTTCTTTTGTATTATTTTTCTTCTCTATAAATAGTCCTTGATCATCTACTTCATAGATGGCGCCCGTTTTAGGATCCTTATGCATTTTATACCAAAATTCTTTTAACTACATTGTAGATTTCAAGAACATCATCGAGATTAATAGTGTAATCGGGATATTTCTCCTTATTAGGATTTAATGATCTGAGCGTTATTTCACCAGTTAATAAATCCTGATTTGCAATTTGTTTTACTACAATACCTTCGGTTCTATGAACGAACACATAATTAGGCCACTTATGATTGTGAAGT
>JBMDWK010000017.1:0-78342 GCA_048595255.1 Sphingobacterium sp. | reverse complement strand
CTAGAATACGAAGAAGAAACAATCTTACGACGTGAAATTGCGTTGGATGGTAAGTCCCGTGCTTTTGTAAATGATTCTCCTGTCAATCTCACTACGTTAAAATCACTAGGCGAACGCTTGATTGATATTCACTCCCAACATGCGACCCTGCAAATCAATACGGAAGAATTTCAATTGTTTGTGTTGGATGCGATTGCCGGTAATACAGCATTACTTGAAAATTTCCGTAACGAACTGCAGCAATTGCGTCTATTGGACAAAAAGCTGAAAACGTTGAAAGAAGAGTCACGTACAGCTCATGCTGAGCTAGATTATAACCAATTTTTATTCGATGAATTGGAAAAGTTGAATGTACGTGAAGGTGAAGTGAAAGACTTAGAAGCAGAACAAAGTCAGCTGGAGAATGCGGAGGATATAAAACGTGCTTTATTAGCCTCCAATTACCTGTTGTCGGATGCCGAACAAAATGTCTTAACACTTTTGAAAGAGAGTATGCAGCAAATACAGCAGGCTTCGCGGTATTTTACCGATGCGGAAGACTTGGCCAACCGTTTGCAAAGTGCGCATATAGAAATAAAAGATGTAGCCGCGGAAATCGCTAATCAAGAGGCTGAAATCCAGTTGGACGAAAATAGGTTGAACGAAGTCAATTCACGCCTAAGTGATATTTATAGCTTGTTAAAAAAACACCGCTTATACAACGAAGCGGAGCTGATCCAATTACGCAATGAATTGGAAGAGAAACTGCAGGTAGCATTAAATCATGATGAAATACTAGCCAAGCTTGAAAACGAGAAGAATGCACAAGAAGAAGTCGTGCTCACAATTGGAAAACAAATTCACCAAAAACGTACCTCCGCTATACCTCAGGTTGAGGAAGCTGTGCAGAACACGTTGGCTCATGTCGGGATGGCTAATGCAAAGTTAGATATTCAACTGATCAATCAATCTTTAGAAAAAGCTTCATCCAGAGGCTTAGATACCGTACAGTTCTTGTTTTCTGCCAACAAAGGACAGGTTTTACAACCTATTCACAAAGTGGCTTCTGGCGGAGAGCTTTCACGTGTGATGTTGGCTATTAAATCTTTGGTGGCGCACAACTCATCCTTGCCAACCATTATATTTGATGAGATCGATACAGGTATTTCGGGAGAAGTGGCGCTAAGGGTAGGAGAGGTCATGCAAGAGTTGGCGGGTAATATGCAGGTATTGGCCATTACACACCTACCTCAGATTGCTTCCAAAGGAACCTCGCACTTCAAAGTTTATAAAGAAGATCGAGAAGAGAAAACGCGTTCTAATATTGTGCTATTAGATCATGATGATAGGGTGTACGAAATAGCCCAGATGCTATCAGGAGCTTCACCAGGCGAAGCAGCATTGGCGAATGCTGCGAGTCTTTTGTCCTAAATATTTTTATTCACCAAAAAGAAGATAACCATCGCGTGCACCTTGGATCACCTGTTGTAATGCAGGAGTGTCTAGTTGGTTAATACGTGATTGAAAATCTTTCCAGATGGAAGACAGTTGATCTTGATGTCTAGTAAGATAAGCAAATGGGAATCCTTCGAAAGCCGGATATTCCTTTAATTTCGACAAGATCATCTTGTTCCCAAGCATGGCGCCCAAGACGATATAGATCAAGCCCAGTTTATAATGTCTGTCCGTAGAGGTAATCGCAAGTGAAGCACTCTCATCAGGATGAATATGTAGATGTGCCAGATCTTCTCGTAATGCTTGCTGTTTCTGCTCCAATATCTCATTAAATTCAGGCCATGTGTTGTTTACTTTATCCAAGATAGCGTGAATATAGCGGTATGACTTGAGCATAAAATGCTGGTAATGTAGTTGCGTAAACTGATTGGAAAATAAAAGATGAGCCTGCATTACATGCTCAATTCTATCGTGCAAATCTTGTGTTTCGGTCTTTAATATGTTGTTATTCATTAGGGAATGAAATTTTAAAGGTTGTTCCTTTGCCCAGATTGCTTTCAAAACTAATTTCGGCATTCAATCTGTCCACTATACGTCTTACGATGGACATCCCGACTCCGCTTCCTTCATATGCTGAGGCATTGGTAAGCCTTTTGAATAAGCCGAAGACCTGTTCTTTCTCCGATTCATCAATGCCAATTCCGTTGTCTTTGATATAGTAAATGGTCTTATTTTCTTTTAATTCGCTGTACACCTCCAAGATAGTTGCTTCTTGTTGGCTGCTGAATTTAATCGCATTATTGATTAAATTCATAAACAGTTGATATAGGGATGTTTTCTCCCCATATATAGGGTAAAGCTCACCTAGCCGCAAGTCCATATTGGCCACCTTATAATACTCCATCGCTTGGGTAATAATCTGGTTGATGAAGCCTTCAGTATGAATGACTTCAAGCTGAAATAATAGGGGTGACGACTTGGCAGAGGCGAGTGTACGATCAATGATATCGTTTATCACCTTGGCAGCTTCCGTGATATTCTTCGAAAATTTGACAATCATATCCGTCGGCAGATCTTTGCGTGTCTGCATAAATTGTGCTGAGGTTTTGATCGTCGAAAGTGGATTTTTTAGATCGTGACCCAATTCTTGTGTGTAGGTTTCCAATTGGTTATTGGTCTCTATGAGCTTCTCATTGAGTCTCCTCACCTCTGTCATCTGCCTCAGTAGTGAATCTTGTATCAGTTTGTGAATACGTGACAGGAATTCCATGTCAAATTTGGACCATTTCTCAGATTGTCCATTTACTTCTTTTTTCCATACTTGAAATGAAGTACGTGGTGAGTACACGTAGGCGTTTTTCGCTTCCGAAAATATCGGTAGTTTTTCAGGAACACCAGCCCATTTCTCTTCAATAAGAATCTCTTTACGGAACCAATAAATCGCATATTCATGCTCGTTGTCAAAGCTTATCCGTGCGATACCCTTCCATTTGGAAAAGTCCTCTTCTTCACTCAAGTTGAATGCAAAGCTGCTGTAAATGTTTTCATCTGCGGCTTGTACATTTACTTCCTGATGGATTTTTTTGAAAAGCTGATTGTTTGGTGTATCACCATACCGTAAGGTATAATCCGGCGATTTGATAATTAATCCGGATGAAGACAACGTGTGCATAAATTGATGCGCAAACTCATCTAATGTTTTTTCAAAGGATTGGTTGTAAAATAGTTTCTCTTTCAATCCCAATTCAATCTCTTTGATGGTTTCATTTTGTCTCATTTTGATACGTTGTCGTTGTACCAAATATTTATTAGCCGCATAATGTGTTACGAACACGCAAAGACTTCTTTTGTCGTATGGGATGTATTTGGGCTGAAAATTCTGACAAGCCACCAGTCCCCACAGTTTATTGTCTATTATGATAGAAAAACTAGCGCTTGCGCTTACCCCGAAGTTTTTGAGATATTGCAAATGAATGGGCGAAAGGGCACGTATTTGTGATTTCGACAGGTCGATCTGCGTAGCAGAAATGCCATGTAAATCATAAGTTTTGGCTTCAATATCAGGTGTTTGTCGCGATAGATTTTTGAGATACAATTGCCTAGCTTGAACAGGTATGTCAAATTCCGGATAGCGATATCCTATCAGTGATTCACCTTGCTGCTTTATATTTTCAGCCACCACTATGCCGCTACTGTCTTCCAAAAACTGGTATATCATGATGCGATCAAAGTCAATGATTTTCATGATATTGTCGCATAGTGATTTCCACATGTTTTCACTTTGATCAAATATCATCTGAAAATCATTCAATTGACTGAGTTCGATCAAAATACTTTCATTTTTCTCGAATTCTAAAAAGAGCTGGTTGTTGTTCAGATAGACCGTCAATTGATAATTTTCATTATTCAATAGTGTCTTGTACGACAAGATACGGTCTTCTAGTTCAAACAGTTCAATTGCATTAATTCCTAGGCCGTTCTCTTTATTAAGAAGATCGATATAATAGTTTAGTTTTTTGGCAAGTGCAGAAGGTATATCCAATGGTAACCATTCTGTACAGTTTTCGCTCAACGCCAAACATTCTCCTAATGAATTAAAAATCAATAAGTATCCGAAATTTTGAACCTTGCCACATAAGTGAATAGCCTCTTCTTCACAGTTTAATGTTTTTGATATTTCTAGCATTAGGAGGATTTTGTAGATATTTTTCTTAAATATAGGTAAAGCAAATATAATATTAAAATAACCCCCTAAAAATGCGAAGGTTTGTAATTTAGATTATAGATAATAAATTGAAGGAATAATAAATGTTGATGGATGTAATAGGATATTGGGGTCCTGGTGGGGATATATTATAAAACAATACGGGAAAATTTTTTCAATTTTCCCGTTATTTTTATTTGTAATTAATTTCCAATTTCGTTGTCTGTCAATACTATTTTCGTAATCATATCAGCTGGAGGAGTAGCTGTGCCCGCCCCGCGGTATTCTGCATATATTCTCACTTTCCCAATGGAATAATTTGCAGTAAATATATAATTCCCAATAGTGGCAGGTAATAGCTCGTAAGTCGTTTGATTGTTATCGAATGAAATCGCAACACTTACATGACCATCTTCAAAATATCTACTGTCTAAATCAGCAACATTTTGTTCAAAGCGATATACTCTAGGTTCTGTTTGTGTCCATTGATTAGATTTGATAGTATACACATAGCTTACGCCTGGTAAGTAATTTGTAATATATTCTTTCGTACAAGAACTTAAAGCAACTAATGAAGCACTAGCAATAGCTATAGCAAGTAATATTTTTTTCATATTTATATAGTTTTAATTAATTTGATTTTTATTGTTTGACAATCATTATCGTATTTAGTTTAAATAATAGCAAAAATTTTGCCATATAAAAAGCTCAACGATTTTGTTGAGCTTTTTATATGCTATTTTTAATAGAAACTTCATTAGTTGCTGAGCGTAATTTTGCGCTCTATGGATACATTATCGCCTGTGAGTGCATTAGCATCTTTGTCTACCAATGTCAGTTTTATGGTGTTTTCTCCCATTGGAAGATTTAAAATTTCGTAAGGAACCCATTGGTCTAAAGTAAATTCTTGCCCATTGATTTGCGCCATCACTTTATTCTCCGAAGCCCCTAACGTAGTATTGGCTACGAAGAAATCCAAAAGAACGGTTTTGGTATCATCACCTTTATATTCACCTTTTGGTCTACTATAGAATAGTGCAGGTTGGGTTGGAGTTGGCATTTCTTCAATTTTACCATCCGCATTCACTTTAAATTTCACGATTTTATGTGCATCTGCAGTCTTAATAGATTCGTGAAAAGAACGCGACAGGAAAGACATGAGGTGGTGCTCGGAATTTATCGGTACCACTTTAGTGTGCTCTGGTTTATAAAGTGCCTCGTAAGGCTCATTGTTAAGAATGAAGTGGATATGCTGCCCCTCGGCCGAATTGGCCATGTGGTGTTCGTGATCTGTCTGTTCGGTTAGATTAAAGTTAGTTACTTTATATTTCACTGTAATTCTTGCCGAGTCTGTTCCTACTTTTTCGGAAGTCAAGGAAGAAATCGTAAGACTCGCACCTGGAAATTCCTTGGCATGAGATAATGGATTGACTGCTATAGCTCCGACTGTATCTGATAGCAAAGTAGAGTCCTGTATATTACCATCAGTATCTTTGGTCGTCTGATTACAACTGACCATTGTCAATAAAGCAGTTGAAAATGCGAGTAGCGTTGATGTAGTTTTTTTCATTATTATCGTGTTTTGTTATACATTGATGTGGTATTCAATGGTTAATAACAAAACACGATCAAAAAAGTTTTATGCAAAGGCAACTAACAGCGAATCCTTAATAACTGCTAAGGCCGTCTGCAAGTCTTCGGGACTGTGTGCAGCAGAAATAAAACCCACTTCATAGCCCGACGGACCAAAGTATACGCCTCTATTTAATAATTCCCGGTGCATGATTTTGTATTTCTCCATAGAAGCTGGATCAATCTGTGCAGCTGTTTGGATATTCTCTTGTGTTGTAAATGCAAACCAGAATATAGATCCAATTGTGAAAATTTTAACCTCCAAGTTATTTTCCGCGATAAAAGCACGAAGTTCTTCCACAAAAGCTTGTGTCGTTGACTCCAATTTTTCATAGAATCCTGGCTGTGCCAATATACTCAACGCGGCAATTCCCGCCGCCATAGCCACAGGGTTGCCAGATAATGTTCCGGCTTGATATACGCCTCCATCTGGAGAAATATGTCCCATGATCTCAGCAGAAGCTCCGTAAGCACCTACTGGCATACCGCCACCGATGATTTTGCCATAAGTCAAAATATCGGGTTGGATATCATAGTATTTGGCAGCACCTTCGAATCCTAAACGAAAGCCAGTGATAACTTCATCAAAGATTAGTAGAGAGCCATTGGACTTAGTAATGTCACGCAAGAATTGAATGTATTCTTTGTCTTGAATCAAAAGTCCATTATTAGCAGGTACACCCTCGATGATTACTGCCGCAATTTGATCTTTGAAATCAACAAATACTTGTTCTAAAGCAGCTTTGTCATTTAATCCGATAACGATAGTTTCATCAGCGAAAGATTTAGGAACACCCGCAGAAGATGTCTCACCAAAAGTTACTAAACCAGAGCCCGCTTTTACTAGTAAGGAATCCGAGTGACCGTGGTAGCAACCTTCGAATTTTACAATTTTGTCACGCTTCGTATAACCTCTAGCCAAACGAATAGCTGACATCACAGCTTCTGTTCCTGAACTTACAAAGCGGATTTTTTCAATATATTTATTGTTGGAAATAATTAATTCTGCCAACTCATTTTCTAATGCTGTTGGCGCGCCGAAACTTAACCCTTTCCCCAATTGAGCTTCGACTGCTTCTCGAATTTGTGGATTATTGTGCCCTAAAATAAGCGGTCCCCAAGAACAACAAAAATCAATAAACTCATTACCATCCGCATCCCATAAATGCGCTTTATCACCTCTTTCGATAAATAATGGTGTGCCATATACAGATTTGAATGCGCGTACAGGAGAATTAACGCCACCTGGGAAATAGTTTTTTGCCTTTTCGAAAAGTTCAGCAGACTTTTCTCTAGATATATCTTGTGCTTTCATGTGCTATAATCAATATTCTTGCGAAGTTATAGATTTATAAGTATATTATATTCATTACCAAGTCAGGAATTGTTATAAATAACAATGTCTCAATTTTTAGATTGAGACATTGTTTGTGGTGTCATTTCGAATGCAATGAGAAATCTAATGAGATATCTCCTAAAGTCGGTATGACATCAAAGCGTAATATCCTACTTCAACCAAGCTTTTTCTAATACTTCTTTCGCATGGTAGGTTAGAATAGAAGTCGCGCCGGCACGGCGGAAGCTTAATAAAGTTTCCATGATAGCAGCTTCAGACAACCAACCATTCGCAATAGCAGCTTTCAACATCGCATATTCTCCTGATACATTATAAGCAGCAATTGGTAAATCGAAGTTGTCATGCAATAATTTAATCACATCCAAATAAGGAAGACCTGGTTTTACCATTAAGAAGTCAGCACCTTCTTCCATATCCAATTGTGCTTCGATTAACGCTTCACGGCTATTGGCAGGATTCATTTGGTATGTTTTTTTATCACCTTTTTTAGGCGCTGAACCTAATGCATCACGGAAAGGACCATAATAGGCAGAAGCATACTTAGCCGTATAGGACATTAGCGATACATTCGTAAAGCCATTTTCGTCTAGTATGTGGCGTAAGTATCCGATACGACCGTCCATCATATCCGAAGGTGCGATGATATCAGCACCTTTTTGCGCATGTGCTAAGGCCATTTTTCCCAACACTTCTAAAGTCTCATCATTCAAGATTTCGTCATTCTCTACGATACCATCATGACCATCCGAACTGTATGGATCCATCGCTACATCTGTGATTACACAAGCTTCAGGGAAATTTTTCTTCACGGCTTCAATGGCACGTAAATAAAGAGTTCCTTCGCGATAACTTTCAGTAGCGTATTTATCTTTCAAAGATTCTTCTACAGCAGGAAACAAATCAAAAGCTTTTAATCCCAAATTCATACAGCTTTCCACTTCGCGTAGTAAGTTGTCTATTGAATAGCGGAATATACCCGGCATTGATTTCACTTCCTCTTTTTGATTTTCACCATCGATAATAAATAGCGGGAATATTAAATTAGAAGCAGAAATATGTGTTTCTTGAATCATGTCACGAATGACAGCTGATTTTCTGTTTCTTCTAGGACGTTGTAACATGTTTTTTGTGTATTTTATGTAGAAAAAACTGTTTAATAAGTGAACTTTTTCATCATTTTGACGAGAAACAAGGAGAAATTTAAAAGTATAAATAACTAAATTTTATATTTTTTAGATTTCTCCCAGTGGTCGAATGACATTTAAGAGAGTTTTTATATTTTATTTATATTCTAACCCAAAAATTGCTTCTGTCAAGCCCATTTCGTCCGGAGAGAATGGTAACGTGTAGGGTAAGCCCATTTCTTCAATCACCTTGGCTGTTGAATAACCAATACAGATTATCTGTTGGTTGGGTTCTGCCAAATTCTCCGCAAAGTATGCATGTACATTGCTTGGGCTCGTAAAGATTAATACATCAGCATTTGTCTTATCCACATTTTCATCTAGTACCGTTTCGTAAATCGGCATATCAATTACCTGCGTATTTGGTGTCAAAGCTTTCTGTATACTCATTAATGAGTCTTTCGCACGTGGGATAAAAACTGTTTGGCCGTCCACCAGCGCAGCAAATTCTTTGGCTATTTCTTCTGTGCTGATGCCTAAATCGTCTCCTGAGAAATCCGCCACACGCCCAAATTTTCGCAATGTCGATTCTGAACCTCGGCCCAATACAGCAATCTTGGTTTTCTTAAGGATTAGGGGTTGTAATTTGAAGAAATGCTCTATGGCATTTTTGCTATTGAAAAAAATCCAATCTGCTCTTTTCAGGATGAAAGAATCTAATGTATTAATCGTAGGGAATATTTTGATCAACGATCGTGCATCTACTGCAATATTATGCTTAGCCAACCATTTGGCTAGGTAAGAGTTTTCGTCTAGATCTCTAGAAATAAATACCGATGATGGAAGTTTACGGTCTTTTTGAAATTTAGCGAAGATCTGTGCAGCCATACCTTCTGTGGTATCAGACTCTAAATATAGTCTGTCTGGAAAATCTTCGTTGTCTTCCGCTATAGAAGTCCATGATTCAAATTTGCCATTACGCTCGCGGCAATATGATCCCAGTGGAGCATGACATCCAGCGTCAAACATATTTAATACTTTGCGTTCTACGGCAATGGTTTTGGCCACAGCTTCGCAATTTATCTTCTGTAATAGGTTGAATAATTCTTGATCTGTCTCACGGATTTGAATCGCTAATACACCTTGCGCTGGTGCAGGAATGATTTCTACTGGCGCAATCTCTTCAAGGTGAAAATCGGACAAATCCATTTCAATACGGGAAACGCCTGCTTTGGCCAATACAATAGCATCGTATTGCTCATCACGTAATTTTTGAATACGTGTTTGTAAATTGCCGCGTAAGTCTGAAAATTCTAGATCCGGGCGAACCGATAGAAGTTGAGCTTTACGTCTATTGGATGAAGTACCTACACTTGCATTGTGCTTCAATGATAGTCGTTTGGTCACATCCACGCAGTCTTTGTGGATGATGATCACTTCTGATGGGTCTTCACGCTCTGATACAGCTGCTATGATTAGTCCAGGAGGGTTGACAGTCGGTAAGTCTTTGTGGGAGTGAACAGCGAGGTCAATTTTTGCAGAAAGCAACTCTTCTTCGAGTTCTTTGGTGAAAAATCCTTTGCCTTCTAATTTGTCCAGACGCAGGTGTTGAATAATATCACCTTGGGTCTTGATGATCTTTAATTCTGCTTCTACGCCGATTTCTGCTAATCTATCTTTTACGAAGTTGGCCTGCCAAAGTGCAAGTTGGCTACCTCTAGTTCCGATAATTAATTTTCTGTTCACTGAGACTTATTTACGTTATGAATTAACGTTGCAAATTTAGCCAAATAGAACCACTTTCTGGCTCTTTTAGTGTCAGAATAAAGTATCTTTTGTTAAGTAAGAATAAAATGAATTAATTCTTTTCGAATTCTGCGTTTTTAACAAGAATTTCTTTAGCCATCACCATAGGAACTTTGATGTATTTTTTCTCCATGTAGTTGATAACTTTTTCTAACAGCTCGCGTGCCTGCGGATCCAGGTTGTTAAGATCCTGAGCAAAAACCTCATTCATAGCCATAGCACGGATTTCCTTAATCTTATCGGGCACTTGACGCATAGCAACTTCTACACGACGTTGTTTGATAATAGGAAGAAATTCTTGAATGTTGGCGTCGATGATAGTCTCTGCGTGCTCTAATTCGTTGTATCTTTCTTGGATATTTTTTTCTGCAATGGCTTGCAGACCGCTTACTTCAATATAATGAATAGAATGGTGAGCTAACACTTCTGCATCAATATCTGTAGGAACAGCAAGATCCACAATTACTTTTTTGTCGGTGTCTCCATTCAACAAGCTCTCATATAAGGTATTGTCAATAATAGAGCCGGCTGCACCTGTGCAAGTGATCATTACATCAAAACCTTGTTTGTAGTTTGGCAATTCGGCCAAAGGATAAGCTTCGCAACTTAGTTCTTCCGCCAATTTTTTAGCATTTTCTAGCGTACGGTTGAAGACTACGAAATTAGAAAGTTTATGTTTTTTAAGATATTTAGCAAAATTTTGGTTGGTTTCACCTGATCCAATTACTAATATTCTCGGATTTTCCGCCAATTTGATTTCTTTCAGCTTACGGTACGCTAAGGAAACGACAGAAATAGGATTGCGTGAAATATTGGTATTGGTGTAAACTTCCTTGGCAGTTTTTACCAATCTGTCCATCATCAAGCGAAGAAAGTCTCCTGTAAATCCTGCTTCGCGGCATTTTTCGTATGCGCGACGTACTTGGGCTAGAATCTCTTTTTCGCCCACGACCAAGCTCTCTAACGAGCAGGACATGCGGAATAGATGGTTGAGTGCATCCATACCCGTATAGCGAGTTACTTGACCTAAGTAGCACTGAAGTCTTTCGGCAGGTACACAAAAGTTCATTTTTTCGATGAATTCTGTGATAAACCCATCCGTCAACTCATGTGCTCCGTAGAAAACGAATTCCACACGGTTACATGTTGCGATATAGAATATTTCAGGGATATCTAGTGAATTCTTAAGATTGATTAATCTAGCATCTAACTCTTCGTTGCAGATAACCAAATTCCCCAAGTCTTTCAGATCGACATGCTTGTGGGTGAACGCTATAACTTTTAAATTCTTCAACGCTTTAACTTTCTAGCTCAAATAACTGTTGCAAATGTATGCTAAAACCTTGGGTATTCTGTCAAAAATCTGTCAAACCGATTAATTTAGAAAGACTCTAAATAAATGTTTTTATTTTTTAAGTATTTGATTTTTAGTGTTTTGAAAAACAAATAATGATGATGGTCATATTATTCCCCATCGCTTTGTAATGACAATCATTATTAAATAGGATTGCATTAGCCTATTTTGGAGGCTCAGCGAGCTGTACAATAAATGAAATAATTTTTGTTGCCTGCTAAAGTAGGAAAAATTACCTTTACCATTATGTTAATATTACGAAAATACATCGCATTAACGGGAATTGCGTTATCGGCTCTTTCCACTATTCTTTGTCCATTTCTGAAAGTGCCCATCAAGGGCAATTGGAATTTATATGAGACAGATACAAGCCTCTTTTTGATTACGCTAGGTATACTCGGGCTACTGGTATTATTTTTTGTGTTGCGAAAAATTACTTTGTTTCGTTTTACAGCTATATTGTATGTGTGCTGGACCATATTAAGTTTAGCGGCTGTTTATTTCAAGATTAATAATTACTTCGGTATGAAATTGGTCGATGGTCTACTGGCCAAAACCTTGCATATACAGTGGGGATGGGCTGTGTTTATACTCAGTGCCCTAATAATCGTTTTCAGTGTAAAAAAAGTTAAAGAGATAAATTAATATGAGACACAAGCAGATAAATAATACACCTATCAATCAGATAATGTTGATTTTGATTATCATCCTTATCTGCATATTGATATTTAAAAATCTGTCGTATTATTTACCTGGATTTCTGGGCGCTATAACGCTATATATTCTATTCCGCAATTCGTACTTCAAACTGACGGAGCAGCGCGGGTGGAACAAGACTTTAGCGAGCATCGTATATATCCTTATTTCGATAGTATTTATTGTACTACCAATCTGGGCTATCGTAGATTACTTGATTCCGCAGATCAGTGGTTTCTTGACAAATACGGATAGGATTATAGCTCAATTCAATCAAGTCAAAGAATTTATGGCGGACAAGCCCCTGCTAAAAGATATTGATATGTCTGATGTGGCACTCCTCAATTTCCTTCAACGATTGACCAAATACATTCCGAGTATCCTCAACTCTGTGGTAGAGGTAGGTGTAAATATTTTGGTGGCCCTCTTTGTACTTTACTTTATGCAGGTTCACGGTCGTAAGATGGAACATTATATTCAGAAAGCCATTCCATTTTCCAATACCAGTAAAAATGAAATATGGAAGGAAGTAGATTTGATGGTGCGTTCGAATGCGATTGGTATTCCTATTTTGGGGGTGTGCCAAGGATTGGTAGCCATGTTGGGCTATTATATTTTCGGTGTTGAAAATTTCATTCTTTTAGGTGTATTGACAGGTGTATCTTCTATCGTTCCGGTGCTGGGTACGATGACCATATACATTCCGATATGTCTAACGGTATTTGCGACAGGACAGCTTGGAAGCGGTATAGGACTGACTTTATACTGTTTTCTATTGGTCGGCGGGATAGATAATATATTGCGATTTACGATTTTGAAAACCTTAGGGGATGTGCCTCCGTTGATAACTGTATTTGGGGTATTATTAGGGCTTAATATGTTCGGTATGCTGGGATTGATTTTTGGACCGCTGATTCTTTCCTCTGTCGGCGTACTTATAAAAGTCTATAGCAATGAGTATGGTAAAGGAAAAGTAATAGAAATGAATACAGAAGACTTAAATAAGTAACCACTCACTTTTTTTTAAATTTTTCTTTTGTAATCCATTTGATCTCACTATGTTTGTATCACTAAGGGAGATGAAAAAATAACGCTATGTGAGTATTTACTTACATGGATAACCAACAAAACATTGAATAATGATAGACCTGCAATGTCTTAAAACTTCAAAAAGAAATTTTCTATCCAATTATAAAACTATATTAGACTAATGATGGACTTGTCGGTTAACCTTCGACAAGTCTTTTTTTATGGCATGCAAATAAAAAATTTGTTTTGCTTATATTTGTAATTGACAATATGTCTACATAATAATCCACGAGGAAAACATATGGGAACGGAGAGTAAGAGACAACAACGATTTGCAGGAGTGATTCAACAAGATTTGGCGGAGCTATTCCAGCGCGAAGGTGGAGCTTGGGCTCCTGGTGCTTTTATCACGGTGACGAAAGTACGTGTCACACCAGATTTGGCTATAGCACGTGTATTTTTGAGTTTTTTGAATACAAAGACTGCAAAGGATGATATTGCTTCAATAAAATCTAAGGCAAGCGAAATACGATATAAATTAGGTATGCGGATTAAAAATCAGGCAAGGATAGTTCCGCAACTGGAGTTTTTCTTGGATGATACCAATGAGTATGTCGAGCACATGGATAAGATATTCGAAGAAATAAGTAAAGAACCTAGACAGCCAGATTAATCAATCTGGCTTTTTTGATTATGATTTTTAGATTAGATGATACATCTATTTTATTTCCCGATCCAACTTTAGCAGAAGAAGATGGATTATTAGCCATAGGGGGAGATTTACGGATTGAGCGTTTGTTGGAAGCGTATGCTAATGGTATATTTCCTTGGTATTCGGAAGAAACGCCCATTCTATGGTATGCACCTCATGAGCGGTTTGTCTTATACCCGCAAGAAGTGAAAGTGCATAAATCTATGGCAAAGATTATGGGTAAGGGAGATTTTAAAATTACGTTTGATCAGGCTTTTGAGCAAGTGATCCAACAATGTGCTACAGTCGAGCGCAAAGAACAAGACGGCACTTGGATCGTAAGTGAGATGCAGGAAGCTTATATACAATTACACCAGCAAGGTTTTGCTCACAGTATTGAAGTGTGGCAGCAAGAAGAACTCGTAGGTGGACTGTATGGTGTATTGATTGGGAAAGTGTTTTGTGGAGAGAGTATGTTTTCCAAAGTTTCGAATGCTTCCAAAGCGGCATTAATCTATTTATGTCATCAATTTGATCTGCAACTTATCGATTGTCAAATTCATTCCGAACATCTCGAATCAATGGGAGCAAAGGAAATTGATTCACAAATATTTTATAAATTGCTACGCAATCAAGCATATACACGTCATGGATTACAAAAGCTACTTCGATATTCCGGATAATATAACTTATCTCAATACGCCGGGCAATGGACTGATGCCCCGAGCGCATCACGCGTGGCGCAGAGCGTGGGAGAGGGATTTTTTTGATGTAGCAGGAGATGTAAGAGATCAGCAACCGGCGTTTATAGCGCATGTTAAGCGTGAGTTTAGTTCGCTCTTCAATTGTTCGACCGAGCAGGTCTATTTGACGCCCAATTTTTCCTTCGCCATGCATACTCTACTGGATGGCTTGCCTTCTAGATTGAAATACGCTATTTTGGAAGAAGATTATCCATCACTGAATTTTCCTGTGATTAGCCGCCAATTGGACTATGTAAAGATACAAGTCGATCAGCAGGTTGAAGAGCATATACAACACACTATTCGGAATCAACATATTGATGTTTTGCTGCTGAGTGTGGTTCAATATATTAATGGCCTAATCATTGATTTAAACTTCATAAAAAAGCTGAAAGCGGAGTTCCCCGACTTGATTATTATTGGGGATGCGACGCAGTATTTGGGAACAGAGCCTTTGAATTTTAAGGATTCTGGTTTTGACGCAATAGGAGGTTCGGGCTATAAATGGATGATGGCAGGATTTGGTAATGGCTATATGATGGTGTCTGATCAATTGCAAGCTATCTTGTATCAAAAGGCGCAAGCAGGTCCACGTCCGCATGAAGCCATGTGGTCTTCGAAAAGTATTCTGGATACTTTTTTCGAGCCGGGGCATCAGGATACGCTCAGTCACGGCACTTTATTGCAGTCGATAAGTTTTATGCAGACACATGCATTAGGTCCTATTCAAGCCTATCTTTCCGAATTGCGCGCGTATGCTTACGGACGATTCGATGAAAGAGGATGGTTGTTGCCAGAAATACGCAGCAGAAATGTGCGTTCGTCTTTGGTAAATTTGCAAATCGATCCCAAAAATTATGATTTATTATTGGCTAATGGCATAAAATGTTTTCCGAGAGGAACAGGGATTCGTATCGGTCTGCATGTGTATAATACACAGCAGGATGTGGATAAATTAATAGAAGTGATTGAGAAAATTAATAGATAAGATGAAAATAGGAGATTTAGTACGTTTTGTGGATGAACCTATAGAGGGCCATATTACCTCTATTCAAGCGAATGATATTATAGGCGTAACGGATGATACAGGATTTGAGATTCCAGTATTGCGTTCGAAGGTAACGCTTGTGCATGGCAATATGCGTACCGTAGAAGATGATTTGGATGATGTAGTAGCGCCTTCTAATTTGCCATTTGTCAGCAAGGGGATTTTTGTAGGGGTAGCAGGTGAGCAGAAAGAGGGATTAGCAAAGTTCTTTATTATTAATGAAACATCGTACGAGCTATTGGTATCGGTATCGGAAGTTTCGGGGACGAAGACGACTGGAGTTTTTGCCAATGCTGTGCCTAAACATGATTTTGCCCAATTCTATACAGCCAATTTTTCGGCAGTAGGGAAGTGGCCAACTTTTCAATTGCAGATCATTCGTCATACGCGTCTTGCACAGACACAAACGCAACCTATAAGCAAAGAGTTTCGTGTGAAACCATTGGATTTGATTAATTCCAAAGAGCGCGTGGAAATGCTAAATGATAAAGTTTGGCTGTACGAAATTGATAAAATTGAAGAAGATATTGGCCTGGATAAATTGAAATCTCATTTCATATCGCATAGACCAAAAGGAAGATAGTTCTAATGAAAGTCCGAATATGTTCGGACTTTTTTATTTCCTTGAAGGCGAGCTACTGCTTTCCCAGCATTTGTAGAGTTTCCATTACGTTTGGATCAACAAGGACTGGATCGACAAGCGATTTATTCTTGATTGAAAATCAATTGTTAGACTTTAAGTTTAATCATAATGTCAGATAGTGTATGAAGTATCGTACCTATCATTTCAAATTTTAAACTTTATATTATGGCAATCGTAAAAGTAATTGAATTAATAGCTTCGTCTACTGTAAGTTTTGATGATGCAGTCCAACGGGCAGTCACAGAAGCTTCGAAATCTGTTAAAAATATTGATTCTGTGTGGGTACAGGATATGAAATGTCATGTAAAAGATGGAAAAATCTCTACCTACGGTGTGAATAGCAAAGTATCATTCCGGGTGGAGAAATAGTAATTATACATTTTTAAAATGTTGACGCTTCGATTTAATAAATCGAAGCGTTTTTTTGCTTGGATAGCAGGGGCAATTGCTTATTTTAGTATATATCTAACCAGCTACTGTAAACTTTGATTATGAGAAAGTTCCTTATTCTATTCTTCTTTTGTCTATATATTCCCATGGCCTCATTTGCGGCTTTGAATGACGGCATGCCCGTTGATTTAAAATGCGAGCACTTATCTCAACCCATCGGCATCGATGTGCAGGATCCTCGACTATCTTGGCGTATGCATGACAGCCGCAGGGGAGCGTTACAGACTGCTTATCGTGTCCTTGTAGACACAGATTCCCTTGCCCTCATAAATGACAAAGGAAGTATATGGGATACAGGGAAGCGGAATGGATCGGATAGGTTGGTTTCTTTTTCGGGCAATAAACTAAATCCTTTTACTATATATTATTGGAAAGTAATATCCTATGATCTCAATGGGGAACCACAGCCTTCGGATATTGCGACTTTCGAAACGGGAATGCTGGGGATTGCTCAATGGCAAGGAAGTTGGATCAGTGATAATAAGGATATACAGCATAAGCCTGCTCCCTATTTCAGAAAGGAATTTACCGTAAAAAAGCAAATAAAATCTGCCCGTGCATATATTGCGGCGGCGGGATTATTCGAAATGTCTATCAATGGCGAACGGGTAGGAGATCATTTTTTGGACCCTATGTATACGCGATATGACAGACGGATCTTGTATGTGACGCATGATGTGACTAAGCACTTGCAGTCTGGGGAGAATGCCGTAGGATTGATATTGGGGAATGGCTGGTATAACCATCAGTCTCTGGCTGTGTGGGACTTTCATCACGCACCATGGCGAGGAAGACCTACTTTTTGTCTGAATTTGCGAATTGTCTATACGGATGGTTCAGCAGAAACTATCGTCAGCGAACGTGATTGGAAAACATTTTCAGGGCCGATCGTCTCCAATAGTATCTACACGGGCGAACATTATGACGCACGACTAGAGCAGGCGGGATGGGACAAGCCAAATTTCGATGACTCCAAATGGCAAGGGGTAAGATACCGTAGTGCTCCTTCTAACAATATTGTTGCTCAGCAGATGAATCCAATTCGTTTGATTAAGGAATACAAAGCCGTCAAAGTAACCAAACATGATGCACAAACCTATCTTTTTGATATGGGGAAAAATATGGCGGGTATATCAAAAATAAAAGTCAAAGGGCCAGCCGGCACGGTGATAAAGCTGGCACATGGGGAGCGATTGGCTAAAAACGGTCGTTTGGATCTTTCAAATATAGATGTGTATTACCTGGGTGACAAGGAAAAGGATCCATTTCAGACAGATATACTAATTCTCAGTGGGGAGAAGGAAGATGAGTTTATGCCAAAATTTAATTATAAAGGTTTCCGGTATATAGAGGTGACGAGTAGTGAGCCTATTATGCTCGACGACTCTGATATCTCAGCCTATTTTGTGCATAGCGATGTAGCTCAAAAAGGCTTTGTTCATACTTCTTCTGCCTTGGTCAATGATTTGTGGCGGATTACGAATAATGCATATTTGTCCAATTTGATGGGCTATCCTACGGATTGTCCGCAGCGTGAAAAAAATGGATGGACAGGAGATGGGCATTTGGCTATTGAAACTGCGCTATACAACTATGATGGTATTACTGTTTATGAAAAATGGCTGGCCGACCATCGCGACGAGCAGCAGCCAAATGGCGTATTGCCTGATATTATTCCGACCGGAGGCTGGGGGTATGGCACGGCAAATGGTTTGGATTGGACAAGTACCATTGCTATTATTCCTTGGGAAATTTATCAGTATTATGGGGATAGTCGTTTGTTGCGCGATTGTTATGAAAATATCAAACGCTATGTGGATTACGTGGACCGCATTAGTGTCAATGGACTCACCACATTTGGTCGAGGAGATTGGGTTCCAGTAAAATCTACATCCAATTTGGAATTGACTTCGTCCGTCTATTTTTATGTGGATGCTAAGATATTGGCACAAGCGGCTATGCTATTTGGTCATAAAGATGATTATAATAAGTATTGGACACTTAGTGAAAAAATTAAGCAGGCCATCAATACGAAGTATCTAGACCGTGAAAAGGGAATTTATGCGAGTGGAACGCAAACCGAACTGAGTGTGCCCTTACATTGGGGTGTGGTACCTGATGAGTATAAGGCACAAGTCGCAGCTAACTTAAATCAAAAAGTGCTAGAGACTAATTTTCATCTGGATGTGGGTGTACTCGGGGCAAAGGCTTTATTGAATGCCTTGAACAATAACGGATACAGCGAATCGGCTTATAAGGTTGCGGTACAAGATACTTATCCTTCATGGGGCTGGTGGGCTGTCAATGGAGCTACGACACTTTTGGAAAATTGGGGTTTGGATGCGAAACGAGATATTTCGGATAATCATATGATGTTCGGCGAAATCGGAGGTTGGTTTTTTAAATCTATCGGCGGTATTCTGCCTGATCCGGCGCAACCTGGATTTAAGCATATAATTTTGAAACCTATTTTTCCAGAAGGATTGACCCGCAGTGAAGTTTCTCATGATTCGCCTTATGGTCAAATAGTCTCCAAATGGACTCGAAATAAGAAAAAAATTATTTATGATGTAACTATTCCTGCGAATACTACAGCGACATTCTATGCTCCTGATAGTGTCAAAGGAGAAAGAGAAATTAAACTGACGGCAGGCAAGCATCAGCTAAAAATGGAATTGCGGTAGTTCTAATCAAAAAAATCCCTTCCTGAATATCAGGAAGGGATTTTTTTTATAGGATATACTAAGCTAAACTTAGTAATCTAAAATTATGCGCCTAATTGTACGCGTTTGAACGCAGTAACAGTTAATCCTTTAGATACTGAATCTAAGAATTGAGCGATATTTTTAGATGAATCTTTAACGAATTCTTGGTTCAACAAAGTAGTTTCTTTGAAGAATTTGTTCAACTTACCTTGAGCAATTTTCTCAGCCATTTCAGCTGGTTTACCTTCAGCAATGATTTGTTCTTTAGCGATAGCGATTTCACGCTCGATAGTATTTTGATCTACACCATCTTTATCAATAGCGATAGGATTCATTGCAGCGATTTGCATAGCTACATCTTTACCCGCTTCGTCAGCACCTTCAGCGTCAGCTGAAAGACCTACCAATACACCTAAACGGTAGTTACCGTGGATATAAGCAACCACTTTTTCACCTGTTACGATGTCATATTTAGAAACGTCGATTTTCTCACCGATAACACCAGTTTGCTCGATTAATAATTCAGAGATTACTTGACCGTCTAATGTTAAAGCTTTCAATTCTTCTACTGTAGCTGGAGTGTTTGCTAATGCTGCTTCTGCAATTTTGTCTGCTAAAGCGATGAAATCAGCATTTTTAGCTACGAAGTCAGTTTCACAGTTTACTTCTACGACGATACCAGTTTTGCCATCAGCTGATGATTTAGCGATAACAACACCTTCGTTAGAATCACGGTCTTGACGGCTAGCCGCTACTTTAGCACCTTTTTTGCGTAAGTAGTCAACAGCAGCTTCGAAGTCACCGTTAGCTTCCACTAAAGCTTTTTTACAATCCATCATACCTGCGCCTGTTTGTTGACGCAATTTGTTTACATCTGATGCAGAAATTTGTACTGACATGATATTTTCTTTTTTAATAAAATTACTACGTTGTGATTAACAAAGCGACGAGCTATTGTTAAGTTTTGGTTTTATTTAACAAAAAAACCGGAAAGACGTGCGTGGGTAAGGAAGCAAACTTCCAGAAACCTACACTTGTCTATCCGGCTTTATGTATAGAATATTATTCTACGTCTTTTGCTTTACGAGTGCGTTTTCCTGGAGTCGCGTCAGCGTCACCATTATCTACTGCAGCTTTAGCAGCAGCAGCTTCTTTTTCCGCATCTTCTTCTTTGTCGCGTTTACGCTCTTCTAAACCTTCTACGATCGCTTGACCGATGATACCAGCGATAAGGCTAATAGATTTAGTAGCATCATCATTAGCTGGGATAGGGAAGTCGATGTTAGTAGGATCAGAGTTTGTATCTACCATTGCAAAAGTAGGGATGTTCAATTTGATAGCTTCAGCTACAGCGATGTGTTCTTTTTTCACGTCGATGATGAATAAAGCTGCTGGCAAACGGTTTAAGTCAGCGATACCACCCAAAAGTGCTTCTAACTTAATACGCTCACGTTGAATCATCAATTTCTCTTTTTTAGATAATACATCGTATGTACCATCTTTTTGCATTTTGTCAATGTTAGACATTTTTTTGATAGACTTACGCACTGTTGCAAAGTTTGTAAGCATACCACCTAACCAACGTTCAGTTACGTAAGGCATGTTTACAGCCTTAGCTTGTTGAGCGATGATTTCTTTTGCTTGTTTTTTCGTTGCTACGAATAAAACTTTACGACCTGATTTTACGATTTGTTTGATAGCTGAAGCAGCTTCTTCTAATTTCGTAAGAGTTTTGTTCAAGTCAATGATGTGGATACCGTTGCGTTCCATGAAAATGTACTTAGCCATTTTCGGATCCCATTTACGAGTAAGGTGACCGAAGTGAACACCTGCATCCAATAAATCTTGATAAGTAGTTCTTGCCATTTTGTGTTCCTCCTTTGATTAACGTTTACTGAATTGGAATCTTCTACGAGCTTTCTTGCGTCCTGGTTTTTTACGCTCAACCATACGGTCATCACGTGTTACCAAACCTTTAGCACGTAAAGCTGGTTTTACTTCTGGGTCTAGTTCTACTAATGCTTTAGCGATTGCTAAACGCACAGCTTCTGCTTGACCTTTAACTCCACCACCTTGAACGTTAACTTTCACATCAAAATTTGCTAATGACTCCGCTACGTTCAATGATTGCGTAACGATGTATTGCAATGGCAATGTTGGAAAATATTCTTTGTAGTCTTTACCGTTTACGGTAATGTTTCCGCTACCTGCTCCTAAGTAGATACGAGCAACAGCAGTTTTTCTTCTTCCTGAAGTGTTAGTTGTTGACATGTTTGTTCTCCTTAAAATTTAACTGGTTTTGGATTTTGCGCTTCGTGTTTGTGCTCTGTTCCAGCATAAACAAAAAGGTTTTTGAATAACTGACGACCTAAACGGTTTTTAGGTAACATACCACGTACCGCTTTTTCGATGATGCGCTCAGGGTGTTTAGCCAATAATTCTTTTGGAGATACAAATCTTTGACCACCTGGGTAGCCTGTGTAGCGAACATATGTTTTGTCGCCTAATTTGTTTCCAGTCAACTTAACCTTGTCTGCATTAATAACGATTACGTTATCTCCGCAGTCTACGTGTGGGGTAAATGTTGGCTTGTGTTTTCCACGAATTACTTTTGCAATTTCGCTTGCCAAGCGTCCCAAGATCTCGCCTTCAGCGTCAACAACGATCCATTCTTTGTTAACGGTGTTTTTGTTGGCAGAGACAGTTTTGTAACTTAACGTATTCACTTGCTTTTATTTAATTAATTAATAATGTTTAATCAGATTGTAATCACTACAATCGGATTGCAAAGGTAGCGATTTTATTTTCAATATTAAAACATATCGTAGCTAAAATATTTTTTAACGTTTTTTATGCTTTTAGTTGTTAAACTTCTAGTCTAGAATTTACTCTTTTGTAAGTATAGATTATTACCTTAGTAGGATAAGGGATGAGGATATACTATTAATATAAATACAATGAGAATACAGCTTATATATAGCTTCCGTTATTTTTTAGTGGTTTTTATCATGCTTTTTGTGTCGATGGCGAGTTGGGCGCAGACTGCATATACAGAGGAGCTAAAGCTGGTGGAAAGCAAATTGCGTGAGGGTAATTTTACAGAGGGCTTGCAACTTTTGGATCAAATATCTGAAAAGCATCCTGACGCGGCAGACATCTATTATGCCAAGTCATTGATAAATGGACAATTGGGTAATTATGCAGCTGCTGTAGAAAATGCAGCGCTCGCTTTTCAGAAAAGTAACAATCTATTCTATGCGAACCATCTTTTGGAATTGTATAAATCCCAAAAAGATTATCCAAGTAGCATTCAACTCTTGGAAGGCCTGAAGACACAATATCCGGTACACGAAGGACTGCACCGTGAGTTATTAATCATGTATGCGTCCAACGATCAACTGGAGGTAGCTGAGCGAGTGTACCAAGAATTGATTCAAAAGTCGCATTCGGACACATTGAATCTTGTGATGGCCGAAATCTATATGAATAAAAATGAGTTGGATCCTGCCAAAAAGATATTAACCCGCCTTGACGGTAAGACCATGATACCTGATGTATATGGGTATCTTGGATATATTTATAATCATGAGGGCAAGCAAAAGGACGCCATCGCTGCGATAGAGCGTGGTATCAAACGCACCAATGACAAAAGTCTGTACCTAGACTTGGCGGATATTCACAGAGATTCCAAAAAGTACGCAGCTATGTACAATGCATTAAAAATACCTTTTGATGAGGTGGAGGTGCCTTTTTGGGATAAGTACAAATTCTTAATCGAATTAATGAATGATCCAGCGATAGAGGCGAATGATAAGCTACAGACGTTGGCCAATACCTTAGAACGTTCCTATCCGGATGTATTAGAGGCACAGATTCTCAAGGGCGAGTTGCTTGGGAAGCGAGGTCATGTCGAAGAGGCTCGATCGGTTTTCTTAAAAGTGCTATCGTCAAATCCACGGCATGTCAATGCGTGGCGTTTGGTGATTTTATCGGATTTGGAGTTGGGGCAAGTGGATCAAGCCATACAGCATGGTCAAGAAGGTTTAAAGCACAATCCTAATAATTCGCACCTCTTGTATTTCACCAGCTTAGCCTATGCAGGGCAGCCTGATTATGACAAGAGTAGAGAATTGTTAGAACAAGCGCTCAACTATTCGGAGAACGAAAATAACTCCATCCGCTCGCTGATATATGGTTCGTTGGGGGATTTATATCATCAATTGAAGATGGAAAATCTTTCGGATGCAGCTTATGAGGAAGCCATCACCCTCGATAGCACCAATGTGAGTGCATTAAATAACTATGCCTACTATTTGGCAGTTCGTAAAAAAGAATTAGAAAAGGCAGCGCAATTCTCTAAGCTTTCCAATGAGTTAGAACCGCATTCCGCAACTTTCAAAGATACCTATGCGTGGGTTTTGTTCCAACAGGGCAATTATCAGGAAGCGCTACGGTGGATAGAAGAGGCTGTGAAATTAAATAAAACATCGGCTGTAATGTATGAGCACTACGGTGACATACTAAGTAAGTTGAAGCGAGAGAAAGAAGCTATTGTGCAATGGCAAAAAGCTTTGGATATAGAGATAAAGAACGATAGCCAACAAAATCTGGCTAAAATTCAACAAAAGATACAAGAGAGAAAATATGTGGAATAAGTTATTAATACTAGGAATAGGACTGGCTGTATTGACAAGCTGTGGTGCGAAGAAACAGGTTGCAACGCAATCTAATGGAGGGGTTTCTGTTCCTTCTTCGCCGAATAATAATGCGGACTTTTTAATTAATAATCTTGATTTTCATACCTTTTCCGGGCGTGCTAAAGCCAAAGTGGAGTTGGGCAAGGACAATCAGGATGTCAACATGCACGTTCGCATAAAACGTGACCAGGCAATATGGATATCTTTGACTGCAACATTCCTCAATGTAGAAGGCGCGCGCGTCCTTATCACACCAGACAGTATCAAAATCCTCAATAAGTTGCACGGTGAGTACACCGCAAAACCGTTTAATTATATCCAACAATACACGGGTAAAGGAGTGAACTTTAGGGTGTTGCAAGATTTGTTGATTGCGAATGTATCATCCGATCTGTTGCGTACGGACCAGATGACTGTTGCGCAGGCCACGGACGACGTACAATTGGTCGGTGTGAAGGATGATCTGTCTTTTCAATATAGCCTGAACGGAAAATATAGACCAAAAGTGATTCGTATTACCCCTACGGGAAGTAGTCAAAGTTTGGAAGCTTTTTATAGCTCCTTTAATGATGTGACAGGATATAATTTTCCTCAAAATCAAAACATTAAATTAAATGCTGTTAAAATGCAGATTAATGCCTTGTTGAATTATAATAAAATTGAGTTTAATCAAGAATTGGAGATGCCTTTTACAGTGCCTTCCCGATATAAGGTGATAAACTAATAGATGTTAAAAAAATCTTTTTATTAGGCAAGTCGTATAGATATCATTATTTTTGGAAGTTGTACAAAAACGAGAAAGCTGAACTCATTTCATGAATTTCAAATATATATTATTAAGCATATTCTTTGTAGTCTTTTGCGGACAGTTATCATTTGGGCAGAGTAGTGCTCAATTGAAAAAGCAATTGGAGAAGATTAACATTGAAATTGCTAATCTAAATAAGGAATTGGTCGCTAAGACTAGAGAAAAATTATTATCCCAAAAGGAAGTGACGGCTTTGAGTAAGCAGTTGAGCTTACGGGAGGAGAAAATCACAGTCATCAATAAAGAGGTAAACAATCTGACTTCCCAAATCAACCAAAATACCAAAGCTGTCAATGAATTGAAGGCGGAGTTGGAAAAGATGCGTAAGGATTATGAGAAGATGATTTTGTTTGCCTTCCGTAACCGCAATGGGTATAACAAGATGATGTTTATTTTCGCTTCTAAGGATTTCAATCAAGCATTCAAGAGGATTAAGTATTTGCAACAATTCTCTGATGCACGTAAGGCGAAAGCTGCTGAGATTGAGAAAGTGAAAAAAAATATTGAGTTGAAGATCGCACAGATGGAATCTGATCGTCAGACGCAGCGTGCGTTGCTTGCAGATCAACAGAAAGAGCGCGATATCATCAGCAAGGATAGAGCGGCTCACCAAAGCCAGTTGAACGTGTTGGTAAGTCAAGAACGTACGTTCAAAGGACAATTGTCTAAAAAACAACAAGAAAAGAAAAAGATGGAAGCGCTAATCCGTGCAGCCATTAATAGAGAGATTGCGGAGGAGCGCCGTAGGGCAGAGGCTGAGCGCAAGCGTCTAGCTGAAGCAGAAGCCAAACGTACAGGTAAAACTGTAGCCGAGGTAGAGAAAGCAACGCCGAAGAAAACGGATAGCGAAATCTTACGTTCTACACCAGAGGCGGCTCGTCTATCGGCGGATTTCAAGTCCAATCGCGGACGTCTTCCATGGCCAGTGTCACAAGGTAATATTGTGCGTAATTATGGTTCATATACCGTAGATGGAATCACCAGCTCCGCACCCGATATTGGTATCCGTACATCGGATGGCGCAGGCGTCAAGGCGGTATTCGAAGGTGAAGTGGTGCAAGCCGTTGCAGGAGTGGTCGTAATCAAGCACGGTGAGTATTTTAGTTTCTACTCCAATATGGCATCAGTGTCAGTGAGAAGAGGACAAAAGGTAAGTCGTGGGCAACAAATCGGGGTAGCCGATAAGGATCCAGAGCTAGGCTATACGGTAGTTTATTTTGGTTTGTCACAAGGTCAAAATGAATTTAATCCGGCGCCGTGGTTAGCAAGATAGTTACATTGGAATACCAATTAATTATATATATTTGTAAGTACAAGGAGTTGAATATAAAGTTATTTAAGAAATAATTCGAAAATGTATACATCTAATTTATTATTTATAGGAACACAAGAAATCATCATTATCGTGGTTTTAGTTCTTCTTTTATTTGGGGGTAAAAAAATTCCTGAATTAATGCGCGGTCTGGGTAGAGGTGTGAAGGAATTTAAAGATGGTCAACGTGAAGACCCAGCTGAAAAGTCAGCACCAAACAACACGGAAAAAACAAATAATCACTAAACAAAATACTATAAAGATTACATTTTCGACACGAAATGTAATCTTTATAGTTTATGCCTAAATACTGGCTAAATATTGCCCACTAGTATCCAAAACTAGCACAATATGAATAAACACATTTGCGCCGCATTATCAACATTTTTAATCAGTGCGTTTTCTTTGCAAGCTCAAGTTTCTATAGAGAATCCTTTGGGTGATGACTACTACAGTTCATATTCCTTTGCGACACCTATGGAAGAGCAATTGGCTCTGTTAGTCGAACTTGATTCTATTCGTAAAAACGTTGATGATAAAGTGGCGGTATCCCTTGATGATGCCGGGATTCTCCGAAGAATGAAGGCGAGTACCAAGACTATTCCACTGGAGTATAATTCAAGTGTGAAGTATTTTATTGATAAATATATTTCGTCGAATTATCGACCGTATATGAATCGGTTGCACGGTCTGAGCAAACATTATTTTAAAGCGTATGATCAGATTTTTGCGGAAATGGGACTTCCAGAAGAAATCAAATATCTTTCGCTGGTCGAATCATCACTCAATCCGCATCTAGTTTCGACCTCAGGAGCAGTAGGACCGTGGCAATTTATCTATACCACCGCACGTATCTATGATTTGGATATGAATGCGCATATTGACGAACGAAAAGATATCTACTCGTCTACGTATGCCGTGTCGAAGTACCTGAAAGAGTCATATGACCAGTTCAATGATTGGTTACTTGCTTTGGCTTCTTACAACTGTGGACGGGGCTGTGTACAGCGCGCTATCAAACGTTCCGGATTGCAAAGTCCCACATTTTGGGAATTATCACCTTTCTTACCCAAAGAGACTCAAAATTACATTCCCAAGTATGTCGCTATGACTTACGTCCTGAATAATACAGAATATTACAATATAGAGCCAGCAGCCAATGAATTGGATATGGATTCCAAAGTCATCTTGGTCAATCGTACGGTGGACCTTCGTCATATCGCCAAAGCTATAGATCTGGATATAGAACAGTTAAAACATTTTAATCCGGCGGCGAAGCGATTGGTGTTAAACGGTACAGAAGAAAAGCCGAGGAGGTTGTTTCTGCCGATTACGGCCAATACAAATGACAGTCTGCTCTATCTGGCTTTACACTCACCCTCGTCGATTGCTTTGCCATTGGATGAGCCTGAGACCCTGTTGGCAGGTACTTCTACTCAGAAATATCGTGTACGCCAAGGTGAAACGCTATCAAATATTGCTAGAAAATTTAATGTCACAGTCCAGGATCTCAAAGCATGGAATGCTTTAAATAGCAACAGTCTGACGGTAGGAAGATCACTTGTGGTCAGCCAGCCGGTCAATGCTACTTTAGCCAAAAATGTAAGTAAGACAAACAGCAAAAGTACATCATCCCGCACCGCATATTATGTCGTCAAGAAGGGCGATTCTCTGGATCGTATAGCGAGAAGAGAAGGAAGTACCGTAGCCAAAATACAAGCAGACAACGGTTTGAGTAATACACGGATAAAACCCGGTATGAAGCTTAAAATAAGAAAGGGTTAATCGATTGCGATTAACCCTTTCTTATTTTCCTATTTTATTATTCGAGCCAAGCGGCATCTTCTTTATTATCAAACTCCTCTAAATACACGCGTACGTTTTCTTTTAATATAGTAGAAAGCTTTTGTCCGTAGTAGTCACTAAATATAGGGAATTGGTGATGGCTGCGGTCGATTAGTACGGCTGTACGCATTTTTTTTAGCGGTACGTTAATAAATGCACCCAATGCATAAGCCAATGTTCTTCCACTATTCAAGACATCATCTACCACGATGACAGCTCTATTTGCTGCTGTTTCGATAGGCAAGTCCGTGACTGCTTCTAGACTGCGTTTATTCTTTTTGATTGTAACTTTGATGAGGATCACTTCTTTGTTATCAACGAGTTCCTCTATGATGTTTTTGAGCCTTTGTGCAAATACATATCCTCGGTCGGCAATTCCTACCAGTACAATTTCTTTTTCATCAAAATTGTCTTCGATGATTTGGTAAGCAATACGTTTAGATTTTTGAAATATCTGTTCTTTATTTAATATTAAGGTTCCTTTTGTTGACATAATTCAAAATTGATGTAGCAAAATTAAATAAAAAAGTCCGGATGATTAATTTTCATTCGGACTTTTTGTTGGTATTATGGAGTTACTTTTACTTGTCGGTATTGAGCATCGAAGCATCCGCCACCATAGTACGGTTTTCTTCTGTTTTTGGACGACCACCATTATAGTAGTATCTTTTCCAATAGGCTTCGTTTAGATTGCTCACCATTACACCTTTGCTAGAAGAGGCGTGTGCAAACTTATCATCACCTAAATAAACACCTACATGCGTAATAGACTTACTTCTGATTTTAAAAAACACTAAATCGCCCGGCTGCAGATCTTTCTTATTGATCGGCGTAACGTTTGCGTACTGATTTCTGCTGTTAAAACCTATTGTGGTGTTGAAAACATTCTCGTAAACTGCAAGTGAGAATTTTGAACAATCGATACCTCTTTTTGAATCACCACCCAATCTATATGGTGTACCTAACCAATCATACACGAATTGATAGAGTTTGGTGTTTGTGGTAGCATTTACAGCTACACCCATGATTTGCGAGAAATACTCTTTAGCAAGATTATCTTGCTCATTTTTTTTGGTAGTTTGTGCTTGCGACACTAGACAAAAGCCTATAAATAGCACCGATGCTATTAGTTTTTTTGTGTTCATTAAATCGCTTTTTTTAATTACAACTTTCCTTACTTCCTACTCTTTTCCAAGGAGCAGATGTTACGAAGATAATAGATACATAGCTACAATCCAAATAAAATACGTAGGTTTTAACGTATTTTTAACATATCCTTAAGGATTAGTACGCAGTAATTATCGTAATACGTGCAATACTGCGGTTAGTACGCAGTAACAATAAATTTTTATTATTTTTTTAAAATAATTTTGATTTTAATATGAAAAATACTCTATATTAGGAGCAGATTTAGAAAATATGAAAACATTTAGCTCAATTATTTCAACAATTATTATTACTACGGGGGGTAATTCTCGGGGGAAGTAACTTGTGTGTACAATTGAGTGTAAATATAAAGAAGCCTTCCTCCAATACGGGGAAGGCTTTTCTTTTTGACTGAATAATTAAAACAAACTAAAACATAAAATAAACCAATGAAAGTTCTAAAATTTGGAGGAACATCTGTAGGAACAGTTCAAAGTATCAAATCTGTATTGGAAGTCGTAAAGAGTTCGTATGACAAGGGTGAAAAACCATTGGTCGTGTTGTCGGCAATGTCTGGTGTGACCAATTTGCTGACGCAAATGGCTGAGAATGCTGCAGAGCGTGCTTCTTTTGCGGAGGATATACAGTTGCTCGAGGATAAGCATTTTGAAGTGGTGAAGCAGTTGATCGCGATAAAGTATCAAAATCCTGTATTCACGAAGTTGAAATTGATGCTTAACGAACTAGAAGAAATCTTGCAAGGTGTATATGCCTTGAAGGAGCTGAGTCTGCAGAGTAAGGATTTGATTATATCTTTTGGAGAGCGTTTCTCCAATTATATGGTGTCGAAAATCATGGAGCAATATATTCCCGAATCCATTTATCTCGATGCCTCACATTATATTAAAACGGATTCCAATTTTGGAAATGCCCATCTAAACGAGCCACTGACTACGCAATTGATCATGTCTTTGACCCATTCGCATGCGGACAAGTTGATGTTTGTCACTGGATTTATTGGTTCCAATGATGCAGGCAGGATCACCACATTGGGTCGTGGAGGTTCGGATTATACAGCGGCGATATTTGGCTCCGTGCTCAATGCTTCGGTTATTGAGATCTGGACGGATGTCAATGGGATGCTTACTGCCGACCCGCGTATCGTGAAAAAAGCTTTTTCGTTGCCTATCTTATCCTACACTGAAGCCATGGAATTGTCCTATTTCGGTGCAAAGGTTATTTATCCACCGACCATGATTCCGGCATTCTTAAAACGAATTCCTATTGCAATCCGCAATACCTTCGAGCCAGAATTTCCGGGTACTATCATCCAATTTGAATCTGACTGTACCCAGCTGCCGATTAAAGGGATATCATCTATCTCGGATATTTCGATTATCAATTTGTCGGGATCGGGCATGATTGGGAAATCAGGATTTTCAGGTAGGTTGTTTACGCTATTGGCCCGTGAACAGATCAATGTCGTATTAATTACGCAGTCCTCTTCTGAGCACAGTATTACATTCGCTGTCAATCCAAGTGATGCAGAGCGCGCGCTGAAATTGATTTCCGCGGAATTCGAATTGGAATTGGAAGCCAACAAATTGATAATGCCCGAAGTAGAACAAAATCTTTCGGTATTGGCCATTGTAGGCGAGAATATGAAACGTACTCCAGGTATGTCGGGACGTTTATTTGCTGCATTAGGAAGAAATGGTATCAATGTCCGTGCGATAGCGCAGGGTTCTTCAGAATTTAATATTTCGGTTATCATTTCGAAAGAAGACCTGTCGAAAGCTTTGAATGCGGTGCATGATGCTTTCTTCGCGGAATTAAAGAAAACATTGCATGTCTTTAATCTTGGTACAGGTAATATCGGTTCTACTTTATTCAGACAGCTTGCCGAGCAACACGACTTTTTGCTGGAAAATAATGATATTGAAATCAAAGTAGTGGGCATTGCCAATTCACGTAAAATGCTGTTTGACGAAAACGGTATAGACTTGCAAAGCTGGCAGGAAAAGTTGGATGGGGATGGACAGATTGCGGATTTAGCAAGTTTCATTGATAAAATGAAAGGAATGAATCTGCCAAACTGTGTATTCATTGATAATACAGCGAGTAAATTGCCGTCCACATATTATGAAGATATTTTTAAATCCAATATATCTATTGTAACCTGTAATAAAATTGCCAACTCCGGGTCATACGCCAACTACAAGTTGTTGCGCGATACCGCGCGCAGCCATGGCGTCGACTTCTTTTATGAGACGAATGTGGGGGCAGGTCTGCCTATCGTTCGGGTGTTGCGGGATTTGATGCTCAGTGGAGATCGCATTTTAAAAATCGAAGCCATATTATCGGGCACGATTTCTTATATATTCAACAATTTTGTCGGGGATGCTTCCTTTTATGATGTGGTCAAAAATGCGCAAGCATTGGGCTATACCGAGCCTGATCCGCGCGACGATCTAGGAGGAGTAGATTTTATGCGCAAGATGCTTATATTGGCTCGTGATGCGGGACACGAAATCGAAGCTTCAGACGTCGATTTAGGTGCCATTCTTCCTGAATCGTGCTTGACTGCCACCTCTGTAGATGAATTTTATACAGAACTATTGAAAGCTGACCAATATTTTAACACTCTCAAAGAGAAAGCTGCTGCAGAAAACAAAGTCATCCGCTATATTGGTAAGTTGGAAGATGGTAAGGTTTCTATCTCCATGCAAATGGTGGACGAGAAACACCCATTCTATGCGCTCTCAGGTAGTGATAATATTATTTCCTTTACCACGGAGCGCTACAAGGAGCGTCCGTTAGTCGTGAAGGGGCCAGGGGCAGGCGCGGAAGTAACAGCAGGAGGTGTGTTTGCGGATTTAGTCAATGTGGGAGCTTAATAGATTAATGGAATATTTAAGAGGATTGTATGCCCAATTATCAAAATAAACTACGAGACAAGAAAATAGATTTCGACCGTATCCTGGATAAAGTTCGCGTATTCGCTCCAGCCACTGTGGCTAATATGATATGTGGATTCGATATTTTGGGATTTGCGGTGAATGAGCCGGGTGATGAAGTCAAGATGTACCGATCGGAGGAGAAGGGTGTCCGTATTCGCTCTATCGAAGGTGATGGCGGTCGTTTGCCTTTAGATCCGGATCGCAATACGGTCAGTGCCTGTGTCAAGATGTTGCTTAGCGATTTAGGAATTTTAGCGGATATTGGTGTAGAGATTGAACTCATTAAACATATGCCTATCGGGTCGGGCTTAGGTTCGAGTTCCGCAAGTACGGTGGCCGGACTCTACGCGATCAATAGTTTGCTGGGTGATCCCTTGCATAAAGACGAATTGATGCCCTACTGTGTAGAAGGCGAAAGATTGGCCTGTGGACATGGGCATGCAGATAATGTGGCTCCCGCTTTGATGGGGGGAATTACGTTGGTACGAGGAGGTTCAGATTTGGACATTGTCAAAATTCCCGTCCCGCAAGACCTGTACGCAGGTATTGTTTTTCCACAAGTGGATGTACCTACACGTGATGCACGTCAATTGATCAAAGAGAAAGTGTTGCTCAAAGATGCGGTAACACAGTGGGGGAATATTGCCGGGCTTGTCGCTGGTTTATTTCAAGCCGACTATGGGTTGATCAGCAGAAGCATGCAAGATGTGATTATCGAACCTTCACGCGCGATTTTGATTCCTGAATTTTATACGATGAAGGAGATCGCACTGACACATGGTGCCTTGAGTTTTGGTATTTCGGGTTCAGGCCCTTCTGTCGTAGCCATGTCCCAAGGTCCGGAAGCTGCTGAAGTGGTGACCGCTAAAATACAGGCTCATCTTTCTGAAAAGGGAATAGAAAGTTTTAAATATGTATCTGCCGTCAATGTTGAAGGCCCTAAGGTATTACCATTTACGAATTAATAAGCAATGAGATTATATAGTACAAACAATAAAGATTTACGCGTTTCTTTTCAGGAAGCGGTATTCAATTCCTTGCCGCAGGACAAAGGATTATATATGCCCGAGTATATTCCTACATTGGATCCCTTATTCATACGGAATATCCAGCAATATTCGTTGCAGGAAATCGCGCTGACGGTTGCGACGGCATTGATAGGTGACGATATTCCTAAAGCAGATTTGAAAAAAATCATAGATGAAGCAATAAATTTTGATGCACCTGTGAAATTTTTGGATTCAAAAACGGCTGTTCTGGAACTTTTTCATGGTCCTTCTTACGCATTCAAAGATTTTGGAGCACGATTCATGAGTCGTGTGATGGGGTATTTCTCGCAAGAAGACGACAAACTATTGGACGTGTTAGTGGCTACATCGGGCGATACCGGTGGAGCCGTGGCGTTAGGGTTTTTAGGCGTAGAAGGTACACGTGTTACGATTCTCTATCCCAAAGGCAAAGTGTCCAAAGTGCAAGAGGAGCAATTGACAACAAACGGACAGAATATTCGCGCTTTGGAAGTAGATGGGACATTTGATGACTGTCAAGCATTGGTAAAGCAAGCTTTTAATGATACAGTGTTGAATCAAGAACTTCGATTGACCTCCGCCAACTCCATCAATATTGCGCGATTGATTCCGCAGACGTTTTATTATTTCTGGGCATATGCACAATTGAAGTCACAAGGCGTCAACGAGGTCGTGTTCAGCGTGCCAAGTGGCAATTTTGGAAATATTGGTGCCGGGCTGTTAGCGTATAAGATGGGCTTGCCAGTGAAGCACTTTGTCGCAGGAACCAATGTGAATGATACCGTTCCTCGCTTCCTGACTTCCGGCTCTTACGATCCGAAGCCATCCGTACAAACATTAGCAAATGCTATGGATGTAGGTAATCCAAGCAATTGGGTGCGCATTCAAGATTTATTTGATAACGATCTAGAGAAGTTGCGTCAGACCATTACTTCCTACACCTACGATGATCAAGAGACACGTGTGGCAATGCGGGATCTTTTTGAACAATATAATTATGTGGCTTGTCCGCATACAGCTATTGCTTATTTAGCGGCTAAATCTTACCAAGATACTAACCCTGGTGAGTATGCCTCCATATTTTTGTCAACGGCACATCCGTGTAAATTTCCAGAAGGTATTGATGCGGATATTTTCTCTGCAGTACAATACCCACAAGGAGCTGAACTATTGGCATGCAAGCCCAAATTAGCGGAATCACTAGCCGTTAACTATCATCATTTTAAAGACTATTTGTTGAAAAATAAATAGGGAAAAGCTCGAAGGATTTTTCTGCGCTTTCAGAAAAATCCTTTTACTGTTATTTTTTTAAACTTCTAATTAATAAAAGATTATATTAGAGGCTATTAATACTACCAATAAGACTTATATGAAAATTAACCAATTTATCAAAAGATATGGAGGTCGTGTGCCCTATCAAGGCGAGGTACCGATAGGTATTTTGTTGTGCGGACTGCTGCTGTCTCCTTCTTTTTCGGTACTAGCGAATACCAAAAGCTCTACGCTTTCGTCCCCAGCTGATCGAACCTTGTTTGTGCAGCAGGCACAAACCTCTTTTTCGGGGCGAGTAGTTGATGCAGCAGGAAATCCAATACCTGGTGTATCTATTGCCATTAGAGGTAAAAGCACCAAAACATTAACTTCATCCAACGGAGAGTTTACAATAGAAGCCAATGCAGGTGATGAAATTGAGGTAAAACATTTAGCCTATCAATCAAAATTTATTACCCTCGGCGGGGACCTCAATGTGACTATTACGCTCGATGACTTAAATACGGCGATAGAAGAGGTGACCATTACAGGCTATACCAATTATTCAAAAGGTAAAAGCCCGAGTTCATCATCTATAGTGCGCGCGGAAGATATCAATCAGGTGCCTATGAGTTCGTTGGATCAGATTCTCCAAGGGAAAGTACCAGGAATGAGTGTGATTTCCAGCTCTGGTCAGCCTGGACAGAGCGCGGCCGTAGTGATCCGAGGTATTGGCTCTATTAGTGGTTCCAATACACCTTTATACGTTATGGATGGTATACCCATTGAAGGGGGCTATTTTCAGACCATTAATCCTCAAGATATAGAATCAGTAAATGTGCTGAAAGATGCTTCAGCTAAAGCCTTGTATGGTTCGAGAGGGTCGAACGGCGTTATATTGATTACGACCAAAAAAGGGAAACAAGGACGATTGGCAGTCAATTATTCATCGCAATATGGTACCTCCACCTTGACTAGACCGAATTTTGAAATGATGGATGGCCGAGAACGATTGCGTTTTGAGGAAGAAATTGGGTTAGAAACAGGTAAAGATATTGGTCCGGGCTGGCGTTATTCCTCCCGTAATCCGTTTTATAATACACAAGATGCCGCATGGCAGCAAAATGCTAATCAGATATTAGATAGTCTTCGTAATATCAATACCGACTGGAGGGATCTATTTTTCCAAAATGCTAATTTTATGGAACAGCAGGTGAATCTAAGCGGGGGTAATGAAAATGTACAAACGTACAATGCATTAAGTTATTGGAAAGAAGACGGGATCGTGCGAGAGACGGGAATGGAGCGCTATACGCTTCGTAGCAATACGAATATAAAGTATGGGAAATTCACCGCTGGGGTGAACCTAAATTTAGGTTATTCGAACTCTAGATTTACCTATAATGAAGGAGGGACCAGCGTAGGTACACCGATGGCTTCTGTGTATTATGGACTGCCTTATGAATATCCTTATACACCGGATGGTGCTTTTCATGCTACCAACGAGAATGTATCATTCTTGGATTCGCGCGAGGGAAGTAGAGGCTTGGACGTACTTTTTGGTACATCTGACAAAACCGAACAGATAAAAACGATTGTGGGCTTTAATATGGGGTATGAAATCACGCCTGAATGGAGTGTGAGTACGCGTGCGGGTGTTGATTTTCGTCACTCTGCCGATCAAGTATTCATCAATCCACTATCCTATATAGGTAGTCGCCAATCCGGACAGAAAGGATCTTTTGGCGAAGGCTATAGACGCAATGTGAATTTCGTATCTACTACTGGGCTTACGTACAAGAAAAAGCTTGATGCACATGAATTTGAGATTTCTGGTTTTTTCGAGTATTTGTTTGACAATTACCACGCATTTAGCTACCGCGGCTACGGCTTGGATGATCGATTGCCGGAGACTCCTGCCGGAATTACGGTGAGCGAAGCATTTCTTCCTTCGCTAAGCGGAAGTAGATCGGCTAGTGCGATGATGTCGTACATCGGTGCCGCACGTTATACGTATGCGGATAAATATACTTTTACAAGCAGTTACCGCTATGATGGCGCATCATTATCATCGGTGCCTGACAAGAACCGTTGGCATGGATTCTACTCTGTGGGAGCCATGTGGGATGTGAAGCAAGAGGAATTTTTACAAGCATCAGATCTTATCGCCGACTTGCGCATTCGCGCCAGTTTTGGACAGACTGCGAGTCCTTTTGGAAGCAGTTTTGCCTATTTGCCTACCTATGGCGTGAATACAAGTTATGGTGGTCAGCAAGGTATTCGTCCTAATAACATTGGAAATCCGGATTTTGATTGGGAATATGTGGATGAATTCAATACGGGATTTGATTTGTCCTTGTTGCCAAGCCGCAGAATTAACATCGAGTTTGATTGGTACAATCGTATTACCAAAAATATGTTTATCGACCAACCATTGTCTGCTACTTCCGGAGCTTCGTCAGCATTGCTAAGTACAGGTAAGATGCGTAACAGAGGTGTTGAACTAAAGGTCGGTGCAGATATTATCAAGAATGATCAGTTTACTTGGAATGTGGGTATCAACGGTGGATATAACAACAATACGATATTGCGTGTTACAGATATTACGGACGAATTGCCCGATGGTGATACGCGTATCATCAAGGTTGGATTGCCCTATGGAACTTATTTTGCACCACGCTGGGCAGGTGTAAATCCAGAAAATGGAGAAGCACAATATTATAATGCCGATGGAACCATCGTGAATGTATATAATGAAGAGGAACAAGCTGTACCATTAGATGCTAGCCTCTATCCAAAGTTGACGGGTGGTATTTCCACTTCATTGAGTTGGAAAGAGTTGACATTAAGCGGGTTGTTGTCTTTCGTGTCTGACGTGCAGCGTTGGAACAATATTGATTTTTACAATGAAAATCAAGCGTATATGACGAGCAACCAAAGTAAGCGTATGCTATACGACAGATGGAAAAAACCAGGTGATATAGCAGAGCTTCAGCGGATAGATATTCCACGGAATTTTACTTCCAAAGATATTCAAGATGCGGCTTTCATGCGTTTGAGGAATGTGAAGTTAGCTTACCAAGTTCCTATACACTTGCTTAATCAGAAATTTTTGAAATCCTTATCTGTATTTGCGCAGGGCGAAAATCTCTTTACATGGACCACATGGAGAGGTTTAGATCCTGAGAATAACCGTCAATATGGTCGCTTCGAATATCCAAATGCTCGAAAATATACGGCTGGAATTAATGTTAATTTTTAACAGCATGAATTGCTCAACTTTAATGAATTGAACGTATGATTAGTGTCAATAAAAATATATTAATTGCATTTTCTATTGTAGGGCTGCTATTACAGTCCTGTAATAAGTTGGACCTTGCGCCTACGGATTCTATCGATCCCAGCAAGGCTTTCCGAAATTTAGAAGATGTGAATATGGGTGTGTTAGGTGCATATGCGCCATTATCTACCTCCCTAATTGAGGCTGCGGCCATCGTATCGGATGAAGTACTTTTACCTACAGAAAACACGGTGTCCAATACTGCTTTGCACCGATGGATGTACAACTCAAGCTACGGCTCTGTTACATCGGCGTGGAATGAATACTATGTCGTGATTGATCGTGTAAATCACGTATTGGAAGCACTTCCGAATATTCAGGTCAGCGGGAATAGCCAAACCCTAAAAAATCAGTATCAAGCCGAACTCTTAGCATTGAGGGCGTATAGCCACTTCGAATTATTACGTGGTTACGCCTCTTCGTACGACGGTGATGGAATGGGTGTGCCGTATATGAAGGAGAGAGCTTTAGGCTACCCTTCTCGTCCTACCGTGGAGTCAAACTACGCGGATATTAACGCAGATTTATTGGCGGCCAAAGAACTGATGCCTGACAATTTCACCGAGAATATCCGCATCACTAAAGCCGCTATCGCGGGAATCCAAGCGCGCGTCGCTTTGTATGCCAAAAATTGGAATGATGCTATCCGATATGCAACAGAGGTCATTCAGGCGGAGCCTTTAGCTCCAAAAAATGATTTCCCAAAAATATGGGTAGACAATAGTGATTCGGAGGTAGTGTGGAAATTAGCTCGTGTAATAGGCGATTCACGATTAGGCGCAGCGTTCTACCGTGAAGCCGGAGGAATAGTTTTGTATGCACCATCCTCCAAAATGATAAATCTATTTAATAAAACGGATGATATACGTTATACCGCTTATATAAAAGATGATCCGTCGCGAGTAGGACCACCGCCAAGCATCAAATCGCAGTACTTGGTGAAAAAATATGTAGGGGGTAATAGCAGCTATCCAGGATTGACTTCAGTCAAGCTGTTCCGTACGGGCGAAATGTATCTGATTAGAGCCGAAGCGGAAGCAGAGGCAAATGGTGCTACGGGATTAACCAATGCTGCGAATGATTTGAATGCGTTGCGTAGCGCACGTATCCATAACTATGCAGCTCAACCTTTCTCATCGAAACAAGTTTTGTTGGAGAATATTTACAATGAGCGTTTCAAAGAGTTGGCTTTTGAAGGCCATCGGTTTTATGACCTCAAACGTCGCAAGGTAGCGGTGGAAAGATTAAGTCAAGATGCGGCAAATACATCGGGAGCGGTAAAATTAGAACCTACCGCAGCGCAATATTGCTTTCCAATTCCAGCAGATGAGATGGCAGTCAACAAGAATATGACGCAGAATCCTAAATATGGTAACGACTAAACGGGATGAGTATGAGACTAATTTGGCTTATAGGTGTACTATTGATAATAAGTTGTAGCAAAGACAACAGCAAAAACCCATTTGACCCAAGCGCACCCAAACCTGTTAATACGGCTACGAGGCCGTCATCAATCGGTATATTAGGCGATACGACAGATGTGAAGCCCGCCACAAAGGCTGGACTTGTGATAATGGGTGGTGGTACAGATGTAGATGCTGCTTTTCAGTGGATGATCAATAGAAGCGGGGGCGGTGATGTGGTCATCATCCGTGCTTCGGGGACAGATGCTTATAATGCTTATGTAAATAAGTTGGGAAAAGTAAACTCCGTGGAAACGTTAAAAATTGACTCCCGCAAATTGGCGGATGATGAGCGTGTGGCACGAATTATCCGGAATGCCGAGATGTTGTTTATTGCGGGCGGGGATCAAGCGGATTATGTAGGATATTGGAAAGACACCAAGACGATGCAAGCGATCAACTATCTTTTGACGGAGAAAAAAGTTCCTGTTGGAGGTACAAGTGCTGGCGCTGCTATTCTGGGTAACTATTATTTCGGCGCGGAGCGTGGGGGGCTAGATTCCGATGAAGCATTGACCAACCCGTATCATACAAAGGTTGTGATAGGCCGTGAGGATTTTCTCAAAGCGCCTTTTATGTCCAATATCATCACAGAACAGCACTTCAGTGAGCGCAATCGACAAGGTCGTTTGTCGGTTTTCATGGCTAGATTGATTAAGGATTGGGGCAAAACAGCTTATGGAATAGCGGTAGATGAACGTACCGCGGTGTGCGTCGATGAGACTGGTCATGCAGAAGTGGTCGGAGCGAGTAAAGCATATTTTGTTAAATCCGACAATACCAAGCAACCCGAGATTATCAATACAGGAACTCCCTTGACCTGGAATCACGCAGGCCGGGCTTTGACCGTTTATGCATTGTTACCGACGCTAGGAGCTAATAAGTTTAATCTAACCAATTTTTCCCCACAGAATTCTACTGGAGTAGATAGTTATTGGTGGTCTATTGTGGCCGGAAGCTGGCAGATTGTACGTTAAAATTAAAACAGATATCGAATGAAAAATATTTTTAAATATATAGTGGCGGGGTTAATGATTCAAGCTATGTGGGGCTGCAATAGCGAACCCAAGCAGCAGGATGAAGCTAAGATCGTTCTTGTCATCCATGGTGGAGCAGGGACGATAGAAAAAAAACATATGACTCCAGAGAAGGAAAGATTATACCGGGAAGCTTTGACACGCGCACTCGAAAATGGGTATAATGAAATCAAAGCTGGAAAAGCGGCATTAGATGCGGTGCAGGCTGCGGTCAATGTGTTGGAAGATTCTCCTTTGTTCAATGCAGGTAAAGGTGCCGTATTTACAAATGAAGGTAAAAATGAGTTGGACGCTTCGATCATGGACGGAGCGACATTGAAGGCAGGAGCAGTTGCAGGGGTGACCACCCTCAAAAATCCTATTAACGCCGCACGGGCGGTGATGGAAAAATCCGAACATGTCATGATGGTGGGTAAAGGGGCGGAATTATTCGCCTTATCGCAAGGATGTGATACGGTATCTCCTTCTTATTTTTATACTGAAGAACGTTGGAATCAGCTGCAACGTACAATTAAAGAAGAGGAATTGGGTCGTGCAGCCTATAATTTCAATCCCCGCGAGAGTTTAATTACGGGTGTGTCACGTGAAGATAAAAAATTCGGGACCGTGGGCGCTGTGGCACTCGATAAAAATGGAAATCTCGCTGCCGGAACATCCACTGGTGGTATGACCAACAAACGTTTTGGAAGGGTAGGTGATTCGCCAATTATCGGTGCAGGCACTTACTGTAATAATGCTACGGCTGGAATTTCAAGTACCGGCTGGGGTGAGTTTTACATCCGAGAAGTGGCAGCACACCGTGTTTCAAACTTAATAGAGTTGAAGGGGATGCATGTGCAGGCTGCTACACAGCAGGTTATTGAGGAGATTGGTAAGATGGGTGGTGATGGTGGTATGATTAGTTTAGACAAAAATGGTAAAGTCGCTATGGAATTCAATACTTCGGGCATGTACCGAGGTACGGTGGACGAACATGGCAATATATCCGTTTATATTTACAAATAAGCTTATGCAAAGAAATCAACTATATGCTTTGATACTCGCGCTATGTATGTCTTTGGGGCAGGTCGTCGCGCAGCAAGGTAAGCTATTTATAATTGGAGGCGGTGAGCGGTCAGAAGAGTTGATCGAAGATTTGGTGAAGACGGCGGACATGAAAGAACAAGATTACATTGTTATTCTTCCCATGGCCACGAGCGTGCCCGAAGAATCGGTAGCGTACATCAGCGAGCAATTATCCAAGCATACGAAGCACAAAGCCGTAAGTTTTAATTTTAGTAAGGAAGAAGCCGATAATCGCTCGCAATGGATTGATTCTGTCAAAAATGCCCGTCTTATTTACATTACGGGAGGCGATCAAAACAAATTTATGGCGGTAGTCCGTCAGACGAAATTATTTGATGCTATACAATCCGCTTATCGCAATGGCGCTACTGTCTCTGGCACGAGTGCAGGTGCTGCAGTGATGTCTGCCGTTATGATTACGGGAGGGCAAAAGCCAGAGGGCAGAGCTGACAGCTTCAAAGAGGTAAAGGCTGACTATGTCGAAGTGGCGTCTGGATTAGGATTATTGCAAAATGTAATAATAGATCAGCATTTCATCATGCGTAGTCGCTACAATCGGTTAATGAGTGTATTGAGCGATTATCCGCAACATGCCGTAATCGGCATAGATGAAGGGACCGCATTGGTGGTGCAAGGTAAACATGCGCGAGTCAGTGGTGTAAGCCAAGTGGTCCACATTGCGCAACCGAAAAATACAAAAGTAACAACTTCGGGGAAGGTATCATTTGAAAAAGCGAACCTATCCCTGTATACACATGGACAAAGATTCAAATTGAAATAAACTAATTATAAGAAACTTAGATTTATGAAAAGATTATTAATGATCGCTAGCTGTATTATTGGATTGATATGGATAGGATCCTGCTCATCGGATAAATATAATTTTGATGATTTGCCACGAGCAGTCAAAAGTTATTTTACCATAAGCAATGCCGAATTGAACATCAACGAAGAGATCGTCTTCAACAACCTTTCTGAAGATGCTACTTCTTACATATGGGATTTTGGTGATGGTACTACATCTACAGAACAGAATCCTAAGAAAGTATACAGCAGCCCAGGATTATATACGATAAAATTGAATGCTGTAGGCCCAGGAGGTACCGGAAACTATTCGCAGGATATCACTGTTGTAGACCCGAATGCCGTCATAGAGACAGATAATGAATTGTATTTTATTGAATACAGCGCAGAATTGATCCGTAAATTATCGTTGATCCCGGGTTCCGAGTTGGAAACGGTGGTAAGCATGGCAGGCAAAGAAGGGCATGGCATGACTTACGATGAGGTAAACGAAAAGATTTACTACTGTGATTTCGAATCATCCAACAATGGTAAAATCATCCGCATGAATCTCGATGGTTCTAATATGGAAGTCTTGCTATCGGGCTTAGGCTCGCCATATGGCGTAGCGCTCAATCATGCTGAAGGTAAAATGTATATTGCCGATGGAAATAATGTCTCGCGTGCCAATCTGGACGGAACAGGATTTGAGAAGCAGTTCATAAATATAGCAGGTGGAGCGATGCGTGCGATTGGCTTCAGTAAGAAGACGAACCAGATATTCTTCTATGAAGTGAACGATGAATACATGTATGTCGCTAAAAGTGACGGCACTGGAGTCGAGCAGCTCATAGAAGGTGCGTATGGATATGGTATGTTTGTAGATGATGTGAATAGCAAAATATACTATGACGATCGCAATAATGCCGGATTGATGAGTGCCAACCTAGACGGTACCAATCCTGTTAAAATAGCTTCATTCTCAGGAAATAGAGGTGGATCGGGTATGGCTATTGATTATGATGAAAACAAAATTTATTGGTCAGAAACAAATTTGGGCAACGTCAAACGCGCTAATCTGGATGGTACCGAAGTAGAAACCGTACGATCTGGACTCAGCAATCCACGAGGAATGTTTATAAAGCATTAAGCGTAGCGTTTTCAGAAATTCAAAAGGTATGCCTATTTGTGCATGCCTTTTGTTGTTTAGGCAAAAAATAATTGCATGATTTTTTTTCACATTCTGTACTTTTGCAGGGATGAATAAAATAATCCTTAATAAAGGCAAAGATAAAGCGGCTTGGCAATTGCATCCTTGGGTGTTTTCTGGCGCTATAAATAAAAAAATAGGTACCATCAAAAATGGTGATGTAGTTTCGGTGTACAATAGTGATGATGAGTTAATTGCCTATGGGATATACAATAATACTTCGCGCGTAGCTGTGCGTTTGCTGGAGTGGAATCCAAAACATACTATAGATGAAAATTGGTGGAGGCTACGTGTGCAGAAAGCGGTTCAAAATCGGGCTCATTTGCTGCATGCGAATAATGATTCTGTACGTCTGATTTTCGCGGAAGCGGACTTTTTACCAGGACTGATTGCGGACAAATATGCTGATTTTATATCCATCCAAGTTCATGCTGCAGGTATTGAAAATGTCAAATCCATCATCGTGGACGAACTCGTGAAATTACTTTCCCCGCAGGGAATATACGAGCGGAGTGATTTAAAATCACGCGAACACGAAGGATTACCTGATACAAACGGTTTATTGTGGGGAGAGACGCCCCCCGAATTTGTAGACATCGTAGAAAATGGTATTCATTACAAAGTGAATATTATTGACGGTCAAAAGTCAGGATTCTATTGCGATCAACGCGAAAATCGCTTTCTTACTGCCCAATATGTAAAGGATAAAAGAGTGCTGGACTGCTTCTGCTATTCCGGTGGATTTACGTTGAATGCATTTCGTGGCGAGGCTGCAGAGGTGGTGTCGGTGGATAGTTCTGCTTTGGCTATCGAAACCCTAAAAAGTAATATCGTACATAATGGTTTTGACGCTTCAAAACATACAGCTGTACAATCCGATGTCAACAAATACTTGCGTACCTTGGGCGAACAGGGCGAGAAATTTGATGTAATCGTACTTGATCCTCCTAAATATGCCCCGTCGCGCTCGGCCTTGGATAAAGCTTCACGTGCTTACAAAGATTTGAACCGTAGAGGCCTAATGTTATTAGAGTCTGGCGGCCTGTTGGCTACATTCTCTTGTTCGGGGGCTATGGATATTGATACCTTCAAGCAAGTGATCGCATGGGCAGCATTAGACGCGGGAAAAGAAATTCAGTTTATTCGTCAATTTTCACAACCCGAAGACCACCCGGTGAGGGCATCATTCCCCGAAGGAGAATACTTAAAGGGTTTGTTGGTCCGAGTTTTATAACGATATTGGCTTTCTTTTATAGAAAGCCTTTTTTACGAACAATAATTTATGCTGCACACACAGACATCGAGACCCATATATTCCATTTTAGTAGCGGTAAGTTTCGCCCATTTGCTTAATGATTTAATACAAGGTGTGCTACCAGCAGTATATCCTTTATTGAAAGAAGAGCACAATCTCGATTATGGACAGATTGGGCTTATTACGTTCGTCTACCAGATGTCGGCATCTATTTTTCAGCCGATGGTGGGCGCGTATACAGACAAGCGTTCTCATCCTTTTTCGCAGATGCTTTCTATGGGTATACTTATTCTTGGTTTACTGTTGTTTGCGAATGCGCACAGTTATATGTTTTTGCTGTTTTCAGTGTTTTTGGTTGGAATAGCATCTTCTATTTTTCATCCCGAATCCTCGCGAATAGCTTATATGGCTTCTTCGGGTCAGCGTAGTCTTGCACAGTCGATATTTCAAATTGGGGGAAATGCCGGGATGGCCCTATCGCCTATCGCCGTAGCCTATATTGTGTTGCCGAGAGGACAATGGTCACTCATGTTGCTGTTGGTAGTTCCGATTATTGGTCAATTCGTAGCCTATTATATCGGAGCTTGGTACAAGAAACGTCTAAAAAATCAGTCAACGACAAAGAAAAAAATTGTTTACCTACCGGATCTGCCTCCACGTAAAATAACAACCACCGTCGTGATTCTGCTGCTGCTCATTTTATCCAAATATTTCTACGTGGCCAGTATCACGAATTTTCTGCAATTCTATACGATAGAGAAGTTTTCGGTTTCTGCTGTCCAATCGCAGGTATATCTGTTTTATTTTCTGATAGCCATTGCCGTGGGTACCATGTTGGGCGGATTCTTTGGTGACCGCTTTGGGCGGAAGTACGTGATTTGGTTTTCAGTATTAGGTGCAGCACCTTTTACGCTAGCGTTGCCTTATGTAGGATTAACACTGACGGCTGTATTTATCGTGATCATAGGAATTATTCTATCGTCGGCATTTCCCGCAATCATAGTCTATGCACAGGAATTGTTGCCCAAAAAATTGGGAATGGTTTCGGGCTTATTTTATGGCTTCGCTTTTGGAATGGCAGGTATTGGATCCGCAATATTGGGGTATCTAGCGGATAAAACCTCTATAGCATATATCTACCATATCTGCTCTTTCTTGCCCCTTATCGGTATTGTTGCGGCATTGCTGCCTAATTTGCAGCGCATTAATTACATCGAAGAGAAAGTTAAAATTAGTTAAAGCATGAATTCGTCCTCAGTGAGTTAGTTATATTTAGGGATAAACCTATAATATGAGTAAAGTTGACGATTTACAACTCCTAAAGGATTTCTTGGCTTTATTTGACACCACATTGAATGCGGATGCCCGAACACATCTGCAGCAGATCCTTAGTACACCTTTGGATTCAGTAGAAGCTATTGTTGAGCGTCAACACATCCTGCAAGAAATTATGGATTCTGGATTGTGTAGTGTGTATTCTTACCAAAAGACAGATTATTCAGAAGTTTTTTATTTTCTAAATCTCTTAGACAATCAGTATTTCAAGGAAACTGATTATTTGACTTCATTATTCCAACGCCGAAATAATAATCGTCTTATAGGTCATTATATACAGTTGGCTTATTTTTTCACGGAGATAGATAAGATTCTACAAGCCTGTATTACTATCAAGAAATTTCCAGAAACGTATCAGCAGGATTTACGATTTATATTTAATTATATGGGTTCATTCCAACTGCGCAAATACAAAAAGCAGTTGGCAAAAGGTACGTTAAATCATGCTGCCATTCAATTTATGAATAAGCTGGTATTGGAAAAAAGAAAAAGAGGCGATACCGCGCATTTCTACAGTTTATTAAATAGGCTAGAAGCCTACATCGCCGTCGCAACTGGGATAAAAAAAATGAATTTTGTATTCCCACATTTTGGGACCAAGGGTTTTGAGATTCATGGCGCTTATCACCCTTTGCTGACCAATCCCGTCAAAAACGACATAAACATACACTCGGGTATGCTGTTGTTGACAGGTGCTAATATGTCCGGCAAATCGACATTTCTCAAATCTTTCGGGATAATAGTCTATTTAGCTCATCTGGGCATGGCTGTGCCTGCGGGTTATGCTTCCCTGCCGTTTTACGAGTACATCACGGTACACATCAACCACAGTGATGATATAAAAAATGGATTAAGCCATTTCATGCAAGAGATTGTGAATATGAAAGAGGTCCTGCAAAAAATGAAGGAGGGAAGGAAATGTTTTGCCATATTTGACGAACTCTACAAAGGTACGAACTATGAGGATGCGCTGCAGATCAGCAAATGGACATTAGAAGGTTTAAGACAGCAAGAAGGTTCATTTTTTCTTATTTCTACCCATCTGTATGCGCTCAAGGATTCTTTTGACCATACTGAGGGAATTTCAGCTTTTCACTTGGACTGCACAGTCCAAGATAATATTCCACAATTTACCTACAAATTGAGAGAAGGATGGACCAATCTCAAAATTGGAGAACTCTTATTCAAACGAGAAGGCTTGTCCGAACTTTTGCAAGCAAACTAAATCTATAACACAAGAAAACAGAAAAGAGGAATGAGCTACATCAAAGTAGCTATTCCTCTTTTTTATCTTCCATAAAGCGAATGACAATTTTTTTAGTCTGTCTTTCGGATTACTACCATCTAATCAAAGCTGATCCCCAAGTGAAACCAGCGCCAAATGCCGCTAGACAAATGATATCGCCGTCTTTGATTTTGCCGGCTTCCCAAGCTTCGCATAACGCTATAGGAACAGAAGCTGCCGTGGTATTACCATATTTTTGGATATTGTTAAATACCTTATCATCCGGTAGTCTAAGTGTTTTCTGAACGAATTGGGATATACGCAGGTTGGCTTGATGCGGTACTAATAAATCAATATCGGCAGGTGTTAAACCATTTTTAGCTAATGCTTCACCGATGACCTCCGGAAATTTTGCCACTGCTTTTTTGAATACCGCTTGTCCATCCATGACAGGGAATGCCGTGCCATCTTCCAGCATTTTTGGTGTCATAAGCAGACCGCCCAACTCTTGTTCAGGCCATTCCGGCTGTTCGTCCAACCAAATGCCGCTTGAAGCACCCGGATAATACATGGCCAATTTTTCGGCATCAGCACCGTCCGAATGTAGGTGTGTACTCAAAATACCTTTGTTGAGTTCTATCGTGGGTTGTACAACGACTGCGCCTGCGCCATCACCGAAAATGACGGATACCGCCCGACCTCTTGTCGAAAAGTCTAACGCAAAAGAATGCTTTTCGGATCCTACGACAAGAATATTTTTGTACATACCCGTTTTGACAAACTGATCGGCAATGGAGAGCGCATATATAAATCCACTACACTGATTCCGGATATCTAAGGCGCCAATTTCGCCCATTCCCATTTCACGTTGGAGTAATACGGCACATCCAGGGAAATAATAATCCGGAGATAATGTCGCAAAGACAATAAAGTCAATGTCTTGGGCCGTGATTCCTGCGCGCTCAATGGCGATTTTGGAGGCCTCGACTGCCATCGTCGTTGTCGTTTCGCCGATGCGATCCGCATACCTTCTCTCTTTGATGCCCGTACGTTCTTGGATCCACTCATCGCTAGTGTCCATGAAACGTTTCAAATCATTGTTGGTATATATATTTTTGGGCACATAATATCCTAAACCTGCTATTTTTGATTGATACATAATAAATTTATTTTAATACAATAGGTTATCGCAATAAGATAACCTAAAAATACATTATTTTTGAAAAATAAGCTATTTTTGTACTATGAGTGTTGAGACCGAACAAGAAACCTATACGTTAGAAGAGATTTTAGCAGCTGTCAAAGATAGTAACCGTCTTATTCTATGGAATGATGATATTAATACTTTTGACCACGTGATATATTGCCTCATGCATCACCTTCAATACACCGAAAATGAAGCAGAGAAAATTGCTTGGACGGTACACAATGAAGGTAAATGTGCGGTGCTGGAGGGTTCTTATACCGAAATGGAAATTTATCGTAAAATACTAAAGTCCGAAGGTCTTACAGTCTCCGTCGACTAGTTACTGTTTGGTAATATTGCAGTTACGATGTTCGATGTTGATTGAATAATATACATTTTTGTAGCTTATATCAATTAAGCTATTATGTATTTGACACGAATCTATCTATTATTGCTGCTGCTGCCACTATATTCTTTCGGACAACAAGGAACTTTGAAGGTTCGTATTGTTAATGAATCTTCCAAAGACCCTATCCTTGGTGCTTCCGTAACTATCGTTACTCCTACATCCAAAGCGCCAATCAAAGGCCGTCAGACGGATAATACAGGTGTGGCAATCATCGAATCCATTCCCGCTGGCTCCTACAGTTTACTCATTACATATGTGGGGATGCTGGACAAGCATTCAGATAATATTCAAATTACCGCTAATCAAACATTAGATCTGGGTACCATAGAAATGACCGAAGCCGGCGAGCAGCTGGAAGAAGTCGTCGTGCAAGGTAGAGTATCGGATTTGCAATTAGGTATAGACAAAAAAGTGTTTGACGTCTCGCAGAGTCTAGTATCTGTTGGGGGCACGGCACAAGATCTTCTAGGCAATGTGCCTACATTGCAAGTGGACGCCGATGGTGCGGTCAGCCTTCGTGGTTCTTCAAGTGTAAAAATTCTTATCGATGGCAAAGAGTCTGCTATGGCAGGTTCGGATGTCAATAAACTATTGCAGTCCTTACCGGCAGATGCAGTGGCTAAAGTGGAGATAATAACGAACCCCTCCGCCAAATATGATGCGGAAGGTCAATCCGGTATCATCAATATCATATTAAAGAAAAATATACGTACCGGCCTGAATGGCAATATCAATGCTTCGGTCGGCAATTACGACAACTATAATGCAGGTCTGGCTTTAAATTATCGTGACAACAAGATTAACTATTTCGGTAGTTATAATTTCAGATACGGACGCAATATAGGCGATGGTAATACCCGCACAATAGGCCTTATCAATGGACAGCAAGATGCCAATAGCCTGGTGACCGAAACTTCCAATGAATCTTTCCGCAAGGGTTTGAATAATTCTTTGCGGTTAGGAATGGACTATTATGCGAATGATAAAACGACGTTGAGTCTTGGTGCCAATGTGAGCATTCGGGACAACAATCGCGGTGAAGATCTTTTTTACAAGTCATACCGTGCACAGGAGACTCCAATCGTTACCCCTCGTACTTCCCGTCAACATGAAGACGACTTTGGTTATGATTTTATCTTTGATTTCAAGCGTACGCTCAAAAGAGAAGGCGAAGAGCTTACAGCGAATGTGACCCACGGTAGCGACCGCGAAGACGGCACAAATGATTATATTCAAGAGAATATAGATTATATCAGTAAGCGATTCAATGAGACGGGGGAGAAAGGGCGTAATTGGAATATGCAATTGGATTATGTGTTGCCGTTGGGCGAAAATCACCGTTTCGAAGCAGGATATCGTACGACATTGCGAAATTCCAATGATTTTCAATATTCTGACACACTATTCAATGCGCAGAGCGAAACTTGGATGCCTGACTATGCCGTGTCCAATGAGTTTGATATGAAAAGTGGTGTTCATGCACTATATGCCAATTACCAAAGGATGCTGGGCAAGCGAATAGGTATGCAATTGGGTTTGCGAGCCGAAGATGCTTACCTAGATACTGAAAATAGAAGTGTAGATCCCGACAAAATCGCTGCTGGTACACATAGGGATGTAGGTAATCTGAGCTATTTCAGAGTTTACCCAAGTGCATTTTTTACCTATGAAGTGAATAGTGAAGGTGATAAAGTACAGTTGTCCTATTCTAGACGCGTACAAAGACCACGCGGATGGCAGGTGAATCCATTTGTAAGTCTTTCCGATCCATTAAATATCAGACAAGGTAACCCAAACTTGATGCCAGAGGATATTCATTCGATGGAATTGAGTTTTGCGAAATTCTTCAGCAATTGGAATTTTATCACTACAGCATACATGCGCCGAGTGAATGATATGGTGCAACCGCTGCAATTTGATGTGGATGACCCTATTGCTGCGGCATATTTGGAGGGTAAGGAGAATGCTACATTTATGCGATGGGAAAATGTAGGTTCTCGTGATAATGCAGGTTTGGAGTTGATTTCAAAGGTTAATATCTTTAAATGGTGGGATGTAACGGCAAATGCCAACGTCTACTATCAGCGTGTAAATCCGAATACCCGCTATAATATCAATAAAGTAGAGAATATTGCATGGGATGGTAACCTGACGAGTAACCTAAAAGTTACACCTTCCTCTTCGGTGCAAATACGCACTAATTATCGTGCGCCGATGAAGACGTTGCAAGGCAGTATGCGATCTATGAATGGTGTGGATCTGGCTCTTCGTCAGGATGTATTGAAAGGCAAGGGTACCGTGATGTTTAATGTACGTGATGTATTCAATTCGCGCAGATTCGGCGGCGAGACGAATTTACCGACACGTTATACGGATTTTTATCACCGTTGGTCAAGACGTACTTTTAATGTTTCATTTTCTTACCGATTCGGTATGCAGGATTTGACCAAAAATAAAAAAGAAGATGACATCCCTATGGATCAAGGGGATGGCGGCTATTAATTTATATAGCGAGTGCATTGTGATAATGCTGTTATTTTTCTAACTTTAGTTCTAGATTATAAATTTATAAATATGATAAAGCGCATTTTAAAAACCTCTTTACTCTTATCTATTTTTGTGATGGCATCAGCATGCGCACAAACAAAAAAAACAGTCGAAGCAGTGAAAGAAATACCAGGAGTGGAAGAACTTAAACTTCCTCGCGTTGATTTGAAGTCAATGAAGAAAAATAAAGACGGAGCCTATATATTATTTGATGGCTCTTCGTTGACGGGATGGCGCGGTTATAACAAAGAACATGTGCCTAGCAAATGGAGCATTGATAATGGTACATTGAAATTTTCGAAAAACCCCAAAGTGGACAATCCCGAAGGTGGCGATTTAGTTTTTGCTCATGACTTCAAAAATTTTGAACTTTCTTTTGACTGGAAAATATCCGAAAAGGGTAATTCAGGTGTATTCTTTTTAGCTAAAGAAATCAAAGGTCAGCCTATTTATATATCGAGTCCAGAATTTCAAATATTGGATAATGATGGTCATCCAGATGCCAAAATGGGCGTGGACGGCAACCGGAAGTCCGCATCTTTGTACGATATGATACCTGCAAAACCTCAAAATGGCAAAAAAGCAGGAGAGTGGAATACCTCAAAGATCATAGTAAAAGGCAACCAAGTACAGCATTTCCAAAATGGTGTAATGGTGGTGCAATATACTATACGTACACCGGAATGGACCACTTTATTGCAGGCGAGCAAATTCAGCGAAGCGAAATGGCCGATGGCGTTCCATTTGCTAAATAACGTAGGTGGTGCTACTAAATCAGGATTAATTGGTTTCCAAGATCATGGTGATGACGTATGGTACCGCAATATTACCGTTAAAGTATTGAAATAATGAATTCTATAATATCCTTATCTAAAGAGAGCTTTTTATGCTCTCTTTTTTGTTTGCTCAGTCTATCACTCTCCTTTGCACAGGGTAAAAAATATTACAATCCGCTGGAGGAGCAGGCTATACAAGGGCGCTTGAAAATATTGGACGAGGCAGGAGATTATGGACGATTGCCGCAAGCTGTCAAATCGTTGGTGCGCGAATCCGTATGGTTTTTGGGAACAAATTCCGCAGGTCAATACGTAGAATTTACAACGGACGCCGATTCCATTCAGGTACGCTATAAAGTAAAGCATGCATTGAATATGCCCCATATGCCCAGCATAGGTGTGAGTGGCGTGGACTTATACGCGCAGAATAAATCGTCCTTAGCCTGGGAGTGGGCTTTTGGGCAGTACCAATTCAAAGATACGATTACCTATAATTTCAATAATATTGGCAGTGACAATAAACGTACGTTTAGGCTTTATTTACCGCTTTACAATACGGTTGATTGGTTGGAAATAGGCGTAGGTTCTAATAAGCAGTTTCAATTCGTTCGTAAGGAGTCTAAGCCCATAGTTGTATATGGCACTTCGATTGCTCAAGGAGCTTGTGCGAGCAGGCCGGGTTTAGCCTGGACAAACATTTTAGGACGCTACTTGGAGAATGAGGTCATCAATCTCGCTTTTTCAGGAAATGGTCGGCTAGAGAAGCCCATACTCAGTCTGATTGTGGATGAAAAGGCTTCGGCGTTTATCCTAGATTGTATCCCGAATTTGGCGATTACACGCGATCGTTCGGAAGCCCAACTGGATTCTTTGATTCGCCATGCGGTGGGTATGCTTCGCGCCAAGCACCCAAATACGCCCATCATTCTGGCTGAACATAGCTCTGCAGGTACGCCAGGATTTCAAAACATCCATACCATGAAGGAGTATGGTAGATCATCGCAAGTCGCGGCCTCCACCTTTAGGCAATTGAAGGAATCGGGTGTGAATAACCTTTATTTTGTTCCAGCAACAGCTTTTAGTCTGGATGTCAATTCAACAGTAGACTATGCCCATCCCAATGATATCGGCATGATGAAAATAGCGGACACCTATCGGGATGAATTGCAAAAAATTCTGAAGTAGGGATGCCCTATTCCATACAGAAGGCAGCAATCTATAGCAATAGATCTTGCCTTTTTTATTTTGAGCGTAAAAAAAGTCAGAATTATTTTTCATAAATCCTGACTTCTCGATAATGTTAAGTATAGGTAGGTGTGGGGTGTTAAAAAATATGTTGTAATTCTTTTAGATCCACAATCATATGCGGCACATCAGTAGGCTTTTCGGCCCCTATGGCATTATAAAATATGGCGTCCATACCCGCATTCAACGCGCCGCGTACATCCGCATCAATATTGTCACCTATCATAATCGAACTCTCTTTTTGCGCTTGCCCGTTGGCGAGCGCATATTCGAAGATTCTTGGATCTGGCTTATTGATGCCAAAAACTTCTGATATGACAATCGTTTTAAAATACTTATTAAGATTACTATGTTTCAACTTCGATTCACAGGCTTCTTTAAAGCCATTGGAGATCAAATGCAAATTATAGCTGTTCTCTAGGTACTCTAAGGTTTCAATAGCATTTGGGAATAAATTGGTCTTTGTCGGACAAATTCGCAAATACTCTTCTTCAAAATCTTTTGGAAACAACTCGGGATCAACCCCTAATTGTATGAAAGTGTCGGCAAATCTAAGTTTTCGTAAGGTGGCTTTATCAATCTTACCATGATGGTACAAATCCCACACACGGTGATTGTTTATCGTGTACGTCTCAATAAAGGCATCCGAATTAGGTTTATTAAATAATATATCAAATTTATAAATATAATACAATTCGTGCAAAGTTTCTTTCGCATTTCGATCAAAATCCCAAATCGTATGATCTAAATCGAAGAAAATATCTTTTTTATTCTGAAACATAGACAAAGATATAAAATGTATTTAGATGGAGATAGCGTAGGTTTTTCTTATTTGTGTCATAATAATTGCAGTATTTTCTATTGCTAGGTGATTTAAGTATTTTTGTTGAAATAAAGGATATGAGAAGAGCCCTATTTTGGTTTTATGTGTTAGCTTTTTATGCAATCTGCCAGCTGTTTGCCTGGGGGTACATGTTTATCAAATATGTGCCCGATCGTAAAGGTATGGTGATCGGTGAGGGGATGATTTTTATTCTTATCTTTATTCTGGGAATTATCCGTCTCAAAAATCACTTGGAGAAGGAACGAAACTACTCCCAGCAGCAAAATAATTTCCTGCTATCTGTGACACATGAGCTCAAGTCACCCTTAGCCTCCGTCAAGCTCTACCTACAGACTATTTTAAAAAGAGACTTGGACCGCGAGCAGCAAAAATCCTTTTTGGCTAACTCGTTGAAGGATATCGAACGACTGGATTATCTTGTCGAAAATGTGCTCTTGGCCACGAAGCTTGAAAACCGTAGTTTTAATTTGCCAAAGGAAGATTTTGATTTTTCTTCTCTGGTGAATGATGTCTTAGACCGTCTTCAAAAAAATTCGTGTAAGACAGAAATGATACGTTCGGAAATCGAACCCAATATCACCTTGCATGCGGATAAATTTGCAATAACCAATGTAGTCAACAATCTGGTCGAGAATGCCATCAAATATTCGCCGCCATGTGCGACCGTCGAGGTGAAATTGATCAAGAGAGACAATGATTTGCTCTTGACCGTAGCGGATCATGGTGAAGGTATTGCAGATGATGAAAAAAGACTTATTTTTAATAAATTCTACCGTGTAGGAAATGAATCAACCCGAAAAACTAAAGGAACTGGTTTGGGGTTATATATAGTAAAAACCGTTTTACAAAAACATAATGCTACAATCAAAGTGAAGGATAATGTTCCTTCGGGTAGCATTTTTGAAGTAATTTTTGAAAATTATGCAGGCTAAACAAAGAATACTATTAGTAGAAGACGAGGAGCACTTGTTGGAAGCAATAAAACTTAATTTGGAGTTAGAAGGGTACCGTGTTAGCACAGCTACAGATGGTAAGAAAGCGCTTAAAGTATTTAAAGAAGAGCGATTCAACCTGATTATTTTGGATGTGATGATCCCGGAGATTGATGGTTTTCAGGTAGCGGAAACTATTCGTTTGCAAAATACGGAAGTACCTATTATGTTTTTGACTGCAAAAAATAGTAGCGAAGATCGTATTACAGGTCTCAAAAAAGGTGCTGACGACTATTTGGTAAAGCCATTTAACTTAGAAGAGTTGATTCTTCGTGTTGGCAATTTAATCCGTCGCGGATTGAAACCAGAAGATCTGAAAGAATTGAACTCCTATACTATTGGTGACAAAACCATTTATTTCAATTCCTTCGAGCTGCACCATGCGGATGGTACAATCACTTCATTGACCAAAAAGGAAACTATGTTGCTCAAATTATTGATCGAGCGCCGTAATGAAGCAGTTTCTCGGGAGCAGATTTTAGAAACCGTATGGAATTACGATGTGTATCCGTCGACACGTACGATTGATAATTTTATTCTGACATTCCGTAAATATTTCGAGCCAGATCAAAAACACCCTATATATTTTCACTCTATCCGAGGAGTAGGTTACAAATTTACAGACAGTTCAGAAGCTTAGCCCGGATTAATGAATACTAGATTTAGATTTATTATCATAGCGCTAGCGGCTATTGTATTGGCATATTGTGTGGTATCTGGTTATTATTATGCCTGTGTGTATATTTTGGGGCTTATTGGCTACATGGTATGGAGTCAATACCGTGAAGGAACGGTGTTTCTGGCTACCCAAGCTTTTCACAAGCAAGATTACGAACGTACCAAAAAGCTTCTTGCAGAAATAAAAAATCCTGATCACTTGCGTAAGGGGAGACGGAATTTCTATGAGTTCATGCAAGGCAATATTGCGCTGAAAGAAAATAACATTGAAGAGGCTGAGTACCACTTCCAATTAGCCTCTAGACTGCCCTGGCGTAAAGATTACGAGAAGGCGATGGTATTAATCAACCTGGCCAATATCAACTTACGCAAAAAAGAATATGAGCGTACAGAGGCGTACTTAGCCGTAGCGGATAAGCTAGCATTGACAGCGAGACAAAAGGATATAGTAGAGAAAATAAAGTTAGAAATAGAAAAATATAAATAATAGCATAGTGAGTACTACTTTACAAAACGATTTGTTTATGAGAGCTGCCTTGTCGCAGCAAACGGAAAGACCTCCAGTATGGTTTATGCGTCAGGCAGGACGTTTTATGCCGGAGTATTGGGAGATTAAGAATAAGTACACTTTTTTAGAAATGTGTAAAACTCCTGAGATTGCGGCGGATGTGACGATGTTGCCTGTCAATTTACTAGATATTGATGCTGCCATTTTATTTTCGGATATTTTGGTGACAGCCGAGGCGATGGGCGGAGACCTTTCGTTTGAGCAGGGTGTAGGTCCTCGTTTTGCGAATCCGGTACGCACGTATGATGATGCTCAAAAATTAGCCGGTGCGGAGTGTGTGGACAAGTTGGAATATGTAGCGAATGCTATTCGAGAGATCCAACAACGCTTGAATGGTTCTATACCTTTAATAGGTTTCGCTGGAGCACCATTTACTATTTTGAGTTATCTGGTAGAAGGAGGGTCGACGCGTGATTTCAAACGCACGAAATTAATGTTGAACAATGAGCCTGCTTTAGCCCATTTGATTTTACAGAAGATTGCTGATTTGACGATTGCCTATTTGAATATGCAAATCGAGGCGGGCGTGAATGCCGTACAATTGTTCGACAGCTGGGCTGCTGCATTATCGTGGAATGATTACACCGAGTTTTCACACAAATACAACAAATATATTTTAGATAACTTAAACCGTACAGTTCCTGTAATTTCATTTGCTAAAGGTGCTTCTGTATTTGCTCCTTTGATGATTGAAACCAAGCCAGATGTGATCTCTGTAGACTGGAATGCGGATTTGTTAAATCTGAAAAAAACTTTGCCAGAGGGAATTGCTGTGCAAGGTAATTTAGATCCATTCATTATGTATGCCGACAAGCCTGTGATCAAAGCAAAGATTCATGAGCTTTTCGAAAGAATGCGCGGTGAAAAAGGATTTATCTGCAATTTGGGTCATGGTATCTCTCCGGATATGCCATTTGACCATGTGAAGTTTGCGATAGACACCATCAAAGAATTCAGGTATTAATCCTATTATACGACGATAAGGAGCAAAATAAATTGCTCCTTATTTTCTTTAAGCCCTATCTTTACAGAAGATTTAGAAGTTTATTTTAAAAATGATTTACTTATACGCTAAGGCAGTTCATATCATTTTTGTGATTTGTTGGATGGCAGGACTATTCTACATGCCACGTCTTTTTATTTACCATACCGAAGCCAAAGATAAAGGTATAGAGGCTTACCAGATATTGCATAAGCAGTTCAGTATCATGGAAAATAGACTGTGGTGGGTGATCACCACGCCTGCTATGTACATAACCATTGCCTCGGCACTGGTCATGCTTCATGTCAATCCGGCCCTACTCAGCATGGGATGGATGCAATTCAAGCTGGCATTTGTAGTGGGTTTAATTTTTTACCATTTTAAGTCACAGCAAATCATGTATAGGTTACGTGACGAAAAGTCTACTTGGTCATCTGGACAACTGCGTATGTGGAACGAAGTGTCTACTGTCATTCTGTTCGCGATTGTATTCTTGGTCATTCTGAAGTCTACGCTCAATTGGATTTTCGGCGTAGTGGGCTTGCTAGGTTTGGCGATATTGCTGATGGTACTGATTAAACTGTATAAAAAATACCGAAAGTCAAAAGGAGAGCAAGTTTAATGATTTCACATTTTTTTTTGCTTATAAAGCGTCTATTCCACCTAAGAATAGACGCTTTATTGCATTAAAAAGGAAATGATACCAACGAACCATCTGGATTTTGGCGAATATCGGCAACACATCTGATTTGAAATCCATTACCTATATTGCTGTAACCATCCAATGTAATAAGATTGTCCCTGAAATTGAGATTATTGGATCGATCTATCTCCACCACATCCAATTTTCGTAATGATGTCCAATAAAACCCAAATTGAGCAATTTGAGAAAGCACGCCTGTCTCTACTGTACGGCGACCTGCTATAGGAAAGGGGATTCTAACTATGGATGATTTTTTACTTACCAGAATTTTGGCGGCACTTGTATTCGCATACTCATGTACATTAGGCCATGGTATTGAGTTTTCGTGGTTGGTTGCTCCTGTCAAATCTACATATTCTCTCGCCGTAGGAACTCTCCAGCCTGATGGACAAGGGTCGTTGCTCGTTTTCACAGGAGCGGCTTCTGTACCAGAATTCCAGCGTGTAGCTGAATTGTCTGCTGGCACAGTCCAGGGACTTATGGTTACATTATCTTTCGACAATCCTGTATTTACCCCCCATTGGTAGTATAGGCCTCTAATGCTAGGAGCATTAGGGGTTATAAATGGATTTACTGTATAACTATTTGTCCAATATTATGAAGCATCCAATATCTTCCTTCGATGCGTACTGCTGGGTAATTTCTATAGTTCTGGGCTTGTATCCGTTCGGTTGCTATTCCCGGAATAGTGGTAAAATACCAGTCTGGATTGATAGTAATTCTTATACGATATCTATGCCCGGGTTGAAAATCAAATCCTGTAAGCGTTTCGTTCGTTCGTGTGATATCGCGCTATAGGATTCACGGTAGAGTGGATTGTTAATTCGGAAAAGGTGAGTGTAGTGGCGCTTTGTCTGGGGATAACCCGAACGGTAGTGCTGCTGACTACTGCGGTATTCAAACTTGGAAAATTCATTGCAACAGTGCTTGGGCTACTATCATTTCCTAGCCCATCAACTAGTTGTATAGGGTTTGTTACGGTTTGCTGTATAAGATTTCCGATATTGCCATTTGCGGTTTTGACTGTGCCTTCTGCTTCAGCATCAATAATAATTTGCACTTCCGCATGATTGTGTCGGAAAGTAATTGGTACTGTATTGTTTCCTCCTGTATTCGATATGAGTTTATTTTCAATTTTAAAATATAAAAAGTCAGTAGAATAATCGATTCCTAATATTTCCTAATGACTAATGTCCTGAATACCATCTCTGAACGTGATAGCAGGAAGTGTAGAGGCACTATTGATGCTGTAGGCCACAAATGTATAAGAAGTGCCATCGACTAGCCACAGACTTTCGGTTAAGTGTTCCTGAGTGTGCACATAGTCTATTTCGTCAATATAAGCTCCGCTTGTACTATAGACCACAAGTTTATACCGAATATTATTTCCTAGAGGCTCTATTGTACTTAGTTTTTGGGTTTTGAATTTTCCTTTTTATCAGCGGCATCAGGAACTAGTTCGGCTATTATATCCAATCCTTCACCAAGAGATTGTACGATTGGGGGACTAGCAGGGGAAACGCCAGTCAACGAAGAATTTTTGTCAAATACATCTACTATCGGTGTGTTGATGCCGTTCAACTTAACTTTTACGGCGATTGTCTCCGGATGCTTTTCTATGTCATTATTGTTGCAGCCTACCAAGAATAGACTAAAAAGTAAAATAATGATATATCCAATTTTATCAATGATTTTCATGTCCATATGATTTAAGGTTAAAATTCTAGAAATCTTTCTTCTTCGTCTTCTTCTATCCATTCTACATTGACGGTGGGATTAGGTTGAAAAAGTACGGAATTAACAGCCCAAGTCTCTTCGACCAGAATAGCTCTTATCTGCCATCTTGGACAGGTGTAGTTTTTTCTATCGTTTTTCATAGGTAGTGATGTATTACTGTTAACAATAGTCATTAACTATATATTTACATATAAGTATGATGGTTTTTCTTGAAGTAGATAACCTATTCTGTTAAAGAAAATTTCTGCTATAAATAAGACTGAAAGGGCTAAAAATTGGCTAATAAAAACGCTATAATGAGCTTAAATAGGTTTCTGTTGCCTATAAAGATATAAAAAAAATGATTATATTAAATAAATGGGTGATATTTTATTAATATTATAGGTATTTGACTCTAATTTAAGTTAAGGTTATTAATTAAATAATTAAGAAAATAGTGTAATGATTTGACGCATTACACTATTTTCATTATCCTTCACTTCCAAAGCATAAGTATTTAATTTCCATATATTCGTCAAGGCCATATCGGGAGCCTTCACGTCCAATTCCAGACTGCTTGATTCCGCCAAAAGGTGCGGCGGCATTGGAAATAATACCTGTATTGATACCGATCATGCCGGCTTCCAAGGCTTCGCCCACACGCTGGCAGCAGTGTATATTTTCACTGTAAAAATAAGCCGCCAATCCGAATGGCGTATCATTGGCTTTTTGTATCGCTTCCTCTTCGCTTTGGAATCTGAAAAGCGCACATAAGGGGCCAAATGTTTCTTGAGATTGGATAAGTGCATTATCCGCAACCTCCGTCAGTACGGTAGGAGCGAAGAAGTTACCCTTGAGCTGCTGACCGCCTGTTTGTAGATTTGCGCCTTTCTCAATTGCGTCGTCTACATGAGCCTGCACTTTTTCTACGGCCTTTGCATTGATTAGCGGTCCGACTTGGCTGCCTTCTTCAAAGCCATCTGCCACTTTTAGGTTGCGTACAGCTTCGGTTAATTTCGTTGCAAACGTATCATAAATGGAATCCTGTACGTAAAATCTATTGATGGATACACAGGTTTGTCCCGCATTTCTGAATTTTGCAGCTACGGCGCCTTGCACAGCTGCATCGATATTAGCATCTTCAAATACTATAAAAGGCGCATTACCGCCTAACTCAAAAGACACCCGCTTAATCGTGCTAGCTGCCTGTTCCATCAAGGTTTTGCCCACCTCGGTGGAGCCTGTGAAAGTAATCTTCCGAATAAGCGGGTTGGTCGCTAATTCTTTACCCAATCCTTTGCTATCCTTCGACGTGATGACCGAAAAAACCCCTTTCGGGACACCTGCCATTTCGGCCAACTTGGCGAGCGCAAGAGCCGTGAAAGGTGTCTGAGACGCGGGTTTTAACACCATGGTACACCCCGCCACCAGGGCAGGAGCCAACTTGCGCGAGATCATCGCCAACGGGAAATTCCACGGGGTGATGGCACCGACGACGCCCACAGCTTGTTTAATAATGGCTATGCGCGTGCTATTGTTAGAGGGAATCGTTTCGCCATAGGTACGTTTCCCTTCTTCCGCAAACCATTCGACAAATGCATTTCCATAATCTACTTCGCCCAAGGACTCTTTCAGTGGTTTCCCCGACTCCAACGTCATTATTTCTGCCAGTTCATTTTTATGTTCTTTTGTTAATTCGAACAACCTACGCACAATCGCTGACCGCTCACCAATAGGTCTGTCTTTCCAGAGGAGCCAAGCACTATGTGCATCGGCTATTGCATTTTGGCAATCCGCTACGCTAAGGTTCGGTACGGTGCCGATAGCGGATTCGGTAGAAGGGTTGATTACTTCGAAGGTGGATTTGCCTTCCACAAATTCACCATTTATATATGCTTTTTGTATAAATAAACTATTCTTCATGGTTACTCAACAGTTGAATTCCTTGTATGGTTTGTGCTAACTAAAAAAAGAGGATGAATCCTCTTTTTTTGTTATTATAAATTTTTCAGGATGGTGTGACCCATTCTATCTCGTTTTGTCTTCAGATATTCTTGATTGTACGGATTAGGTTGAATTTCGATAGGCACACTGTCCACGATCTCGAGTCCGTAGCCTACCAATCCAGCCCTTTTTGTCGGGTTGTTGGACATAAGCCTCATCTTGGTCACACCCATATAACGCAATATCTGTGCACCTACGCCATAATCTCTAAGATCTGCTTTGAAGCCTAGTTGTACATTTGCATCTACGGTGTCTACTCCATCTTCTTGAAGCTTGTAGGCGTGTAGTTTGTTGATCAGACCAATACCACGGCCTTCTTGGTTCATGTACACGATGATACCTTTGCCTTCTTTTTCGATCATTTCCATGGCCTTGTGCAATTGTGGTCCACAGTCACATCGGCAGGATCCGAAGATGTCACCTGTCACACACGAGCTATGTACGCGTACCAATACCGGCTCGTCTTCATTCCATTCGCCTTTGTATATCGCTAAGTGTTGCTCACCCGAATTTTTTTGCGTGAAAGCTTTCATCTTAAATTCGCCATATTCTGTAGGCATATGCACGGACACTTCTTCTTTAATTAGGGTGTCGTGTTTAAGACGGTATTCGATTAAGTCCTCGATGCTTACAATTTTCAAATCAAAACGTTGCGCTACTTCCATCAAGTCAGGAAGTCTTGCCATCTCGCCATCGTCTTTTAAGATTTCGACCAGTACACCTGCTGGCTCAAAACCTGCCAAGCGTGCCAAATCTACTGAAGCCTCGGTATGGCCTGTACGTCTGAGTACGCCACCATCCATGGCAATCAGCGGAAAAATATGACCCGGTCTGCCCAGTTCTTCGGGCTTGATGTTAGGATCGATCAGTGCTTTTATTGTTTTCGAACGGTCTGAAGCCGAAATACCTGTCGTACAGCCGTAACCTTGTAAGTCTACTGAAACGGTGAAGTTCGTCTCATAAACCGCCGTGTTTTGGCCTACCATAGGGTGTAGGTTCAACTCTTCACAACGTTCGCGGGTAAGAGGGGCACATACCAGACCTCTACCATGTGTGGCCATAAAATTGATCACCTCCGGTGTTGCATTACGAGCAGCAGTCACGAAATCACCTTCGTTTTCTCTGTCTTCATCATCCACCACAATGATTACTTTTCCTGCTCTAATGTCCTCAATAGCTTCTTCTATGGTGTTTAATTTTATATCCATCGATATATATTTATTATTACGCTAAGTAAATTAGATTTTATGATAATAGTATAATGACAACGTCAAATTCAGCTTAAGCCTTTAATTTCTTGACTGGAACCCTGTTTTTTATCCAATTCCATATCGACTGTGCTTTCAATTTGTACTGTGTCGCGTCGAATATGGCAGAGTCTGTCGTAGACTTGTAGGTCAAGAATGCCGCAAGCGGTGTGAGAACAATAATGGCCATCCACATACCCCAAAATGGCGTGATCACGGCATCTTTAGCTGATTTTTCGGACACGGTAGAAATAATGTGGTAAATCAAGAAAAAGATAATCGACATCACCACAGGCGCGCCAAGACCACCTTTGCGGACGATAGCACCTAATGGTGCCCCAATAGCAAATAGGAGCAAACAGGATACGGCCAACGTAAATTTACGGTGCCACTCCACGTCATATTTAATGTCTTTGTCAACTAATTCTTTGTATGTTGCGCCACGGATGAATGAGGCATCCTTGAAAGTCTGCATCGTATTCATGGCATTGCTGATGGCCGATCGGCGGGTTTCGGCAGGAATATAACTCAGTATATCATCTGGAATATCCTTGATCTGTGCTTTCTGCACCGGTCCCATATTATAATATTGGGAGGTGAAAAGCACATAATTCTTCAATTCGGCAATATTAATCTTGGACAAACTATCAATCTGCATATGGGTAGTGTCCGATTTGAGTCCCAGCTGACGCAGGTTCATCATCTGATGGTGTCCTTTGAATAGGTTCTCATCTGTACGCTGCATGTCGAATGCCGACATGTCAAACTTCGTCTCGGTCTCGCGGAAATAAAAACGTGTAAACTGCTGCCTCGGGTCATAATTAGACGCACCCTGCTTGCGCGAGTCTTCATAACGAACGCCATTAATCAGTTTCAGAATCAAAAAACTTTGGTCGCGTGAGTTGTACATATAGCCTGTGTCAGCCATCAATACATTGCTGCCCGACGAACCGCTGGCCTTATTGTAGATGGTCAAGTCATAGAGTTCTGTTCCGTCCTTAGACTTGTTTTTAGCACGAATAGAATAGTTGGGGATGGAATTGTTAAAAATCCCTGGTTTTATCAAAAAGTCGGCTTTTTTCTTAGTTACATCCCACAGTAGCGAACCCATTTTGAGGTTGACCACGGGAAGGGTATAGTCCGAAAACACAAAAGAAGATCCTGCAAAGAAGCCTACGAGCACAAAAAGCGGCGTCATCGCCTTGCGCAAAGATACACCGGCCGCTTTGATAGCCACCAGCTCATAGCTTTCGCCCAGATTACCAAAAGTCATGATAGACGAGAGGAGCATGGATAGCGGCAAAGCCATAGACAGCTGCACCGCACATTGGTAGCCTATCAGCTCCAAGATGACATGCCACTCCAGACCTTTACCGATGAGGTCATCAATGTATTTAAACAAAAAAAGCATCAGAAGGACAAACATCACAATACAGAATGTGACGATAAAAGGCCTAATGAATGCTTGTAATATTAAGATGTGTATCTTTTTCATGTAAACAGCACTTATCCAAATATGATTATTAGAATAAGATCGCTACAAAGATACGGAATTTTTATGCACCAATAACACTTTGCAGATAGCTAATTGAATTGTCCCAGATTTTTTTTCTTTCTTCCAGATCTTCTTCTTTAACAAAGTCCGTGATGGATAGCGAGACGTCATTAGTCAATTCGTCTTGAACGATTTCCAATTCAAAAAAGTTAGGCTCATCGTCTAGCCATTTGAACTTTACACATTTATTCTCTTTGAATACGGCCACCTTAGCACGGTGAGATTCATTGTCCCAAATGAATTCATAAATCCCGTCGTGGTAATTTACATCGTCAGCAAACCATTGAGTAAGTTCGTTTGGTTCGATAAGATAGGGGTATAATATTCGCGGAGAAGAATTAATCATATATTCAAGTTGAACTTTAATTTTTTCTGACATATCTCTGCTTATCTTTTAAGTTTACATATTTAATGATTTCTGTAATAATACATAATTTTATTTTAATTGTATATAGCTTAAACAAAATTTTGTCAAAGAAATAATTTTATCCGCTATAGGTAATTCATTTATAGCGAATTGTGCGCTTTAGAGCCTGTTATGGTGGATTTGCGGCTTATAAAAAATAAAAAAAAACTTGTAAAGTGAAATGATGTTGCTATATTTGCATCACTGAAACGGCGGGGTAGCTCAGATGGTTAGAGCGCAGGATTCATAACCCTGAGGTCGGCAGTTCGATCCTGCTCCCCGCTACTACAAAAAGCTTCAAGGAAACTTGAAGCTTTTTTGCGTTTATTGGGTTTTGAAAGTACTGTTTTTGGACGATTTATTGCCGAAATCTTAAGCATAGAAGACCTATCATAATTGTATAAAAACTCTAAGCGCAACACGAGGGAGTCAATATCGCTACTAAAACAAGAAGTTTTGTGTAAGGATTATCTGAGTGTTTAATCATCCTTCAGGTAAATTATTACCTTGTCAACAAGATAAGGCTATTACGGAAAAAGCTAAAGAAGCTGGTAAGGTATTAGATATTGAGGTTTGCGATCATTTGATTGTGGGAGTTGAGGGGTATTATAGTTTGAAGGATGAAGGATGGTTTTGATGAATTATTTTAGGTTAACAATTTCATGATTGTAAATATTATTTCTATAATTGTGTGATTATTAACCGTAATTATAAATTCATATTACTTTGGAAAATTCAGGATGTTGGCAAGTATTTTTTAGTATAGTTTTAATTATTTGTTGTATTCTAGCTGTTGTACAAAATGCAGCTGGATGGGGAGTTTTGGGTATTATAGCTATTATATTAATTGTTTGGACATGGATTTCAAATTCAAAATAACCAACGATAAGTAATTGTTAGCTTAAAATCTAGATATCAAAATTCTAAGTGATTAAGGGTGGTTGAATTCATCCCTAAGTTTACTTAAAAAACTATATTTGATTATAATGGAATATATCATCTTTATTTTACTTGCTATTTTTTGTTTTTTGTCATACTTCTTATTTTTTTGAAAAGTAGAAGTGAAACATCAGAAATTGGCAATGTTAATAATCATAAAAATGATTATTATGGTCCTGATCTTGAACCTTTCAATTTGAGTGAAGATGTTTACTACACGTTTGAAGGCTTTTATCGAATTAGTGCTATTTTTGCTAAAGTTAATCGACACGAGCCTATTAAAGTTACAATTTTTAGAGATGAAATCGGAACCCCTCATTTTTCAATCACTTATATTGATTCTGGAAAATATGAAGTTGGAGAAATCAATAATGAAACATATGACTATTCAGATCCTAAAATAGATCAATTAAAATTCGAATGGATAAACTACAACAGTAATGGAGAATTAAAACATGATTATGTACTTCTTCAAAGGTATAGTGATCCTAAAAGGACTGCAATTCGTTGTTTAATTGATAAGCAATTCGAGTTTAAAGGTAAAATGGGTGTTACTCAAGATATGGTTGGGGGTGTACAGTTAAGTAAAGAATAAATCATTGACCCAATATGAAATATCGTTTCTATGCTAGAAATAAAACTAATTTTTATTAATGACGCATATTAAAGTAATCCCATGCAAGCTCTATATCAGAATTTCTAGCATGAATGTTTCTACTTATAATAAGGGCTACTTTTTCTTTAGTATCATTTGGATCACCACTGTGTACCATTTTTAAAATAGCTTCTCTTTCAAATTGAATTTTAGCTTCTTTCTCTTCGGGGGTTAATTTTTTTTTCTTCTTTTTGTTTACCGAATAGTCTTTTTAAATTTCTTCTTGTGGTAATATCTCAAGAATATCATTATTTGTGTTCATAATTTTGGATTGGATACAGTTAGGATAGTAAGAAAAGTTTATAATGGACTAAAAAATATATTAATAATTATTAGTTTAACATGTTGGCCAATTAATGTTAGTTTATATTGCATTTCTGCAAAAACAATATACTTTTTCTACTATTTATCTCCTCAAAATACGGTTTCCCGTAAGGAAATGGCATTTTTTTAAGCGAAATTTGTTGACAGAAACAACACGGTTTGTGGATGCTCAGGGCTATTCAGGAGGCTGTAGCTTCTAGGTGTAGGATGCTCATCTGTCATATCCTTAAATAGTACATCATGTCAAACGGTAAGCATATTATTCCATGGATATTGGCAGTTGTGATCGTATGTGGGATATTATGGGGTTACAGCTATTATTCTCATCGACAAGAAGTAGCTGCGCAGCAGAAATTGGAAGCGGACCGAAAACAGGAGCAGGAGGCTAGAGCGGCGCAAGGCGTCGGGGAGGATCTTCTCGCATCCTGCGAATATGATCGGGCATACAGTACGGCTTTGAATTTTTTGACAAAGGAAAATCTGCAGTTTGTTTCCTTAAGTATGAAGGCTGAGCTGCCTGCAGACTGTTCTATCGATTATGCCTTCAAGGTTCGGTTGATGGAGTACAACGAATCCACGCGAGAGAATGCGCTGAGTGACAAAGTCTATACCTTGATGATGACGCTGAAGCGATATAGCGATTTCTACGGGATTGAATATGCGGATTTGGTAGACCCGGTAAATATGCAGAAGAGAACATTATTGTAATCCGGTAAGGCAATGGTATATGCCGAGGCAGGATATAATGAGTTTTTTATATACAGTGTTATTCGACCCTTTTCAAAATATGGAGTGGTCAGCGAATAGACTTTTTCACGAGCTTACATCTATTCCCTATATCATGATAAGGAATACTAATTGGTAGATGTTCAGCCCTTCTTTTTAGGAGGGCTGATTTTTTTGTAAAAGGTTAGGATTTCCCGTTTGTAGCGCCTCCTATCTGCAGGTTGCGGGTATCTTCCTATTATTAAGTGCTTAAATCCGTATCATCCCAGTCGACGCCCGAGGAAAGCATCCAAGACAAAGCGTGCCTGCGCTCATGGATCACACCGCCATTCCCGATAGGATCAAATGTCGTAGGGACGGTAGGCTTGCCCAATTGCGCACTTCTCACCGCATTGTGCAGGCAATAGAATAGGTCTTCTGTCTTGATCAATTCCGTTTCGGATACAGACTGCTTGTCGTGCACCCAGTCTTCGATTTTATCATCTAGTGGACAGGTATGCTGCAGAATGATTTGCTGCATCTGTTTGCCGGTCATCATATGTCCTGTGATCTCCGGCTTCTCGTACCCAAAGTACCAGGCTAAGGGCCAGGAATTTTCAAATTTCCACCCGATGGCCTGCCTTAATTGCTCGTCATCGCGCGAAGCTTCAAGGACCATTTTTTCTTTGTCCGTCAAGTAATTTTCTAGCTCATTGTTACTAACAAAGTGAAGAATTTTCTCATCCGGTAAATCACTGGATGGGACCATGAGCCAGAGGACTATGGCTTTTATCGCGTTGAGTCTTTTGGCTATCTCCAGCTTAGGTCTTATTTCGCGCTCCCAAGAAATAGGCAACGAAGTGGCGGGTATAAACCCAGCTTGTAGGCAAGTTGAAATATTGTCGAGTCGGAGATCAGTCATTCCGGGCATCTTTTTATAAAGTTCCAGCCTATTGTCTTGTGGCGTAGGCTTGGATTCGTTGTGATTGCGTAGCGAACCAAATATTTTCTTAAAAAAATTCATAGTCAATTTCCTATATCTATTGCATAAGTGAAGCTAAATAAGTCGTTGAGTAAAATAAATATACTAAAAGTTTTGAATTTAACTATTGCGGTTTGTTTGGGTGCGAAAACTTTATTTACTCGCGTCAATAAATATTTACAAGCGGTAGGGCAGCCTAGAATATATATGCCGGGGGTAGGTAGGCGTAGCTGATTTTTTCTACACAATTTTCTTCTTGATTATAGTGTATTTTTAAATTTTTTCTTAAACCAATAGTGTAATAATATACGATATAAGCAGGGGTTTTGAATGGGGTAAAGTACCTATAATCAACTGTATGCATACAAATACTGCGCTGAATAGCAAGAGCAGTAGAACCCACATACCTACAATTAGGTATGTGGATTTTTATTTAAGATATTGATAGATAAGCGGTTTGCTGAGTCGATTCTTAATTAATAAGGTGTTTTTTTTTATTGAGAATTAAGTTTGTAGATGTCGTGTAGTATAATTACTACAACATCAAGTTTGTCGAGTTAAATGCTATGCACGCATTTAGTTATTGAATATTATTGTATAGTTAATCTATGAAAAACGAAGCGCCATTTGCTAAAAACAAATAGCATCTTCTTATCTGCAATCACAACGTATGAGTAAAGTTATATCCACATGTACGACTATAGGAGTCGAGAGCCAGAAGCTAGCAATCTGGGAATGGAGTAATTTATTCTCCGATGGATTGCCTATTGAGGGGGCGGTGTACAATGTGTCGTGTCATTCCATCCTGTTTATTACAGCCGGGAAAGCGAAGTATATGCTTGATTTTGAAATATTGGATCTTGAGGAAGGCGATGTCTTGTTTTTGAATCCTGGACAAGTTTTTCAGTGTCTGGAATTGCATAATGCTTCGGGGACGATACTTTCTTTTGGTGATGATTTTTTTATAGTGTATTACGATAAGGATTTTTTCAAGGTAAATGTAAACCTATTGAATCACCTTTCGCAACAGTTGGTCGTGCGCATAGGGAATGCACATCGCTTGAATCTATACAGTCTACTTTCATTAATAAAATTAGAAACGGCAGAGTCGCATATCTGCAAACCGACTATCATTCAGCAACGCCTTATCGATGCTTTGCTCAATATGCTTCATCGGGAATGCGAAAAACAAGCTGTCAAAGATGTGATTATCGCAGAGTGGTCGCTGGCCATCCGGTATAAAATGCTGGTGCAAAAGAATATTTCTATGCAATATAATGTAGATTATTTTACGAAGGAACTGAAAGTATCTAAGAGTACCTTACAAAAGGCGACTAAGATAGCTTTTGAGAAGACACCGAAGGAAATATTAGAAGACACTTTACTGCTTGAAGCAAAGCGTTTGCTGCTGATATCTTCGATGCAGATTCAGGAAATTGCATACGAATTGGGCTTTACGGATCCTACGAATTTTACTAAATTTTTTAAACGTCATGAAGGATTGACTCCAGACAAATTTAGAAAACAGAATCTACATAATAAGTATTCAAAATAACCATTTTATTATTCGTTTTTACCTTTTGGTAGACGTGTAATGTGTTAATTTTGTGTTGTTTACAAGTAGGATCATTGGTTGATTCTCACACTAACTACTAAATAATTAGTAACCCAGAGATTGAGGTTATTTTATAAAAAGAAGAAGTACTTAAGTATTGAAATAAATTGAAAATGTTATCTAAAAAGACCTACACACCACCTGAGGTAACCATTCATGAGATATTTATAGAGCAAGCATTAGCGGCGGGTTCTGATATATCCCTTCGAATCAACGAGGAGACAGGGATGTTCGACTCACAGTGGGAAAATGAATCATTAACTTCAGAATTTGAATGGTAACTATGGTATCTACACGAACAAAATATGGCATGGCCATGTTGCTGTGTTCTTGGATTTGGCTATTTGTAAGTTGCCAGAAAACGACTATCTCCCAGACAGCTTCATTGAATATACTGGTAGACGAAGCACAATATCTTTCCAATAGTGGTAAGGTCGCGGCGGCCAATCTTTTGTCTACTAAGACGCAGGAGATAGAAATCCCATGGGATGCTGTGCATACATTGGGGGTTAAGATAACATCATCGGCGGAGCCAGCTTCGGGCAAAGTGGCCCAAGCATTGCCCTTAAGTCATAAGAGACAAACTCTGGAGCGAGATGTACAATATAGATTATTGATCTTCGACAAGTCAGACAAACTGTTAGCCACGAAGGATTTTAAATGTGGAAGTAATAGTGCCCTAGATGTGCCTTTCTCTACCAAAGAATCCTATAGTTTTATCGTCTATTCCTTCGGTAAAAAAGAGTCATTGCCTCCTTTGAATGTCAACGCAGGAGCAAGCATGGAGGCCGTATTGATTGCCTTGAATAACTTTACGGATGCGATGGTATGCTCGAAGATGGACAGAAAATTAAACGAGGGTGTTAATGAAATGGATTTTGTATTGGAGCATACATTCTGCAAAATAAAGACGACGATCACGAGCCATAATGTGGGTGCGATCAACAGTGTTGGAGATTTTGAAGTGTCAAAAATTTTCCAGCAGGCCAATATCAAGTTGAATAAAAAAGGGCATAATGGGTTGGCTTTACAGTTTACGGGCTTATTACCCAATTATACACTTGCACCATTCGTTATCGGGACCAATGGTGTACAGGCTTCAGCGGCCGAGCAGCTTATTTTTGTGGATGGTGGCCATGTACAAGCGCTCAAATTGCGCAGCTTGAAGATTAACAATGTATAAAAAACAAATGTAACCCTGATTGAGCATGCTTTTCAGCCAGGCGTATATTATGATATTGAAATCACCATCAAGAAACATGCAGTAGAGGGAATTGAAATAGGGTCATTAATCTATGTGATGGGTAATCTAGTGTATGAGAATGGGCAATACAAACCTGCTAGTAATCAGGGGCTATATGGAGATTATTGGTTAAAGAACTCCGCGCGCAAGTATTATGACAAACCCATGAAAGATCAAAAGGTACTGAACGTGCCAAGTAATTACATCGGAGAGATTGTGGACGATGTGTGTAGTAAATTGGGTAAAGGCTGGCGTGTACCTACTCCAGCAGATGCAGAGAATTTAAAACAATTTGCAGCGTGGGATCAGCAGTATCAGCCTGGAGGTCACAAAAAGTTTGTCGAAGGAAATTATAAAACGCCTACGGGCCAAGTCAAAGGACTGTATTTCGGCACTGCTGTCGTGCCAGATGCTGCGAATCAAGATAAATATTTGTTCCTACCCTATGCGGTGATGTATAATTCGGGTGCAGCCCAGCAGGTCGGTGAAGTTGGCGCCTATTGGCATTCGGGAACAAATGGTAATATTGGGTTTTCGTACCAATTTACAAAGGATTATTTTTCTTCTAACAATGGAGGTGGCGCAGATGTGTTGAGAGCGAATCCTATACGCTGTGTTAAGAATAAATAATATTGGGTGTTTACCAAACCAAACCACTATATCAACACCAAAAAGGCGGCATTAAGCCGCCTTTTTATTTGTTATGGATTGGTAGACCAGAGTGAAGCTGATTTTAACATGGCGCGACGAGGCAATTTTAAGTTGGCCACGATAAGTTCTGCAAAGTCTTCCGGCTGTATTACTTTATCGGGATCGCCGTCTGTTAGTTTGAGCTCTTTGGACATATCTGAGGCTATAGTCGATGGCATGAGCGTACATACGCGAATGTTATTTTTGCGCACTTCGCGCATCAATGAATCCGATAGGCCAATGACGCCAAATTTGGAAGCGCTATAAGCAGATGTCGTTGCAGCACCATTGACGCCCGCTGTAGACGATACATTGATGATGTCTCCTTCATTCTTCTCGATCAATTGAGGTAGCACCGCTTTAGTGACAAAATATGTTCCTAGGAGATTGGTATTTACAATGTCTACCCAAGTCTTTGGATCCATATCCACTAATGAGCCAAAAGCCGCGATACCCGCATTATTTACCAAGATATCAAACTTGCCGAACTCCGTATTCAACTGTGCGATTGCTGGTGCTACTTCGTCGTAATTCGCGATATCAAAGACTTTGTAAGCTGCTTTGACACCGAGTGCTTCGATTTCTTTTACTGTTTCGATTAATTTTGATTCGTTACGGCCTGTGATAGCCACGTTGATGCCTTCTTGCGCAAAGGCTAAGGCAGTAGCTTTTCCTAATCCACGTCCTCCACCGGTTATTAGGGCATATTTTCCTTGTAAATTTTCCATAGCCGAAGTTAGCAAATCATGGGGATTCGGGTGTGCGCTGTCACAAAAATGAAGGAATTTTTACAGTCATTCTGTTGCCACTATGAAATTTTAAACGCGGATTGCTTACTTGTAAAGGCAATTTATACGTTAGAAATATCGTTTTAATTTCTTTTTGTTAAAAATGTCGTATTTTAGAGTAAACATTTATACTTAAATATGAAAAAGAATTTACTGTTATTGGCTGCGGCAATAGGTTTTGCTACAGCTTCGTACGCCCAGACATCGTATGGTCTGAAAGCAGGTGTTACATTTCCTAAAATGACTATTTCTGGTGGCTCGGTGTCCTACACCTCCGATGCCGCTACAGGTTTTTATTTGACAGGATATGCAGACGTGCCTGTTGCAAATAATTTTAGTTTCCAACCTGGCATCTCTTTACAAAACAAGGGAGGGAAATTTACTTCCGATGAATATGTTGACTTCGACACTGATGCTACCAGTGGTACGGTGAATTTAATGTATATTGAGGTTCCTTTGAATTTTGTATATTATATTCCTGCTGGAACGGGCAATTTGTTTTTAGGCGCGGGCCCATATGCAGCCTATGGGGTGTCTGTTAAAGCCAAATCTGGAAATATGTCCGAAAGCGGCAGCTTCGATGAGATGGATTTAAATGCTTTTGATGCCGGTGTGAATTTCTTGGGCGGTTATAAACTAAGCAATGGATTTCTTATCAATGCAGGATATGGGCTAGGGCTGGCCAATATGTTGAAGGATTCGGATGGAGAGGGGAGTATGAAAAATAAAGTGTTCTCCGTTGGAATAGGATTTCAGTTTTAGCATGCTTTCACGATTAATTCTATAGAGCCTTTTCGTAAGAAAAGGCTTTTTTATTTATACGTTTTTGTGACCAAAAATCCTGACGAACAGCGTATCTTCAAGTATAAATATAAGGATATCATTATGAATAAAATGAAGATTGAAATATGGAGCGACATCATGTGTCCCTTTTGCTATATTGGTAAACGCAGATTCGAAAAATCACTAGAAAACACCGCGCTCAAAGATAAAGTTGATATTGAATGGAAAAGTTTTCAGCTTAATCCAGACCTGCAAACGGATACATCCATCCGCATTGATGACTATCTGTCGCAACATAAAGGAATGCCCTTAGCGCAGGCGCAGGCGCTCAATGCGCAGGTCACTCAAATGGCTGCTCAAGAAGGTCTCGTGTACAACTTTGATAAATCCATAGTCGCAAATTCGTTCAAAGCGCACGTACTCACTCATTTTGCCAAACAATTTGGAAAACAAGATGAAGTAGAAGAATTATTATTCCAAAGTTATTTCACCGAAGGGAAGAATATCGACGATATAGAAGTATTGAAAGATATAGCTGAACGCCTAGCAATTGATGCGAATTCCTTCGAAAAAGCTGTTGTCGAAGGATCAATCGAGGATGAAGTAAAAATGGATATGCATGAAGCGCGTCAAATAGGCGTTCAAGGCGTTCCATTCTTTGTGTACGATCGCAAATATGCGGTATCTGGTGCTCAGCCATTAGAATTATTTGAACAAACTTTACAACAGGCGGTAGAGGAGTGGCAGGAAGGTGCCTCTTCTGCAAATTAAAATACGTGGAGAGAAGCGTTTGTAACGTGGAAAGATATGTATAGCGTGTGGTTACCTATATGCCTCAAGTAATATTATGTCGTTGATAGATAGGTGTTTAATGTGGTGGCTAATTTTATTGACATTTTACTGACTTATTGACTTTTTTATTTTAAAAGTCAGTAGTATATTTGTTAGGTAATTTAATAAAAATTAGATATGAAAAAAGTATTACTTACACTTACTGCAGTCGCAGGTTTAGCATTCGCTTCTCAAGCTCAAGAAATGGGATTTGGTAAAGGAAATGTAATTGTGGAAGGCAATTTAGGTTTCCATTCTCGGGACAACAAAAACACAGAAGTTAAAAGATCATCTTTTGATTTTACTCCTAAAGTAGGTTATTTCTTTACCGATAAATTAGCTGCGGGTATCAACTTTAATGTAGGTACAGAAACAGAAGATCAATATGGTATTGATAGAAAATCTAAAAGCAGCAATGTAGGAGTTGGTTTATTTGGTAGATATTATTTCTTAGAATTAGGCTCACGCTTCAAAACTTACACGGAACTGAATGCGGATTACAACAATTCTAAATCAGAAGTGACTATTGGTGATAATACTACAGATAGTCCAAAAACAAACCGATTCGGTGTAAATGCTGGTATTGGTGCTAACTACTTTTTGACTGATAAAGTAGCGTTGAACTTTGCTTTTGCGAATGTAATTGGGTTCAATACATCCAAAGCAGATACAGATGGCGCTAAGTCAGTGAATGAATTCGGTGTTAATATTAATGAATTTAATAACTTTTTTAATACGGCACAATTTGGATTAACGTTCAAATTTTAATTTATAGCACACCATTACTTTGAAAAGATGCTCAAAAACTGACTGTTTTTGAGCATTTTTTTTGTTCTAGAAATATGCGTTTACCTGTTGAAGCAATTTCGTGATTAACAAAAAAATCCTTCTCTTTTATGGGAGAAGGATTTTCTTTTTCAGTACTGAAATCTATCACACTTTGATTTCAACTTCAACACCTGAAGGTAATTCAAGTTTCATCAATGCGTCAACAGTTTTAGCATTTGAAGAGTAGATATCCAAAAGTCTTTTGTAAGAACATAATTGGAATTGCTCACGTGCTTTTTTGTTAACGTGTGGTGAACGTAAAACTGTATAGATTTTTTTCTCAGTAGGAAGAGGAATAGGTCCTGAAACTACTGCACCTGTAGGTTTTACTGTTTTTACGATTTTCTCAGCTGATTTGTCAACTAAATTGTAATCGTAAGATTTCAATTTGATTCTGATTCTTTGGCTCATTTTATAGTTGTTTTAAAAATGACCTCCTATTAGAGCTATTCACAATAGGAGATCGGTTTATTTTAATAAAGTTCTATTATTCTACAGAACCTTTGATTCTACCTTTAGATTTAGCGATTACTTCTTCAGCTACGTTACGAGGAGCTTCAGCATAGTGATCAAATTCCATTGTAGAAGTTGCACGACCTGAAGTGATAGTACGTAATTGAGTCACATAACCAAACATTTCTGAAAGTGGTACTAACGCTTTGATTACTTGTGCACCATTACGTGAGTCAAGACCTTGCATCTGACCACGACGACGGTTCAAGTCACCCATTACATCACCCATGTTTTCTTCTGGTGTCAATACCTCCACTTTCATGATAGGCTCCATCAACACTGGAGAACATTTAGGCAATGCTTCACGGTAAGCCATTTTCGCTGCCAATTCGAATGACAATGAATCTGAATCGACTGCGTGGAATGAACCATCAATCAAACGAACTTTCATTCCTGATAGAGGGTATCCCGCAAGTACACCGTTATTTAATGAAGCTTCAAATCCTTTTTGAACTGAAGGAATGTATTCTTTAGGAATAGCACCACCTACGATTTCATTTACGAATTGTAAAGCTGATTTTGAAGTATCGTAATCTTCATCCACTGGAGAGATAACAACTTTGATATCCGCGAATTTACCACGACCACCTGATTGTTTTTTGTATACCTCACGGTGCTCAGTAGTACCGTTGATAGACTCTTTGTACGCTACTTGAGGAGCACCTTGGTTTACCTCAACTTTGAATTCACGTTTCAAACGGTCGATCAAGATCTCTAAGTGAAGCTCACCCATACCTGAGATAACTGTTTGACCAGTTTCTTCGTCAGATTTCACTACGAATGTAGGATCCTCTTCAGCTAATTTACCAAGACCAATACCTAATTTATCTACGTCAGCTTGCGTTTTAGGCTCGATAGCTAAACCGATAACTGGCTCAGGGAAAGTCATTGTTTCCAATACGATTGGAGCTTTCTCATCACACAATGTATCACCCGTTTTAATGTCTTTGAAACCTACAACAGCACCGATATCACCAGCCTCGATGAATGGGATAGGGTTTTGTTTGTTCGCGTGCATTTGGAAGATACGAGAGATACGCTCTTTGTTACCTGAACGTGTGTTCAATACATAAGAACCAGCATCTAACTTACCAGAGTAAGCACGGATGAAACATAGACGACCTACGAATGGGTCAGTAGCAATTTTGAAACCTAAAGCTGCGAAAGGTTCTTTCACATCTGGTTTACGAGAGATTTCTTCGCCAGTGTCAGGGTGAGTACCATTTACAGCCTCAACATCTAAAGGTGAAGGTAATAACTCCATTACTAGATCCAACATAGTTTGTACACCTTTGTTTTTGAAAGATGAACCACAAACCATAGGAACGATAGAGTTATCTAATACAGCAGCACGTAAAGCATTTAAGATTTCACGCTCAGTCAATGAGTTAGGATCTTCGAAGAATTTCTCCATCAAAGACTCATCATATCCAGCTACTGCTTCTAATAATTTCTCACGGTATTCTGCTACTTCCTCAAGCATATCTTCAGGAATTGGCACTTCTGTGAAAGTCATTCCTTTGTCGTGCTCATTCCATACGATACCACGGTTGTTGATCAAGTCAACTACACCTTTGAAAGTGTCTTCAGCACCGATAGGTAATTGTAAAGCTACCGCTTCAGAACCTAACATTTCTTTTACTTGTTTTACAACTTTCAAGAAGTCAGCACCTGAACGGTCCATTTTGTTTACGAAACCAATACGAGGAACTTTGTATCCATCAGCTAAACGCCAGTTAGTCTCTGATTGAGGCTCAACACCATCAACTGCAGAGAATAAGAATACTAATCCATCTAATACACGTAACGAACGGTTTACCTCAACCGTGAAATCCACGTGTCCAGGAGTATCGATTACGTTAACTTGGTATTTGTTGTTTCTGTAGTTCCAGAATACTGTAGTAGCAGCAGAAGTGATTGTGATACCACGCTCAGCCTCTTGCTCCATCCAGTCCATCGTAGAAGCACCTTCGTGTACTTCACCTAATTTATGGTTTACACCTGAGTAGTAAAGAATACGCTCAGTGGTAGTAGTTTTACCAGCATCGATGTGGGCAGCGATACCGATATTTCTAGTGAATTTTAAATCTCTTGCCATCTTAATATTTGCAATTTGCCCTAAGGCTTTTGTTTTTTTAACTTTAAATAAGTACACCGACCTTGACAAACAATATTTTGCTCATCGAGGTCGGTGTAATCATATTTGTTCTGTTGCTTTCAAAATTAGAATCTGAAGTGTGAGAACGCTTTGTTAGCTTCCGCCATTTTGTGCGTATCTTCTTTCTTCTTCACAGCAGCACCTTCACCTTTAGAAGCTGAAATGATTTCTCCTGCTAATTTCTCGAACATTGTTTTTTCACCACGTTTGCGAGCGTACGAAATTAACCATTTCATACCTAAAGCAATTTTACG
>JBMDWK010000016.1:0-44376 GCA_048595255.1 Sphingobacterium sp. | reverse complement strand
CCGACTTATACGGCAATAGGACATAGTACGGTATACACTGGTAGCGTTCCATCTATCCATGGAATAGCGGGCAATGATTGGATCGTACAAGCTACAGGCCAATCGATGTACTGTACGCAAGACGATCAAGTCGAAGGTGTCGGAGCGCCGGGCAAAGAAGGCAAACAGTCTCCTCGCAATCTGCTCGCATCCACCATTACCGATGAGCTCAAATTGGCAACAAACTTCAGGTCCAAAGTAATCGGTATAGCCATAAAAGATAGAGGGGGAATTCTTCCGGCAGGCCACTTTGCGGATGCAGCCTATTGGTTTGACGCAAAATCAGGCAATTGGATTACCAGTACATTTTATACGGATAAGTTACCCGCATGGGTAAACAAATTTAACGGTCAGCGTCTTGCAGAAAAATACTTAAAACAAGATTGGAATACCCTCTACCCGATTAACACCTACGTGAATAGCATAGCCGATGATAATATTTACGAAGGCAAGTGGGCAGGAGAAAAATCGCCAGCCTTTCCGCGCAAAACCTCAGAGTTGATGAAAGATGCCGGACTGGAGCTTATCAAAACTACCCCACAAGGCAATACTTTTACTTTTGACTTTGCAAAAGAAACTATCGCTAACGAGAAATTAGGACAGAATCCGGCTAATATCCCAGACTTTTTATGTCTTAGTCTGTCTGCTACGGACTATGTGGGCCATCGTTATTCGCTTTCGGCTGTAGAAATTGAAGACACTTATTTAAGATTGGATAGAGACTTAGCAGATTTTCTTAAATATCTGGACAGCTCGGTAGGTCAGGGAAATTATACGCTATTCTTAACTTCGGATCATGGCGCATCTTACAACCCTTTATATTACACGGACCAAAAAGGGAATGGGGGCTATCTATTCTTGAGACAGATTCAAAAAGAACTGGACGCAGAATTAACCAGCAAATTTGGACATAAAGGATTAGTAAAAAGTGTAATGAATTACCAAGTACACCTTAACAATCCACTTATAGACTCATTAGACCTGGATGACCAAGCAATCAAAAAAGTTATCATCAAAAACCTGAAAAAACAAGATGGCATCGCCTACGTGGTAGATATGGAGAATGCTGAAAACATGTTTATCCCTAGTCCGATTCGCGAAAAAATAATCAATGGCTACAACCGCAAAAACAGCGGAGTAATACAAATGATTGCTGAACCTCAATGGTACAGTGGCACGCCGCGCTCTACAGGCACGACGCATGGCGTATGGTCTTCTTATGACTCCCATATCCCGTTGGTATTTATGGGCTGGGGCATCAAACCTGGCGTCAGCAATAAAGAGGTGTACAGCACGGACATCGCTCCAACGCTAGCTTCTTTGCTTCATATCATGGAGCCAAACGGCTCGATAGGCAAGCCTATTTTGGAAGTCTTGGGTCAATAAACGATTAAAATTTGTATTTTTGAGTGTAAAATAGCACACTTATGATTTCTAAAAAGACAAAGTACGCCATCAAAGCATTGATGGTCTTAGGAAGAAACTACGGAAAAGAACCTTTGCAAATTATTAAAATTGCTGAAGAGGAACGTATTCCAAAAAAATTCCTAGAACAAATCTTATTAGAAATGCGAAATGCAGGAATATTATATTCCAAAAAAGGAGCAGGTGGTGGCTATAGCCTCAATAAGGCTCCCGAAGATATATTTCTTTCGCAGATCATGCGTCTCATTGATGGCCCAATAGCGTTATTGCCATGTGTGAGCCTTAATTTTTACCGTTCATGTGACGAGTGTACCGAAGAGCATGCCTGCGGAATCCGCGACACCTTTATCGATGTCCGAAATGCCATGCTTCAAATATTGAACGACACAAGTGTAGCTACTTTGATCAATAAAGAAAAGGAATTAGGATTTAGTCTGGAAGACTAGTCGTACTGATAAATAATAAATAAGCCCCATGAATGGGGCTTATTTATTTATAAATGGAGCAATTACTTAAAAAGCATTCTTCCACATCATACTTTCTACAGGACGGATGGTCTTGTTGTTATATTTTGCATTTCCTTTGCTATTGTACAAAGTTTCGATATCCCCTTCTACCACAAAATAGATGAGTTGCCCGATAGGCATGCCAGCATATACCCTTACTGGTTGTGCCACGGATATTTCCAATGTCCACGTATTGCAAAAACCTACGTCACCTTTTCCCGCCGTAGCGTGAATATCAATTCCTAGTCGGCCTGTACTGGACTTACCTTCCAAGAAAGGCACATGCCCATGTGTTTCCGTATATTCCAACGTCACGCCCAGATACAATTTTCCTGGCTCTAGCACATAACCTTCTGCTGGGATTTCAAAATGCGCAATTTCATTGTGCTTTTTTGCATCCAAGACTTCATCTTTGTAAGTTGCCAAGTATTTCCCCAAATGCACGTCATACGAGTTGGTGCCCAGACATTTTCTATCAAAAGGCTCGATGACAATACTACCACTTTCTATTTCTTCTAGAATTCTTTTGTCGGATAAAATCATATAGATTAATTATTACATTGGCAATAAACCAAATAGGATTCAAAAATAAGGTATTAACTGTACCCACGCAAATCAAAAGGCTTAGAGATATATTTTTTTATCTTTTCTTTCTTTGTACATTTGATTATGGCACTAGTTTACCTCAGAGAATTAAATCCGAAAACCAAATTTGCAATTTGGAAGATTGAAGAGTCCGCAGAAGAATTGTTGGGAAAGTTGCAACTGGATGATGCGGAGAAGCTCAAACTACAGCATATGAGCAAAGGTAAACGCACGCTGCATTGGATGGCGACCCGGGTGCTGCTCCGGTACCTGTTGCAGACCGATGAGTATATCCACTGCCCTTCTGATAGCAATGGTAAACCCTACTTGCCTGATTATCCGTACAAGCTCTCATTAACGCACTCCTTTGAATATGCAGGCGTGATGCTAAGCACCCAAGGAGAATGTGGTATAGACTTAGAGATAGTGAAAAATAAAGTGGTGCGGATCAAGAATAAATTCCTAAAAGACGAAGAATTAGCCTTTATTAACCCCGATCAGGAGATCCTACAGCTATACGCCTGCTGGTGTGCCAAAGAAGCTGTCTACAAACTGCAGGGCAACAAAGGTGTCTCTTTTTTGGAGGACATGACCATCAGGCCTTTCACATACAAGCCCCAAGGCGTGATGTACCTCGACCTGACCAAAGATGGTATTTCTACCACGCATGAAGTTTATTATGAACAGTTTCAAAACTACATGCTCGGATACGCCGTAGAATAAAACTATTTCTCCAAGGCGTCCTCCAGCATTTGCTTCTTCAGCGCCAGTCGCTTATTAGCCTTATATATTTTCACAGCGATAATGAAATATGAAAGCAATAATGGTCCGTACACCAACCCCATCAATCCAAATAATGGAAGACCAATCACGACACCAACTACCGTAATTATTGGATGAATATCGCCTATCCGCTTTGCTATTACGAAGCGCAAAACGTTATCGATATTAATCACCAGTCCGAACCCCCAGATTAAAAGCCCTACCCCCTGCCAAGTCATCCCTTGTGAAATAAGAATCACTGCTGCCGGAACAAATATCAATGGAGGTCCTAACAAAGGAATAAATGACAAGATAGCACAGATGACTCCCCAGAAGAAAGCATCATTGGCACCAAATATCCAAAATCCCAGCGCCAAACAACCTCCTTGTACGATAGCGATAAAGGTTTGTCCTATGATATTGGAATACGTAATATTCTTGAGCTCTTCCCCAAATTCGGCTGCATTTTCTTCATCAAATGGCATATAATGCACGAAGCTATTCTCAAAGCCTCTGTAATTAATGAAAAGAAAATACAAGATGAAGTACATGACCGACACTTCCAAAAAGACATTCGCCGCGCCGCCAAGTACAAGCGTCAACAGACCACCGAGATAAGCAGCACTCGCCTCTACTTGCTCTTTGATGAGATCGGGTTTTCCGATAAGATTACCCACGAAATCATTAATTGCATCAACCAATCGTGTGAGCCACTCTGGATTATTTTTCAGTTCCACGGCTTTGTTCACCAGCATCGCGCCAATACCGACAAAAGGCAACACGATAATTACTAAGGAAAGTAAAATGATAAACACCGCAGAGAAGGACCTCGGCCAGCGCCAGCGCTCGATCAAAAAAATATTGAGATTTCGAAACAGGGCATACATAACAAAGGTGCCCAGAAAAGCACCAAATATACCCTTCATGGCATACAAAAGAATTCCACCAAGGGCAAGAACGATAATAAGAATGATGATATTTCGCTCTTTTTGCGAGAAAACTGGGTTATTCATAAAATCTCATTTTATGAATAACAACAAAATACTAGAAGTTTGGTTTGCGCTTCTCTAAAAATGCTGCTACGCCCTCTTTCATGTCCTCGGAGCCAAAACATTTGCCAAATAAATGGATCTCGGCCTCATATCCGCGCGAGGAGTCTTCCAATCCAGCATTCACAGCCTCTATGGCTGCGGATAAAGCTGTGGAAGACCGTGTATAGGTACGTTCTAGAAGCCCTATCGTTTTTACCATCAACTCTTCATGGGTTTCTACCAGATGATTGATTAACCCAAACTCCTTGGCTTCGGTTGCGGTAATCATATCAGCAGTAAGAATCATTTCTAAGGCTTTACCCCGACCTACCAACTGTGTCAATCGCTGTGTACCGCCATACCCCGGAATTATACCCAAAGACACTTCCGGTAGACCCATTTTCGCACTAGACACCGCAATACGCATATGACAGGATAAAGCAAGCTCCAGCCCACCACCTAAAGCGAATCCGTTAATAGCAGCTACAACAGGCTTACCAAAATGGTGAATTTTGTTCATGACATGCTCTTGCCCGTATCGACTCAGCGCACTGGCTTCAATAGCCGTCTGATCCAAAAATTCTTTGATATCAGCACCTGCGACAAATGCTTTTGCCCCTTGTCCTGTGATAATGACACCACGCACTTTAGAATCTGCCGCGATCTCGTCTAATGCCTCAGATAGCTCGGATAATGTCTGCATATTCAATGCATTCAGCTTATCTTCTCGATTAATCGTCACTATAGCCGTTTGGCCTTGCGTACTTAACAGAATGTTTTCATACATACTCATATTGTTAAAAACTAAAATGTAATGAAAGTCTAAATCTATCTTTTATAGGTTCCTTGGCTTCCTTATAGGTCATTCGCACATAGTATTGAACCCGCAACACTCTAAGAATATTATCTAATCCGACATATCCCTCCCAATAAGGATTTTTGCCCATTACCTTGGTCATGATCTCTCCATCGGTATTCTTATCAAAGTACACGACCGAATTGCCTCGATAGGGATTATTCTGCGCTGACAGATCACCCCAAAACATACGCGCACCAAACAATTCCCTCAATTTCAAGCGTTTTATAAAAGGGACTTTATTCAACAGAAATCCATTCAACCTATGGTCATACCCCAACTTCAAGAACTGGTCAGCAACAAATTCCATAGAATTGACACGTTCATACGAAATGGTATGTCTATCGCGCTGCTCCTGAACATTGGGCATTTCCAATAATGGATAAGGCAATGTACCCCATATCTTGCCTGCCGAAAGTTTCAGATCCCCAAAGCCCAATTGATTCATAAACAGTCGCTGCGAAAAAGAAAACCGTAATGCATCATAATTATAGTCGCCTCCCAGCACGCCTTTCAACCCCTTGTTGTACTGCAGACTGAATACGGGATCATTTTCAATGATGGTGTTACGTTTTAAGTTACGGTAATAGAATTTTTCATTAGGCGCCCAGCGCAAAATAAATTGCAAGTCACTTGTATGCAGAGAAGACAAAAATTGAGAGGAATCCGAAGACAGAGGTAATCGCAGATCACCTATTGTATTGCGACGTTGTACTGTCATCATGGACGAAACGCTAAAATGATTACCAAACTCGATCAGATGCCCTAGACGGTAAGCATCCGTATTGAAAAATTTGGTGGGTTTATTCGAGCGGAAGCTTCTAAAAAAACTGTCGCCCTTCAGAAATCCTATACCGCGACCAGGCTCAAAAATGTCATGCTGTACAGATCCTTCGATATAATGAGCAGGAAAAGTGCTGATATTCTTATCATTCAAAGATACAGCGGTTCGAAAATTATATTTCAAGTCCTGATCGCGCGTGCCATATGCCAAGTAACCTTCCAAATATACTTTTTCAGAAAAGGCGGCTGTACTCCTTCCGCCTAGGCGGAATCTATTGCCTTCGATATTATTCTGGTGAAAAACATACTCCAGGGGCCCTAGCTCGAATTTGCCTAACGAATAATAGCCTTGGGATAGCAGATAACCAAATGCCATAATTGCGCGCGCCGAAGGCATATTATTGAGGCGGTCAATATTTCTATATGTCGCCGCTTCAGCCATACTCAAGCCTATGGGACGATCCTGCGCACTGAAAGCTCCTAATTGCGGTTTTCTCTCCGTTGGAGCTCCTCCCATTATACTGGAAGGCACTTCATGACTTAAATCGTACTTATGATTCACCCCCAGTCTATACCCGAATAGTGCGTCCCTACTTCCTCGTCCAAATACAACTGTTACTTCTGTCGTATCCTGCAGCATGACACCGGAAGTATCTTTAAAATACGAAAGGCGAAGCTTCAAATCATTTACCCAGCTGACATTAGCCTTCTCATCGATCTCCATCTGTGCACCCTTGACAGCATAACGTCCATCCATTGAGATAGCAAGCTCGCCTCTGAACAACAAATCGGTAGGATTACGGGGCTCAAAAAGAAGTCTGACGTATATATCACGTTCCGTACGAATCGTATCTTTCACATAATATTTATAGAATGTTTTCGCATTGGAAGCAATGGGGCTTAAGAATTGTTTATTGATAAAATAAATACTCTCTTCATATATGTCAACAGGCTGAAACATGTAACCCATAAAGGATTGAATATTCGGATTGTTCACATACTTCGCATCAAACTCTGTTTTTTCCTCGACCTTTATGATTTTTTTCGTCTGTGAAGGATTCTGCTGTACATAATTATCCGACAAGGACTCCTGCATATAGATGCTCAGCACATCCTTACCTTCGAGCACATCACGATCTACATTGTTATAAAAAAAACTTAGATTGTTCGTGCCTCTCCCAAAAACACTTTTAGGGTCTACAATACCGAATTTGAGTTTCTCATACTGCTCATAGTACAAGCTATCTTTTTTTTCAAGTTTATTTTGGGATTTGTGTCGAATGACCAGATCGATAAGTTCCGTCGCAGGATTTCGGTTGGCGTACTTTTTTTTCTTATTTATTTCGACGGCCTCAATATGAAAATTATCCTGCTTTAGCATCACCTCTATCAAAGACGACACCGAATCGATTACAACGCGTTGCGGAATATAACCAATCGCCGTTACGAGAATTTCACGACTAGGTTTATTGACCTCAAATGAAAATCGACCCTTTTGATCGGTAGAGATACCCGCTTGATTATCCTCACATTTTATGGTGGCCCCGATAATTGCTTCTCGGGTATTAGAATCGATGACCTTACCTTGGATACGAATTTGCGAATTTACAGTAAGCACTGAAATTAGCAATATTATCACCGAAAATATAACACGTATCAGGTAGTTCAACTCTCTTTTCATACACAGTCAGGTCAATCATAAAGATACAATTTGTACCCAAAGTTCAAAATTATAATAATAAATTTTCAGTATAAATACATTAAGATTAAGCGTTACAACGGCAGCAGATAAAACCTTTACAGCAGCTTTTTGATTTTGGCAATTTAGTAAGTTCAATAATTATCATAAGTAAGGCTAGCAAATGCTTTGTGAAGGATAGTCATTATCGCAATACAATTGGAAGCTTTCTTTGCTTAACTTCGCAATTTTACATCAGAATAACTAAGACTGCTCTTACCATATTCTAATCAATTTAGAATTTAAAAATGAGGTGTTTATACAAGACTTACCAATAGTGTACTCAGAGTAGCATTTGGCGTTCAAATACAGAAACAATTTAAGGAGAGAGAGTCCACGTCAATCGCCAAGTCTCATTATCAGAATAAGGTTTCCCTTACTTTATTGACTTGAAAGTAATATTCGATCTTTATCACATATGCTAAAATCAACAAATTATTAATTGTTGAAAAAAAATGCTAATATCTATTATTCACTACTAAAAGCTTTTAAATATTTCTCAAAATAGAAGAGCTTTTCTTTAGATTTATATTGTTGGATATAGCGAGGGTGCTCTAATACAATTGCCTTATCAAAAAGTTTAGCTTCTTTATTAAGTTGATTTATAAAAAATGCATTTTTCTTACCCAAAATATAAACTTTGTCAGTATCCAAACTAAATTTTATCTGTTCTTTCATAGATTTAAGCATAAAAGGCTTTACAGCTTCAAACAACTTTGGTTCATCGTAATAATTTGCATTGACCCAACCTTTATTTTTCGTTTGGTGAACGATGGCTAATGGAAAAGGGGAGTTAATATAGAAACTTTGATAAAACAAATATGCCCCACCAAAGGCTGTTATCATATCGTACATAAAAACCGATGAAATCTCATGCGTATGTGCGGATTTCATTTCTATACCACAAACAGATTTCAATCGTTTTGTATCTGTAAACGGAATACCCGTAACACCTGCACCGTGTCGGCTGGGGTTGATACCGATAATAAATTTCCGAATACAATTATCGTTATAGAATTTATCATAAAATACCTGCATCACTTTCAATGTTTCAGGGTTGTCATGATATGGATTTAATACAGCGAATCCTTTAGGAAGGCTATCGCTGTATTGTAGTTTTTTATTAAAGTCAATGACTTTTTGCCCAAATGATAACATACAGATTAAATCAAATTTATAAGGGAAGCTGATTTGCAAATATTTTTCTACAAAACTACCTATTTAATATAGCAGGGATAGTGTGAAATTAATACAGCTAATTTAAGAAAGTTTCTTCTAGCACATAACAACTATAGCCCTTTAATTCAGCAAAAAAATCATCCCTCTAACTGAAATAGCTGCAAAGGTTATCCTTAAAAGTAATCTTAATTCAACTGCAATGATGCTGGTCCAAATTCCTCAAAATATATTAACGACTTTTTGACACCATTTTCTATTAGAAAATTATAATGTTTTTTAATGAAGGGAGCAGGTCCACAAATATAATATTCCGTCTCACTATCAAGTATGCTATCTTTTAACTTTTCAAGATCCACCCAACCTTCATATTTGTCATTTTGTACCTTTTTCACTTGCTCATAAAATATATGCTGATTAATATTGGAATTTACAGCAGTTATTTCAGCAATCTTGTCTTTAAAAGCATGTACTTCTTCACTTCTACATCCATGGACCCACGTTATGGGTACATTAATGTTTGTGTTCGTAGTTAAATTCTCAAACATAGACATTAAAGGCGTTTGTCCCACCCCACCACTGATAAAAACTTTTGGTGCATTCCTTGTTGCATTCAACACAAATGTTCCTGCAGGTGCGGAAAGATCTACAATATCGCCCGGCTCAATATAATCATGAAGACGATTACTGATCAAACCATCTGGATGTTGACTACCAGTTTCTCTCTTTACAGATATACGGTAATATTCTCTATTGGGAGCACTTGAAATACTGTATTGGCGTGGTTGTAATAATTGTAATTCAGGAAGAAATAAACGCAAGCTAATATATTGTCCAGGAAGATGATTTTCTATAGAACCTTTATCAGCAGGGTAAAGATAAAATGAAGTGATTTCTAATGATTCAACTATTTTTTGTTTTACAACAAAAGGTCTCCAACCAGTCCAACCTCCTTTTTGTTGGGTATGCTTTTTATACAGATCTTGTTCATGACCACTCATTAATAAGGCTAGTTCATTATAAGCAATTGTCCAAGCATCTATCAATTCTGGGCTAGCAGCTTCCCCAAGAACCTCCTGAATAGATGCTATTAAATGATTACCTACAATAGTATAATGCTCTGGACGAATATCAAGACTCGTGTGTTTATGACCAATATTGTTTACTACAGGAAACAATACCGAAGGATCATCAATATTTTCTGCATAAGCTAACACAACCATTGCTAAAGCAGTTTGTTGCTTACTATTTTGTTGATTTCCCATGTTAAACACGTTTTTTAATTCAGGATTGTACTCAAACATACGGTTATAAAAGTATGTAGTTAATAATACCCCATGCTCTCTCAGTATGGGAACAGTAGCTTTTACCAATTGTTTTTGCTCGTTTGTCATGTGATAAAAAGCGCTAATAAAAGACAAAATTGTCTTTTATTTAATTAAAAAATTATTTATTAAGTGTTAATGTTCCATTGAGTAATTCGGCATTGAATTCCCCGATAGATGTAATATGCAACATTTGCGTAATTTGGTTACGAATTTTCTTAAATTCGTTGTGTAGTGGACAAGGGTTGCTCTCCGAACAGTAACTTAAGCCCATACCACAGCCAGTAAATAAATCATCTCCTTCTAAAACAATGATAATATCGGCTAAAGGTCGGTTTAGTCCGTTAGTATCAATATAAAAACCACCATTGGGTCCTTTCGCTGACAATATTATACCTTGACGACTTAATTTTTGCAATATTTTACCCAAAAAATGCTCTGGTGAATTAATATTCTCGGCAATTTCTTTTATACCTACTCGCTGTCCATTTTGAGATTTACTAGCGATATATAATACCGCTCTCAAAGCATACTCACATGTTTTTGAAAAAAAACCCATTTATAGATTACTGTCTTAATTTTTTATTTAAAAATTTTACCAATTAGGAAGCACGATAACAAAAATCAGCGCCAAAACTATTTATTACAAGTCCCTTTATCTTGTGCGTCGGAGAGGGAATAGCAAACAAAATACTTTCATCATCTGGATCCGATATTTCTTCAAAACTATAAATTTCATCAAGTACAAATTCTTCTGGTGAAAGTTCCAATGAGCGTGCTAGACAATGGATACATTCTTTGTTCTCGGGAATCAAAAAATCATGAGTATCCTCGTTTTGTAAATCATGAACAGCTTCACTTAAAGTGTTGTAGTTATACATTTTATTTAACCTCCTCATAATTCACAGCGTTTAGTATTAACTATTTGCAGATGCGATTGGTCTTTCAACATTATCCGACTTATTAAGTGATAAACGCACTATACTATTTTGCAATGCTTTTAGATCATGTGGAATGTTAGCTTCTAATGCTATCATCATTCCTTTTTCCAAAATGAATCGCTCGTTCCCCACGCCAAAATCTATTGAACCTTCTACAACTGAAACCACTATAGGATATGGAGCTTTATGCTGTTTCATTTCCTGCGCTTGTTTGAATACAATTCTTACCTCTTTGGTATCGTTTGTATTTATAAGTACGCTCACATTCGGAGCAGTATCTCCATATGTAATATCTTTTAAAACTGAAGCTATCTTCATTACAAATTACTATTTATTTTAATATCATTACTTTAAAATTCGAAAATGCGTAATTTTCGAAAGAAAAATTTTCGACATTTTTTCTGCTCGCCATTTTGCTTCTTCTGCTAATTCGCCTTCAAAATACGTGTCTACTGTTTTTTTCCATAGATGCAGCCAACGTTCAAAATGCGTAATACCAATCGGCATTTCAGCATGTGGATTAAATGGGCTTCCGTGATAAGTATGTTCACCTAACAAGATCGTTTGCCAAAAGGTATACATTTTCTCTAAATGAGAGGGCCAATGCTTAACAACACCATGAAAAACACCACCAATTAATGTATCGCGTTGAACTTCTTCATAGAAAGAATCAACCAGTACTTTTATATCTTGCAAATTCTGAATGTCCCTTTTCATTGAAACAAAGGTAAGAATAAAATAATAAAAGACAATTTTATCCTTTATTATAAAGCAAGTTTTACATTTGATTAACTAATCAGTAGCTATATACATTGGTAGTTATTTACAACCGGTAGCAAAAACACAATCTAGCTAGTTTTACGCTCAAAAATCTTGAATCGTATGAACACGATCCTGCATATATATTGAAGATTTATGCTGGTAGTTTACATTTTAAGGATACAAATAATCAGCCAGCTAAGCTTGTACACAGAAAGCAAAAGCTACTAAGAGTATAAAGATTAGCAATCAAATGTAATATTTCACTTTCATTACTGAAATTGAACAAACTTAATTTTTTAGCACGCACGTCAGTATTTTTATGAAATCCAAGTATTAAACACATACAGCTATTTCTTGAAAGCTCTATAAAAAACGCTATACACTTGTATGAATAGCAAAATATTTTAGATTGCTATTTACAACAATGATGCGAGGTAATTTGGATATACGCCAATCAATACGGTAAGAACAAGCGTGATAAGCAATACCACTTGGAATCCCAGCGGAACAGCCAATTTTTCTTCCTGATCGGCTATGGGATAAAAATACATATGTACGACTACGCGCAGATAATAATACACGCCGATAGCTGCATTGACCACAGCCAATACCAATAGTATAATATGGTAATCCGCCATTGCAGTTCTGAATAACATAAATTTACCAATAAAACCTGCAGTCAGCGGTATGCCTGCCAGAGAAAGCATCGCAATTGTAATGACCAGCGCAAGCAATGGATTTTTCTTTGCCAATCCATCAAATGCCACAAACTGGTCTGAGCCATGGCTTCTTTTGACAAGAATAAGTCCTGCAAAAGCAGCAACAGAAGCAAGCGAATAGGCTACGCCATAGGTAAAAATGCTGGAATTAGCATTTGCCCCCAAAGCAATAATAGCAAACAGCATATAGCCTGCATGTGAGATGCTCGAATAGGCAAGCATACGCTTGAAGCTTGTTTGCATCAACGCCGTGATATTCCCCACAAAAAGCGTAATGACGATGATAACCAGCAGCACAGGCGTCCAGAAATCATGCAACGGGGAGAATACATAGCTAAATAACTTAATGAAACCCGCAAAAGAAGCGACTTTCACCACGGTACTCATATAGGTTGTAATCAATATGGGCGCACCATCGTAGACATCTGGAGTCCAAAAATGAAAAGGTGCAGCGCCTACTTTAAATAATAGACCGACCATCATCAACAAAATACCCCCATAGAATAAAGGCGAAATCGAAGTAGGATTGGCTACTAAGTAATTTTTTACACCTGTAATATCAAATGTTCCGGTAGCACCGTATAGCAGCGTGATACCGAACAACAAAAATCCCGTAGAAAAAGCACCCATCAAAAAGTATTTGAGCGCTGCTTCATTCGACGAAAAATCCGTTTTTCTGATGCCCACCAAAATATAAAGCGCAACAGACATAATCTCGATGCCGACAAAAAGCATAGCGAAGTTGTGATAAGCACACACCATTAAAGCTCCTGTGAGCGAAAATAGCATCAAACAATAATATTCAGCTACATTTTTACTGATAGCACTAAAATACTCTTGGCTCAACAACAAGACGAGTGCGGTCACTACGATACATAGTATAGAAAACGCGAGCGCGAAATTATCAAACAAGACCATACCATGGTAGATCGGAGCCGCACCCGAATTCCAGGCCAGCACCTCAAATACCAATGCCCCTACCAAGCCAGCAATGCTCACCGGTAGCAACAATGATTTTGCATTATATAAGCCTAAATATAAAACCAGGATTCCCAACAGAGACAGTAGAATAATCGCTCCCATAAATGATTGTGTATTTGACTTATTTTAAAACTTTACTGATTCAATTAATTGTGTTACCGATGCTTCTGAAAGATTCAATAAGCCATTCGGAAATATCCCTAAATAAATAATTAAAGTACTAATTATTACCAACACGAATACTTCAGTGCCCGCCGCATCTTTTACTTCAGCGTAATTCGTATTCAAAGGTCCTAACATAGACTTTTGGAATAAACGCAACATGTACACCGCGCCCAAGATCAAGGTCAAGCCCGCAAATGCAGCATACCAAATATTTAAGCTATATAAGGATTTCAACAATAAAAATTCACCGACGAACCCATTTGTCAACGGCAATCCTACCGCCCCCATCATGATGATGACGAAGAAAACGGATAACCTAGGCATTCGCGCCGCAAGTCCGCCCAAATCGTTTAATACATAGGTATTTGTTCGGGAACGGATTATATCCAACACCAAAAATAGACCCAACACGCTAATACCGTGATTAATCATTTGCAACAAGGACCCTTGCAATCCCTCTTGGTTCCACGCAAAAATACCGGCAGTAATCAAGCCCACGTGCGCAATGGAAGAATAAGCAATTAATCGCTTTGCATTTTGCTGCTTGAACGCAATAAGTGAAGCATATACTATTCCTATAATACAAAGTATCAAGGCTACAGATCCATACGCTTGTGCTCCGAAAGGAAGGATGGGAATCAACCAGCGTATTACACCATACGTACCCATCTTCAACATTATCCCCGCCAAGAGCATTGTGCCGGCGGTAGGGGCATTGGTATAGGTGTCAGGCTGCCAAGTATGAAATGGGAATATTGGAATTTTTATAGCGAAAGCAATAAAAAACGCCCAAAACAGCCAACGCTGATCCACATCATCTAACTGCAGGGCCACAAAGGAAGCCCATTCAAAATCTTTGTTTGGCGTTTGCTGCGCCAAATAAAGAATCGCAATCAGCATCAACAAACTTCCGAAGAAGGTATAAATAAAGAACTTTAAATTGATTTTTATACGATCTCCATCTCCCCATAGGGCACAAATAAAGTATATCGGAATTAATGCGGCTTCCCAGCCTACATAAAAAGTGAAAGCATCCAAGGCGGTAAACACCAGCAGCAAGCCGGCTTGCATAAAGCTCGCCAACGCATAAAAGCTGTGTTTATAGTCACGTCCAAAGCTGGACAAGATGATGAGCGGAAACAACCCATTGGTCAATAGAACCAAGGGTAAACTTACACCATCCAAGCCCACATGAAAACGAATATTCATGCTCGAAATCCATTCAAATGATTGCTCAAACTGGACACTTGCATCGGGGATGAACGCATATAGAAATGGAATAGTCAGTGCAAGCTGTACAAGAGACAACACCAAAGCAATCCATTTCGCTGTCGAAGAAGATCGTGCAAAAGCTAACACGAGCGCACTAGCAACAGGTAGTAATAGCAGTATAAAAAGGTTATTCATTGATTATCTTCTATGTCAATTCTATCTAAATATTCAAAAGACCGTACAGTAAAATGGCTGCAACCCCCAATACCATCATAAAGATATAAAACCCTACATATCCACTCTGCCATTGGCGTATACCCCGGCCAGAGGCACTTATCAGACTCGCGACACCATTTACTACTCCATCTATACCGGATTTGTCAACGACTTTATAAAGTAGTTTGGACAGCGCATTCAATGGCTTCACAAAAAGGGCAGCATACAATTCATCAACATACAATTTGTGGTAAGACAATTTGTATAAAGTACCTTGCGCCGCACCATCTTCTTGTGGCACCTCCGATTTTTTCACATATTTTTGATAAGCGATTATTGCCATCACAATGGCCGAAACCGCCGCAACTCCCATCAAAATAAATTCTGTATTATGATCCAGGTGAACTTCGGGTACTCGCGCATGAGTGTGTGCAAATATTGGGCTTAAGAAATTGGCCAACCAATGTCCACCACCTAATGCCGAAGGCAAATTAATAATCCCCCCTACTACCGCAAGGACAGCAAGAACAATTAGAGGGACCGTCATTTGTATTGGCGATTCATGCAGATGATTCGCTTGATCAGCGGGACCTCTGAATTTCCCAAAAAACGTCAGAAACAGCATTCTGAACATATAAAAAGCTGTAAAAAGGGCCGCTACAAAGCCTAAGCCCCACAGCAATGGATTGGCATGAAAAGTAAAGGCTAAGATTTCATCCTTGGAGAAAAATCCAGAAAAAGGTGGTATACCCGCAATCGCTATGGTGCCCAGCAACATGGTGATATATGTAATTGGCATATATTTTTTCAATCCGCCCATCCTACGCATATCCTGCTCATGATGCATAGCGTGAATCACCGAACCGGCTCCCAAGAATAAAAGTGCCTTGAAAAAGGCATGTGTCATCACGTGAAAAAACGCTCCCGTAAATGCGCCTACACCTAATCCCAAAAACATATAGCCCAATTGAGAAACCGTGGAATAGGCCAACACCTTTTTAATATCATTTTGGGTCACCGCTATGAAAGCCGCAATCAACGCTGTCGCAACACCTATGGCTGCGATAATTTGCATAGTAAGCGGAGATAGGGTGAAAAGAATATTCGAACGAATAATCATGTAAATACCCGCAGTCACCATCGTTGCCGCATGGATAAGGGCAGATACTGGTGTTGGACCTGCCATGGCATCCGGTAACCAAGTGAACAAAGGAATCTGTGCCGATTTACCTGTCGCTGCAATGAACAACAATAAGGTAATTAATAATAATGTCGCATCACCCATTGGGAATTCGGATGCCATGCTGAATACCTCGGCATATTCCAACGTTCCAAACGTAGCAATAATGGCAAAAACGGCTATTAAAAAGCCTAAATCACCAATTCTGTTCATCACAAAGGCCTTTTTGGCAGCGCTAGCATACGATGAATTCTTATACCAGAAGCCAATGAGTAAATAAGAGCATAAGCCCACACCTTCCCAGCCAATAAACATGATCAGATAGTTCGATCCCAATACCAATAGTAACATGAAAAAGATGAAGAGATTCAGGTACGCAAAAAAGCGTCCGAAAGCTTCGTCTTCACGCATATACGAATACGAATACAAATGGATCAAGAAGCCAATGCCCGTAATAATAAGCAACATCAAAGCACTCAACGGATCCAGTAAGAAGGAAAAATTCAAACTAAATCCACCTACCGATATCCATTCAAACAGCTGATACGTAAATGAAGCATCCCCACCCTCATTACGCACATCTTGGACCTGTCCAAACAGCATGCAGCTCAATATAAATGCACCCAATACCGTTCCACAGCCTACGATGCCAATAAGTGATTTTGAAAAATTATATTGTCCTAACCCGTTAACTATAAAACCTAACAAAGGTATTAACGGTATTAGCCATATCAGTTCCATCATATAATTTAGGTTTTACTCTTTTACCAACGTAATTTACTCAACGATTCAATGTCTACAGACTTGGTGTTCCTATAGACCATAATCACAATTGCCAACCCCACGGCAACTTCAGCGGCAGCCAAGGCCATGACGAAAAACACAAAAACCTGTCCACTGGCGTCACCACGGTAAGCCGAAAATGCGGCCAACAGCAAATTAACTGAATTCAACATCAACTCAATCGACATCATAATGATAATGACATTACGACGAATCAATACGCCAATCACACCAATGGCAAATATCACACTACAGAATATTAAGTAGTGATTCAGCGGTATGCCTTGTATATTTTGAATAATACTATCCATTACCCTTGTTTTGTTTCTTTTTTAGCTAATAATATGGCTCCAATCATCGCAGTCAATAGTAGAATTGACGACAACTCAAACGGTAGCAAAAATTCGTCAAATAATACCTTACCTAAGTTCTTCACCAAACCTACATCCGTATTGCCCGTGACATATTCATTTTGACCTTCCAGTACGCGAAAAGCGCCCAAGAAAGTAGCCAATAAACACATACCCGCTATCGCACCCATGACCTTTACCAAGGTGGATTTCATCGGCTCGGTATCCTTATTGAGGTTCAGGAGCATCAATACGAATAAGAACAATACCATGATCGCCCCCATATACACTATAAAGTTTACAACCGCTAAGAATTGGGCATTCAAAAGGATATAATGTACCGTAAACGTGAAAAAAGTAATCACCAAATACAATACACTATGTACTGGATTCTTTGTGAAGATGGTCATCAACGCAAAGAAAACCGACAAAAATGCTACAAAATAAAATATACCCATCCTGCTTATCCGTTTACATTAAGTTTTGTAATATCAAATTTTGGCTCGACCAACTTATCCTTACCGTAGATAAAATCCTTGCGCAAAAACTCGGCAGTCACATGCGGACCATCCAAATAAATGGCCTCCTTAGGACATGCTTCCTCACACAATCCGCAGAAGATGCAGCGCAACATATTGATCTCATATACTGCTGCATATTTTTCCTCTCTATACAGATGCTCTTCACCTCTTTGGCGCTCAGCAGCGGTCATCGTGATGGCCTCAGCTGGACATGATAGCGCACATAGCCCACAAGCGGTGCAGCGCTCTCTGCCTTGCTCATCCCGTTTTAGGGAATGTTGGCCTCTGAAATTTTTGGAATACGGTCTGATTTCTTCAGGATATTTTACGGTAGGTATCTTCTTGAAAAAATGTCGAATGGTAATAGCAAGCCCCTTAGCAATAGCCGGCAAGTACATACGTTCCCATATGTTCATTGGCTTTTGCTCGATGACTTTTTTTCGATTAGTTAATGATTGCATATCCCGACTATTGAAAATAAGTATCCTTAATTAATGTGATTACACCTGTCAATACAATATTGGCAATAGCCAATGGAATCAAAATCTTCCAGCCTAAGTTCATCAATTGATCATAACGGAATCGCGGCAATGTCCAACGAATCCACATGAAGAAAAAGATGAAGCCAAATATTTTTAAGAAAAAGACAAGTACACCAATAATAGTTATCCAGTTTTGGGACAAGCCCAAATCGTACATAAATGGAAAATTATAGCCTCCAAAATACAATGTCGCCATCAATGCCGATGACACAAACATATTGATGTATTCCGAAAACATATATAATCCCAATTTCATCGACGAATATTCCGTATGGTAGCCACCCACCAATTCGGTCTCACACTCAGGCAAGTCAAAAGGCACACGATTACATTCTGCGAAGGCACAGGTTATGAAAATCAAAAATCCTAATGGTTGCACCCAAATATTCCAATTAACAAAACCAGATTGTTGTGCCACGATTTCTCCCAGTTGCAAAGTTTCTGTTACCATTAATAGGGCAATCAGCGAAAGTCCCATACCGATTTCATACGAAATACTCTGTGAAGCCGCACGAATGGCACCCATGAGGGAAAACTTATTATTAGAAGCCCATCCGCCCAACATAATACCATAAACGCCTAACGCAATCACGCCAAACACATACAGTACACCAATATTTACGTCAGCAACCTGTAGGGATACAGTTCGACCATTAATAACCAGATCTTGACCCCATGGAATAACCGCGGAACTGATACATGCGGTAATAATCGCAATGACCGGACCGAGAATAAATAACGTTTTATGAGCGCCTGCCGGAATTATCTCTTCTTTGAAAAAGAATTTACCGCCATCACACAAGGGTTGTAAAATTCCGAAAATACCCGCACGGTCTGGACCATATCGATCTTGCATAAAACCTGCTATTTTACGTTCTGCAAGCGTCGAGTACATCGCTATTACTAAGGTAACAGTGAATACCACGACAACGAGTATAAGTTTTTCTAATATAAAAGCTCCTTCCATTAAGTTCTATTTTAAACGTTCCGTCCTATGCAATTGCTCCACATTCGCAAGCTGCAAGTCTGCATCTTCTCTTATGACCGCAGGCGGGTCAAATTGCTTATAATGATTCGCTCCGATTACCGATTCTTTTTCTACATCTGTAGGATGCTCTAATACCCAATCTGAAGTATTCTTAGTATCAAAACGGCAGGTATTACAGATAAAATCTTCGACTTCACCAAATTCATCTTTCCGTCCTGTCACACGCAGAACCTCTTCTCCTTTGTACCACAATGTTACTTTTCCCGAACATGTCGGGCAGTCTCTATGTGCGTCAATAGGCTTAGTAAACCATACTCTGTTTTTGAATCGGAATGTTCTGTCCGTTAAAGCACCTACAGGACACACATCAATCACGTTTCCTATGAAATCATGATCCAGTGCCTTTTCAATATGCGTCGAAATTTCAGAATGGTCTCCCCGGTTTAAGATCCCGTGCTCACGCTCTTCTGTAAGTTGGTTTGCTACGTATACACAGCGATAGCACAGAATACAACGATTCATATGCAGCTGTATCTTATCGCCCAGATCAATGCGCTCGAACGTACGACGCTCAAATTCATAACGTGTACCCTCCGCGCCATGCTCATAGCCTAAATCTTGCAATTTGCATTCACCGGCTTGGTCACAAATCGGACAATCCAACGGATGATTAATCAGAAGAATCTCCACGACGCCTTTACGTGCTTCGACCACTTCTGGAGAGGTAATATTTTGTACCTCCATGCCATCCATTACCGTCGTACGACAAGAAGCAACAAGCTTCGGCATGGGACGTGGATCTTTTTCTGATCCTTTCGAAACTTTCACCAAACAGGTACGGCATTTTCCTCCTGACCCCTCGAGTTTCGAATAATAACACATTGCAGGTGGAACTATATCGCCTCCAATCTGACGTGCCGCATTCAATATCGTCGTTCCCGGTGCTACATCCACCGGAATACCATCTATTGTGACTTTTAATTTTACAACTTCGTCTGCCATCGTATCTCCTTCTATAATATCTATTGAACTACAGGCTCCAAAGGATCTGCATAATGTGCCAAACCATAATTTCGCTGCTGTGACTCTTGAGGATTTAATACATGCCACTCAAACTCATCACGGAAATGCCGAATTGCCGCCGCTACAGGCCATGCCGCAGCATCACCCAATGGACAAATTGTATTTCCTTCTATCTTGCGTTGTATATCCCACAGCAAGTCTATATCATCCATGGTGCCATGACCATGCTCTATCTTGTGCAACACCTTTTCCATCCACCCTGTACCTTCACGGCAAGGTGAACATTGCCCACAACTTTCATGATGATAGAACCGAGCAAAATTCCACGTATTCCGTACAATACATTGATCTTCGTCATACACAATAAAACCACCCGACCCCAGCATAGTGCCTGTCTGAAAACCGCCATCAGCTAATGATTCATAAGTCATCAAACGCGAATTGCCTGCTGCAGTTTTGGTAATCAAATTAGCCGGAAGAATAGGAACAGACGAGCCTCCTGCCACTAATGCTTTTAGGCGCTTGCCATTAGCTATACCTCCACAATATTCGTCTGAATAAATAAATTCTTCGACCGACACACCCAACTCAATTTCATATACACCGGGTTTATTGATATTACCCGAAGCAGAAATTAATTTTGTACCGGTACTGCGTTCTATCCCTATTTTAGCGTACTCTTCACCCCCATCGTTAATAATAGGCACTGTCGCTGCTATAGATTCAACATTATTTACCACGGTAGGGCAGCCATACAAACCGGCGATCGCCGGGAATGGAGGCTTGATACGCGGATTGCCGCGCTTGCCTTCCAAAGATTCCAACAACGCCGTTTCTTCTCCACAGATATAAGCACCACCACCTGGCTGCACATGTATCTCTAGATTATAGCCCGTGCCTAATATGTTATCTCCCAACAGTCCTGCCGCTTTCGCTTCCGCAATAGCCTGCTCCAAAATCCGAATTTGAGGCATCATCTCGCCTCGAACATAGATGTACGATGTGTGAGCGCCCAACGCATAGCTGGACACGATCATCCCTTCTATCAATGCGTGTGGAATGTGCGTCATCAAATAACGGTCTTTGAACGTACCGGGTTCTGATTCATCAGCATTACAAACCAAATAGCGCGGCACACCTTCTGGCTTAGCCAAGAAACTCCACTTCAATCCTGTCGGAAATCCCGCACCACCACGGCCACGAAGGCCTGATTTCTTTACTTCTTCGACCACATCATCGGGCGACATTGTTTTCAAAGCCTTTTCTACAGCACGGTAACCTCCCTTTTGACGGTATACGGCAAAAGTGTTTATTCCCGGCTCATTGATATGCTCTAATAATAATTTACGTCCCATAATGATTATGCCTCTTTAGCTTTATTTCGCAAAGTATCAATCAGCTGATCGACACTTTCCTCCGTTAGATTCTCGTAAAATGTATATTCAGGGCCAATCTGTAATACTGGCCCATAACCGCAAGCCGCCAAACACTCGACACCGCGCCAAGAAAATAATCCATCCGCAGTGACCTCGCCCTCTTTCACGCCTAGACGGTCTTCAATATGCTTCATAATACGCTCTGCACCCACCAAACAGCACGGTCCAGTACGACAAACTTCTAAAGCATATTTTCCCTGTGGTCGCAGGAAATACATGGTATAAAACGTAGCAACTTCATAAACCTCGATAGGCTTGATCTGCAAAAATGCCGCGACCTTATCCATAGCATCGGTACTCAACCAACCATATTCAGCTTGTACCAGATGCAAAATAGGCAGTAAAGCAGATTTCTGTTTACCTGCAGGATAGCGACTCACCACTTCAGCAAATTTGGCCAAAAGTGTGTCCGAAAATTCTACAGGAAAGTTTTCTTGTACACTAAGCATCTAATTCTCCAGCTATAATATTTAAACTACTCATGTTTATAATCGCATCCGAAATCATCATCCCTGCACTCATGGGCGCAAACATTTGATAATTAATAAATGATGGTCTTCGGAAATGCAGTCGGTAAGGTGTGCGCCCTCCGTCATGTATTAGATAAAAACCCAATTCTCCATTAGCACCCTCGACCGAATGATATACTTCTGATTTTGGAGTTTCCCATTCACCCATTACAATTTTGAAATGGTAAATCAAGGCCTCCATATTGTTATATACTTGTTCTTTTGGCGGCAAATAAAATTCCGGAACATCAGCATGAAATACTCCAGCTGGCTCTTTTTTAATTTTATCCATCGCCTGACGAATAATGCTTAATGATTGCCACATCTCCGCATTGCGGACCATGAATCGATCGTAAACATCACCATTCGTCCCTACGGGAACTTCAAAATCAAACTCTTCGTAAGAACAGTAAGGCGACACCACACGCACATCATAATCGACCCCCGTGGCACGCAAAATTGGACCTGACCAACTATATTCTAAAGCCTCTTCAGGCGTCACTCCCGCTACACCTGCTGTACGTTCGATAAATATTCTATTGCGAACAAATAACTCCTCAAACTCTTTTAGAACTGGTGGATAACGTTCCAAAAATTCCTCTATCTTTTTGAAAGTTGTCTCATTGAAATCACGTTCAAAACCGCCAATACGTCCAATATTCGTGGTCAAACGCGCCCCGCAAATTTCTTCGTAGATTTCATAGATAAACTCCCGCTCCTGCATCACATACAGGAAGCCCGAGAAAGCGCCTGTATCTACACCCAAAATACCGTTACAGATAATGTGATCCGCTATACGTGCTAATTCCATTACTATCACCCGCATATACTGCACACGCTTCGGGATTTCAATATCCAACAGCTTTTCTACAGTCATATGCCAGCCCATATTGTTGATCGGCGAAGAACAATAATTCAGACGATCCGTCAATGGGGTAATCTGATAGAATGGACGGTGCTCTGCGATTTTTTCAAACGCACGATGAATATACCCAATTGTTGATACTCCACTCACAATACGCTCCCCATCAATCTGTAGCACATTCTGAAATACGCCGTGCGTAGCTGGATGGGTAGGACCTAGATTCAGGGTAATTAATTCATCTTGCGGATCATTATCCTCGTATAGGGGTTTATTTGGTGTTATTTTGGTAATAGGTTTGCTCATTTACATTCTTTCAAGTTATCGGCCAAAATAAAAATCTTTCTTATCTACTCTATTCGGATCCTCTAAGGGGTATTCTTTGCGCATCGGAAAAACATCAAGCTCGTCCATATTGAGGATTCTACGCAAATCAGGGTGACCTTCGAAGTTGATTCCATAGAAATCATACGTCTCGCGTTCCATCCAGTTCGCACCTTTCCACACCGCAGTAGCAGAAGGGATAGTTGGATTATCTGACTCTAAAAACACCTTAATACGTATCCGGAAATTTTGAAATAAGTTGTGTAGATGGTATACAACTGCAAAAGATTTCTCCTGATTAGGATAATGTACGGCTGTAATATCCGTTAAATAATTAAATCGCAGTGATTCTTCGTTTTTGAGATACGTCAATAAATCGATTATCTGATCTACCGTAGCACGAATAGTCAAGAGCCCGTGCGGCTCGCCTATCACTTGTACGGCATCTCCAAACCTTCCCTGCAAATTATCTATTATATATTGATTAGTTAGTCTATCCATTGTTAGTCTCTATTCCATACTTCTCCAACAGCGCTTTATATTCCGGCGTATTGCGTCTATTCAGCGATTCATTTTTGACGATATCTTGCAATTTTAGCACGCCGTCCAGAATCGCTTCTGGGCGAGGAGGACAACCCGGGACATACACATCTACAGGTATAATTTCATCAATGCCTTGTAGTACAGAGTAGGTGTCAAATATACCTCCGCTTGACGCACATGCGCCGACTGCAATAACCCATCTTGGCTCCGCCATCTGTATATACACCTGCTTCAATACAGGAGCCATCTTTTTAGCTATCGTACCCATCACCAGCAACATATCAGCCTGACGAGGAGAAAAACTAGGGCGCTCCGCACCAAAACGCGCCAAATCATAGGTAGAACCCATAGTGGCCATAAACTCTATCCCACAGCAGGAAGTGGCAAATGGCAAAGGCCATAGTGAATTCGCTCGAGCTAATCCAATCGCTTTATCTAAAGTAGTGGCAAAAAATCCAGCACCTTCCACTCCTGGAGGCGCCTCCGCTAAGGTGATCTTGCTCATAATAGTTATTCTTTTCCTCGGTTTATACGTTGTTCAATTTAATGTTTTTATTCCTTAAATTGAATAATGGAACGTTATTTAGAATGGTTCTTAATCCCAGTTAAGCGCTTTTTTCTTAATGACATAAATGAACCCCAAAAGCAATAAGCCCATAAAAATAAACATCTCTATCATTCCTTCCATACCAAACTCCCTGAAGTTCACAGCCCATGGATACATGAAGATAACCTCCACATCAAAAATCACAAATAAGATGGCTACAAGAAAATATTTGATGGAAAATGGTTGACGGGCATTACCGATGACCTCTACCCCCGATTCGAAAGACGTTAGTTTATTCGCGGTGCGTACTTTAGGGCCAATGAGATGCGTGCCAATAATGGTTGTAATTCCAAACCCCGCCGCAACAACTAATTGAATAAGGATGGGCAGATAATCAACAGGAAGGTTTTGTCCTTGCAAATTTTCCATAATAAAAGTTTAGTTTTCAGTTGTAAAGCAAATATATAACTTTTATCAAAAAATAAAAGGGGAAACTGAAATCAGTTTCCCCTTTTCGAAGATTTGTATGCTTGATTATTACTAATTAATAAAATCTTTTAACGCCTCTAAGTATTGTGTTGCTACCTCATCGCCAGGAGTCAGCGCTACTGCTTTTTTGAAAATACCAGCAGCTTTAGCATAATCCTCTTTTAAGATGTGGTAATATCCGATTACGTTATAAACATCAGTCAATTTCACAATCTCATCTTCAGTCAATTGCTCACCAGCCGCTTGCTTGTCAGTAAGAACTTTCTCCAACTGCGTGAACGCTGGTAAATACAATCCTTTATGTAATTCTGGTTGCTCAGGGTCGATAACATCTAAATTGTAATTGCTATAACCTTTGATATATAATGCAGGCACTTTGAATTCTGCTGCCGCTGAGTCTGTAGAATTGATTACTACATCTAAAGCTTTGATAGCATCATTAAATTCTTGAGTACCGTCTTCACCAGCTGTTTTCTTCTTGTTACCCGCACGGAAGTTCGCATCACCTACTAAGTAGTTTGCTTCGTAAAACCAAGGTTCTCCTTGTTGTTGTGCTGGTACGTTGAAGATAGCTGCTGCCGCTTCGAAGTTCTCAGCATTGAATGCATTTCTACCGTATCCATCAACCTCATTGATCAATTCTTTGTCCATTTGCAAAGCTTTTCCCAAGTACTGAAGACCTTTATTTTTGTCTCCAGCCTCAATATTTGCAAAACCACCAAATAAATAGTCAATTGCAATTAGACGGCTTTCTTCAGCATTTGCGAACAATTTGTCAAAGTAACCAACTGCTTTTGCTGGATCTTTATCTTGATTGATAGATATCAAACCTAAGTAACGGTATACTTTAGCATCTACACCTGGTACATTCTCCAATTGAAGTGCTACAGTCTTTAACTCATCATATTTTTGACCGAATACCAAGAAATCAGCGTAACGTACCAATGCATCAGATGATTTGTCACCTGTCACCGATAGGTATTTTTTATAGCTATCTACAGCTTTCGCTACTTGAGCTTCGTACGCTGCTTTTTGCTCATCTGTGTTATCAGGCATACGTTTAGCGATTTGCAGTTCTGTCTCTGCAATTTCGCGGTATACCGGACCGTAATTTGGATATTCCGCAGCAATCGAGTTATACTGATTCAACGCCTCGTCAAAAGCGAAAGCACGACGCGTGATTAATGCTTGTTGTACTTTGGCTTTTACTAAATTTGGATCTATATTTAATGCATCACGATAATTTATAAAAGACTGGCTATTTTCACCCAATCCTAAGTAAGCATCACCTAATGAAACAGGGATCAATGCATCTTTAGCATTTTTGGCTTTTGCTTGTGATAGATAGTCTACCGCTTTTGCATAATCGGGCTTAGGTGCATCAATGTATGCTTTACCAATATAATATAACGGTAAGTAGTCTTTTTTGCCTAAACTAGATGTTGCTTGAGTGAACTTTTGCTCAGCAGCTGCTACATTATTTTTTTCTAATTCTACGATACCTAAACCCACTGTATTTAATGCTTCTTTAGGAGCATTCGTAATACCATTGTTAAAAGCCCATGTAGCGGAATCCAATTTTTCATTCACTAAATACACTTGACCTAAGTAAAAATGGTTTTCTCCATCTTTTGGCTTTTTAGCAACTAAATTTTGTAAGATGCTTTTAGCTTTATCATATTGCTCTGCATCAAGAGCCGCTTTCGCATCTTTTAAACTTTGAGCATTAGCAGTGCTTACTACAGCTCCTGCCGCTAATAAACTCAAAAATAATTTGCTTTTTGTCATCATTCTATTTATGTTCTTTAGTTATTTACTAATTTATTTTATCTCTCACTATAATTTCTCTTCCCGGCATCTTTGCAGGCAATAGACCTGACTTCAATACTATACGCTGTCCTCTATCACCAGTTAGAAAAGCCGAGAATCCCATACCTAATCCCAAATGTGGCTGGTAGTTCAAGATCTTCACCTCTCTGCGCAACGGATATTCGCCCGTGGACAAGGAGGCTTGAGTCGGCTTGACATACTTAGGCGTAGCCAAAGTGTCATTCAACACGCTCAAGATACGAATTTTATCTTTTTTTGTGAAAGAACTTTGTAAAGATAAATATTGATTGTAGCTCATAATCCCAATTTGATTACTACCTTCAGCTACGGTTGTCAATATGCTATCTGCTGTACCTTTCACGTGAATATATGTATTCGCTATTTTATCTATTTTGCCCACTTCTCTAAAATATCTTATGACACTCGAATTTGGATTATCGATTACGAGGGATTTGCCTCCTACAGCTTTACCTGTCATCAAATCAATTACGTCCGATGTCTTAATCGTCGTATCCTGACCTATACCACTCACCATTACGACAGCATCGTAAGCGATTGGATATATTCTAGGTGTAACAGATCTCTCATCGAAAGATTTGCGCTCGGCTTCAGTCAACTCTCGCGAAAGAATTATAATAGAAGCGTCGCCCTTGATTAAGTCATTTACAGCCTGTACTTCGGGCTTGCTGACCAATTTAACCTTCGCGTTATAATACGAACTCTCAAAGACCTCTTTTTGCTCTATAATAATCGGAAGCAATGATTCGTCGACCAATACCGACACTTCTCCGGATAATATATCATCCTTATTACTTTTTTGCTGGCGCTCTTGACATGAAGTAAAGAAAACAACAGCAGTAACAACATATACAATCTTATAGAACAAATTCATTACCATTATGATTAACTAAACAATCAAAGGATTAATCCTTAACATTTTTTAACGAAAGTTGTTTTGCCACAACCGCGCAAAACGCATAAAAGAATATACAATTAGCAAAATACCAAACATATTCTTATATGTCTTATCAATTTCAATTGGAAAATCTTTCCAAAAGATTATCAGTAAACCTATGATGAAATAAAATAAAAACATGCATAGGCCTAAAATAGACAGAAATCGCTTTGTTGGCGATTTCTGTCTAAATTTATTGTTATCCATTTCTGAATTATAACTCATTACATGTTAGTTAAATCCAAACGAATAGGAAGCGAGTATGCCACACGTACTGGACGACCATTTTGGATACCTGGGCTCCATTTTTTAGCTTTTTTCAACACGTTGATAGCAGCTTGGCCTGTTCCGTATGATAAGTCACGTTGCACTTTGATATCTGTCAATGAACCGTCTTTCTCAACTACGAATGTCACTTGTACTGTTCCTTTTACGTTAGCATCAATTGCTGATTGTGGGTATTGATAGTTGTCCCCGATCCATTTACGGAAAGCGTTCAAACCACCTGGTGGTTCTGGTTGGATCTCCACGGATTGGAAGATCTCATCTGCATTACCTGTTCCACCTTCGACGCCTTTCGTACTACCCGTTGCAGCACCCGCTACATCTTTTGTACCCCATTTACCTTCGGTAGTAATGCTTCCACCTTTCATACCTTTCATCGCTACTGGACCGATAAGTTTTTTCTTATCTGTAGCTTCTTCTACGGTGGCTACTTCTTCAGTCACGGCCTTTTCCTTAGGAACTGGCTTGATCTCTGGAAGAGCAACGACGTCTAGCGCTGGCTTAGATTCGGCTATTTTAGGAGCCTCTTCCTGTACCACAGGCTTTTCTTCTTCTTCAGGAAGCTTTTCAGCTAGATCCTCTAAAGTCACTTCTTCAGTAAATGCAATTTCTTCTTTAGGTCCTTCATTACTGCTGAAGAGATCCAAATTGAAAGCTTGCGGAATACTAAATACTGCTACCACTGCGGCTACAATAGCCATCGCCGTGTTAGTGGCTTTAGGGCCTAATTTACGTAGCTCGTAAGCTCCGTAAGATTTATTCCTATTTTCGAAGACTACGTCAAGCCACTCATTTTTAAATATATTTAATTTTTCAAACATATTAGTATATTTTTATGAAAGCCTTTACGACGAGATTAGTCGTTATAAAGATTTTCTTTTTTCAATAGCTCAATTTCGTCATCCATGATACGGTTAGATATCATATAACGTTTAATGTCTACAATCTTCATTTCATCCAACGCGTCAATGATATTACGCGTTACTGATTTTTCGCTTGGACGGATTACCACGATTACATCTTTACCTCCAGCTTGTTGCGGAACAAGCTTTTGCATTCTCAATAATACGCTACGTAATCCTTCAGTGCTATAATCAATTACGGTCGGACCCTGAAGAGGATTTTTAACATCGCCTTGATACCACACAAGCTTGTTATCCGAACCCAATACTAGGGTCACACTACGGTGCTCATCCACGTCTACGTCAGTATTCTTGTCCTGCTCAACGTTTTTGTCTGGCATCGCAACGTCCATGGCTTGCGGCTTATTCAACGATGTCGTCAACATAAAGAAAGTAATCAATAAGAATGCCAAGTCTACCATGGCTGTAAGATCGACCTTACCACCATTTTTCTTAGATCTTACTTTTCCTCCTTTACCTTGTTTACCGGAGTCTTGATTTAATTCTGCCATTTAATTCTTAATTATTAATCAGCTTTAAGACCAGTTACAAAACTGAACTTATTTTGTTTCTGATTACGTAATGTCTCAATTATCAAATTCAAACTTGGGAACTTCTCATTCGCATCCGCTTTAATAGCTACTGTCATAAGTTCGATATCATCCGGATCTTTTCCGTCTTCTACCGCTTTGTTACGCAAGATATTAGCTGATGCTACACGAGCTTCTTTCACCCAAGAGAATAATTCGTTCGTTAGATTCTGTGTAGAATCTACAGGAATACCTCTTTGCTTTTCTGCTGTTCTTTCCGAATCGTTTGCAGCCAACAAAGTTTTCATCGCTTTGATCGACACTCCAAAATCTTCTAGACCTTTGAATTTAGCGTATTCTTCTGGAGAGAATTCCATTCCGTATTTGTTAGCCATTCTTTGTAATGTCTCAACACGTACGTTTGGATCGCTCATTTTGAAGAACACTTTCCCTTCATCACCTACTGTGATAATCGCCAAATTTCCATCAGGTAATTTAGCTTGAGAGTACGAAGGTGCTGTATCCACAGTCAGAGTCTCAGGTTGTCTAGCTGTAGCTGTAAGAACGAAGAATGTTAGAAGCAAGAAAGATACATCACACATCGCGGTCATATCGATCGATGTACTGGCTCTTTTTACTTTTGCTTTACCCATTTCTTTAACCTTTATTTATTAACAACTCTATTCGTTTACTTAATGATGCTTTTATATTTCACTTTCCATAAAAAAAGTTGAAATATTTTTCAGCACTTCTTATTTGTGGTTCGCAGCGTATGTTTGAACGATTGAGAAACCAGCTTCGTCGATAGAATAAGTTAATTTGTCAATTTTAGCAGTCAAGATGTTGTACATGATGATCGCAAATGTTGAAGTAGCGATACCTGTAGCTGTATTGATTAGGGCCTCAGAGATACCGTTTGCTAATTTAGCTGAATCTGGAGCACCACCTGTTGCTAACGCAGAGAAGGCCTTAATCATACCTGTTACTGTACCTAATAGACCTGTCAACGTACCAATAGATACCAATGTAGCTAATACGTTTAAGTTTTTCTCCAACATAGGCATTTCTAATGCTGTAGTCTCTTCAATCTCTTTTTGGATTGCTAATGCTGATTTTTCTGCATCTAAGCCTGGGTTAGCTTCTACGTCTTTGTATTTCAATAAACCCGCTTTGATTACGTTTGCAACAGAACCTTTTTGTTTGTCACACTCAGAAATTGCAGAATCAATGCTTCCAGTTTTTAATAATGATTGTACTTTTCTTACGAAGTTACCTACGTTACCTGTACCTGAAGCTTTACCAATTACGATGAAACGCTCGATTGAGAAAACCCATACCATCAAGAATAAACCGATTAACACAGGTACGACAACACCTGCATGGTAAACCATACCACCATAGTTACCTGGTAGAGGTTGATTCTCACGATTGCCATCGATAAAGTTGCTCGGATTACCCATTACAAATTCCCAAATAAGGTATCCAATTATGAAACAAATAACGATTGCTAAACTCGCAAATAAATTACCTGAATTGCCACTTTCTTGTTTTGCTGGGCTAGTAGTTTTTGGTGCGTTTGCCATTTTTACTAAGTTTTAGATTTTTACTGTTGTTTAATTATTATGTTTAATTCTTTTAAAATAATGCAAAATTGTCAGCATCATTTTGACTACTGTCAAAACAAATATACTATTTTGATATAAAATTCAAATTTTTCAAGTGTTTTTTATAATTCTTTTTTGTGGACTTCAATAAGAACGAGCAGCGCAGCAATCCTATCCTTATGTGTGATTTTATAAATGTCCGTTTATAGAATATTATGCAATAAAAACTATTTTTTTTTGTATATCCAAATTAATCAAGCTAATACCCATAAAAATAAGTAAGCAAACACTCACCGATTTATAATCCAAATATTCACGCACACCTCACTTATCATGATGTAACAATCTTTGAATAAACTGGTTATAGAGTCAAATTATTTTATCCACCAACGAGTTTGACCTGATAACCAAGGTTTTTTAATATTTCATGGATCTTTGATTTAAAATCCCCTTGTATCAAGATTTCTCCATTTTTGGCGCTTCCACCCACACTACACTTTTGCTTAAGCAATTTTGCTAAATCGTCTAAATCTGATTCACGACCGATAAAACCGTCTACTAATGTAACAACTTTTCCTTTGCGTGATTTCTTGTCCAATTGTACTTTCAACTTTTGCTGATGCACAGGTAGCGTCTCCACGTCTTGCTCATTTTCCATTTCATACGCATAAGAATCGTCTGTGGAATACACAATGCCTTCGAAGCGTTGTTTCTTTTGCTTTGCCATACTATGTCTTAAAACTTAACAGATTATATTGAGTGCATTGGGCTGCACCTGAATATGTAGATCTCCCGCAAGCGCTATTGGCTCTCCATCAACGTGAATAGGCCCGTCGTCCACGCGCTTTATGACAATATCCCTTCCGGGAATGATTTCCACGTATTCCGATTGATCGGCCGACCGATTAAACAGATGAAATACCATCATAGGCAATATATATAACGGAAATTTGTGCACTATACATACATCTAATAGACCATCATTGACCGAAGCATTGGGCGCGATATAAGCATTGTTGCCATATTGCGGTGAATTGGCCACCGAAATCATAAACGCTTCACGCTCGTACTGCTGACCATCAATAGTCAGTTCATATTTGCAAGGTTTATAATTACTAATCACATTGATCGCTGAGCGCAGATACCCTATGGGACCGCGAATAGAATCATTCGCAAATCGATCGGAAACCGAAGCGTCAAACCCTAAACCCGCAATATTGAAAAAAGGCTTGCCGTTGACAATACCACAATCGACACCTGCTGTCTCGAAGCGATTCAGCCGATTGATGGCCGATGTCTCATTCATCGGAATGCCCAGATACAACGCAAGACCATTGCCCGATCCCTCAGGAATAATACCCAAAGGAATATTTGACCCCAGTAATGCTGCCCCCAGTTCGTTAATTGTACCGTCACCACCCACTGCTACTACCGCGTCATACTGCTCTTCCACAGCCATCTTACCCAGCTCGTACGCATGACCCGCTCGTGAAGTCTGTTGGAAAGTAGGCTTAAATTTTTTTAAATCCAGCACTTCCAAGACCTTCGTATTAAAAGCAGTTTTTTTCTTGCCTCCCGAAATGGGATTAATAACAAATAGAATCTTCTTCTGTTCTTCCATATCTATAATCAACCGAGTAAATATAATCTAAATTTCACGATGTATAAAAATTAATATAATCCCCGAAGCGTATTGTGATAATAATAAAAGTGTTGTAACTTTGCGACCAAATAAAAATGTGGACTGATTTGCATTTTACAAATCTTAAGTAAAAAGGGAGATTGCAACCACGAAAAAAAAGTGCTAAAAACCATTCTATCTTGTTTTTCACTTCTATCTTTGGATAGCACCTCTCCTTTATTTTATTATCGAAAAAAACAAAATAATTATGGCATACTTATTTACGTCCGAATCTGTATCGGAAGGCCATCCTGACAAAATAGCCGATCAAATTTCAGATGCGTTAATTGACAATTTCTTAGCTTGGGATGAGGATTCACGTGTAGCGATAGAGACATTGGTCACGACCGGACAGGTAGTGTTGGCAGGTGAGGTAAAATCCACAATCTATTTGGATGTACAAAAAATCACACGTTCTGTGATTGAGAAAATTGGATATACCAAATCCGAATATATGTTTGAGGCGAATTCATGCGGGGTATTGTCTGCTATACACGAGCAATCTGCTGATATCAACCAAGGTGTAGACCGTAAGACAAGACAAGATCAAGGTGCGGGTGACCAAGGTATCATGTTTGGATATGCGAGCAACGAAACTGAAAACTATATGCCTTTGGCTTTGGACCTTTCACACCGTTTGTTGTACGAATTAGCAGAATTGAGACGTGAAAATCAGGAAATTACGTATTTGCGTCCAGATGCAAAATCGCAAGTGACCTTAGAATATAGCGATGATCACAAACCGCAACGAATTGACACCATCGTCATCTCGACTCAACACGATGAGTTTGACACCGAACCTAACATGTTGGTGAAAATCACAGAAGATATTAAGAATATTTTGATCCCACGTGTAAAAGCACAATTGAAGCCTGAACTTCAGGCTTTGTTCACGGACAACATCAAATTTCATATTAACCCTACCGGCAAATTTGTGATTGGAGGTCCTCACGGAGATACAGGATTGACAGGACGCAAAATCATCGTAGATACTTATGGCGGTAAAGGAGCGCATGGTGGAGGAGCTTTTTCGGGTAAAGATCCTTCGAAAGTAGACCGTTCGGCAGCATACGCTACTCGTCATATTGCCAAAAACTTAGTTGCTGCAGGCGTAGCGGATGAAATATTGGTTCAAATATCGTATGCTATCGGCGTGAAAGACCCAATGGGAATCTATGTAAACACCTATGGCACCAGCAAAGTGAAGGCTACCGATGGTGAAATTGCACAGATAATTACTGAGCTTTTTGATATGACGCCTTATGGCATCGAGACCCGATTAGGCTTACGCAACCCCATCTATGCAGAAACAGCCGCGTATGGTCACATGGGTAGAACAAATAAGAAAGTCACTAAAACTTTTGAAAATACAAACGGCGAAACTAAAACTGTCGAAGTGGAATTGTTCACTTGGGAAAAATTAGATTACGTGGATAAAATAAAAGAAGCTTTCCAGCTTTAAAATAAAAAAGGCGAAACTAAAATGTTTCGCCTTTTTTATTAGATTAAGCCTCGGGCTTTGATTTCAAGATATTTATTGATGGATTTAATGCTCAAATCTTCGGGGGCGGTATAAATTGTCTGCAGCCCGTTGCGATTCAGTTCCTGAATAATCAGATTTTTCTCATACACAAATTTCTCTGCGATAATCTTATTGTATATGTCTATAGTTCGCTTGGCTTCGCCTCTGGCCATTTCGACCAACTCGGTGTTCTTAAAGACTACCACAACGATAATATGGCTTTTGGCCATCATTCGCAGAAACGGCAATTGTCTATTCAGCGCGTCCAAGGTCTCAAAGTTTGTGTACAGGAAGATCAAAGATCGCTTGTTTATTTTGCGACGCAAGAAAGAATAAAGATTACCAAATTCAGATTCTTCGAAATTCGTGGTAATACCGTACAATTTATCAGAAATCAGCTTGATCTGCTTATTATTCCGCTCTGGAGCGATATGATTTTCGCAGGATTTGCCAAAAGTCAGCATACCAGCACGATCCTGCTTCAAGATGGCTGCATTAGAAAGCACCAGCGTAGAGTTGATCGCATAATCCAACAAGGTCATCTCATTGAAAGGCATACGCATTACTCTTCCGATATCAATGATCGAATATATGGGCTGAGATTTTTCCTCTTGATATTGATTGACCATGAGCCGTTTATATTTTGCAGAGGCCTTCCAATTCATGTGCTTATATTCGTCGCCTTTTACATATTCCTTGATATGGTCAAACTCCATGGTACTGCCTATCCTTCGGATACGTTTCACACCCATTTCCATCAGTCGATCCGTCGTCGCTAAGAGCTGATACTTTCGCATTTGAATAAATGATGGATAACAGGGGATTTCCAATTCCTCCTCCAATACAAATTTACGCTCGAAAAAGCCTAAGTGGCTGATCAATACATTGCATTTACCAAAAGCGTATACACCGCGTTTTTTGGGCGCTAGCATATATTCCACTTGTTGTTCTTTGCGTGGAAATAGGCGCAGTGAAAATTCGTTATGGCGCATTTGGAGCGACACCGGAACCTCTTCTAAGATTCGCGCCTTAACCGTCATCGGGAATGAACTGATGAGACTGATCCTAAACGGGTTATTATCACCATTGGATAATTTGTCCGGATAGTGCCGCTGGATTTTGATTTGATGGCGCGGCATATGCAGTATAGACAAGTCCCAAAAACAAAGCCCTATCCATATCCAAAACAAAATAACGGCAATGAGGCGTAGTGGTCCTATATAAAATGACACAGCAAAACAAGCGGCTAGAAACAGCAGCACATAGAAAAATGTATTAGCAATATATAATCTACGCAAGAATTTCATTATCTCGGGATTTCGACGCTTTCAATAAGCTGCTGCACAATGTATGCGGGAGTGAAACCTTCCATCTCCTTCTCCGGAGTCAGTTGAATACGATGTGCCAATACGGCTTCTGCGACATATTTGACATCTTCAGGAGTCACAAAATCGCGACCCTGCAGTGCTGCATTAGCTTTGGCCGCTTCAAGAATAGCAATAGACGCCCGCGGCGAAGCCCCCAAATAGAGGTAAGGATTGGAACGCGTCTGCGCAATAATTTGTGCGATGTATTTCAATACATCTTCGTGCACATATATCATCTTGACCATATGCTGAAAATGGACAACCTCGTCAATGGATACCACTTCTTGAACTAGATCCTCTTTATTTTTTGCTTTCTGCTGGTGATGCTCTTGCAAAATAATCAACTCTTGATCAAAGTCAGGGTAATTGACTTCTATCTTGAAAAGGAAACGATCCAATTGTGCCTCAGGAAGTCTGTAGGTCCCTTCGTGCTCGATCGGATTTTGTGTAGCAAAAACTATAAAAGGATTCGCCATAGGATAGGTCGTGCCATCAACCGTCACTTGGCGCTCACTCATACACTCAAATAAAGAAGACTGAGTCTTCGCAGGTGCGCGGTTGATTTCGTCGATTAAGATGATATTACCAAAGATTGGCCCCTTGCGAAATTCAAACTCATTGGATTTAATATCCAATATGGTCGATCCCGTCACATCCGAAGGCATCAAATCGGGGGTAAATTGGATTCTTTTGAAATTACTGCATATAGATTTGGCAATTAATTTGGCGGTTAACGTCTTCGCTACTCCAGGTAGACCTTCGATCAATGAATGTCCTCCCGATAAAATAGCCAGCAATAACATATTAATCACTTTATCCTGACCTATGATGACCTTTTTCACTTCCGCACGCACGCCATCCAATTTGGCTTGAAGGCCGCTAAGGTCTATCCTATTTTCAAAATCAGGCTTATATCTTTCCAAGTTGTCTTGTTCTATCATATAATATTGGCTTTGTGTTTGAATTCTTCTATTTTTTGATTTATTAATCTAACGTCCTCCATTGAGGATAAAGTCTTGTTTCTATAAGAGGCGATCAACTGAATCAGCTGTTTGACTTCTTCCGACTCGACACCCGCTTTTAGTGCCAGTTGGCGTATGAAGCGCTCATCGCCAAGATCCAATGTGTCCAACTGAAAATTATTACGGATATCAAAAAGAAAGTATTCTATCTTTTTTTGAATAATATTGCTCGGAGAGCCATTCTCGTAATATAGATTGCCAATAGTTTGTGCAAACTCCTTAGACTTATTCGGTTCGGGCATGATGACAGGCACAGGACGCTGCTCGCGCTTGGATCGAAAAAGCATAAAAAGTACTAATCCTGCCAGTAGCATATACCAAGCTTGTGCTAGACCAGGTTTTTGGATAATAACACGCAATGGTGTATTTGCTACATCCGGAGCCCCCCCTCTATCCTTGAGCTGGACCTCTCTGTGCTGAAGGACATTGATCAGCTTCGTGGCGTAATTATAACTTTTCTCCTGTAGAAGATAATAATTTCCAAATGCAGCAGGTACATTATGTAAATAGATGCTACCTTTTCCCCAGGTGATTTTCACAAAATTAGGAATGGCCCTTCCGCGGGCATTCAGATAGCCTAGTATGGTCGTATTATTCGGGTTTAGTTTTGTGAAAACCATAAAGTCTTTTACCTTATCTAAATATACCCGCGCAGTATCATTGCCTAGTGTGTAATGCACCGTACGTGGCGTCGGCCTAAATTGTGCATAATCCAACACAGCAATCTGCACTCCCAATGTGTCGAGCAAAATCTCGGGGTACAATTTGGAAGAAAAGAAGACTTCGCCGCCCTGTTCTACATAACTCAACAGCTCCCTGACATCTTCCTTACTCAATGCAATATATTCTGTTATCTCGACAATAGAAGATTCGCTTGCTTTCGCATTGATTTTCTCGGTCAAAAACTCGTAATAACTCTCGTGAAAACCCGTAAAGCGGCGGTCCTGAGGCATTACACGGGGTAACTCCTCCCGGAACACATATGTGCCAAAAGGAATTTTGTCTTTAAACAGGTAGCTTTCCCTCCAGTCGATAGGCCGCTTAGCGCCCGCATCGATCAGTGCTATGCCTACAAATACAATCAACAACAAGATAATACCCAGCCACATTCCTCTACTCATGACCACCTCCTTTGAAAATTCTTGAACACTGCAGTTATCTCCTCAAATTTTGCTTTGGTCAGCGTAAAATCCCCAAACCATACATAATTGAAAAGTTCAGAACAATTTTTGAATTCCTCCTTGAGGTCGGCCAATTGAATCTCGTCCATGAGCTCCAAGTTGGTCTTATTTTGATTCCACGTGATAAAATCGCGCTTTGCGAGCAGCTGTATATTCAACAATTGCTGGTAGCGGATTGCTAAGGCATAGTTGTTCTGTGCAATCGCGCTATTAATGTAATTGTTAATATCCACATCCAGCAGATGCCGCTCCACATATGCTATACTATCGCCTTCATCTTCTTGCTTTTCTTTAGGATTTCGAATAAACTGTCTGCCTGAGAAAAAGAATTTGTATAATAGAAACACCACTAAAGCTGCCCCTGCTATGCCAAGGATATTATAAAACCAATCTCCTGGCCGCGCATCTATATCGGGAAACAAGTCGGACAAAAAATCTTTTAACCATTGTATAATGGAATTCCAGAGCGTTAACTTATCCGATATGCTTTCTATATATTCGAAGTCTTTACTTTGGTATCTTCCAATCATATCCTGAAAATCCTGCTCCGAGTCAGTTTCCACTTGAGCCAGCCGAGGGATGCTATCGTAATACCCTTTCACCCAATATTTGGGATTTTCTTCGGACTCCTCTCTAGGTATCATATCCTCGACAGCCACAGAATCTTGTATATTCGCGAATGCATAAGAGGAAAAGACCAGCAATATCAGTAACAAATAATTACGCATGCGTCTCCCCTCCCAATTTATCTATACGCTCGAAGACATCTTCTCCAAATTGCAATTCCTTGGCGGTCTCGTAGATGATTCCGTAGCTAATTACCGAAAGAAGGTAATATATAATAACCAATAGTACGACGAAAAGCCCTCCGAAAGTTGCAACACCGCGCCCGATTCCTGATGCAAAGAAGTCATCATTGTACCCTAATGAATTATAGGCAATAAGAAAAACTATAACCATCGGAACAATAGTAATAATACTCAGTAAAGCCTGAAAAATAAAAGAAACAATATAAGAAGCTAACCCATATTCTAATATCTTTTTCTTCAACATGGTGAATGCAGACCCGAAACAGTCAATTAAATCGTAGTACCCTTCTCTATACAGCATAAATGCCGAAAAGAACCACAGTCCAATCATGGCAAATATCACGCCCGCAGCAAATGACCCAATAAAAGGAATCAATGCTGAAAGAAGAACCGCGAACGCTGTTGGTATAGAGATTAGCACCCCTACAACCAACATTGCTAAAAAGAAACGAAGGTACATCCGCAAATGCGTTCGAAATTGCCGCAAGATATCGGAGGAATTGAAGGCTAAGCTTTTGGTATTGCGTAGTAAAATAAAATACTCTATTCCCAATCCGAATGCAAAGAGCGCGATCAATAGAATAACTATTCCCAGAACCAAAAAACTCATAAATACATGGACAGTATCTACCGAGGTATATGCCGTATTAAAACTGATTTGTGTGGATATATAATACCCAAGCAAGATTACTACACTGATTGGAATCAACAGTAACTTCAACAGAACCGACACCAAGTGCCTATTTATGACTTTCAATAAGTTAATAAAATCTTGTACAAATTCCCCTAACTTACGCTCTTTTCTGAATTCAAAATCTATTAACTCCATGCGTATTTAAGTGCCATTTGTTTTGGTTTTACAATATAAACATATACAATGGATAGGAAAGATAGTAAGATAATGATCAAACACATCCATATGGAGACTTGGTAATACCGGGTTACGAATCCTTCTAGTGTGCCTGCTATTATAAAAAACGGAATCGTACTGATAAGCACCTTAGCGGCATGCTTTACCGCTCTTTTGAAGGATTCCAGACGAGTATAAGATTTGGGGAATAATATACTATTGCCCATGGCAATACCGCATCCCCCGGCGATGACGATAACAGAAAGTTCGATAGCGCCGTGAATCCAAATTGCCGACATGGCCTCAGCAAGCACCCCATATTTGTAAAACATATAATGAAATGTGCCGACCATAATGCCATTGGACATCAGTATAAATCCTGTACCCAAGCTAAAGAATATGCCATATATAAAAGCAAAGAATGCGACCCGTACATTATTGATGGTAATCGCCAGCGCTCCACCCCAATTTGATCCTTGTTGATAGACTCCGGCGGGATTCCCTTCTTTAATATTCTGTACAGTCATATCCACGTAGCTTGATCCCATAATAAATTTCAAAAAGCTATCTTCATAATGGGCGGAAATAATGCCGATAATATTCGCGAGGACAAAAATAAGTAGGGAATATAGCAGGGGTTTTCGTATCTTCCATATAGATTCGAAAATTTCATATGTAAAGAAATGAGCGAGCTTGTTGCTTGAAGATTTTTGATCTTTGTAGATTAATTGATGAGCGCGAATGGATAATTCATTGAGATAATCTTTGGTTTTGCTCGCTGGGTAAAATGTCTGAGCATACGCTAGATCATTGGTCAATTCAATATAGTTGGAGGCTAGTACATCCGGCTCAACATCAATTATATGGAGCAAATTATTTTCAATTGAACGCCATTTTTCTTTATTTCGTTCTACAAAAGAAGCCTCACGCATGTTTTAAGTTTAATTGACCTTCTATCAAATATATGAATAAGCTGTTAATAAATACACCGCAAAACGTAAATTTTGAATACTCCTTAGCTCCTGTAGGCTCTAGGATATTAGCCTTTGCGCTGGATTATGCTATAATGATACTTTATATTTTCTTGGTACAGTTATTTTTTAATATCACGGGTATTCTAGAAGGACTAGACCAATGGGCGATGTGGGGAGTATATTCTTTAGTGTATCTGCCTTTATTTTTCTACCCCTTGCTGAGTGAGACTTTCATGAATGGGCAAACAATGGGTAAAAAAATCATGAAACTCAAGGTCGTAAAGATTGATGGCACGCGCGCTACTTTCTACCAGTATTTTATTCGTTGGGTATCCAATGCTATTGATATATTTCTGAGTATGGGAGGTATTGGTCTGACCAGCATTATTCTATCTTCCAAATCACAGCGACTAGGTGACATAGCAGCGGACACCACTGTAATCAGCCTTAAAACAGCAATTAATCTACGTGAAACAGTCTTTGAAGAACTAGCCGTCGAGCATGAGGTCGTGTATCATGAAGTGTATAAACTCTCTGATCAAGAGATCAACGAAATCAAGGATATTTATAATACCGGCTATCGCCGTAAAAACTATGAAATCATTAAGGCATTAGCCGCCAAAGTGGAGCTCATGATTGGTCGGAAAACTACAGAAAGACCTGAGCAATTCTTGGCCCAAGTCATCCAAGACCATTACTATTCTTTTAAGGATAATTAGCTAAAGCAAGAAGAGCGACCTTCGGTCGCTCTTCTTGCTTTATTATTCTGCGATAGATGCAGATGAAACCTGCGCCTGTCTATCTACTTTTTTCACTAATCCCTGCAAGACATTACCTGGACCCACCTCTACAAAAGATTCCGCACCGTCGGCCAACATATTTTGTACAGTCTGCGTCCAGCGCACTGCTCCAGTTAATTGAGCGATCAGGTTAGCTTTGATCTCTTGTGGATCGGTGTATGCTTTTGCGTCTACATTTTGGTAGATCGGACATATTGGTGATTGAATAGCTGTCGCTTCAATAGCAGCTTGCAGCTCTACCTTCGCTGGCTCCATCAATGGAGAGTGGAAAGCGCCACCTACATTCAATTTCAACGCACGCTTAGCTCCAGCCTCTGTCAATAAAGCACAAGCTTTGTCGATTCCTTCAATAGATCCCGAGATCACCAGCTGTCCCGGGCAGTTGTAATTTGCTGCCACCACGACCTCTTCTACCTGCGCACATATTTTTTCTACCGTCTCATCATCAAGGCCCAAAATTGCGGCCATTGTCGAAGGTTGTAATTCACAGGCTTTCTGCATCGCATTTGCACGTTGAGAAACGAGCTTAAGACCATCTTCAAACGATAAGGCTCCTGCCGCCACTAAGGCCGAAAATTCGCCCAGCGAGTGACCCGCTACCATAGCAGGCTGAAACTTGTCGCCCAATGCTTTTGCCAAGATCACCGAATGCAAGAAAATCGCTGGTTGAGTTACATTGGTTTGCTTAAGATCTTCGTCTGTACCATTAAACATGATGTCGGTAATACGAAATCCTAAAATATCGTTTGCTTTTTCGAATAAAGCCTTGCTCTCTTCATTAAGATTGTATAGGTCTTGACCCATTCCTACGAATTGAGCCCCTTGACCTGGGAAAATGTAAGCTGTTTTCATGACGACTTATTTTCTTTGTTAAAGGTTATTTCTAATTGAGATTATTCGGCAAATATAATAATATTGCTGAAAAGCTATTCCTCCCCCGGCACAAAGGTCAAGGATGTTAACTTATCGGCATCAAAATAAATCGTACTTAGCTCCAATAGGTCTTCCGCACGCACCGCATCGATCTTGTCAAATACCTCCTGGAGAGGAATTATTTTGTCATAATCAATAATATTTTTCGCTTCCGCGATAATCATGCTCATGCGATTCTCTTCTGCCAGTGCTATCTGTCCTTTGAATTTCTGTTTCGCTTGCTTCAACTGATAAGCGGAGATAGGCCCTTCTTTTAATTTATTGAGTTCCTTAAATACGAGCGACACAGCCTTTTTAAGCTTTTCTTCGTCGGTGCCTAAGTAAATATTAAAATGTCCAACATCTGTGTACATTGTGAAATTGGACTCTATAGTATAGGCAATGCCATATTTCTCCCGGATACCCAAATTCAGGATAGAACTCATGCCAAATCCGCCCAGCATATTATTGAGCAATAGCATAGCTGTTTTACGCTCATCGAAAATGCCAAATGTTTGGATTCCCAGCATATAGTGCGCCTGATTAATAGGCTTCTCGATTGTAATTTGCTGTCCTTTATTTTCAATAATAGCAATGTCTTGGCGACTTCGCGTATTGGGTTTGATACGACCAAAGATCTTGTTACTGATACGCTCAACTTGGGCCAGTGAATACTTGCCTCCTATAGCAATCACGATTTCATTGGTATCATAATTACTGAGCATAAAATCTAGGACATCAGGTTTCTGCAAAGCCTTCAAATCCTCTTCCAAACCTAAAATATTGTGTCCCAAACCTGTTCCCTTAAACAATAAATCTTCAAAATCGTCCATAATAGACTCTTCAGGGCTATCGAGGTAGGAAGCCATTTCGTCAAGAATTACTCCTTTTTCTTTCTCAATTTCATTTTCTGGAAATGTAGAGTGAAACAGAACATCCTCAAACAAATCTAAAGCGCGCTCGAGATGTGGATTCAAAAATGAGGCATGCAGGCAGGTATATTCTTTGGTGGTATACGCATTAAGGTCCCCACCAACTTGCTCTAGACGGTTCAAGATTTGATTGGTCGAGCGACGCTCCGTACGCTTAAATAATAAATGTTCAATAAAGTGTGCCACACCATACTTGCCCTCTCTCTCATCGCGCGCACCAGCATTTACAATCATACAAGTGTGTGTAATGCTAGAGTTTTCGTAATGCAACAATATTCTGATACCATTATCCAATTGGATAAGATTGTATTCCTTCATTCAGTGATCTATTATTTGATTGATTGCAAAACTACACAATAAAAACAAAACGGCTGTATGAGATACAGCCGTTTAGATTATAAGTATTTTCAAATTACATTCTTGGACGCATATGCCCTGGGAATTGTCCTTGATTTTGCATCGGATTGATTCCTGAGAATTTTTGCAATTTGAATGTAAATGTCAACATAAAATATCTTGCTAAACGATTGGTCTGACTATCTCTCAAGATCTCACCAACCGTACGGTTGATATTAGTCTGTTGATTCAACAAGTCAAATGCTTGGAAACGAATCGTAGCACGTTGATCTCTCAAGAATCGTTGCTCGATGTACGAGTTGATAATAAATGGATTCGCATTAGTGCGGAAACCTGTATTAAACTCTTTGGACAAATCGGCACCAAAAATTGTCGTCGGTGTAAGATTCACCGAACCTATTACGTTAGGAATAATTTTTTGAGTATTCGCTGCCGCAAAATCTGGCAAAGTAGAGCTCGTCCATGTATAATTATATCTAACACCCGGATTGATTTCAAAATTCTCAGAAGGATTATATCTGAAGAATAACATTTGCGTTAAGGT
>JBMDWK010000015.1:0-27948 GCA_048595255.1 Sphingobacterium sp. | reverse complement strand
AAACACGTAAAATCATTTCAATGGGGATCGAAGCTGCTAATCATAATGCGGATATACCACGATATAATGTGGGGGTTATACAGACTTAAGCAGAAACAAAACTAGATATTTTAATGTCATATTGAGCAAAGCGAAATATCTCTACATTACTTTAAAGATTCCCCCTGGCGTCGGAATGACAACAATAAGCTGTCATATTGAGCAATGTGAAATATCTTTACATTATTATATAGATTCCTCCTACTGTCGGAATGTCAAATACTCTTCTAAACAGTCAGGATTCCGCATAATATCCTTAGAAACGGCTTTTTCTAGGGGGATACCTGCGAATATCTTCTTCACCGGTATTTCTAACTTTTTACCGCTTAAGGTATAAGGAATATCTGCAACTTGAAAAATAGAATCAGGAACATGTCTGGGGCTGTATTGCTTTCTCAAATTGTTTTTTATTCGCGTTTGAATTGCATCATCTAATTTCAAATTCTCAACAAGTCGTACAAAAAGCAACATTTTAGAAGTACCATCGCTTTCATCTGTAGTAATCACCAGCGCGTCTTGTACTTCCTCCAATTCATTTACCGCATTATATATTTCAGCTGTTCCAATGCGTACGCCTCCACGATTCAACGTAGCATCTGAGCGACCATATATAATTATTCCTTCATCAGAAATTATTTTTATCCAATCACCATGAGCCCATACGTGCGGAAATTTATCAAAATAGCTGTCCCTATATTTCGCATTGTCGCTATCATTCCAAAAATATACAGGCATTGACGGCATAGGCTTCTTTATGATCAATTCACCTACCTCATCCCATACTTCCATACCATCCTCATTGAATGCTACAATATCCGATCCCAATGTCTTGCACTGCAACTGGCCTGCATATACTGGCAACATCGAAGAGCCCGACAAGAATGCCGAACAAACATCCGTACCACCGCTTAATGAAATGATGTGTACCTCAGGAAATTTTTTCTGTAAAGCCTCAAAAGTTGAAGCAGGTAAGGGTGATCCGGTAGAACCAATCACTTTTGGCTGATAGTCATTTATTTCTAACTGTTCAATAGAAGTAAAATAAACTGCTCCTGCTCCTAAGTGATCCACCTTAGCGTCTTTTAAAAAGTTCCAAAATGTTTGATGATTATTATGATTTATTATCCCGTCAAAAATACATAGCGTCGCGCCACACAGTAGTGACGACAAAGCATAGTTCCACATCATCCAACCTGTAGTTGAATACCATAAGAAATTTTCACCTGCTTGTACATTTTGATGCAAGGCTAACGCTTTAAAATGTTCCAATAGATTACCGCCTGTACTATGTGTAATAGCTTTTGGTTTTCCTGTCGTTCCTGATGAATACAATATCCAAATAGGGTGGGAGAAAGGCACACGGACAAACGTTAACGATTTTGGAATATATTTACCCATCATCGTATTCCACATACTATCATTCAGATTTACAACAGATTGCAGAGTTATTAACTTACTTATCAACATAGTCAAAGTATCATCCTTTGAAAATGTATTATCATTATACTGATACTTTGTTTCAATAAATAATAGTTTAGGTTCTATTTGTTCAAATCGCTCCACGATTGCTTTATCGCCAAAGTCTGGTGAGCAGCAAGACCATATTGCACCTAAAGAATTAGCAGCTAAGAAAATAGCAATCGTATCTGTTCTATTATTCAGTACAGCAGCAATCCTATCGCCTTTACTTATCCCCTGATCAATTAAATATTGCTGTATTTTACTGACTTTACTTTCCAATTCCTCCCATGTAACTTCCTGATATTCTTCGTATTCGGATTTAAACTTGATAGCTAAACCATTCGCTTTATACGATTTAAAAATATGCTCCGCATAAGATAATTCCATTCCTTCAAACCATTTCGCAGCGATAAAATCAGGATTATTCGCCTCCCAATCCAATACTTTCGTATAATTTCCCGAATAAGAAATATCAAAATAACTTAAAACAGATTCCCAAAATGAATCCAAATGATCCATCGACCATTGATGCAGAGAAGCATAATCAGGGATATTATTTTTGTATTTTGCCTCAATATAATTTTTGAATGCAAATAGCGTGGAAGATTCAGTATACTGCTTCGAAGGTGTCCACAAAGGAGCTGCCATACATTTATAAATTGGTGTATCTAAAGATACAAAAAAGGTCATTGCTTATCACAATGACCTTTTATTTTTGATAAAGTTAAGCTCTATAAATTAGCTTTTGTTTTTGAAAGCATTCCAGCCCTGTGCCTTGATTTCATGCACATGACCCGATTTTGAAATCATTTCTTTTCCAGCTGCAGGCTCTGTAATATAGCCTATTACGGAAATATCCAATTGCCCTTTTACCTTGTCATAGTCTGCTTGCGGAATCGTGAAAAGCAATTCGTAATCTTCTCCACCACTTAACGCACATACTGTTGGATCCAATCCAAATTCACGTGCCGTTTCGTAAGTCATTGGATCTAAAGGGATTTTCTCTTCGTATAATTTACAACCTACATTCGAGGCATTACATATATGCAAAATCTCTGATGCCAATCCATCCGATACATCTATCATAGCGGTCGGAGTGATATCAAGATGTGCTAATAAATCCACCACATCTTTACGAGCTTCTGGTTTCAGTTGACGTTCGACAATATAGTCTTTGCCTTCCAGATCTGGTTGAATATTAGGGTTTTCTAAATAAATCTGTTTTTCTCTTTCTAATAATTGCAAGCCAACATACGCACCACCCAAATCACCAGACACACACAATAAATCACCTTCCTGTGCCCCTGAACGATAGGCTATTTTTTCTTCTTTAGCATAGCCAATACTGGTCACCGAAATGACCAATCCTTGTGCCGAAGCTGAAGTATCACCACCTACTAAATCAACACCGTATTTTTTACAAGCAATTAAAGCACCTTCATAAATTTCTTCTATCGCTTCCAGCGGAAATTTAGAAGATAATCCTATGGAGAAAGTAATCTGCGACGCGATACCATTCATCGAGTATATATCAGACAGATTAACTTGTACAGCCTTGTAACCCAAGTGTTTAAGGGGAACATAACGCAAGTCAAAATGAATATTTTCTAAAAGTAAATCTGTAGAAATCAACGTTTTGTATCCCGAAAAATCCAATACAGCCGCGTCGTCCCCAATACCCTTATTGGAAGATTCTTGTGTCAACTCTACAGTTTGTGTCAGGTGTTTGATCAACCCAAACTCACCCAATTCGTTTATATCCGTTTTATCTATATTATCAAACATATTAACATTTTTTCCACAACAAAGATACGTATAAAAATTTCTTGCTCGTAAGTGATAAAAATAGGGCTAATGTAAAAATTGCCCTATTTTCTATATTTTTCATGTGAAACATGAATAGGCTTACAAACCCAATCGCGCTGAAATTTCCAACATACACTCAATAGGTTTTTGAGCGCGTACAATTACATCTTCCGGAAGAATTATCTCTGGCTGATCGTATTTCATGCAATTGTATAATTTTTCCAATGTATTGAGTTTCATATGTGGACAATCATTGCATGCACACGCATTATTTGGCGGAGCCGGAATAAATGTTTTGTGCGGGCTAGATTTTTGCATTTGGTGCAAAATTCCTGATTCAGTGGCTACTATATATGTATTAGCCTCATCTTCAATAGTATATTTAAGCATTCCTGAAGTCGAACCGATATAATCCGCCTCCGCTAGGATGTGATCTTCACACTCGGGATGTGCAATGAATTTTGCTCCAGGATATTCTGCGCGCAGATTTTCAATTTTTTCACGTGAAAAAATCTCGTGAACCATACACGCCCCATTCCATAATATCAAATCGCGGCCAGTTTTCTTCTTTACATAATCTCCTAAATTGCGATCGGGACCAAAAATAATTTTTTGATCAGCAGGAAGAGACTCTACAATCTGCACAGCATTGCTTGATGTACACACAATATCCGAGAGCGCCTTCAATTCAGCTGTACAATTCACGTATGTAATGACCAAATGGTCAGGGTATTGCTCTTTGAATTTCGCAAAAAGATGTGGTGGGCAAGAATCAGATAAAGAACAACCCGCTTTGAGATCCGGAAGTAACACTTTCTTACTTGGCGAAAGAATTTTTGCTGTTTCGGCCATAAAATGCACACCAGCAAACACAATTACATCTGCATCCGTCTTGGCAGCTTGTTGAGAAAGTCCTAAGCTGTCGCCAATGTAATCTGCTAAATCCTGAATTTCAGCATCTTGATAGTAGTGGGCTAATATTACTGCATTTTTTTCCTTTTTCAATCGTTGAATTTCTTCGATAAGATCCAAACTTGGATCCACAGGAACATCAATGAAGCCTTTTGCTTCTAAATCTCTTTGATACGTTTTGTCCATGTTCTCTTCTGTAATTTGGTTAATCCATTTGACTAATCCAGTTCACAAAAGTAAACAAAGAAATTCAAACGAAATTCACATTCCTTTTTTTCAATAAATAATAATCTTTTTTTTAAAGAAGAATCTTATTGTTTATTAGTCTGTGGAAAATGGGGATAACTGTATGAAATTTAATTTTATTATTCCGTTATCTCTTACTTATCCACAAATTATCCACAGGATTTAGATCTTTTAGTGCTGATTTTCAATGCTGTGATTTTTCATTGATTTTGTTTTCCATAAATTTTTGTGAAAATCTCATCGTTGAGATAATGTTAATATATGATGAATTTTTCCTCACTTGTCACGTGAAACTTGTGTGCAAATAGATGGGTTTGTGGAATAATAAATAGTTTTAAAATTTAATTAACGTTTTGTTTACACGTTTTCCACATTATTTGTTAATTTGTTTCAATTTTTAGCATGTAAAAGGTTTATGTCGGAAAGAAAAGTTGATTTTTTGGTAGTTGGATCAGGGATTGCGGGTTTAAGTTTTGCATTGAAGGCTGCGGATGTTGGTAAAGTGTTAATAGTGACAAAATCGAATGAAGATGAATCGAATACTAAATATGCTCAAGGTGGTGTGGCAGTCGTTACAGATCAATCAGATAGCTTCGAAAATCACATACAAGATACACTCATTGCAGGGGATGGTTTATGTAATCCACAGGTTGTGGAAAACGTAATTAAAGAGGGGCCGGATCGCATTGCGGAATTGATTGCTTACGGTACTTCCTTTGATAAAGAAGATTCTGGGGAGTATGATTTAGCGAAGGAGGGTGGACATTCTGCACATCGTATTCTACATTATAAAGATATTACTGGATATGAAATTGAGCGTGCCTTATTAGAAAAGGTACATCAGCATCCAAATATTGAAATTCTGACGCATTATTTCGCTGTTGATTTGATCACCCAGCATCATTTGGGTGTACATGTGGATAAGAAATCAACCGATATTGAGTGTTATGGCATCTATGCTTTCAATACAAGAACAGGTATTGTAGAAAAGTTTCTTTCCAAAATTACGCTAATGGCGACAGGAGGTGCGGGGCATGTGTATTCCAGCACCACAAATCCTACGATAGCTACTGGGGATGGTATAGCGATGGTCTATAGAGCCAAAGGTAAGGTGCGTAATATGGAATTTATACAGTTTCATCCGACGGCGCTATACAACCCGAGCGAATATCCTGCATTTTTGATTTCTGAAGCAGTACGCGGTTTTGGTGGTATTTTGCGTAGAGCAAATGGTGAATCTTTCATGGAAGATTATGATTCACGTGGATCATTAGCACCAAGGGATATTGTGGCGCGCGCTATCGATACTGAAATGAAAAAATCAGGTCTGGATTATGTATACCTGGATATTACACATCGCAATAAAGAAGATTTATTATCACATTTTCCAAATATATACGAGAAGTGTCTTTCCATTGGTTTGGATATGACCAAAGATTATATTCCGGTGACACCAGCAGCACACTATTTGTGTGGTGGTATCATGGTGGACGACTTTGGGGCGAGTACCATTAATAATTTATACGCTTGTGGAGAATGTTCATCAACAGGCTTGCATGGTGCTAATCGATTGGCTTCCAATTCTTTACTTGAAGCTGCTGTCTATGCACACCGTATTTTTGTAAGTGCTAATCAGAAAATTACAACACTTTCGTATAAAGAAAATATTCCCAACTGGGATGATTCCGATACACATTTATTAAATGAGGATATTCTGGTTACGCACAATCTGCGTGAGACTCAGAAGTTTATGTCTGATTATGTGGGTATCGTACGTTCGGATTTTCGTCTGCAGCGCGCAATGCGACGTTTGGGGCTTTTGCATGAAGAGACGGAGTCTTTTTATAAGAATACTAAGCTTTCTGTGAAACTTTGTGAACTTCGAAATGTTATTCAAGTAGCATATTTGGTTGTTAAATCGGCAATGACACGTAAGGAGAGTAGGGGACTGCATTATACTACTGACTTTCCAAACCACGCTAATATTTTAGAAGACACTATATTGTAATATTTATGGCTACTATTTTACCTGTAAAAGAAAGCTTTCCTTTTATTGATGAGCATACTTTTGTAGCTCCTAATTGTACTATCGTAGGTGATGTAAGTATTGGTAAACATTGTTCGATATGGTTTAATGCTGTAGTAAGGGGAGATGTGAATTACATCAAAATAGGAGATTACAGTAATATACAGGATAATGTTACCATTCATGGCACTTATCAGCGTAATGGTACGGATATTGGCAATTATGTCAATATTGGGCATAATGCTATTGTACACGGTTGCGTCATAGAGGATTATGTATTGATCGGTATGGGTGCTATTGTCATGGACCGTGCTATTATTCAATCGAAGGTAATCATAGCAGCTGGTGCTGTTGTATTAGAAAATACAGTTTGCGAATCAGGTTATTTATATGCGGGTGTGCCCGCAAAAAAAATAAAGCCACTTACTGAAGAGCAAATGGCTTTATTGGAGAATCTCCCGCACAATTATGTAATGTATTCAAGCTGGTTTACAGATAAATAGCGCTTTTTATCATTCAAATTTGGGGGTAATCGTCTCTGATTGCTCCCAATTAGCACGAATGGTAATAGGCTTTTCTAGATACCAAATCGGTTCAGCATGAATTCGATTAAATACATCTGCACCATCCCACCTGCCATTACCATTGATATCTTTAATCATTCTTAATATATATTTCCCACCTGGAAATTTACTATATCTCAACTCGCCAGTATTTCTTATAATTTTTTGATCAATTATCTTATCCTTATTCTCATTTGTAAGCTCCACGATGTAGTTAATATTACTATCTAGACCGTTTATGATGAATTTTATATCCCCAAAGTTTTCTGTTTCATCTAAGGTGAATGCCGCCTTTAATTCTTTGTTTTTATCATTAAATATGGAGGACAATGCATTTTCTTGAATGGTTAATTCATAGTTTCTTTTAGGTCTCCAATTATAACGTAAATGGTATACATTAGTCAATGCGCTATCTTTTTGCAATTGAAAATTGCGTCTGGAAGTAGAATCTTCTAAGAGTGTAATTTTGTCTTTATCAATACTCAAGATTGGAAAGTTCGCTGTTATTTTGATATGGTTTACTTTTTCAACCTTATTCGAAATATTGAGTTGGGGTTTTAGTTCACGTTCATATTTATCATTTTTACCTCTTCGTATAATCACTGTGTCAAGGATTGTATTACGATCGCGCAGTTCGAATTTCAACGAGTCAAAGTCTACTTTTTCAAAGAAGAACTTAAGTGAATCTTTCGTCGCACTATATTCTAAATGCACCTTATCATCCGCTATATTTTGAGGATGTAAGAATTGGATAGAAGGGGAGTCGATAGGCTGATTGAATGTAACTAATACACGACTATCTTTTTCTATTTTTCTATCAATCACTCTAAACTCTTTCGGTTTTCCTTTTGAATATTCAATTTTTAGTCCTTGAATATTTTGTGTTAAGACGATAGAATCCGTTAGAAATCCAATAAGTTCATTCGGTTGATTATAGATACGATCATTGTTCTCTTCCTTAAGGGCGTATATTCTATAAGTATCTTCTCTTAGGTTTTTAAATATAAAATTACCCGTACTGTCTACACTTGTAAATATGTTAGCTTTTCTTTTTCCAAAAATACTATCTTGCTTAGTCGGGATTAATAATACACGTACATCTAAATCTTGCTTAGGATCAAATGTTTTGGTATATGCATTCTGTACCGAGCCCGCTATAGAAAGAGAATCCAATTCAGGCCCTGTAGAGAATACATAATTGTAATTGACAATAGGATTGCTTTCATTATAATCCACTAATCCCTTACCAAAATTAATTGTATAAGTTGTATTCTCTTCTAGTGAATCGGGTAGGGTGATGATCAGATCTTTTTTCTTAACTCTATATTCCGGTTGTTTGTCAAGATCTGGAGATATACTGAATTCCTTGTGTTGGTTGTTTAACTTAATATATTCATCGAAAGTAAGTACTATCTCTTTTTGTTTGAAGTTACGCGTAAGATTAGCAGGCAATTCATTTAGCACTACTGGAGGAATCGAATCTTTTGGTCCGCCGGTAGGTGTTTGCATATTAGCACACCGAATAGAAGTTAGCGATATAAGTAAAGCTAATACAAACAAAAATTTGTTTTGTAAACTTAATCTGTTCTTTAAGTTTGCGAAGTAGTTAATACTATTTTTATCCATAAAATTATCTGCTCTTATAGCGCCAATATATTCTTTAGTTCATATGTACCATCAAGACGCTAATATCAGATGGAGATACACCCGATATTCTCGATGCTTGACCTAAGGTACGCGGTTTTACTTTTAATAACTTTTCTCTTGCTTCAATTGAAAGTGAAGTTAACGAAGAATAATCAAAATCCGGATTAATTTCTTTGTCTTCCATTTTTTTCATTTTATTTACAATCTCCATTTCTTTTTCAAAATAGCTATCGTATTTCACTTTGATTTCAGCTTGTTCGATTGTTTCTTTATCGTACTGATTTATCACATCCTGAAAAGCATTGTCAGCTGACATAAGATGTTGAATGTTTACATGTGGCCGTGTAAGTACATTATACATTCTCGATTTCTGTGTGAGCTCACTTGATCCAATTTCATTTAGTAGCGGATTCATCGCACTCGGTTCAATAGAGTTATCTTTCATGTATTGTACCAATTCTTCCGAATCTTTAATTTTCTTGTTCACTTTATCTAAACGCTCGTCGGAGACAAGTCCCAGTTTATGCGCGATAGGTGTCAATCGTATATCTGCATTATCCTGACGAAGTAGAAGACGGTGCTCTGCTCGCGAAGTGAACATACGGTATGGTTCTTCAGTGCCTTTAGTTACTAAATCATCAATCAATACGCCAATGTAAGATTCCGATCTTTTAAGAATGAGCTCATGAAGATCATTTGTTTTTTGATGTGCATTTACCCCTGCGACGAATCCTTGGGCTGCTGCTTCTTCATAACCAGTAGTACCATTAATCTGACCTGCGAAAAATAAGTTCTTTACCAGTTGTGTTTCTAATGTCAAATCCAATTGCATAGGAGGGAAGTAGTCATATTCGATAGCATACCCCGGTCTATACATTTTCGCATTCTCAAAACCTGGAATCAGACGTAAAGCTTTTTGTTGTACATCTTCCGGTAGCGAAGTCGAAAATCCATTTACATATATTTCAACGGTTTTAAAACCTTCAGGTTCTACGAATATTTGGTGTCTGTCTCTTTCAGCAAAGCGGTTAATTTTATCCTCGATGGATGGACAGTATCTTGGTCCTAAACCTTTAATTCTTCCGGTAAACATCGGGGATTTTTCAAATCCGGTTTTAAGGATTTCATGGACCTTATCATTCGTATAGGTAATCCAACAACATCTTTGTTCGGTAGGAATTTCTACATCCGTATAGGAGAATCGACCACGTTCTTCATCACCCCATTGCTCTTCCATGACAGCGTAGTTCAAACTCCTTCCGTCAATACGTGGAGGAGTTCCTGTTTTCATACGTCCCGCTTCAAAACCTAATGAAACCAATTGTTCCGTTAATCCCGTTGCTGATTTTTCACCTGTACGTCCGCCACCGAATTTTTTCTCACCGATATGTATTATACCATTCAAGAATGTCCCGTTGGTTAGCACAACAGCATCCGCTTCAATACGAATTCCTAAAGATGTAATGACTCCTTTAACCGTATTGCCTTCGACAATTACTTCCTTCACGGTGTCTTGCCAAATATCTAAATTGGGTAATGCTTCAAGTTGTAATCTCCATTCTTCCGCAAATCGCATTCTATCATTTTGCGTACGAGGGCTCCACATTGCAGGACCTTTCGATTTATTAAGCATACGAAATTGAATTGTGGATTTATCCGCGATGATTCCGGTATATCCACCCATCGCATCGACTTCACGTACGATCTGTCCTTTTGCTACTCCACCAATTGCAGGATTACAACTCATTTGGGCTATGACACCCATATTCATTGTAATCAATAAGGTGGATGAACCCAAATTTGCAGCTGCTGCGGCCGCCTCACAACCCGCATGTCCTGCACCAACAACAATTACATTATATTTATTAAACATATTTAAATTCTTTGTTTCACGTGAAACTTCTTAAAAAAAATCAATGTTTCACGTGAAACTATATATACTCTGCTAACTCCAACCAACGCTCAGACTTATTGTCTAAATCTTTTTGCAACTTTTCAATATGGTTTGCCAACTCTGACAATTGTAAATGATCGGTAGTTTTATTTAATTCTTCTGTTCGTTCTTGAATAGTTGTTTCTAACTTTTCAATTTCTTCTTCTAATTGTTCATACTCTTTCTGTTCTTTGTATGACAATTTCTTTTTCGCTGTTTCAGCAATTATTTTTTCTTGTCCTTTATTCTTCTTCTCGGCTTGCTTCTCTTCTTTTATTTTTTGCTCCTGCTCAAATTTAAAGTCAGCATAATTTCCATTATAGATAGAGATTGTGCCCGAACCATCAAAAATAAATAGTTGATCCGTCAACTTATCAATTAAATATCTGTCGTGTGAAACGAGTATGAGTATTCCCGAATAGGAGAGGAGAAAATCTTCCAGCACGTTCAATGTGTCAATATCAAGATCATTAGATGGCTCATCGAGAATTAAGAAATTAGGATTAGCCATCAAAACCCGCATCAATTGTAATCTTTTCTTCTCTCCACCACTTAGCTTACTTACCAAGCCATGCTGTTTTTCTGGCGGAAATAAAAATAAGGTCAACAACTGAGATGCTGTAATCGTATCCCCATTGGCCATCTGTATATAATCGGCAACGGACTTCACGACATCGATTACACGATTATCGTCAGAAAAATTTAGACCCCCTTGTTTGTAATATCCGTATTTAGTTGTTTCGCCAACATTGACCTCTCCTTTATCCGGGCTGATCTCTTGCGTAATTAGATTAAGGAAAGTACTTTTTCCAGAGCCATTCTTACCGGAAAGGCCTATTCGATCACCTTTTTTGAATGTATATGAAAAGTCATTTATGATAGTTTTGCTATCAAAAGATTTGGAAACATGTTCTAATTCTAAAATTTTAGAGCCTTGACGTGCTACTTTAACACTAAGTTGTACCTTATCTTGACTTTTCGGTCCTTTTGACTTTTCTTCCAAATCGTAAAAAGCTTCAATTCTAGCTTTGGATTTTGTACCACGTGCTTGTGGCTGTCTACGCATCCAATCTAATTCTTTGCGAAGTAGATTTCTTGCTTTTTCAGCGGATAGTACATCATTATATTCTCTTTCTGCTTTTTTCTCTAAGAAATAAGCGTAGTTACCCGCATAGGAATAAAAGTTTCCTTTATCGAGTTCTTTAATATGTGTACATACATTATCTAAAAAATATCTATCGTGAGAAACCACCAAAACCGTTTTGTGTCCGGTAGTAAGTAGTTTTTCCAACCATTCAATCGTTTCAATATCCAAATGATTGGTAGGCTCATCTAAGATATATACATCAGGTTCGTCGATGAGAAGTTTAGCCAAGGAAAGACGTTTTTTCTGCCCACCAGATAAACTATTGATGTCCTGCTCAAAGTCTGATATCTGTAATCTATTTAAAATAGTTTTGATACTATGCTCATATTCCCAAGCATTCAGCGCGGTCAGTTTATCTGTAACTTGTGCCAATTTATTTTGATCGACATCCACTTGCTCTACCAATGACTCGTACTCTTTGATCAGCTGTTGCTGTTCATTGTCCGATGAATAAATAAAATCATTAATTGTAGTCAAACCCGTAAAGTCGGGCTCTTGTGATAAGTAGCCAACTCGCAGGCCTTTTTCTTTTACGATTTTTCCTTCTTGCGGAGGAAAGAGTTCGGCTATAAGCTTGAGTAGGGTAGATTTACCGGTTCCATTAATACCGACGAGCGCGACTCTATCGCCTTTTTGTAAGGCAAAATGAAGATTCTTAAATAACCATTTGTCATTAAAGGAATGACCTAACTGTTCTGTGCTAATAATACTCACGCTAGTTCTTTTATAAGTTGTGTTTGGTATATATGTATGCCTGTATTGCCTTGTGTAGCCACATTAACCATAGCCGAGGCAACATCTTTAGCTTGTATACCTTTATAGTCTTTTAGTTTGCCTATAAAAAGGAAACTTATAACTGGGAATAAAACTTGACCCAGTTGCTCAAAGAATCTTTTTTCTTTGCGTTTGCCCAGGAGTAAGGAAGGTCTGAATAAATGTACACTGCGAAAACCAACGGCTTGCATGGCTTTTTCCACTTTACCTTTTAGTTCAAGATAAAAATTTGAAGAATTTGCGTCAGCACCCATACTGCTCACCAAACATAGGGTATTACATCCGTTTTGATGTAAGCTTTTCGCGACCTTAAGTGGATATTCTAAATCAATCTCGTAGTATTGTTTTTTATCGGGGGTCTTGGCTTTAGTGGAGCCTATTGCACTAAATAAATGATCTACTTGGAGTTCTTTTAGAGCCTCATCAACTGTAGTCATATCAGCAATTATTTCTGTTAATTTGGGATGATTTATCCCGAGAGATTTTCGAGTAATAGCATATATGGTTTTATATTTATTGTTCTCCAACAATAAATTCAGGGTTTCTTTACCAATAAGACCAGAAGCCCCTAATACCAGTGCTATGTGTTTTGTATCAGGCATATTTATCCAAATACAAAAATACAGATAAATTCGTTTTTATGCGTTAAAAAACTATAATACTCTGCGGGTTTATGACAAAGAAGTGTTAATTTAACTTAAATGACGCAATCAAGTTAAAACGCGGAATATCTACTTGGAAATAGTAATCGTCCATCTCTCTTTTCATCGTATAGAATCCCTGCATATAACCTATTTCACTTTTTAGGTTACATCCAGAAACGTATTGATGAGATTCTCCGGGAGCAAGAACGGGTTGCGTGCCGACCACACCCTCGCCATCCACGGTTTTATTTTCGCCGATGGAGTCAAAAATATCCCAATGTCTGTTTACCAATTGTATGGTGTGACTTGATGCATTTTCAATCGTGATGCGATATGCAAACATATAGTGCATATTTTCAGGATTTGAATATTCTGTCTGATATTCCGTTTCTACTGAAATGATTACGCCTGATGTAGCTTTTGTTATCATACTAATTGTTTCAAATTTAAGAACTTACACACTATTATCATAATAGTTTGTATGTTTTGTATGCCATTAATTGATAGATCACCGCTAAACGTACATTTATCAATTCGTTAATTACCTGTCCTACTTGTTAACCATCCAAATAACTAAAAGGTAAATGTCTTTTGAACTTTTCTTCACTTTCCCTATTTGTAAAGCTAGTGTCCTAATGTAGAGCACTTTGTATAGGAAATGAATATTATTTTGATGTACTCAGATCATATCAAAAACCTATCCAAAATAATTAATTGCTCAAAGAAAGGATAAAATATAAGGTATTTTGACCCAAAAATGCGTACAAAAGTAGGGAAATAGGTGTTTTAACGAAAATTAGGAATTAAAATGATTGCTAAATCAAAAGTCCTACGTGAGTAGGACTTAAAAATTAGTTTGTTGCTTCTCTTACTTTTGGAGCTATTTTAGTTCCGAATATTTCTATAGATTTCATCATATCCTGATGGTTTGGACTACCTACATCCATATGGGCAGAAAATCTAGTCAACCCAAATTTTTCTTGGACTGCTAATATTTTGTCTATTGCGCGATTAGCGTCACCTACTATGAGATGACCTAAAGGTGATCTTCCAAAATCGTATTGCGAGCGTTGGTATGGAGGCCAGCCTCTAGAAGCACCTATACGATTCATTTGGGACGCATATATCGGATAATAGGAATTTCCTGTGTTCTTATTCTCTTCACCAAAGAAAGAGTGCATGTGTACGCCTACCTGAAATTTGTCCATATCATGTCCGTGATCTGCGTACGCTTGTTGATACATTTCAAACAAGGGTAGGAATTGTTCCCAAGCACCACCGATAATAGCAAACATTACAGGAAGGCCCAATTTACCTGCTCGGATGACAGATGAGGTGGTTCCTCCGACAGCAATCCATACCGGCAATCCATTCTCTGTCGCACGCGGGAAGATATCCTGATTAATGAGTGATTTTCTAAACTTTCCTGTCCAATTGATGGTAGGATTGCTTCTTAATTTCAATAATAGATCAAGTTTTTCTTCGAAAAGCTCGCTATAGTCTTTCAAGTCATAGCCAAACACGGGGAATGATTCTATAAAAGAGCCACGGCCCGCCATGATCTCCGCTCTACCGCCAGATATCAAATCCACTGTTGCAAAGTCTTTATATAATTTTACAGGATCTGTGGAGCTGATTACCGATACCGCGGATCCTAATTTTATGTTCTTAGTCACAGAGGCAGCGGCGGCTAATATTATTTCGGGGGAGGCTACCGCGTAATCTTCACGGTGATGTTCGCCCATTCCGAAAAAATCTAAGCCGACTTCGTCCATTAGCTTAACTTCTTCAATGATTTCCTGTAAACGTTGTTGTGGAGATTGGATTTTTCCTGTAGCAGGATCGACTTGCAAATCGCCAAACATTCCAACACCTAACTCTAACATAATGTTCTCCTTTCTTATTTATTCAAAATTAAGCTATTTGATAGGGGGGATTCTTAATGTAGATTAAGAAAAATGAAAAAGGCACCCCAGGTGCCTTTTTGTATGTTAACCATGTATGTACTCTTTAGTACCATAGGATTGTATAAGCTTTCCTTCAAAGTCCAGCCACTCTTGCCAACGCGCATCTACATCTACGTCCACCGAATATTTGCGTGCAAAATTAAGGAAGGTCGTATAGTGGTTTGCTTCAGAGACCATCAGGTCATAGTAAAATGTAGCGAGCTCTTTGTCTTTTATGTTTTTGCTGAGTACGCGGAAGCGTTCACAACTACGTGCTTCGATCATCGCAGCAAACAGCAATCGATCAATAAAGGCCTGATTGCGGGAGCCGTCCTTTTTAGAAAACTTCATCAGTTGTCCTACATAATCATCTTTACGTTCACGCCCCAATGTATAGCCTTTATCCTTGATTATCTCAATGACCATTTTGAAATGTTCCATTTCTTCAATGGCAATTGCGGTCAGTTCATGGACCAAGTCTTCTAATTCTGGATTTTGTGTAATCAACGTAATTGCATTTGAAGCAGCCTTTTGTTCACACCAAGCATGATCTGTCAGAATCTCCTCTAAATTAGACTCTGCAATATTAGCCCAGCGCGGATCAGTAAGCAATTTTAAACCTAACATATACTATATAAAGTTTGTGAACTGCAAAATTACTAAAACTTCTTACAATACACGCCCATTAAGCAACATCAAAGCCATGCTCTTTGAGTACATCTGGTGGAACACCGGTCCATACGCCAGGACGATTGCCTTCATATCCTAAAAATTGAAGGCCTTCTTTGGTCGTTAGATAGCCCGATGAAGTAAGGTCCCGCATTAAGTTGAAAAAACTAACACCTTGTGATACCTCAGGCTTCGCTTTGGAAGGGTAGGCGATTTCATCTATTAAGCTGATTTTATTTTCGTCGGCTATTTCGATGAAGACTTTACCAAATTTTTTCTGTGCATAGACATCCAGCCATTTTAATCCGCCTCGCATAGGTAGCTTGTGACTTGGAATATCTTTTACAATGAATTCGATGAAATCTGGTACACCCACCTCGGTAGCCGAAGGAGAGGTGTCGTCTTTTGGGATTATGATATCCGCTAGCACGGCAATAGTAGCCATTTCGTGCTCATTGAAATATTGTTCTTTGTAGAGCTGTTGCGTGCGTTCGTGTTCAAAATCTTGTACACCCGGAAGTTTTTCTCCAGTCGCATTTTCCACAGATTTTGTCTTATTGTTGTTGTCACAAGAATTGGTCGATATAACAGCTGCCGAACCTGCAGCTATCAATCCTAATGCTTTTAAGGAATCTCTTCTGTTCATGGTGTTAGCTGTTAAGTTTATTTTTCTCTTGTAAAATATATTCAGATGTGCGCATCGAAAGCGCGAGAATCGTCCAGGTAAGATTTTTGTCTCCTTGCTGTACGAATGGTCCTGCATCTACTACGTACAAGTTTTTGCAGTCGTGTGCCTGTCCCCATTTATTCAATACCGAGGTTTTTGGATCGTTGCCCATGCGGGTTGTACCGCCTTCGTGAATAATTTTACCAGGTGTAGCAAGACCATACAATTGGTCCTCTCCAGGGATACTGGATGTGATGACAGCACCCATATTATGCATAATCTCTTGGAAAGTCTCGATCATATGCTTGGCCTGTCTGATTTCCTCATTAGACCATGTATAATTGAATTTCAATACAGGAATACCGTATTTGTCTACGCGAGTAGGATCTATTTCACAATAGTTTTCCTTGCGGGCAATAGCAGTACCACGACCAGACATACCAACGCTAGCACCATAGAATCTACGGTAATCTTGCTTTAGTGCTTGTCCATATCCACCAGACTCTTGTGGAAGACCATCTTTACGAGGAGCTAAGTGGTTATAGTTTTGGATGCCGTGGAAGGAACCATACGAAGGCATATGCATACCACCCCAATATTCAATGTGATAACCGCGTGCAAAATCTAATTTTTTGTCGCCCAACCACCATGGCGAATAGATGTGTACAGAGCCTACGCCATCTTCATTGTATCGTTTGCGATCCATCAGTTGAGGCAAAAAGCCGCCCAGATCCGCACCTGTAGAATCGTGCAAATACTTTCCTACGAGACCAGACGAATTGCCTATACCTCCTGGATGCGCTTTGGATTTGGAGTTTAGCATCAAGCGTGCGCTTTCGCAAGCTGAGGCACCCAGAATAATCGTTTTTCCTTTTACACTGTATTCTTTCAGATCTTTGGTGTTGACATAGGATACACCCGTAGCAAGACCTTCGTCGTTACTGTGTATCTCGCGAACCATCGCATTGTCTATTACTGTAAGGTTTCCGGTCTTCATTGCCGGCATTACTAAGCAGGACGAAGATGAGAAATCGCCATATACTTTACATGAGCGTCCACATTGACCACAATAAAAACAGGTACCTCTGTCTTTGTTGCCGGGTAATGCTTCAGTGAGCACGGAGCCACGGCCTGGAATTACCGTTACACCCGATTTTTTAGCACCACGCATAATATAATGCTCGTTTAGACGTGGTTTCGGTGGTTTCATAAATATTCCATCGGGTTCGTTCGGTAGGTTTTCTACGGTACCATATATACCGATCATACGATCCACTCGGTCGTAAAAAGGTTTTACTTCGTCATACGATATAGGCCAAGCCTCCGTGAGACTATCTTTGGGCTGGAAATCATCCGGCCCCATGCGCAAGGATATTCTTCCCCAGTGATTGGTACGTCCCCCCAGCATACGGGCTCTAAACCAGTCAAATTCAGTTCCTTTTTCGTGTGTATATGGCTCACCTTCGATTTGCCAACCACCAAAAGCAGCATCAAAGTCGCCAAATGGACGTGTCGTACTTGCTCCTCGACGAGGAGATTCCCATGGCCACCGCAACTGCAGTGCATCTTTTGCCGGGTCAAAGAATGGACCCGCCTCCAACATTAATACTTTGAGGCCGGCATTTGCCAATATATAGCCCGCCATACCACCTCCAGCACCTGAGCCCACAACAATGGCGTCGTAGACTGTAGATTCTTCAATAATTTGTAAACTAGACATTATTACGGTTTATAAATTTACTTTTGTAGAGGAATAAATATAGAAAAAAACATTAAGTAGTTTAAATCATAGTGAGAATATTATTTTTAGGATTGGTGTGGCCGGAGCCCACATCATCGGCAGCGGGATGGCGCATATTGCACTTAATTAAGCTTTTTCGCACTTTAGGGGAGGTTTTCTTCGTTTCTGCAGCTACTAAAACGATTTATAGCGCCGATTTAAAATCTTTGGGTGTTCACGAAAGTGTTACACAATTGAACGATTCTTCGTTCGATGAATACATCAAAAACTTGAATCCTGACGTCGTTATTTTCGACCGATTTATGGTCGAAGAGCAGTACGGTTGGCGGGTCGCTGAGCAATGCCCAGACGCACTCCGTATTCTCGATACGGAAGACCTTCATTTTGTAAGACAGGCGCGTCAGGAGGCCTTCAAAAAGAACCAGGAAATTGACTATTATAGCAGCACCGCTAAGCGAGAACTGGCCGCTATATTGCGCTCTGACATATCCCTTATTATCTCTGACAGTGAGATGACCTTGTTACAAGATGTTTTTAATATTCCTCAAGAAAAGATCTTCTATTTACCGTTTCAAGAAGACAAGCTCACGCAGCATGCTATAGAATTACTTCCTACGCTAACAAATCGCCAAGATTTTGTATTTATTGGGAATTTTAACCACGAGCCGAATTGGCGAACAGTGGAAATTCTAAAAAAGGACGTTTGGCCCATTCTGCGTATGAAATGTCCGAAAGCCCAATTGCATATATATGGGTCCTATCCTTCACAGAAAGTGTTTCAGCTGCAGAATGTACAAGAAAAATTTATCATAAAAGGCAGAGCAGAAAGTGCGCGGGACACCTTGGCAAACTATCGGGTGTTGGTGGCTCCAATTCCGTTTGGCGCGGGCGCCAAAGGCAAATTTGTGGATGCAATGGCTGTAGGTCTCCCTTCGGTGACGACATCGATAGGAGCCGAATCTATGATAAAATCCGAATGGAATGGATACATAGAGGACAATATGACGCAGTTTATCGACCGATGTGCACAATTATATATGCAAGATGAATTGTGGTTGGACAAACAGCAGCTAGGCTTCTCCTTATTTAACACATATTTTGCTGATGATAGTTATTCCATTCGTTTCATACAACGGATTAAAGAAGATTTGCCACAGTTAGCTCATTTGAGGCGAAAGAATTTCATTGGAGAGATCTTGCAGCATCAGCAATTACACGCCACAAAATATATGTCTATGTGGATAGAAGAGAAAAATAAAAAGCACACTAACATAAATTAGTGTGCTATTGGTGTTAGAATAGATAGAAAAATGTTTTTTTCTTACTGGCTATAATACACAATTTCTGTACCAACCTGATTAAGGGCCTTTTGAAGAAGTATTTTAATTTCTATATTTAAGGAGTCAAAACTTCAAATTATGAAAACGATAAAAGGACCAGGTATATTTTTAGCACAGTTTATTTCCGATCAAGAGCCGTTTAATTCTATCGAGAACATTGCTAAGTGGGCGAAATCTTTAAATTTTAAAGGATTACAGATTCCGACAGGAGACACCAAATATTTTGATTTGCAAAAAGCTGCAGAGAGCAAGACCTATGCCGATGAATATAAAGGAAAATTGCAGGAAATAGGATTAGAAATAACAGAATTGTCTACACACCTGCAAGGACAATTGGTCGCAGTGCACCCTGCATACGACAAATTATTCGATGCTTTTGCCCCCGAACAATATAGAAACAATCCAAAAGCCCGTACAGAATGGGCTATCCAGCAATTGAAATACGCAGCCAAAGCTTCACAAAATTTAGGATTGAAAGCACATGCCACCTTTAGCGGTTCGTTATTATGGCAATATTTTCATCCATGGCCACAGCGTCCGGACGGTTTGGTGGATGAAGCATTCACTGAATTAGCGCGTCGATGGACCCCGATTTTGGATGCTTTTGATGAAGCGGGAGTTGATGTGTGCTACGAAATTCATCCCGGAGAAGACTTATTTGACGGTGTTACATATGAAATGTTCTTGGAAAAAGTAAATAACCATCCGCGCGCTTGCTTATTGTATGACCCATCACACTTCGTTTTACAACAGTTGGATTATATACAATATATAGATTTCTACCATGAGCGAATCAAAGCTTTCCATGTGAAAGATTCTGAATTTAATCCGACAGGAAAACAAGGAACATTTGGAGGTTACCAATCATGGCTGAACCGTGCTGGGCGTTACCGCTCTCCAGGCGATGGTCAGGTAGATTTCAAAACCATTTTCAGCAAGTTGACGCAATATGGATACGATGGCTGGGCAGTGATGGAGTGGGAGTGTTGTATCAAAAATCAGATAGACGGCGCCACAGAAGGGTCTAAATTCATTCAAGATCATATCATTCGCGTGACGGACAAAGCTTTCGATGATTTTGCTTCTACAGGTGCTGACGCAAAATTCAACAAAGAGATTTTAGGACTATAAAAAAAGCGACCCATGACTACCCATGGGTCGCTTTTTTTTTATTATCTACCTTTCTTTTGGAAGGGGAATTTCATTTTATAACCTACACGGATCAATCCTTTGGAGATGGAATCCAACCGACTTTTAAGCATGGCTTTTTTCAACGGCCCAATTTTGTCGATAAAGAGTTTTCCTTCAATATGATCGTATTCATGTTGGACAATGCGAGCGCCCAAACCTGTTAGTTCGATCTCATGCTCCTCAAAGTTTTCATCCAAATAGTTGATGGTAATATTGGAGTGACGCATTACTTCTTCCGTAACATCTGGAATAGAAAGACAGCCCTCGTTGAAAGACCATTTATCACCTGATTCTTCTACGATAATCGGATTGATAAAAACTTTCTTGAAATCTTTTACAGTAGGATCTCCCGGTCCGTCTTCATCATCTTCTCCGAAAGGGGAACCGTCTACCACAAATAGTCGAATCGGCAACCCCACCTGAGGAGCAGCCAACCCCACTCCACGCGCGGCGTACATCGTTTCGAACATGTTGTCAATCAATTCTTTTAAGTTCGGATAATCCTCATCGATCTCTTCTGCTTTTTTTCTCAATACCGGATCTCCGTATGCTACTATAGGTAATTTCATTCTATTAAAATATTCAGAAGGCAAAGTTACCAAATTATTTATAATAGAGGCGGCCGTTTATTTTTGTAATTTTGAAAATACGGATGGACATACACTTGATTGAGAAGCTTGTAGAGGATTTAAGACAGGAAGGATTTTTAGAACGCTATACTATAGATGATAATATGGCAAGCATCTACCTGCAGCAGTATATCTTGTTTGTGTATTTGGGGAGCTCTCCTCGGTTAGAAAATGATAGCCAAAGCAAGAAGACCATCCATTTGGATATAGATATGTTGAATACCGCTTACGAGAAAGTTATAATGCGGATAAGAGGTCTTTTGGGTGTGGGCAGCCGCATATATGCGCGTAATACGGTGGTGGCAAGAATTGATAAACGCGTAGCGCTTGGTTTTCTACATGAGCATCACCTCAATGCTCCTTTGGCAGGTAAATACCGCTACGGTCTATTTTACAAAGGTGAGTTGGTATCTGTTGCGGTCTTCAGTGGTGGGCGTGTCATGAGCGACATCGGTATGTATCACCGATCATTTGAGCTATTACGATTTTGCCATAAGGCGGATTATTTGGTCGTTGGCGGCATTTCAAAACTTATAAAGGCTTTTGTGAAGGACTTTCGTCCTAATGATATCATGACCTATGCCGATAGAGATTGGTCCCAACATTCCTCTTTAGAATCTATTGGTTTCAAAGAGATAGGCATGACGGGCCAGCAGACTTTTTATGTCAAAGACGGCAATCGACTGGCTCCACATACGGAGGAACAAGGCTACGATTATGAAATAAAAAATAAAGGAAGCATCAAATTGAAACTGTATCTATGATAAGTTTTTATTAATTTAGACCGTGTCAATATAAACTTTTAACAATAATGAAAAGAAAACTACGCATGGGTATGGTTGGTGGAGGCAAAGATGCTTTCATTGGCGCAGTACACCGTATAGCTGCATTCATGGACGGCAAGATAGAGCTGGTTTGTGGTGCGTTTAGTGTTAATCCTGAAATTTCTAAGGAATCTGCAAGAGAGCTATTTGTTGCGGATGATAGAGTTTATCCCGATTATCAAACGATGATCGCTCAAGAAGCACAGCTGCCCGATGGCGTTCGCATGGACTTCTTAACGATAGTAACTCCAAATTTTTTGCATTATGAGCCAGCAAAATTGGCTTTGGAAGCTGGTTTTGATGTTGTCGTAGAAAAACCAATCACAGTTTCGTTGGAAGAGGCAAAATCTCTTCAAGAAATAGTAGATCGTACTGGTCGTACACTATGCCTGACCCATACATATTCGGGCTACCCGATGGTGAAGCAAGCCAAAGCAATGGTTGCGGAAGGACATTTTGGCAAAATCCGCAAAATCGTTGTGGAATATCCACAAGGTTGGCTGAGCCGTTTGTCAGAGCGCGAAGGAAATGCTGGCGCAGCGTGGAGAGCGGACCCTAAGCGTTCGGGAAAATCATTAGTAATGGGTGATATCGGTACACATGCCGCACATTTGGCAGAGTATGTTACTGGATTGCGCATTCAAGAGGTTTGTGCGGACTTGACTACATTTGTAGAAGGTCGTCTTTTGGACGATGATGGTTCGGTACTGTTGCGCTTTGCAGACGGCGCAAAAGGTGTATTGATGGCTTCACAGATTTCTGCAGGCGAGGAAAATGCCGTTCGTATCCGTATATATGGAGAAAAAGGCGGTTTGGAATGGGCGAATGAAGATCCGAACAATCTGATTGTGAAAATGCTCGATCAGCCTCGTCAATTGTACCGTACAGGAAATAATTATGCAGCACCATTTACATTAAGCTCTTTTGCCACGCATAACACCCGCATACCTGCTGGACACCCCGAAGGCTTGTTGGAGTCTTTTGCCAATATATACCGCAATTTTGCCTTGACTGTTTCCGCCAAACGTGAAGGAAGAACACCGACTCCGGAGGAAATGGATTTTCCAACGGTGGCTGACGGCGTAAGAGGTATGGCATTTATTGATACTGTTGTAAAAAGTAACGAAAGTAACGAAAAATGGACTAAATTTGAGATGTGATAAACACTCAAAATATTATAACACATCTTCAGGAAGACCCTGCTTTTCTTCCTGAAGATGTGTTAATCATTTTAGGGCCCACCGCTAGCGGCAAAACCAAATTGGCCGTAGAACTTGCACATCAACTCCATGCCGAAATCATATCTGCCGACTCCCGGCAAGTATATCGGCATATGAATATCGGTACCGGCAAGGACTTGCATGAATACCAAAATATTCCCTATCATTTGATTGATATTTTAGATCCGGGCGAAAAGTATAATATAGATGCTTTCGTTTCTGATTTTCAGGAGGCCTACCAATCCATTCTACATCGGGACAAGCGAGTTATAGTTTGCGGAGGAACAGGATTTTATATACAAAGCCTACTTCAGCCACAGCCATTTATTCATGTCCCTATCAACCCTGAGCTTAGAGTGGAAATCGAAAAACTGGACAAAGAAGAACTCCTTGCTTTATTGGATAAACAAGCGCTTCCAAAGAATTTTAAAGCGGATGTATCTACGCGTAAGAGAATTATTCGAGCTATAGAAATTTGTGGCTATGTGTCTTCTAATCCTGATTTTGAAATTAACAATACACACCCATTTGGGTATAAGGTGTTGGGATTGAATCCGGATTTGGAATTGCGTCGTGCAAGGATTTCTAAGCGGTTGAAGGAACGGCTGGACGAAGGAATGCTGGACGAAGTAAAAGCACTGCTGGACAGAGGTATTTCGCACGAGGAATTGGAATACTATGGATTGGAGTACAAGTACATTTCCTATTATCTCAAAGGGATGCTTTCTTATGATGATTTATTCAAAAAACTCGAAACCGAAATTCATCGCTATGCCAAACGTCAAATGACCTATTTCCGTAAAATGGAGAAGGATGGAATAAAAATTAATTGGATATAAAGGCTGATAAGATACACGAAAAATTTTCGTATTTTGTAGTATGCTCTAGATAGCACCCTTTTATACAGTCAATCCAATTTACATTTTATTATGAGCAAAGCATCAGTCTTATTATTTCTTCTTTTTACGTCTTATCATTGTGCAGCACAAGAAAAAGCGATAGCCGAAGTACATTATAAATTTTATCATATTAACGATACGACAAAACGAGACCAACCCCAACGTGATGATGTGGTGACTTACCTCGGAAAGACATCCGCTTATTATACGTCTTATACACCTGAAATTATGAGAAAGGATATTGCCGCTCAGAAAGCTATAGCTGATTTTAAAGGACATATGACGCTACATTTTAACACTACAGCAATCGGTGAATTCTATTTATTAAAATCGGATATTAAACGGATGGAGAAAGTAGAAGCTGTTTCATCCTCATTTGATGCTTTTACTTATTCTGTACCTTGGGAGGAGCAGGATTGGGAAATCCTAGATGATATTATGGAAATTGGTGGTTATTCCTGTCAGAAAGCGATTACAAATTTCAAAGGGAGGCGGTATGAAGCATGGTTTACGACCGAACTGCCTTTTGCTTTTGGACCATGGAAGTTACATGGTTTGCCAGGGCTTATTTTAGAGGCTCGCGATGATAAGGGGGAGGTAAGGTTTGAATATGGCGGCTTCGACAAGTCTCATGGTAATATTAAAGTAGAATTACCTTACTATGTCATTCGGTCAACTCCTTTTGAAATAGAAAAACTAAAGCAAACATTTAAAGAAGATCAAGGAAAATACTTTCAATCCTTACAAAATTCAGGAAGAATGGCGTTATCCAACGACTTTTTTGGTATAGATTATTCGAAGCATAGTTTCGACTTCAAGACCGATGAAAATTATAAGCCTTCCTTTACTACCAATAATCCCCTAGAATTATTAAAGTAGAAAAATATTTGCATTGATTACTATTTTTTCGTAGTATTACGATAAAATAGTAAAAACCAATCATTATGAGATATTTTATTTTAATCATCTTTTCGTTAACGAGTTTCATTTCCTATGCACAGGAAATCCCGATTGCAAAGATTTATTATGTATTCAAACATATTAATGACACCACGCAGCGAGATAAATTTTTGCAAGATGATGTAAAGACACTTTTGGGACAATATAGTAGCTACTACACGACTGCCTCGCAAGAGAAGATGGAAGCAGCAATAAATCAACAAATGTCCAGTGCGTCGTTTGATGGAAACTTAGTGATAAGTCGTAGTGGAACGGCAATCAGATCTTCGTACATAATAGATAATCAAAAAAATAAAATTGACCATATCTATAAAATTGCCGGGGCTGATTATCTTCTTGATGAAAAAATGCCTGAACTTGATTGGGAAATTTTAGATGAAACCAAAGAAATCGGAGGATATATGTGTCAAAAGGCAGTTGCTAGTTTCAAAGGAAGAGTCTATGAAGCTTGGTTTACTACAGAAATTCCCATGCCTTTCGGTCCTTGGAAATTACAGGGCTTACCCGGCTTGATTTTAGCCGCTGCTGACACAAAGAATGAAGTCATTTTTGAGTATGCAGGCTTCGAAAAAACGGAAGGAAACTCTACAGTTCGTATAGATATTCCCGTTAATGCAAAGAGGGTTACTCAAGAAGAAGTAAATAAGCTTGATAAGGCGTTTAAAGAAAATCCATCTGCATTCATGTCGGCACAGAGTGGAGGAAGTAGCAGAGTCGTGCCTTCGGGCAATTCAGGAAACTCAACGGCTACAGTGATGGTTGTAGGTAGAAATTCAGGTTCTGCTGATAGAGCGCCAGCACCACAATTAGATGCTTCTAAAATTAAATCTGTGAATATAAAGAATGATGAAGGGTATAAGCCATCTAGAGTGACAAATAATCCAATTGAACTTATTCCTTAGTCTGTATGCGTCAATACATCTTAGTTCTGTTTTGTAGTTTTTTATGCTTTAAAAATGCTTTGGGACAGGGAACAGAAATTTCGGGTAAAGTTTTGGATGCTAAAACCAAAAAAGGACTTCAGGCCATCACAGTACTTCTTAAAAGCAATGAAAATAAAATCATTGCTTTTAAATCTTCAGATAAAGACGGCAGCTTTAGTCTACGAACTTCAAAAGATGTAACGGGTGCTTATATTGAAGTCAATCATTTAGGTTATAAGAAAAAGAGAATTGATGGTGCTAAAGCAGGGTCCATACAGACGATTGAACTGGAGGAAAACACCATTTTGCTCGAAGATGTCGAAATAAAGAGCAGACCTCGTGTACGACAACAAGGTGATACGCTTTCATACAATGTTTCTTCTTTTGCACAAGATGAGGATCGTTCGATAGGTGATGTGTTAAAGCGGATGCCGGGTGTTGAGGTTTCGGAATCCGGACAGATAAAATACCAGGGCAAATCGATTTCTAATTTTTATCTGGATGGTGATGATTTGCTCAAGGACAAATATAGTATTGGCACTAAAACTATAGCGCACAAACTGGTACAGGATGTGCAGGTGCTCAATAATCATGAGCATATGAAAGTGCTCAAAAACAAGCGGTATACAGACGAGGTCGCCATAAACCTTGTAATCAAGGATGAAGCTAAAATTTCTGTATCTGGACAAGCTAAATTAGGAGCGGGTCTTCCAAAACAGTATGACCTGGAAGCCAATACGGTCTTATTCAACAAAAGATACAAAGGGTTGAATGTATTGCTGGGAAATAATATTGGAAATGAATTGCAAGTAGATGTAGTTGGTTATAATTCTTCCTCAATATTAGCTCGATTAGGTCGGACACAGATTAATAATTTATTGAGTCTAGGAACTGTCGGGAATCCTCCAGTAGCAAAAGCGCATTATTTCATGAATAATTCCGTTGGAGTGAATGCCAATAATATGTATAAGTTGAAAAAGGATTGGCAGCTTACGTCTAATATCCAAGGTGTATACGAACGTAGCACCAAAAATTTTGCAGGGAGAACCACTTATTTAACTGAAAATGGAAATATAAGTTTTGATGAAAGTCAATACGCCAAAACGAAGGAGTGGTTAGGCACATTCAATTTTGCTTTAGCAAAGAATATTGAAAAATTCTATTTCAACAACGAATTTGCTTGGGAATATGAAGATGAAAACTCATCAGCGACGATAACATCTAATACCTCATTATTTAATTTATCGCGTAATCACCTGATTAAAGGCTTCAAGAATAAAATGGATTATGTACCAGCATTGAAGAATGGAAATATAATACAATTCGGCTGGTATTTAAATTATGGGTCTAAACCACAAACGTTGGAAGTTATTCCGGGAGTATTTAATGATTTACTAATGGAGGGAGAGCCTTACGATCGAACCATCCAAAATGTTGAGGTTCCTTCATGGCTGACAAACCTTAGTTTGGGTTATAGATTGCCAAAGGGTAAAATTGGGCAGTATTACAGTGTGAATCTTATAGCAGACAAGCAAAACTTACAATCGGATATTGCAATCGTGGATGGAGGATCACCGATACAGCTAGATGCTAAGGATACCCAGAACGATATGCAGTGGCTACGATCTTCTATCGGGATTCAGGCATCCTATGATTATAGATACCGTCGTGTTTGTTAACAGCCGCTTTTGCCTTTTGCTTTTAAAAAAACCACCACTAAAGATACACTTTTTAAAATAAA
>JBMDWK010000014.1:0-10767 GCA_048595255.1 Sphingobacterium sp. | reverse complement strand
TAAATAACCTATTCCCTATCATCAAAACTACAGCCTTCATTACCTTCAATCCTATTTTCGTTACTCTTTATATTCTTGTTATCAAGAATAAAAATCATATTTTTAAGAGAACAAACAGTCATTTAAATCATTTAAAATTATGAAGCAGCTATTTCTTACCCTTATCACGATTTGTCTAGTCCACATGGTATCCGCACAGGAACAAATAAAACTCAGTAAAGCCCAAGCCAAGTATGAATACAGTGAAATCATTTCTAATTCGCGTATATTGAGTTCTAAGCCCAGAATTAGAGTAGATTTTGGACAGGCGTACTCCTTTTGGAAAGACAGAAGAATGCTTGTAGATGCACAAGGAAGAGAAGTGAAGTTTAATAGTTCTATTGATGCCTTAAACTACATGGCTTCCTTCGGTTGGGAATTAGTAAATTCGTATTCCGTCATAGAATCGGATGATTCCAAATCATTTTACTATGTGCTCAAACGCGAATTAACATTGGAAGAAAAGGAAGAAGACCGTAATAATTAAATCCTATATTTTAGATAAAGCATAAACTGGAATTGCTATGCGCAAACTATCACTTTTCATTGCCATGAGTTTGGATGGTTATATTGCAAAACCAAACGATGACCTTAGTTTCTTAGATCTGGTCGAAAAAGAAGGCGAAGACTATGGTTATACCGCATTCACCGAAAATATCGATACCTTAATAATTGGTCGGCGCACCTACGACTATGTAGTAAAGCATGTGGGCGCTACACATTATGATAATGGGGATCGTGACGTATATGTGATTACAAAAACTGAAAGACCAACTGTCGGCAGAACGACTTTTTATACGGGTAATGTGCAGGAATTAGTACAAAGATTGAAAGCTCAAAACGGTAAAAATATTTATTGTGATGGCGGAGCGGAAGTCATAAATGAATTATTAAAGCACAACTTGATAGATGAATTTATTATTTCGATCATACCGGTTTTGGTCGGCGGCGGAACAAGACTATTCAAGGAAGGCGTACCTGAGTTGATCCTCGAGCTTGTGGAAACAAAAACATTTGATACCGGACTGACGCAGCTACATTACAGACGAAAGCTGTCAAACGTAGGAAAGCAATAAGACTAACCCTGATTTCAATACTCAGGGTTTGTTTCTAATTTAAAATTTTAAAAAGCAGTCTAATAGTGTAACAAAAGGGTTACTGTTTGTTGTAATTTATAATATACATAAACTTCTATAGATAGAATCTATGCAATAATTCTTATCTCCTCAATCCATATTCTATATCTTAGCTCGCTGTACCACTAAACATAAATTATAGATGCAGCAAGCCATAGAATTTATTTATAACATAGTCTGGTCAGATGCGTTAGTTTATCTCTGTCTGTTGACCGGAATATTCTTTACTATTCGATTCAGATTTCCTCAGATCACCCATATAAAACAAATGGTTACCCTTCTGTTTAAAGGCGATAAATCGGACAAGGGTATCTCCTCTTTTCAAGCATTTTCACTAGCAGTATCTGGCCGTGTAGGAACAGGAAATATCGCTGGCGTCGCCACGGCAATAGGAATGGGTGGCCCTGGTGCCGTATTTTGGATGTGGGCCATTGCACTTTTAGGCAGTTCGTCGGCTATCATTGAAGCCACACTTGGTCAGATGTACAAAGAAGTCAAAGATGGTCAATACAGAGGTGGTCCTGCTTATTATATCCAAAAGGGACTGAATAACAAAACCTTTGCCTGGACTTTTGCCATTGTTACAATTATCTCGACCGGATTTCTGCTGCCCAGCGTACAAAGTAATAGTATAGCAGTAGCTGTGAATAATTCCTTTGGGCTTTCCCCCTATCTGATCGGCGGTCTATTATGTGCACTATTGGGCTTTATTATTATTGGTGGTGTAAATCGTATTGGTAAAATTGCCGAATACGTAGTGCCTTTGATGGCAGGATTATATATAATCATGGCCATAGTCATCATTGTTTTGAATTTTAGTCAGATTCCTGCAGTATTCGCTTTAATATTCAAATCCGCATTTAATCTTGAATCATCATTTGGTGGAATTGTAGGTACAGCTATTGCCTGGGGTGTAAAACGAGGCATCTACAGTAACGAGGCAGGACAAGGTACTGCACCTCATGCCGCCGCTGCTGCGGAAGTGTCCCACCCCATCAAACAAGGTCTAGTGCAGGGTTTTTCGGTGTATGTAGATACATTATTTGTATGCACAGCTACGGCTTTGATGATATTATTTACGGGCAAATACAATGTTGCTCATCCAGAGGGCGGCTTTATTGTCGAAAATATTCCAAATGTAGAAGTTGGTCCAATATATACGCAAATGGCGGTATCCCACCATTTTCCTTTGATAGGTGATTCCTTTGTCGCAATAGCATTGACCTTCTTTGCCTTTACGACGATTATGGCTTATTATTATATCGCCGAAACTAATATTAGTTTTATCCAATCCCGAAAAACAGCAAAATTACTCTTATACACGTTACGGATTTTAATTCTAGTTTCTGTTTTTGTGGGATGTATCAGCACGGCCAAAGTAGCTTGGGATCTGGGTGATATAGGCGTAGGTCTGATGGCATGGCTTAATCTTATAGCCATATTGCTTTTGCACAAAAAAGTACTTGTCTTATTTAATGACTATAACAAGCAATATAAATCCGGGAAAGATCCTGAATTCAATAACTCAAAAACCAAGTTTCCCAATATGGAGATCTGGAATAAAAACTAATACCTATGGCACAATTCATTAATTTAAATGTCTTCAAAGTCTTTTTCAAATCCAGTAATGCAGGAGGAATATTACTCTTTGTATGTGTGATACTATCTTTAATTGTGGCAAATACTCCCATGGCCGCATCGCTTCAGAATCTTTTAGATTACAAGATCGGTTATGAAAGTGAATCTATACATTTAAATTATTCTATTCTGCTATGGATCAATGATGGGTTGATGGCAATATTTTTCTTGTTAGTGGGTTTAGAGATAAAACGTGAAATTGTCGAAGGCGAATTATCTTCTCCTAAGAAAGCGTCTCTGCCTATCCTCTGTGCAATCGGAGGAGCTGTAGTGCCTGCTATTATTTACTTAAGCCTCAATGCAGGGAAAGATACAAGCAGCGGATGGGGCATACCCATGGCTACGGATATAGCTTTTGCATTAGCCGTGATAAACCTTTTAGGTAATAAAATACCTTCCAGCCTTAAAATTTTTTTAGCGGCTCTCGCCATCGTCGATGATCTCATTGCGATTCTCGTCATTGCACTATTTTATTCATCGGGGATTGATGTTACTTATCTGATGTACGGCGGAGCTGGATTGGCGATATTAATAGCGATGAACAGAATGAATATTCAAAATCCTTATTTGTACCTCATTCCAGGTGTATTTATTTGGTATTTTGTCCATCATTCAGGTATACATGCTACAATCGCAGGTGTTTTGGTAGCGATGACTATTCCTACCAATGATACAGCTGACGAATCCCCTTTAGAAAGATTGGAGCACGCTTTGGTAAAGCCGGTAAATTTCTTTATTATACCTCTATTCGCGTTTGCGAATACCAATATTACGCTAGAATCCGACATGATCAATGGACTAACGAACAGTTTAGGTTTGGGTATAGGATTAGGCTTGTTGGTAGGCAAGCCGGTTGGTATTCTTCTCACCTCCTATTTGTGCAGCAAATTGAAAATAAGTTCGCTGCCTCTTGGTGCCAATTGGATGCATATATTGGGCGTAGGTTTGCTTGCGGGTATAGGATTTACGATGTCTATATTCATCGGTATTCTTTCCTTCGCGAGCCCGATACATGTTGCAGAAGCTAAACTGAGCATATTAATCTCCTCATTATTAGCCGGTATCATAGGTTTTATAGTATTACGTCTACAATCCAACAAACACACTGCAAAACAATAAAACTATTTAAATATTTTCATGTTTTGAATGGGAGTTTATTAATTTCAGCTCCCTTTTTTATTATCAGCCATGCTAAGAAGTATTTATAAATTTTTCAATCTTCATGAAGGTGAAGATGCTAAGGATAAGGTTCTGGAAAATGTTACCGCAAATATAACATTCAAAGGAGCTAATCTATGGATTTTGGCCTGTGCCATAGTAATTGCATCCGTGGGTTTGAATGTCAATTCTACTGCGGTTATAATTGGTGCCATGCTTATCAGTCCCCTTATGGGACCTATTGTCGGCGCTGGCTTTGCACTCGGGACCTATGATTTTGATCTACTCAAGAAGTCCGGTAAAAATTTATTAACCGCTACGCTTGTCAGCTTATTGGTGTCATTTTTATATTTCTTAATAAGCCCTTTTAAAGATGCACAATCAGAACTCCTGGCAAGAACTTCCCCTAACATTTACGATGTTATCATCGCTTTTTTTGGTGGACTTGTGGGTATAATAGCGATTACAAGAGTTGAAAAAGGAAATCCTATTCCTGGCGTAGCAATTGCTACCGCATTAATGCCTCCACTCTGTACAGCTGGATATGGGCTTGCCATCGGGAATATTTCCTATTTCGGAGGAGCAATTTACTTATATCTTATTAATTGTTTTTTCATCTGTATATCTACATTCTTTATCGTCAAATTTCTAAAGTACCCAAAGATAAAATTTGTGGATAAAGCAAAGGAATCACGCATTACTAAGACTATTTCTGTTTTAATCCTAGTCATGCTTGTACCTAGTTTCTATCTAGCGTACGCGCTGTTGCAGGAGAAGAAGTTTACTCAAAATATTGATAAATTCATTCAGAATGAATTAGTCTATAAAGGCTATACGTTGATCTATCAGAAGACACAATTCAACAGCAGACCAAAAAAATTAGAGTTAGCGTTTCTTGATAAAAAATTTTCGGTGGGTGAATTACAAGATTTAAATAAGAAAATGGAATTATATGATATTCATAACACAGAACTGCTGATACGTCAAGATAGCTCGGATTTAAGAAAAGATATTTTGGAGGAAATCAGCAAACAAAATGAATATGTAAACCAAAAAGATATCACCATACAAAACCTCAAAAACGAACTTAAAAGCTTTAAATTGGATGAAGATAAACTATTAGAGGAATTAAACATATTATATCCTAATCTGGCGCCCTTTTCTTTGGGTAAGCAAAATGTTTATATTAATAAAGATAGTATGGAATATCAGTATTATTTAATTCACCGTAACATACTTTCAGCGGAAGAAGTGGAATCGCTTAATAAGTGGCTTTCCTATAAATTGCCTAATAATACGATTAATATTGTACCCTTGAAATAGAAAATAAAAGCATTCTATTTTTCACAAAGTAATTTCAATAAAAGAGCTAATGATGATTAGCTCTTTTTGCTTTTATATTGTTATGAGTTTAATTAGATAGTATAACAATTACCGCTTCCCTTTTGAATACGCATCATATTCTCGTCATTAGTGATCAGGTTTTAATCGCACGGTTTCGATCAAAGTACCTTTTTGGTCAAGTACTTGGATGATCCCCTCACTTTCCGATATGCTTGCCTTAATAACATTATTATTGGAATTAACGAGTACTGGGAAGTGGATTTTTGCTGATTTTGGCTGTAATATATGTTTGTGCAAATGCCCTGAAAGCATTATTTGTACCCCAGCTTTGTTTAAGATAGGCACAAACTTATCGAGTATCTCTTGCTCGCCATGCCATCCTCCAAAAGGCGGCATATGACAGATTACGATTTTATACTTAGCATTTTTGAATTCTGGATCTTCTACCGCTTGCGCCAGCCACTGTGCCTGCTCCGTTCTATAGTCATCCATCGCCACAATACCCGCATATTCTATATCACTATCTGGCTTATCCTCCCCACAGTCCAATACAATCACACCCATAGGACCATGGTTAAACTGATAGTAAAGTTGATTGGTGGATTTAGGAAAGTACCGAGGATACTCAATAGCAAAAGACCCGCGGGTTTCGTGATTTCCTCGCGCGTAAAACATCGGGGTTTCACTCGCAAAACGGGAAATACTTGTATCCATAAAATCCGAAAACATCTGCTCTTCGCTCAAGAGGTTGTTCGCCATATCGCCGTTAAATACCACGAAATCAGCTTTTTTTACTTCGCCAATATCCAAAAGCCTATTCATCACCTCATTACGACCATGCATATCATTGATCACAATAAACGAACTGCTACGCTCATTTCCTAGTGTTTTAAAACGCAATGGCGCCTTTCTGTACACATTCGTGGCAATCACTTTTCCGTACAAAACATCTGTTCCTACATGCTTCAGTACTTCCTGATTGTACACACGATATCGGTATGTGGTCCCGGGTTTCAGATTTTTTAAGGTTACCTGATGTAATCTACCTACTTTTTTAAAACCATATGCTGTTGCAAAATGCTTGGGGCGCTCGGTGTGATAAAAATGACTACTATCATCGGGCGCAATTTCTACCCAGGCTGTGGCAGGTTTATCTGTTGTCCATAGGATATGCACAGATTCCGATGTCAAGCCTTGGATGTATGGCTGGTGTGTTATTTTAATTTGATTTTGTTCATACAAAGAGAAACTACTATTTACCCATAGGAACAGAATTATATAAAGGATATTTTTCATGGTCTATTATTAGCAATACGTATTTAAGATCGGCCCATCGATTAGAAAAACAAAATAAGAAATAATACACACCAAAGAAATAACAAGCTGTTAAATTACCCCCCCCAACTTAATAATTCTAAACTAAAGCCGGTAAGTAAATTAAATTTTAAATAATGATTAAACTTATAGAGCTAAACATACTGCATATTAATAGTATATAGAGAAAATTTTATCTCACCATAGGCACGATTCTATCGGATTTATAGTAAATTTATGGGAGATCCTTAAAGTGGCATTTAGCATAATTTTAGAGATTTTGCTAAAATTCTGGACCAATCTAAAGCTTGGATTGTAATCTAAATAATTAAATGGAACAAGACATTGAAAAATTGAAATATCCGTTTGGTAAATTTCAAAAACCGAAAGAAATCCTTCAGGAGGATATTGATCGATGGATAAAAATCATTGCAGAATTTCCGCAGCACGTAATAAGTCAAGTTGAAAATCTTTCCGAAATAGAACTTAAACAACGGTATCGGCCCAATGGCTGGACGATAAAGCAAGTTGTTCATCATTGTGCGGACAGTCATATGAACAGTTTCATACGATTTAAATTGGCGCTCACGGAGGATACACCCACTATAAAACCGTATGTGGAAGACTTATGGGCAGAGCTTCCAGATGCTAAGAATTACCCTATCAATGATTCATTATTTATTTTAGCAGGTTTACATGGCCGTTGGGTACAGCTGCTAAAAAATCTAACGGCAATAGAGCTCGAGAAGGAATTTATACATCCTGCGAGCAATGAACGTATTTCTATAAAAACTAATATCGGCATGTATGCCTGGCACTGCGAGCACCACTTAGCACATATAATTATTGCCAAAGAACAACAATAAAGTCTTACTTGTTAAATAGAATTGGTTTAAATTTATATCTAACTTACTGCTATATATTTTTCTATAATCCTTCAACGTTATGTGTCTACAATTTATTAAATTCACTTAAAACCCACACACCATATGACAGAGGACAAACTAGCCGTTTTGATAGATGCCGATAATGTTCCGTATAGCAATATTAAAGAAATGCTGGAGGAAATTTCAAAGAATGGCACTCCCACTATTAAACGCATATATGCGGATTGGACGAAACCTACCGTTTCTGGCTGGAAAAATGTGTTGCTCGAAAATGCCATTACGCCTATCCAACAGTACAGCTATACAACCGGCAAGAATGCAACAGATAGCGCCATGATTATCGATGCAATGGATATTTTGTACTCTGAAAAAGTAAATGGTTTTTGCATTGTTTCGAGTGATAGTGATTTTACCAAACTGGCTACACGACTGCGAGAAGCAGGCATGAAAGTGATTGGCTTTGGGGAGAAAAAAACACCCAAACCATTCATCGCGGCCTGTGATAAATTCATCTACCTAGAAATATTAAAAGCTTCGCAGCACACGTCTACCGATCAAGCGGCTCCTCCTTCGAAGAAAACAAGGAAAAGTAAAGCCGAGGAACCAATAAGCAAGGTGGACAAAGAAACAATACGAATATTGACGGACAGTGTTAACGATCTGGCCGATGAGACAGGCTGGACTTTCTTAGCGCATTTGGGTAGTTACATCTTAAAGAAAAAACCAGATTTCGATCCTCGAAATTATGGATTTCTCAAACTGCTACCTTTAATCAAGGACACCAAAAAATTCATTGTGGATGAAAGAGAAGCTGGTGTGGGCAATGTAAAGCATATCTATATCAAAGAAAAATAGTTAGCAAAAGACTCCAAACGGTGCGTATATCTCTGACAATCTATACGCTAATTTCCAATAGCAATGCTATAATCTAAATGGGCAGCTATATCAAATCATGTCCGCAGTTTTAGATATACAGAAATGCTAAGATGAATGCAATTGCATCTTTGCTGCCTCTAAATGGGTACTGTCTTGCGATTCGATCGCAAAGTATCCGTACGCCAAAGCTGCTGCCGCCGCACGCTCCACGGTTTGTTCAAACAATGTATCCCAAACCTCTCCGCCTGCTCTTTGGTAAGCATCAATCAATTCTCTTAGGCTTTGCTCGCCAAACACCGACAAGTGTCCCGAAAAATCCTGGGCTATATCACTGACATGCGCAGTAGACCAATCAATAATGCCAGTTACTTCTCCATGGATATCGGTTAGGATGTGCCCCGCATATAGATCGCCGTGAATAAATTTGCTGAAATTCGGCCACAAGGCATCATCATCTAGCCATTTGGAATAGCGTGATTCGAGTACGCTACTTATACCCAATTCCGATTTCACCAGATGTAAGCGCTCCGCAATTTCACTTCGTGCCTGCTCCGGTGAATAAATCTTCAATCCGTGGCGACGTACCTCCTCCTCAGAAATAGCGTGTAACTGTACCAACCGATTAGCCAAGGATGGTATGTATCTTGCACTGTTTTTGTCCATATTCCAAGTGACTTCGTAGGTCTTGGCATCAAATGTCAATACCGGTTTACCATCCAACAAAGGATAAGCGACCAATTCCGCATTTGCAATTTGCCAATCTGGAACCTGCACCGATAGGAACTTAGAAGCTAGCTGCAAAATACGTTTCTCTGTGGCAATTTGCTCAGCAATATTTGTTCTACGCGGAACTCGTAATATCCATTCTGCGCCAGATGTATCTTTGGCAAACCCCACTTTGAAGTCAATTCCCATTTCATTAAAGGTCATTTCGTCCGTAAGTAATAGACCATTTCTATGCGCTAACTGTTGAATATCATGATTGTTCATAAGATTTACTTTTGGTTGAATGCTAAGATCACACAAACTTCTTCGTGCGCCATAAAGAAACACTAAAACGCAATCGATAGAAAGAAGCCTTGTGTAATTCCTATAAATAAAGTAATTACAAGTAAAGAATTTCTAGTAAAGCCAAATTTTGCTAATCTCTAGCATAATAGGATGATTATGTTGTATTCAAATATATAAAATAAGAATTAAAAGCAATTAGCTTAAGGAAAGGTTTATACTTTTTCCTAAATTCGTAGTAACTATAACCGATTTATATTAAAACAAGCTAAAAAAAGATGGTGAGATCTGTTCTATTTATATATATGCTATGTACTATATTGCTGACGGCGTGTACTACTTCTTCTACTTCCCAAGATCCTATGCCAGAACATGAAACATTTACCATTTATTCTCAGAAGCTACATGAAGAGCGTGTTATTACCATTTGGAAGCCCTCGGATTACAATACTACTACAGATTCATTACCTGTACTATATATGGCTGATGGAGGCCTTAAGGAAGATTTCCCGCACATTGCCAATACTTTGGCACAACTCATAAGCGAAGGAAAAGTAATACCGCATATGCTAGTAGGCATCGAAAACACACAAAGGCGAAGGGACCTAACAGGAATTACTCAAGTGGACAAAGACAAAGAAATTGCTCCTCTTGTGGGCGAATCGCAAAAATTTAGATCCTTTATCAAAGAAGAACTTTTTCCCGCTATTCAGCAACGATATCGCACTAAAGCACAAAGAAGTATTATTGGAGAATCTCTCGCTGGACTGTTTGTCATGGAAACCTTCTTTCTGCATCCTGATATGTTTGAGACTTATATCGCCTTCGACCCATCGTTGTGGTGGAATGACCATGCTTTAATTAAAAATGCAAAACAGCACCTCAACACACTTCCACAAACCAAAAAACAACTGTGGTTTGCAAGTTCAGATGCAACAGATATTATCCCTCATACCGAGAGTTTGGCCCAAATACTTGAAGCCGACAGCATTCCGAATCTAAAATGGATGTATCATGCTGCACCCACCGAAAAACATCATACTATTTTCAGAGCGACAAAAGAAAAAGCCCTTATTTGGGCATTAGGACAATAATACGCACCTCTTAATGTGCTAAGGGGTATTTTAAGCCATCCTAAACGCAAGTTTGTATGTCGATATAGCCTATTGAAGTCCTTACTTGTATGATACAAGCCTCTATATACTGCGCGTACCACTCTCTCCTCCTCAACAAATTTTCTTCTCGATGGTTATAATCTAAGAGAGCAAGAATGTACTTACTCCAACAGATTAAATAGCTAATATTCTATATATGCTCACGACAGAAAAAGAGAAAAGAGAATCTACCGAATTCTACAAAGAAGCGTT
>JBMDWK010000013.1:0-3805 GCA_048595255.1 Sphingobacterium sp. | reverse complement strand
ATATCGAGGACACCCCCAACACAATCATCAACGGCGTGTAACGATCCGCATATCCCATAAAATTTAGGTGCAATGTACCATTGGCATTTGCTAAGAAAAGTGCATCCTCACGCTTCGCAAAATGATCCATCCCAACATCTTCATACCCAGCTTCTTGAATCATAGTTTTACCTAGCTTATATAAGTTAAGCTTGTCTTCACCCACCGGCAGGTCCATCTCTGTAAATCTTCTTTGACCTGGCTTGAGCCATGGCACATGTGCATAACTATAGAAGGAAATACGATCCGGAGACATCGCTAAAGATGCCTCAATGGTCATTTTTACGGATTCTATAGTTTGCAGCGGCAACCCATATATCAAATCAAAATTGATAGAATCATAGCCTATAACTCGCGCTTCGGCCATAACACGTGAAACATCCTCTATCGTCTGGTGTCGATTTATTACAAACTGTACGCGCTCGTCAAAATCTTGGATACCCAGACTCAGTCTTTTGAATCCCAAATCCGCTAATGTCTGCAAATGCTCTCGCGTTGTATTTGCCGGATGCGCTTCAAACGAAAAACTCGCATCTGCAGTTTTACGATTGCCTTGTAGAATTCCCGAAATCAAGCGCTGCAGATTCTCTGGTTGAAAAAATGTCGGTGTGCCACCGCCCAAATGTATTTCTTGGATGAGCAAGCTTTCTTCGCCAAGTAGCTGGCGATACATTTCCCACTCTTTAAGTAAAGAGTCAATGTAGGGTTCTTCCACTTTGTGATTCTTAGTAATACGTGTATTACATCCGCAATAAGTACACAAGTTCTCACAATAGGGCAAGTGAATATAGATACTCAATCCTTGTGCTTTGCTTTGGTTATAGCGTGCTATCACGTTGTTTTTCCACTCTGATTCACTGAAATCTTCATTTTCCCAAAAAGGAACAGTGGGATACGAAGTATAACGAGGAGCAGCTACATTATATTTGGAGATTAGTGATTTATGATCCATGACATACAGATTAGAGAAGTGATTCTTTCTTTTGGGCACATTGAAAAGCACAATGACAAGCCTGACCCAGACATTGGTTATTGATCCAACTGTTTAGGTTGGCTATAGTTTGATGGGCTATACTTTGTGGAGTTTGGTCATTCAGCGGGGTGTTGGCAATATGCAACCCCAATTGACCCGCATATAGTAAGTCAACATGATCTAAGGTAACTGATCGCGTTATGATTTTTTTAACCCCTATCTGTTGCAACGCATCCAATAAATGACGATCTAAGTTATCATCTGCCGATACGATAACAACTTCTTTGCCTTCGGCATAGCGAATGGTTTCCAGATTCAAAGGGTTTGAAATGAGGGTCAAATCATGCACTTTAGCATTAGCTTTGGCCAATGTTTCCTTTTCAAACTCTTGAATGTTATAGGCAACTACTCTCATCAATTTGTACTTTATTACTGATTCAAAAGTAGTAGGATAATGTCGCCCCTCGAATGTAGGTGGTCAACTTAATATATGATATAAGTCACATAATAAAAAGGAGGTTTCAATCATGAAACCTCCTTTTTATTACTGCTTAATATTTTTAAGTTTTTGTATAGAAAATATCCGAATGGCATTTCCTTCCTTGATGATAAGCTTCTCATCCTTAAAGTCCGCCAGCATTCTACTGATGGTTTCGTTGGCAGTACCTGCCAATGCTGCCAGATCATCTCGGGAGATTCTAATCACGACTTCATCTTCACTCGGTGTGGAGATCGTCTTTTGCGCCACCTGTACGAGCGTGTTTGCTACTCTTTTACGCACCGAGTCATAAGCAAATCCCAACATTTGCTCTTCTTTTTCCTTGACATCCCCGGATAGCAGCTTGATAAATTTTGTGGCAATAGCGGGTTTATTGAACATCAATTCAAAAAATTTTTCCTTGGGAATCAGCGCAATCTCAGCGTCTTCGAGCGCACTAGCGCTCTCCGTATAGCGCTCATTCAACAAAATAGATTCATAACCGAAAAATTTATCTTTGGTATGAATATTTGTGGACAGTTCACGGCCATCTTGATAGTATAGAAATGAACGTACTTTACCACTCAACAGATAATATACATAAATAGGTGTGTCACCTTCTTCGTATATTAATTGCTTCTTTTTGTAAATTTTAACCCTTGCTTCATTGACCAATTCATGTAATAGCACATTTTGATCGTCTTCACTAAGGGACAAAGTATGGGATTTTTCGAGCGTCGATTGAAGACTATCGCGCTTGCGGAGGCGGCTTTCAATGGAATTTAACAATTCGATGTCATCAAATGGTTTGACCAAATAATCATCGGCTCCCATTTCCATCGCTTTGCGCATATCCACACGCTCCGATTTGGCCGTCAAGAAAATAAACGGAATGTGCATAGTTGATTCATGCTTGCTCAGCATATACAATACACCATAGCCGTCCAATTCGGGCATCATGATATCACATAATATAATATCCGGAAGATTTTTGATAGCCAGATCCACGCCTATTTTTCCGTTTTCCGCGGTCAATACATTGTATCCCCCCGTCAATTCTAATATTTCGGCTGTTCCTTCTCTTATCTCCAGATTATCTTCGATAATCAATATTGTGCGTTTATTCATCGATGTGGTTATTTCTGAAAATCATTTTAAAAGATGTTCCCTTATTAATTGCAGACCAATAGTGAAGCTCTCCGCCCATCAATGAGACATATCGCTTCACGATATTCAATCCCAAGCCCGTACCGGGGATATTACCCGTATTATGCGCCCGGAAGAATGGTTCGAATAGATTCTTTTGGTCCTCCTCAGGAATCCCGATGCCATTATCACGTATCTCTATGGTACAAGTGTCGGCTGTAATCTCAGTAGTAAATTCGATGAAGGTATCTTCACCAGAATATTTAATGGCATTGGATATCAGATTGATAATACTACTTTTGAGCAAATGTGCATCCAGATTAAATTCGGCAATAGCTCCAGTATGTTGGTACACGATATGCTGATTTTTCTTACAGATCATTTGCATTTCACCCGAAATTTCCTCGCCCAAGTGCACAACATTAATCTTTTCCTGATTGACCATCACCACACCAGCTTCTAATTTTTCTAACGACAAAAAATCGTTTAGAATATTATTTAGCAACTGTACTGCACCTTTTATACGGCCAGTGTGTTTAGCGACTGCATCCAGCTTTTCTTGTTCTACATACTTGTCGATTAGGGACGCCGAAAGCTGTACAGAACTCAACGGCGTGCGAAATTCGTGCGAAGCCATCGATACAAATCTAGATTTCAGCTGGTTGAGTTCTTTTTCTTTTTCTAAAGAACTGCTGACATCAGCCTTCGCCCGCTCAAGCTCTGAAACGATTGCGATTAAGTCTTTGGTACGATGTCTTACTGTTTCTTCCAGTTCTAGTGTATGTTTCAACAATTTTTCTTCGGCCGCCTTCTCCTTTGTCAAATCATGAATGAAGCCTGTAAAAATGATTTTATTCTTATAAAAAACCTCACTTACGGCCAGACGAAAAGGAAAAGTAGTACCATCTTTTTTTAAGCCTAACACTTCTCGGCCAATCCCGATAATCTTTTTATGCCCCGTTTGCTGGTAATTGGAAATGTACGAATCGTGGCGTCCACGGTCCGGCTCGGGCATTAACATCGAAATATTATTCCCTATCACCTCGTCTGCCGTATATCCAAATAAGGCCAGTGCAGCGGGATTGATAGATTCTACCAACCCCTGACTATCAATGGTTATGATCCCATCAATAGCAGTTTCGATAATGGCTTCAAGAAGCTTTGCCGAC
>JBMDWK010000012.1:0-18029 GCA_048595255.1 Sphingobacterium sp. | reverse complement strand
AACGCTTTAATGCCCTTAATTATCCCCGAAGGAGTTTCCGATTATTTTGAGATGACCCACTATTCCAAAGAAGAAAAAAGACTGGATATCTTTCTGGAAGAACTCCACAATACACCTGAAGAATATCAAGGACAGAAGTTGATTTCCAAGGGATTTTTCGAACCCGTTACCCTTCAAGATTTTCCTATCCGTGGAATGCAGGTCTATCTTCATGTCAAGCGCCGCAGATGGCTCAACCAGGATACAGATAAAGTAGTCTACAGAAATTGGGAACTAGTAGCCAAAGGAACGCGCATCCCACAGGATTTCGCAGCTTTTTTAAAAGGTATCAGCGGACAACCAGGCTCATAGCATCCAGACCATCAGTTCATTCTATGGGATATCAGCTAGTAAACTAAGGAGATACTACCGCAATAAACTGAGCGGTTTCCAGGATTGGGAACATCGCGAAAACGCAAGGGAGGGACTGATCTTCCCACAGAATGTCAGCGGCCATCTTTCTATTGACGAGACCTGCCTATCTCATGGCGAGCTCTATACCGTTGTCACCAATAAAGAAGCACGGGGCAAAAAAGGAACCATTGTAGCCATACTGAACGGTACAAAATCAGAGAACATTATCCCCATCCTTCAAAAGATCCCACAGAGATTACGTAATAAAGTTCAGGAGATAACGCTTGATCTGGCCGGTAATATGGGACTGATCGCCAAAAGATGCTTTCCCAATGCTGTTCAGGTAATAGACCGTTTCCACGTCCAGCAACTGGCCAGCGATGCGCTTCAGGAAATAAGGATAAAGCACCGCTGGCAGGCCATTGACGATGAAAACCAGGCAATTGACCAAGCACGAAAGAATAAGGAAACCTATTTTCCGGAAATCCTATCCAACAGTGACACCGTCAAACAGTTACTTGCAAGAAGCAGATACCTGCTTTATAAAAGTGAACATAAATGGACTTTGGAGCAAAGAGAAAGGGCTGCTGTACTATTTGAGCGATATCCCGATATTGAAAAGGCGTACAGGCTATATCAGGAACTCTCTTGGATCTTCAACACGACCATAGATAAGATCTACGCCTTTACCAGGTTGGCCAAATGGGCGGATAAGGTCGAGCAGGCCGGCTTCAAGTCATTCAATACCGTATCCAGAACCATAAATATCCATCACAAAAAAATATTGAACTACTTCGACAACAAGAGTACAAACGCATCCGCAGAATCTTTCAATGCAAAGATAAAAGCATTCAGAAGTCAGTTTAGGGGTGTAGGTGATATCAATTTCTTCCTGTTCAGATTGACCAAATTATTTGCTTAGTCCACAACTTTTGTACATGATCCCATATGGCTATAAAAAATGCTAAGAAATTAAAAACCCAATTGATAGCTTATTTCTAGAATAGTTATTTCTCTTTCTGGTAGACTCGTACATAATCGACTTCGTAGGTTGCTTCTTGAATTGTCTCATCGATAGGTCCTCCAAAATGTCCACCCATAGCGAGGTTAAGTAATATAAAAAAGTTTTGGTTGAAAGGAATATGGGGTGAGTTCTTAACTTCGTGAATAAGCTTGTCGTCCACATATATTTTGATATGATTTTCATTCCAGTGAACTTTATATATATGGAATTCTGTAGTAGCATTATTAATCAAGAGTTTACTTCCATCGGCATTTGCTCCCGCATTATCTGGGTAATGAAGTGTGCCATATACTGTATTTAATTCTTTACCCACATGTTCTAGAATGTCGATTTCACCGCAATGAGGCCATCCTACAGTAGTAAAATTAGCCCCGAGCATCCATGCGGCTGGCCAAGTTCCTCTTCCTTCTGGCACTCTCGCTCTAACTTCAATAATGCCATATTGAAACTCAAATTTTCCTTGTGTTTTTATCCGTGATGAAGTAAAGGTACCCCCTTTATAATTCTCTTTGATGGCTTTTATTTTCAATACGCCATCCTCAATATTGATGTTTTTTTTATAATTGGTGTAATACTGCGCTTCATTATTTCCCCAGCCATTATCTCCTTTGCCAATATCGTAGTTCCACTTATTCGTGTCCGGCAGACCGTCCGAATTGAATTCATCAGCCCAAATCAGTGTATAACTATCATTTTGGATTTTAATTGTCGAAGTATCATTAGATACAGATGATTCATCTTGATAGCTTAATCTATTGTTCTGAGAGCGCATATTATATTTTGCATTAGCGTAGGGGATTGCAAATGCTGCAATGCATGTGGTAAGCGCAATAAAATTTTTCATAATGTATGTAAATAGAAGTTATTAAAGTCCAATACAATGATATAATCCTGCATCAATATTGGTGTAAGACTTAATGATCCCCTTCATGACAAAGGGGATCAAATAGATTTTGTTCACAAAACTGTGAAGCCAATTCTATTGAATTAGTTACGTATTACTGTGCATACACACGGACGTAATCAATTTCAAAAGTGGCATTATTAAGTGTTGGGTCGATAGTACCACCAAATGTTCCGCCCATAGCTAAATTCAGAATGATAAAGAAATCATGATTGAAAGGTATGGAAGCTGAATTGGGGACAGAATGAATCAATGCATCATCAACAAAAATTTTGATGGCGGTCTCACTCCAATCCAATAAATAGACGTGAAACTCTTCGGTAGCGTTATTTAAAGTTAGACTTGCGCCATTCGCATTTCCGCCATAACGGCCTGGGTAATGCAGGGTGCTATGAACCTTGGACGGCTGATTACCTACATATTCTAAAATATCAATCTCGCCGCATTCTGGCCAACCGACAACGCTATGATTAGCGCCAAGCATCCAAGCTGCTGCCCATGTTCCTGCGCCCTTAGGTAACTTAGCTCGTATCTCGACTTTTCCATAAGTAAAACTGAATCTGTTTTGAGTTTTTAAGCGTGCAGAGGTAAATGTACCGCCGTTAAATCCTTCACGTATAGCTTTTATTTTCAGTACTCCATCTTCTGCAATTACGTTTTCAGGTCTATTCGTATAGTATTGTGATTCTCCATTTCCCCAGCCCCAGTCGCCCATTCCTATATCGAAAGTCCATTTGTTGGGATCCGGTGCTCCTGCAACATTAAATTCATCACTAAATAATAATCTTTGACTTTGACCAGCAACCTCAACCTTGACTGTAAGATTTTTTGTGGTAGAGTCAGCACTATTAATTGCAGTTACTATCACGTTGTACGTACCGGATTCAGCGTACATATGTGTGGTATTGCCCGATGAAACTACTGTCGAATTGTTATCTCCGTAATCAAATCGATAAGTAGATGCATTGATCGCAGAAGCAATGAAGGTCACAGCACCACTTTGGCTGGGATTGACGATAACATTCACCGCTAGTGCCTGTGGGGCAGCGGTCGATCCGATCTCATCTTTGCCGTCACTACAGGCTGCTGTAAATAGGCATAATATACAGGCGATATAGAATAGAGTTTTCATGTTTCAGAGATTAAATTTAAGATTTGGGTTTAAGCTTTTGATACCAAGCATTGCCATCAGAACCTATACTGCGTAAAAATATTTGTGCGTCTGACGCAGATATGATCTCATATGTATTACCACCAGTACCGAAATTTATGATGCCGTTTCCAGGAACAACAAATTGGATTCTAGTGGACTGACTAGATGTGGAGCTTGATGTAGCATTCATGAAATTCAAGACTTTGGTACCACCTGTATTGACAGTATAGCAACCATCTGCACCGCTAGCGCCATATACAGGGGCAGAAGCTCCTAAGGAGAACGAACTGCCTTTATTGTCTACTGAAATCGAAATTCTGTTTAATTCGTCTTTTGTAAATGTGATCTCATCATCATACGCACAAGCTTCTCTCTCATTCGGTCCGGCTTGGTACCATATCGGGAGAAAGTCTGTAGTAGGCCCAACACCGAAATGTCCTAAGGCTTCTCTATCTGTTACCCATACTTTAGTGCCCGTAGGTCCTGTGAAAGCATTGAGTATATCTGTCGGAATAGAAAATAGCACAAATACTTTTATCTCTTTGGAAATAGTGGATATTACACCTGCCTTTCCAATAGCATTCAAGGTTACGGTATACGTATTCGTGCCAGGAGTCTGGAATTTATGTTTGAATGTGCCCCCTTGTATCATTTCGGTAGATCCATCACCATAATCAATGCGATACGCGATAGCGTCATTAGCAGATGCCGTGATTTCAACTTCGCCGCTTCCATCGCCATCTGGATTTTCGGCATTTACTCCAAGGATAGAAGTCTCTAGTTTTAGGTTGGTCGGTGAAGTGATTTCTCCAAAACTATATTCTCTTTTATTACAACTGCCTAAACCCATCAGCACAGCGATAAGCATGATTAGGTTTACTATATTATAAGCTTTATTCATGGCTTTTTTCCTTAATTGGTTAATATAATATCATCGAAATAATAAGTAAAGTTAGCTGAACCATCTCCTGGAGTGCCTAAGTCAAATATTAATACGATATTATGGTAAGAATTCGTGGTGTTGATGTCGCTATAGTCAAATGTCAACTCTTGCCATGCATTGGCAACCGTCGTGCTGGCTTCTCTTTCGAAATTGATACCACTATTGCTTCTATTTTCTACTTTTAATAAGAGTTTGCCACCAACCCTTGGTGACCATACTTTCACTTTAAATTTTTTGCCCTTCGAAAAATCAATAGGCGCGTCTAATAGCAAAATACTGCCGCCCCATGGTTGTCCTGGCTTTTTGATCATGCGTCCTACTTTAGCGCTTGTATTTATTCCTGCTGGGTGCGGATTGTCTACCCTAGTGCTCGTACCGCCATCAAAATCAAAGAAAGAGTAATTAATAGAAGTAGATTCAAAGTCAACAGGAACAATGAGTGGTGAAGATATAGTAACTGTTTGTGTCATTTCGGTTTTAGCTTTTCCGCCGCTTAAAGCCACTATACGTACCGTGTAAGTTCCCGTCTTTTCGTAATCATGCGAAATCGACTGACCCTCTTGTATTAATTTTGGCGTCTCATTCATAATATCACCAAAATATACTTCAAAACCACTTTCATAAAGCGCCTTTGCACTTACAATCACACGTAGATTATTCTCTGGGTCTATTGCCGTGGTCACCTCCACATTCTCTGGTGCCCGGTAAGTAATATTTAAGGATTTGGTGATTTCTGTAGTCTGACCTGACAAACTATGTCCAATTAATTTGACGGTGTAATTTCCTTCCTTGTAGTTGTGCGTTACTTGACTTCCAGGATTAATATATACCGTAGATGATGTCTCGTCCCCAAAGGCTATTTCGTATTTGCTAATACCATTCCCATTAGGCAATATGTTCACTTTTCCACTGTTATCATTTGTGATTTCAAAGCTCATCGATAAGTTATCAGGTGTAGCTGATTTTTGGGCAAATGATGTATCATCAAATTGTTCTTTTTGGCAGCCACTCAGATAGAATAATGCTAATCCTACGGCTATAAAATTTCTTATATATTTCATTTTCTTGAATATTAATATCTAGGGTTTTGATCTAATCCAGAAATATTCACCTCGTCTTGCGGAATAGGGAACAATTCATGCTTTCCAGCGGAAAATAGCCCTGTCAGAACTGAGGCTGCTTGACCAGTACGTACTAAGTCGAAGAATCTATCGCCTTCCATAGCCAGTTCTAATCTGCGCTCGTTCCATATTGCCAGTTTTAAAGCTTCACCCGCAGCGGTGATATTTTGAGAGCTATTTCCGAAAGCGCGTGCACGTACTTCATTTAGATAAACTCTTGCTTGACTGTCATTGGGAGCGCTTTTTCTGTTAAGGGCTTCGGCTGCTAACAACAAGACTTCAGCATAGCGGATAATTCTGTAATTATTCAAGTAATTGAGCTCGAGCTGTCCAGAAGTTTGTCCTTTGCGGGGTTGATATTTCATGCTGTACAAGCCCGTGTTTTTGTATGGAGCAACTTGATATACAATGTTGTATTGTGGATTGGCAGCTTTGTAGGCTTCAATATCTAGAATTGTAGCATCCTTGCGTTGGTCTCCTGGAAGATAGGCTTTCGCCAAATCTTGGGTTGGCAAGGTCGTGCTCCATCCTGGCGCAAAAGGCATATCAGCAGATCCGCTCAATCCTCTGATGCCGACTTGTTGCACATGTAAGTTACCTTGACCGCGTGTCGTACCGCCCCAATTGTAATAGGGCGATTTGTTGGAGTATTGAATTTCAAATACAGATTCTGGTCCATTTTCACCAGAAAGCAAAAAGATATCTTGCACTTTAGGTACAAGGGTGAAGGCTTTAGCATTGATTATACTTTCTAATAGAGGTGCCGCCTGGTCAAATTTGTTTTGGTACATATATACTTTGCCCAATAAGGCTTGTGCAGCATACTTTGTAATGCGTCCGGGTTGATATGCAGAGGTGGAGAGGCTACTGATAGCTTCAGTCAAATCTGCTTCAATTTGTTGATAAACTTCTTCTTTAGTGGAGCGTGGTATGCTACGAGAATCGGTTAGCGTGAGTCTCTTTTCGGTAAATAATGGAACACCACCGAAGAATTTTACAAGAGTAAAATAATAATAGGCTCTTAAAAAATAGACTTCGCCGTACAATGCATTTTTATCACCAAAGTTTACAGCTACACCCGCTGCATTCAAATTTTTGTATTGATGCATGTAGTTCGCGCGGTTGATCCCTTCGTAGCAACTGACCCAGATGTCCTTTAAATAGGGGTTGGTAGAAGTATGTGTAAACTCATCGATTTGTTGTAAACCTAATACATCTGAAGCATTCTCACCACCCGCTACAGCATTGTCACTGGCTACCTCGGAGACAGGTACTGCTTGGTTAATCCATTGTAAAGGTGTATAGACACTTACTAACATCGTTCTGTAATCAGATTCTGTCTTCAGATAGTCTTGGTCTGTAATCAAAAAATCGTCTTTTGGATTATAATCCACAAATTTTTCGCAGGAAATGAATGTTGCCATCGCAATCATTATTCCTATCAATTTTATATAAGGATGTTTCATCGTTTTTAAAATTTCCCTTTTCAGGCGTATTATAACTTAATATCTAATCCAATAGCTACTGTTCTTGCTTGAGGGTAAGAAGCTCTGTCAACACCAGTTTCTAATATTCCACCCGATATTTCCGGATCAAAACCTGTGTATTTCGTGAACGTGAAAGCATTTCTTACTTGTGCATATACCCTAAGACTTCTGAATAAGTTATTTGCCTTCAGGTTAGGGAATGTATAGCCGAGTTGAATGTTTTTGATTTTCACATAGGTGCCATCATCAACATATCTATCACTTGCACGAGCATTATTATTAGCGTCTACGAATGTATATCGTGGCGTGCGCGCGTCGTCTGTGCTGCCTTCGCCCGTCCAACGGCCTAAAACATCTCTAAATTTGTTAGTGAAAGTCCCATTCCTTTCATAGGCACGGTAAATGTCATTGCCAAAAGAGCCATACGTAAAGATGTTGAGATCAATGTTTTTGTATGATGCATTAAGATTCCATCCTAATGTAAAATCAGGAAACGGATCTCCAATTTTTGTTTGGTCTTTTGTCGTTATTTCTCCATCACCATCAATATCTACAAATCGTATATCGCCTGGTACAGCAGATTCCTGAAGTGCGTGCGCGCTGATTTCTTGTGTATTTTGGAATAATCCATCCGTCACATAACCATAGAAATATCCTGGAGTCTGTCCTTTTTCGAATACAGTAATACTCTGAGATTGACCATTGAAATAGCTACCACCAAAAATTTTGGCAGTTCCATCTTCGTTGGTAGCAGTTACTAGATTTTTACTCGTTGTAAAATTTAAGGAATTGCCTAATTTAAAATTATTTCCTATGGTTTCATTGTACGAAATGTTCAAATCCACACCCGTACTACGCGTAGATCCTATATTGGCTGTAGGGATAGGTACAGTGCCTAGATATAAAGAAGCCGTAGGCGTGAATAGCAAACCGTCAACATCTTTGCGGAAGTAATCTGCACTCATAGACAATTTACTTTGCAAAATAGCGATATCAAAACCTATGTTAAACTGTTTCTGTTCTTCCCAACGTAAGGCATTATTCACCGCACTAGCTAGCGTACTGCCCGGGTAGAACACTTCGCCGAAACTGTATCCATTACTATTTTGAGTAGGACCATAGCTAGGGCCTCCTGTTTCAATTCGAGTGGATTGTGGATTGACGTTCTCATTCCCTATTACACCATAGCTTCCACGTATTTTCAATAAGTTAATAGCATCCACATTGAAAAAATCTTCTTGCGAAATCACCCATCCCAAGGAACCGGAATAGAAATTGGCAAATTTATTTTCTGGGCCGAAAGCATAGGAGCCATCGCGTCTAGCTGTGAATGATGCTAGATATTTTTCTTGATAATCATAGTTTAATCTTCCGAAATAGGATAGATTCCTTCTGAAATATTGAAAATAAGATCCATCACGAGCGGTGGTATTTGTTGCGGTATTAGCACCAATTGCGGCTGCAAAATTCGCAAATTCCCAGCTGTTGAATGGTACATCTTGTCGGGTAGCGCCCATACCATTGCCCTTGATCTGCGCTAAAGAAAATCCTAAAACGGTTTCGAAATTGTGTACATCTTGAACTTTAAAATTATAATTTGTAAATGTTTCCCATGTATAATTAAAATTGCTTGATTTGTCGTGAGACACACTGTTGAACTTTCCTGTCACAGTAGAACCATCAGCATTCATCGTATTTTCTACGTTCAATGGTCCATAGAACACTAACGGAGTGAATGATCTGCCGTCACCATCATATTTGGTATATCCGAATCGACTTGACAAGGTTAGATTTTCTAATATCTTGTATTGTAGTTCGAATTTTCCGTACAATTTGAATCCGGTACTTCTATTATATGTATTTTCTAATTTGGTAAGTGGATTGAAGATTTCTGAAAATATGAGGTTACTAAACCCATATGTACCTACAGTTCCCGGAACATTATTATATATGGCTACAGTAGGATCAAAATTTAATGCACTGCCCAGAATACTATTAAAAGAGTTTTCTTGTACAGCACGGCTACTTAAGAGTACGCCAGTCGTATTAAATAGAAATCTTAGTTTTGAAGATAGTCCAAAGTCTAGGTTTGCGGTGAATGTACCACGATTGAATCGGGACTTGTCATAGCCGCCCACTATACCGCCTTGGCTCTGATACGCCGCAGAAATGAAATATCCTGTTCGTTCACTGCCGCCTCTGGCAGAGATACTATGATTGTGAACTGGAGCAGGCTCAAATACTTGGTCTTGCCAATCCGTTCCTTTCCCGATTGATGATAAGTCTGGAAATATAATATTGCCTCCTGCGACCGTGCTGCCTTCGTTTAGGATAGCTGCATATTCTGTTGCATTCAACACACCAACTTTATTTATCAAATTCTGAATACCGTAGTTGCTATTCAATACAAACTCGGTTGCCTGGTTTCTACGTCCGGATTTGGTGGTCACTACAATAACACCATTACCACCTTTTACACCATATATAGCGGTTGTTGCGGCGTCTTTCAATACGTTGATTGATTCGATGTCTGAAGGACTGATAGAATTGAAATCAGTTAGTGACTGCGGCACTCCATCAATAATAACGATAGGATCGGTGCCTGAAAACGATGGAATACCTCGTACTAATACAGTTGGTTTGCTGCCCGGCGAACCACTTTGGATGACGTTCACACCAGATGCTAGACCTTGCAATGCTTCTTCAGCACGCATAGGTTTTAACTTTTCAATGGCATCTGCTTTGACAGTCGAGATAGCTCCTGAGACTTTGGTGATCTTTTGGTTACCATAGCCTACGACTACTACATCTTCTAATACATTGGATTCATCATCAAGCTCAAAATCGTATGTTCCGCTCTGAGTAATGAGCTTGTTTTGTGCTTCCATGCCTACATAACTAACATTAATTGTAGCTTGGCTTTGAGGAATTGTTAGCGTGTAATTTCCTTTTTCGTCCGTTCTCGTACTGGAATTTGTATTCAATACGGATACGGAAGCTCCAGGTAATATCTCTCCTGTTGATTTTATTCTAACAGTTCCCGAAATCTGGAGCGTCTGTGCATAGACAGAATTAGCTATGCCTAGCACAAAAAAGAGACACGCAAATAATGCGATTCTAATATTCATAATTACATCAATTGGTAAAACATTTATAATGGTTACTATGGAAAAAAGCTATCCCAATAAAACAAAGGAAGTATTAGCGGAATCAAATGCAAAATATTTTGGTATCACAATACTACATCAATGCTTATAAGTATTTGGTTATTAGAGGTTTATTTTTTGTCCCTATACAACAAGATACGTTATAAATAAGTATATTAGTATAAAAAAATTAGCCTTATTATCTTTTTTCTGTTTGAACAGATATAGCTTGTTGCTTCCAATTGTGGTAATATTTTAATTTTTCATTTATAAAAATCTGTAGTCAATTAAACCTATACTGTTTTACAGAAGGTGAAAGAGGGTTGTGTGATTCTAGAAACAATAGAATAAAATGATATAATTAACATACAACAGTATTTGCTTTAAGTTGCTGGTTGTCAGTGTTTTTTTATATTGATGATGTACTTCAAGTTATTGCGTAAACCTATCCGAAAATTATGATGCGATTATTAATCTTACTATTTATTATTTGCCAAAACCAGCTGTTGGCCCAAAATACGATTGGACTGCCAGATGTAATCAATTATACTAAACAGGAGTATAAAGGCGGTTTGCAAAACTGGGATTTTGAGCAAGATGAAACAGGCATGATCTATGTTGCGAATAATGAAGGGCTTGTTTCGTTTGATGGAAATACTTTTAAATTGTATCCATTGCCTAACAAAACTATAGTTCGGTCTATAAATATCTCAAATGGTAAAATATATGTGGGTGGCCAAGGTGAAATGGGATTCTTCCAACCGAATAAGCAAGGTATTTTAAGGTATCATAGTTTATTAGATTTGATTCCCGCTAGCGATCGAGGTTTTGGTGATGTCTGGGATATAGTAGAATATGAAAACGAGATATTTTTCCGTACGACAAAACATATTTTTCGATTGGCGGCGACTAAAATGCATTCCTTTCATACTCCTAATGAATGGATTTTTATGGGTGTATGCCAGCGCAGACTATATCTCCAAGATGACTCCAAAGGATTAATGTTCTACGAAGGTGGGAAAACTCAAGCCTATCCTATTGGTGGCTATAATCCATTCCTTAGCAATACAATTACGTCCGTTCTACCCATTTCTGATAGGAAGTCATTAGTTACTACTTTGAGAGGTGGTATGTATTGGTTGGCTGATGACAAGATAGAGCATTTCAAGTCAAAAAGTACCGACGAAATTATTAAAAATCGTATTTATAGTGCTTGTGTCATTGATGACAACAAAATAGCGCTTGCGACCAATCAAAACGGAGTTTATATTATCAATAGCAATGGCGATATCATACAAAAATTATCTAAAACTGAAGGCCTTCAAACCAAAAATGTACTATCAATTTTTAGGGATGCACAATCGAATCTATGGTTAGGCCTTGATAATGGTATTGATTTGGTCCGTTACAATAGTCCGATAAAAAAAATCATTCCCCAGTACCAAGATGGAAGTGGTTATGCGGCTGTGATGCATGACAAAATATTATATACAGGTACATCTGAAGGCCTGTTTTATGTTTCACTAGATTCGTCCAATGACCTAAGTTTTACGTTTGGAAACTTTTCACGTGTAGCCAAACCCGATGGGCAAATCTGGAATTTGGTAAAAGTTTATGACAGGATATTCGTAGGCGGCCATGATGGAGCATTCATGATGGATGGTACTCAGATTAGTCAGATTTCAAAAGACAATGGATTTTGGAATTTCTTTCCCTATACCGCAAATAATAAGCAAATGATTTTGTCGGGAGGGTATGATGGCATTCGGGTGTTTGAGTATTTGAATGGTGGAGCCTATCAGCAGCCAAATCTCAAAGGAATTGGTGAATCTTCACGTTTTCTGGTGCAAGATGAAAACAACATATTGTGGATGTCTCATCCATACTATGGTGTGTACCGGATTTCTTATGAAGGGAATGGACAAAGAGTCTCTAAATTGTACGATGAGACAAAAGGCTTGCCTTCAAAATTAAATAATCACGTCTATAAAATTAAAGGTAAGGCCCTGGTGGCGACCGATAGGGGAATTTATACCTATAATTCCCAGACAGACCAATTTGAGATGTCGACATATTACAAGGATATTTTTGGTAGCCAAAGTATTCGATATTTGAAAGAAGATGCTGATGGAAACATTTGGTTTGTGCACCACAAATCATTAGGAATAGTGGATTTTTCTACAAAAACACCGCGACTGGTATATTTCCCTGAATTAACTGGAAAATTGTTGAGTGGTTTTGAGTTCGTTTATCCAATCAATAGACAAAATATTTTAGTAGGAGCAGAGCGTGGTTTTTTTAATATCAACTATGAAAAGTATACGTCCAGCACCAAGGAAATCTCCGTAAATATTAGAAATGTCATTATTACTAATCAGACAGATAGTCTACTCTTCGGTGGTTATTTTGGTGGAATCGGGAAAACTCAAACTCAAACGGAAATCGAGCATATTAAGACGGATTGGAAGCGAATACATTTTCAGTTTTCGTCTGCTCAGTTTGGACAAAATGATAATATTCAATACAGCTTCAGATTGAAAGGATTTGATAATTCATGGAGTCCATATACAGAAAATACTTCCAAAGAATACACTAACCTTTCTCCAGGGAACTATGTATTCGAAGTGAAAGCAAGAAATAATATAGAAACTGAAAGTGATATCGCCCAATATACCTTTGTGATCTTGCCTCCATGGTATCTTACGCTAGCGGCAAAGTTGGTTTATCTCGTGTTATTTATTCTATTTAACTATTTATTTTATCTCTGGTTGAAAAAGAAATTTAAAAACCAGCGTTTGAAATATGAGGCAGAGCAAAAAAGATTGCAATATATCCACGAATTGGAGCGCTCGAAAGTCGAAAGTGAAGTCGTGATGTTACGTAATTCAAAATTAGAATCCGAAATAACTCATAAAAATACAGAGTTGGCAAGCAATGCCATGCATCTGGTCCAAAAGGCTCAACTTATAACCAAAATCAAATCTGATATCACGCAGGTAATGAAAGAGTCAGAAAGCCCTCAAGTCAATCAAAGTTTGAAAAGGATGATTCGTAGTCTGAGTGAAGATGATCGCATTGATGATGAATGGAAAAGTTTTACTATGCATTTTGATAAAGTACATAATGATTTTTTCAAAAGTCTAAAGGATAAACATCCAACAATAACAAATAGTGAGATCAAACTTAGTGCATATCTGCGAATGAACCTCACGACCAAAGAGATTGCTCAACTACTGAATATATCGGTTCGGGGAGTAGAAATTGGGCGATACAGATTACGTAAGAAGCTCCAACTTCCTGCTGAAGCAAATCTCTATGATTACTTAATTAAAATTGGAGATTAATAGAAAATCAAGCTACAGACATTGCAAGCAAGATGGGTCAAAGCTATTATTATGTCAATGAGCAGAATGAAAATTTTTTCTTAAATTTAATATAGAAGATGATGTGATTACGGCGCTACATGCTCTGGATAGTGTGTTTTAAAAGAAGTTTTTTTTCACATATATAGCTTTTAAGACTCCGTGTATATAAGTGATGTGTATTTGATGGAATACATGTAGCCAACATAGCTTGAACACAACATCTTAATAAACCAAATAATGCTTACATATTATGAAAGTTAAATCCATTTATGTTAATCTTCCGGTCGAAGATATCAGTAAAACGCGCGCATTCTGGACCAGTCTAGGTTTTTCTTTTAATGAAGATTTTTCGGATGATCGTGCGTTATGTCTTGTCTTGAATGAGGGACTTATGTATGCTATGCTTATCAGTCACGAGATGTTCAGTACATTCACCAATAGATCTATTGCGGATAGGAGTACCACACAAGTATTGATCGCAATAGAAGTGGATAGCCGAGAACAGGTCGATCAGATTGTCAAACTTGCGCTGGAAAATGGTGCGAAAAGATATAGAGACAGTGCCAATCATGGGTGGATGTACTACGATTCTTTCGAAGATATTAATGGTCACCAATGGGAAATATTATATACAGATCCTTCCCAAATGCGCTAAATATGGAAACTAAACAAATATACCCATGCCTTTGGTTTAACAATAATGCAAAGGAAGCTGCTGAGTTTTATTGTTCCGTGTTCTCAGGAGCAAAAATCGTAGAAGAGAATCCTTTTGTGGTTATTTTTGAAGCAAATGGAACACGATTTATGGGACTGAATGGCGGTCCGCAGTATGTGCATTCTCCTGCCGTTTCGTTTGTCGTAGAATGTGACACACAGCAGCAAATCGATTATTATTGGGAGCGATTGGGCGAAGGAGGTCATTACGATAGATGTGGTTGGTTGACAGACCGATATGGTATATCCTGGCAGATTGTTCCTACTATTTTAGCCCAGCTGATGGCTGATCCTGCTCGTAGAGATCGGGTGTCCGCTGCCTTTATGAAAATGCAGAAATTTGATATACAGGCTCTCTTAGAGGCTTAAGAGATTAAACAAATTAAAATGTTCCTAATTTAGATACACAGCAAAAATTACTTTTTAATTCTACGACCATGCTAGGACTACGCACCACCATTTATAAAGTGAATAATATTTCCGAAGCCACAGCTTGGTATTCCCAAGCTTTTGAAACTGAGCCCTACTTCAACGAGCCATACTATGTGGGATTCAATATTGGTGGTTACGAATTGGGACTTCAGCCTGAATCGCACAATACGAAGTCGGACAATGTAATTGCCTATTGGGGCGTTGAAAATATTCAGGAATCTTACGAAAGATTACTTGCGCTCGGCGCAACTGAAAATGAAAAACCTGTTAATGTGGGAGGCGAACTCATGACAGCGACAGTAAAAGATCCTTTCGGAAATGTTATCGGACTTATTTTTAATCCGTATTTTAAAGTCTAAAAAAGTAGGGGAATCGTATAAGTCGTCTGCCTACCATTTAAAATTTTATAAGTATAGCAATATGCAAGATCAACTACTAGGAGCTACGGCATTTGCTCAAACCTATTTTCATGGCACTAAGGCAGACTTGCAGTTGGGTGACCTGATTGAAGCCGGTTATTCCTCCAATTATGGCACAAGCCCGAAAGCCAAGTACATTTTCTTATCTGCAACATTGGATGCTGCTATTTGGGGAGCAGAGCTAGCCATCGGCACAGGCAAAGAACGCATTTATCTGGTAGAACCCACAGGACCTATTGAGGATGATCCAGATTTGACGGATAAGAAATTTCCAGGAAATCCGACCAAATCGTATCGTTCGACCTCCGCCTTTCGGGTGGTGGGTGAAGTAACAGTCTGGAAGGGACACAGTGCGGAGCAGGTGCAAGGGATGAAGGAACATTTAGAACAGCTAAAAAAACAAGGAATAAACTCTTTGAACGATAGTCAGTAGCGCGCTTAAAGCAAAAATAATTCTAATTGTGCTTTTCCGGATAGAATTATTAGATATTTAGTAGGCACATTAGCGATTAAATTTGCAAATTGGAGCAGCAACAAGTCAATAACCCAGATTGACAGTGTAATATTATTTACTTTTTACATCTAAATCATATGGGATTCAATTTACCACCAAGTATTTTCGGTGCCAGATGCGACATTTTCATGGACATCGTAGTCGTATTGATGGCTATTATTTTGCCATTATTATGGTATTCTATGAAAAGTAAGAGACGATAAGGCTTATGGGCTGCACAAGAAAATTCAGCTCATCATGTTTGTTGTCTTATTTATCGTTGTCATCCTCTTTGAATACGACATGAAACTCAATGGGGGGATTTTTGAAATGGTGAAAGGATCGGCCTACGAGGGCACTTTCTTTTTAATTTTATGATTTATTTCCATGTGTTTTTATCCATCACTACTTCGCTGATTTGGATAGTGTTAATTATAGCATCGTTAAGAAAATTTGGAAAGCAGCCCAGACCCAATGCTTTCAGTAAAACTCATAAATTTTGGGGTAGAATAGGTATGTGGGACATGGCTTTAACCTGTTTCACTGGTTTGATACTGTATATTTTCGGGTTCATCCTCTAAAATCCCTTTATCCATTAATCTTCTAATTAGGTGTCTAATCCACTTCTCTAACAAATGGATTAGACACCTAACTACTTTTCTGTAAGGGTAAAATCGTATGCCGTCTGGTATAGCTAAAATTTCGGCTGCCCTATATTCTGAATCTTGATTTCTGATATATTTATTGTTTTTGATTTAAAATTCTGATTATTTTTTTGAATATGTAATGTCATGTTGAATAATATTTTTTAATCAAGCAATTTTGTGAGTAATTACAATTGCTGCATATGAACGATACTATTTTTACGGAGAAAAAAGAACTTTCAGTCGAACTGGAGAATAGATTTAAACACTTATGGTGTTTGGTGGGGAATACTCCTATGTTGGAGTTGCAGTACACCTACAAAGGTAAGCCGGGCAAAATCTACGTAAAATGTGAAAATTATAACCTGACAGGAAGCATCAAAGATCGTATGGCGCTATTTATTTTGTATAAAGCGTATATGAACGGTCAGATTCAACCCGAAGATACCATTGTCGAAGCGACCAGCGGTAATACCGGTATTGCGTTTTCGGCAATAGGCAAGGCTCTTGGACATCAGGTAAAAATTATTATGCCTAATTGGTTGAGCAAAGAGCGTATCGATATTATAAAAAGTATGGGTGCAGATATCCAGCTCATCAGTAAAGAGGAGGGCGGCTTTCTAGGCAGTATTAGATTGAGTGAAGAATTGGCTGCTGCGGGAGGTGTTTTTCTTCCTCGTCAATTTGAAAATGAATTTAATGCAGAAGCACACGAACTGACTACAGGTAAAGAAATTGCGTTGCAATTGAAAAACAAAGGTCTTACAGCAGATGCTTTCGTTGCGGGTGTAGGTACGGGCGGAACGGTAATGGGTGTAGGAAAGCAGTTGAAAAACTATAATCCTTTTGTGAAAATCCATCCATTAGAACCTCAAGAAAGTCCTACCTTGACTACGGGTTACAAAGTAGGCGCACATCGGATTCAAGGTATTTCGGATGAATTTATCCCTGCTATTGTAAAACTTGAAGAGTTGGATGAGGTGGTGTGCGCTTCAGATGGTGATTCTATTCTGATGGCTCAAAAATTGGCCAAGCAATTGGGTCTAGCAGTAGGCATATCCTCCGGTGCAAATGTCATCGGAGCAATCAAAATTAAAGAACAATTGGGAGATGATGCGGTTGTGGTCACACTATTATGTGATGATAATAAGAAATATTTAAGCACGGATTTGGTCAAAGAGGAGCCTATCAAAGCGGGCTACATATCGACAGACCTTGAATTTACGGGATTTCAACCCATAGCGCGATTAGAAAAACCTTTGATAGGTTAGATATAATGTTTTCAGCCTAATTGCGATTAGGTGTTTTGTTTGTGTAGAATAGATTTAGCCAAGAAGCACTTGGCTAATCTATTTCCAATTTATGAAAGTCAACATGATGAAAAATATGCTACAATTCGTATTGGTAATTTTCCTGATCCTCGGAGTGGGAAATGTTACAGCTCAAGATACATTAGTCAATTTTGATGATGTGGAGTTTAGCGACGGCCAAGCGAGCGGCAACAGTGTGACTGAAGAAGCGGACACGACCGAGCTGGTCAATTTTGACGACATCGTGTTTTCCGACGGTGTGGATTCCGCAGCACAGGATTCTACAGCAGAAGCAGCTGTAGTGCCGCCTTCCGATCAGGGTTCTACTCCGGAGGCTTCGCTGTGGACGATTTTTGTCGCCGGTGTGCTGGGTGGGTTTGCCGCATTTTTTATGCCTTGTATCTTCCCGATGGTGCCGCTGACGGTGAGTTTCTTTACCAAGAAAGCCGGTTCACGCGCCCAAGCTATCACCCAAGCGCTG
>JBMDWK010000011.1:0-5385 GCA_048595255.1 Sphingobacterium sp. | reverse complement strand
GATCGTTCCCATAAATTTGTGAAATGCTTTTTCATAATTACTAATATTAAGTTTTTAATTATAAATAAAACACGGATTATTATAAATTGTTCTCTCGAAAACTATTTTAAAACCAAACAGCATGAATACAGCACTCTACGCTACAGCCTCTATTCAACTATCCAAATCTATAGACGAAGTATTTGAGGCTATCGCCAATCCAGATAAAATCAATAAATACTTTGTAGAGAAAAGTACTGGACAGCTGGTAGAAAACACAACTATAGAATGGAAATTTCCTGAGTTTGACGATTATTTCCCCATATATGTCAAAAAAGTCACAGCTCCTACTTATATATCTTTTGACTGGAATGGCGGGTCCGAGCATATGCTGGTCGAAATATTTTTGGAGAAAACTTCGCCTATGACAACTGTGGTCCGAATTAAAGAAGGTATATTTAATCGTGACGACAATGGAATTCAACAAGCGATAGGACAAACTGAAGGCTGGGCAAATTTTTTGGCCTGTCTCAAAGCTTCTTTGGAATATGATATAAATCTTCGCAAAGGAGCTTTTGATTTTATGAAAAAATAGTTTAAGCGTTATGCAACAAGACTTTCAGAATATTGATGAATATATTGCGCTTCAAGATGCAGCTTTACAACCTAGGTTGCGTGAACTCAGACATATTATTCGGGAGGCTGTACCATTAGAAACCCAAGAAACTATTGCGTACAAAATGCCGACATTCCGTTATAATGGAAATTTGATCCATTTTGCACAATTCAAGAATCACGTAGGAATATACCCTGGACCTGATGCTATCCTAAAATATGAAAAAGAGCTTCTTACATATAAAACCTCCAAAGGAGCTATTCAGTTACCTAACAATCAGCCATTTGACAAAAAATTAATACAAGACATTGTAAGACATAATGTGGAAATATTAGCCCATAAGAAAGACAACAGATGGGGCACCTATCGAGAGCAGTGGACTGAATTGTATGAAAATATGAGTCGTCTGATTGAAAAAACATCCCTTAAAAAAGAACTAAAATGGGGAATGGATATTTATACGCATCAGGGCAAAAATGTCATAGGTTGGGGTGGATTTAAGCATTTCTTTTCTATTTGGTTTTATAAAGGTGTATTTCTTTCCGATCCCTATGGCGTATTGGTGGCCGCCATTGAGGGAAAGACTAAGGGTTTGCGGCAATGGCGATTAACACGGCTTGAAGATTTTGACGCCAACAAAATTTTGGAATATATAAATGAAAGTATAGCAGCCGTCGAGGCCGGAAAAGAGATCATCCCAGACAAAGGAACTTCCAAAGAAATTACTGGCCTATTGAAAGCCGAACTCCAACAAAATAAAGAATTAAAGGCGGCGTTTGAAGCATTAACACCTGGACGACAAAAGGATTATATTACCTACATCGAAGAGGCTAAGCAGGAAAAAACTAAATTGGTGAGAATGGAAAAAATTATTCCAATGATTCTCAGCAAAAAAGGGCTTCATGACAAGTATAAACACTAAATAAAATATGCAAAAACAAATAATACACATCGAGACGGAAGTAAATGCGCCTCTGCAGAACGTGTGGGATACATACAATTCGGAAGAAGCCATCACGCAATGGAATCAAGCCAGCCCGGATTGGCACTGTCCCTCATCGTCAAATGATTTACGTGTCGGTGGCCGATTCAAAAATAGAATGGAAGCCAAAGATGGTAGTTTTGGATTTGATTTTGAAGGAGAATACACCGAAGTCATTCCTTATCAAAAAATTGGGTACAGAATGGATGATGGACGGATTGTCAATATATCATTTAAAGAATTGAACGATAAAACCATCCTCGACATTGATTTTGAAGCGTAAGAAGTTAATCGCATTGAAATGCAGAAAGGTGGCTGGCAAGCCATTCTGGATAGTTTTAAATCCTATACTGAAAAAACGATATGAGCGACGAAAAACCTAAAATTGGTCAATTTTATTGGGCAGATATAACTGTCGAAAATCCTACTGAGCTAAAAGATTTTTACAAACAAATATTCGGCTGGGAAGCTATGGAATTGCCTATGAAAGACGGCGACGAGGAGTATGCGGATTATGTCATGACTATCGACGAGACCTCCGCCGCAGGAGGTATATGTCATCATAAGGGACCTAATAAGGGGATTCCGCCACAATGGATTTCATATTTCTATATTGATAACGTGGACAAAGCACTGCAAGATTGTCTTAATCTTGGCGGCAAACTCATCAAGGAAAATAGAAAAAAAGACGGAACCCTAAGTTTTGTTATCGTTAAGGATCCGCAAGGAGCAATTTTTGGAATGGGAAATCTAATATAAGCACTAAGATGGCAGTAAACAAAACGCAATATACAGATGCTAGTGTAGTGGATGTAATTGAAACTGTTGAAGACAGACAGAAGCGTGAAGATAGCTATGCACTTATCGAACTCATGGCAAAAGCCAGCAAGGAGAAAGCCCAAATGTTTGGCCCTAGCATTATCGGTTTTGGTAAATATCAGTATAAATATGATTCGGGGCATGCGGGCGAAGCACCACTCATCGGCTTCTCACCCCGTAAGGCGGCGATATCGTTATATGTATATACAGATGGTGCCACACAGGAAGCCCTATTACCCAAGCTCGGAAAATTCAAAATGGGTAAATCCTGTATTTATGTCAAGAAGCTGAGTGACATCAACTTGGACGTGTTGCAGAGTCTGATGGATTCAACAATCAATTATCTATCCGCCACATACAGAAGAGTCTAAAAAAAAGGCGAAATGTATATTACAGATCGCCTTCATTTTTAATTATTGTTGTTTGATTTATTTCAATAAATCTCTATACACTTTAGCTTTCTTAAGTTCTGTTTGAATATCTTTTCTATTCGCATCGTAACTTAATACTTTTTCGTAATCTGCTACTGCTTTAGTGTATGCGTCTGTTGCCGCTTGTTTTGAGTATCCTGCTGCGCCTTCAGTACCTTTCAAAATACCTAAATCTCTATAAGCAACAGCTCTATTTTGGTATAATTTTGAGTCGCTGCTGTTGATAGCAATTGCTTTGGAATAGTCAGCCACTACAGATTGCAACAATTGCTCTTTTTGCGCTACTGATAGTTTCGAATTTTTATCTACTGCCAAGACATTATTTGCTTTCGCTCTGTAGTAAAATGCATTCGCATTCTTAGCGTCCAATGCTACAACTTTACCAAAAGTATCTGCTGCTTTTTTGAATTGAGTAGATTGGAATTGAGAATAACCCAATAAATAAAGTACGTTTGGATCATTAGCCTCAGCTGGCAACGCTTTTTCCAAATGAGTCATAGCTGATTTGAAATCACCATCCAGCAAAGCCTTTTGCCCCATACGTACATTGGGATTCCTATGCTCTTCTTGCTGTGCTGATGCAGTCAATGTCAAGAGAGCCAAAGCTAAGGTAGAAACACCTACCTTCAACGACTTTAATCCGCTATTTAAATTTGTAAAGTTCATATCTTGAATTTTAATTGTTTCTATTTTATGTTTTGATTACTACGTTAGAGTAAAATTGCCGTAATAAGTTTAAGCCATCAACAAATACTTATAAACATTTCCACATTGTTCAATTTGTCTTTGTTCCGACGGCACATCATGATACGGCTAGCACTACTGTCATACTATCATACGTCTGACGAAATAGCAGTGCACACTGCATATATAGCACAAATGATACCAAATTTTTATTTGGCACTTGCCTTGCATTATACTATCTCGCATTATAAATGTTTAATTATATATATAAATCTGACATCTTGTCGGAGAAGGAAATAATACATATGAGCAAATTTAACACTTTCGACTTCAATCAAGCTATTCCGATTATAAGTGAGGATACGGAGTTTTTTCCATTGTTGAGTCAGCAAGATGAAGATGAAATGAGCAACGAAGATATACCTGAAGTTATAGCTATATTACCGTTACGTAATACCGTATTATTCCCGGGTGTAGTAATACCCATTACTGTAGGGCGCGACAAATCCATCAAATTGGTAAAAGAAGCCTATAAAGGAGACCGCACAATAGGTGTGGTATCTCAAAAAGATATGACTGTTGAAGACCCAAGTTTTGAACAACTTCATAAAATAGGCACTGTAGCCAATATTATTAAGGTATTGCAGATGCCTGACGGAAATACAACGGTTATTATACAAGGAAAACAACGCTTTAAGCTGAAAGAGATGGTTCAGTCCGAGCCCTACCTCAAAGCCAGTGTAGAGCGCTATGCGGAAGCAAAACCCAAAACAAGCACTAAAGAGTTCAAAGCTTTAATTTCATCGATCAAAGAACTGGCACTTCAGATTATTCAGCTGTCGCCCAACCTTCCCTCTGAAGCAGGCATAGCCATCAAAAATATTGAAAGTCCTACGTTTTTGGTGAATTTCATATCGTCAAATCTAGCTTTAGAACTTCTTGCCAAACAAGAGCTATTGGAGATGAAGGATTTTGTCAATAGAGCAAAACTCTTGTTGGAACATCTTACGGCCGAAGTACAGATGCTGGAGTTAAAAAACCAAATTCAGCATAAGGTACGCACGGACTTAGATAAGCAACAGCGTGATTATTACCTCAATCAGCAATTGAAAACCATCCAGGAAGAATTGGGCGGAAATACACCTGATTTAGAGATAGAAAACCTTAAAATACGTGCCAAAGCCAAAAAATGGCCAGAAGCTGTAGACGCACACTTCGACAAAGAAATCGAAAAGCTAGCGCGCATCAATCCTGCTGCGGCAGATTATTCGGTACAGTTGAATTATTTAGAACTTCTTTTGGATCTGCCATGGGGTGAGTTCACTAAAGACAAATTTGACTTAAACCGCGCGATAAAAATTTTAGACAAAGACCATTACGGATTGGAAAAAGTCAAAAAGCGTATCATCGAATATTTAGCTGTGCTAAAACTTAAAAATGATATGAAAGCGCCTATTCTATGTCTTGTAGGTCCTCCTGGAGTAGGTAAAACATCTCTAGGTAAGTCTATTGCCAAAGCATTAGGCCGAAAATACACCCGTATGGCGCTAGGTGGCATACGTGATGAGGCAGAAATCCGCGGTCACCGCAAAACGTATATCGGGGCAATGCCAGGTCGTATCATTCAATCGCTGAAAAAAGCAGGTACCTCAAACCCTGTTTTTGTTCTCGATGAGATTGACAAATTAGGCGCAGATTTCAAAGGTGATCCATCATCTGCTTTGTTAGAAGTATTGGATCCAGAACAAAACACCAATTTCTATGATCATTATGTAGAAATGGAATATGACCTGTCTAAAGTCATGTTTATAGCCACCGCCAACTCGCTAAGCTCGATCCAGCCGGCTCTATTAGACCGTATGGAAATAATTGAG
>JBMDWK010000010.1:0-2902 GCA_048595255.1 Sphingobacterium sp. | reverse complement strand
ATCTGGAAAATTTTCTTCCCAAAGTTGACGCTCCGCTTCAATCTGAATACCATTAGAACGGTAAAATCCATGACGGCCGGATTTAAAATTGATGATCGCACGAATACGTTTATCAACTTTACACTCACGAGGTTCGCCTTTGCGCGGTCCGCTCTTATAAGGATTCTCGTAATCTAACCCATCAACTTGTACTGTCATTTCACACACCAAATCGATTAAAGTGCCATATCCGCGCTGTGAGAGTAATACGTATTCAATACCTAACGGCTTAATTTGATAATCGAAATAGAATTGAGTGAATGCGGCAACATCACGTTTTAATTTATCACCCCAAAGTTTACATTCAGGTTGATAGAACGAGTTTTCGGCTAGGTAATCTTCAACGACTTCTTCACATGCTCCAAAATCATACTCACCGTTGATTAACCATTTACCAATTTCAAGGTGCATTAAGGTGCCGTAGTGTTGAGCTACTTCTAATTTACGTCCAGCTTCTTCAATTCCATGTTTGCAATACCATTCTAAAAGAGGCTGCTCCATTGGCGCACAGCTATTGATAGCGGTTGTTAATGATGTGTATAATTTTACTGGAAATTCACTAGGCTGCCCGTTTTCATCTAAGCGGATGTATGAACGGCCGTTACCGAAGTTTACACGACCTACCTTGTAGGCTGGAAGGCGCAATGCATCAGCGTTGAACCAATCTGTTTGTATATGTTCGAATGTTATCATTACTTCACCTCCTCCGCTTCTGTAAATTCAACCTCGCCTTCCGTGCACAACTGTTTAACCCCTGCATTTAAAATTGCCCCAGAAGTAATCATTGTAGTAGTCAATCTATTTAACTCACCGCCTGCTTCTACATATCCACGTACTGCTTCAATAGTTTCTTCCGTAAAATTTGGAATAAGTTTTACAATTGGATAATTTTTTGCAGCACCAGGTGTATAAGATTGTACTTTCTCAACAACCAACGAAAAAGGGAATCCAATAATACTACCGGAACGCTCCATCACCATATCGAATGCTTTTACAATAGAAGGAATAGTTGTTTCTTTTGCTTTGGTTTCAAAAGTCCAATAACCAAGGACACCCTTCATTTTCAGAAGCACGAAACGGAGTGTTAACATTTGGCTCCATAATTTACCAAGTCCTTTTACGCGAGGATCCTCTTTAGATAGGTTATCAATATACGCACCCTTACCATCACTCCCTCCAGTCGCATCCCAAACCGTAAAAGTTTCACCATCGCCATAACCTAAGCGCTTGCCTTTATCCCACGCCTCGAATCTCTCATTACAAACTTCGCTCAAATTGTTGCTCACAAATGCAATGTGAAGTTCTGTAGGTTTATCGCCGAATAGCGATGTAAATTGATTAGCGAATTTTCCAGTAGCTCTGAAATAATCCAATGATGTAGGAATTTCTTTCCCACTTGCAAGTTGGCGTTTTTCACCTACTTTAATTCTACCGATTTCGGGCAAAGTGCTACCTTGTTGCACTTCCCCTTTAGAAATACGTCCGTTCATTTCGTTATAGATTTTATTTAATTTCTAAGCCTTGCCCAGCTCAGTTGCTTTTAACTCATTTTTAAGATTGGCTAATACTTTTTTTGCATCATGAACCTCTTGTAGTATGCCGATGATCATACTTTTGATTTCTTCAATTTCCATTTTGATAGATGTCTAAATGTTTTATTAAATCACGACCGGAATTTAATGCTTCGAATGATACCCTATCAATTCGGATAGTCCTGCATGAATCTGTTTGTTCGTATTTTAATTCCCCAGACTCCATCCATTTCTTAACCTGCATTCTTCCCGCTCGCCTTCCTGCTTCAGCTTGTGAAATGTAGGGCTTGATATGACCTACATGAACGAGCGCTTTCACTGCTCCTAGCTCGGCCGCTGAATTAAGCATTGCGGCCAGTTTATAGTCCATTTGCATATTATTTATCCCTCCAACATCTAAAGTTTTTTTCATCTTTAGGATCCCTTCTAATTGTATAAACTCGATCACTAATTGGGACACCATCAACTTCTTTATGAAAATACCTCCATGCAGCGTGTCTTACTGACCTTTCGGAACCATTTCTTACAGGAAATGATTCTCCTACTTTTAGCTTATCTAATAGTATCTTTAAAGATGGCGTCTGAATTTCTGCTGTAATTTCTACCATGTTTATTTTGTTTTAATTTGTTTAATTAATTGTTTTTGGCACACACGTTGTTTGAAATGTTTATATTTGTTTGACTTGACAAAACAAATATATTAAACATTCTAAACATTGCAAACTTTTTCAATCAAAAAAGTTTAAATATTTTAAAATATTTGTTTAAAATGCTTTAATGAACATTTTACACGCACACACATAATGTTACACAAGGGGAATTATATTAAGCGCTTAATGAAGAAGCTTAATATTAAGCAAGAAGATATAACTGACAAATCAAATGAAAAATATGTTGGATTTGGCAGAAACACACTTATTAACCTGCTTAAAAAAGAAGACTTTTTAACGGAAGATGATCTTTCCAGGGCTAGAGTAATACTTGATTCAATAAAAGCCAATGAAGAAGATTATGAATTTATATTTCCATCTCGATCAAAATCTAATGCGCGGGATTTAGGGGATTATACTGAAGAAGATTTAACTACACCAATTAAAGAAATAAGCCCCGGTTTTTACCTCTTAACTACTGAGCTAGTGCCTGTTCATGCACAAGCCGGTTACTTAATAGGCTACCAAGATCCGGAATATATAGATATGTTGCCTAAATACACAACTACCGTAGATAAATACGCGAGAGGGAAGTACAGACACTTTGAAACAAACGGAGACTCTATGAATAATGGAGATATTAGCGAGGCTATTCCAGATGGGACTATAATATTGTGTCGG
>JBMDWK010000009.1:0-2401 GCA_048595255.1 Sphingobacterium sp. | reverse complement strand
AACAAAGAAGGTTCGGGAGACATGTATGTCAAAGGAGGCGTATTTTGGAATATGGTAAGGACAATGATCGGTGATGATGTAAAGTGGCGATATATTTTAAGAAGCCTCAACCGAGATTTCCACCATCAGCAAGTGGATTATAATGATATCTTACAATATATTTCAAAACATGCTGCTCTTGATTTGACAAAAGTATTTGAACAATATATTCAACACACCAGCATTCCAACATTGCAAATGAAATTTGATAAAGAGGGATATGCCTATGCGCGATGGAAAACAGAAGTATCGGATTTTCATATGCCGGTTCATTTGGGATTGGGTAAAGCAAATCGTCGTTTTGATTTAGATAAAGAATTTAAATTAATTGATATACAAGGTCTTAAAAAAGACAATCTTACTATATATACCTTCAATTATTATATTCAAGTTGAAATACAATAACTATCTAAGGCTGACGTTTTGATTGGTAAAGAATAAGCTCTAAAAGAGGTAAATGTTAAATATTAATTTATTATTCATTTTATCGAATAGCTATTATCAATATCAGTTTTTTTAGTTAATTTTGTTCAAATTTTTCACAAGAAGCAGTACATTTTAAATGGGTTTATTCAATTGGTTTACGCAAGAAGTTGCGATTGACTTGGGGACAGCAAACACCCTAATTATACATAATGACAAAGTAGTAGTGGATGAACCTTCAATAGTTGCATTTGATCGCACCACCAACAAAGTTATCGCTATTGGTAGGCAGGCGATGCAAATGGAAGGTAAAACACACGACAATATACGCACTGTAAGACCATTACGCGATGGTGTAATTGCGGATTTTACAGCTGCCGAGGCACTTATCCGCGGCATGGTGAAGCTAGTTAATAACGGTAAATCATGGTTCTTCCCTTCGCTACGTATGGTGGTATGTATCCCATCGGGTATCACAGAAGTGGAAAAACGTGCTGTACGTGACTCTGCAGAAATCGCTGGTGCCAAAGAAGTGTACCTTATCCACGAGCCTATGGCAGCGGCAGTAGGTATTGGCATCGATGTAGAGGAACCTGTAGGTAATATGATTATCGATATCGGCGGTGGTACTACCGAGATTGCAGTTATCGCATTATCGGGTATAGTATGTGATCAATCTATTCGTGTTGCAGGTGATAACTTTGATTCGGATATCGTTCAATATATTCGTCGTCAACATAATATTATGATTGGTGACCGTACTGCTGAGAAAATTAAGATTGAAGTAGGCGCTGCCCTTCCTGAATTGTCAGATCCTCCTGCGGATTTTGCTGTGCAGGGTCGCGACTTAATGACGGGTATTCCAAAGCAAATTACCGTTTCCTATACGGAGATAGCGCACTGTCTTGACAAATCGATTTCCAAAATCGAAGAAGCTATCTTAAAAGCGTTGGAGATTACTCCTCCCGAGTTGTCGGCAGATATTTACCAAACAGGTATTTATTTGACTGGTGGTGGTGCTTTGTTGAGAGGTCTTGACAAACGTATTCAAGCAAAAACAAAACTACCCGTTCACGTTGCAGAAGATCCACTGCGTGCGGTAGTTCGCGGTACAGGCATCGCATTAAAGAATATTGGAAGATTTAAGTTTTTAATGCAATAATCTCTTCAATATAAAATATTTAGACGCGATATAGAAAAGCAACACTTATTCTATATCGCGTATTTGTTAACAATAAACTTACTCATAATCAACGCCCTTACATGAAAAATCTGTGGCTCTTCTTGGTCCGTTATAATTCCATTTTTTGGTTTATACTATTTTTCGTGTTTTCCCTTGTCTTGGTAATTAATAACAACCAATACCAACGTTCCTCCTTTGTCAACTCATCCAATGTGGTGGTAGGCTCTTTTTATACCAAAGTTAACTCGTGGAAAGAATATATGCATTTGACCGAAGTCAATAAAGACTTATTGGACGAGAATGCTCTTCTACGCTATCAGCTACAGGAATTGAGAAGCAGAGACACCTTATTTGACGCTTTGAATACGGATTCTCTTGATAACCCTAATCGTTACGAATTCATCGTGGCCTCTGTGGTAAACAACAGCGTTCACCTAAAAAACAACTATATAACTATCAACAAGGGCTCACTTGATGGAATTCGAAAAGACATGGGCGTTATCTCCTCTACTGGAGTTGTAGGTACCGTTATGAATGTTTCCCCTCACTTTAGTACCATTAAATCTTTGTTGCATAAAACTGAGATAATATCGGTTTCGATAGACTCTACTTCCTCTGCATTTGGATCATTGATTTGGGGTGATAACACCGAGTCTAGATTTGCGATGGTTAGAGACATTCCTAATCACGTTAAATTATATGTCGGTCAGCCAATATACACATCTGGTTTTTCTTCAAAATTTCCTAAAGGCATAA
>JBMDWK010000008.1:0-3558 GCA_048595255.1 Sphingobacterium sp. | reverse complement strand
CTAGATAGCCTACATGCCGAATGTCGTGCTCCAGCGCAATAGGTTGACATGCTATTTCCGTAATAGGAAACCAAGTAAGGCTAGGGATATGGTCATAAGCCAGTGTCTTGATGTAGCGCAATGGCTCATTTTTATAATTTAGACGAAGAATTCCTTTAGCACTGCTCGTTGATGTAGGCTTAACTTTTAGGGTTCTTGTGAGTACAGACTCGTCGCCAAAGTTCAACTCCAGGCTTTGCTGCGATAATTGCCACCCCGGGATGGGGTCAATTTGTACTTCGAACTGCTTAATAGCATCATCATGTCTGCTGAAGGTCAGCTCTATGGACTGTTCTTCTCCGTTTTTTACTAATACAAAATCTGAAGCTGACTTTACGGTAATTGGAGGAAGCACCACCAAAGGTGCATATAACTCTCCGTGCACAGGATCGACGAATCGCTGTCTCACCTCTTGGTCTACTGTAATGCTCTCGTTATTGATTTTGAAGGTGAACGTCGCTTTCGAATAGTCGGGATTAGTCGGATAGCCCACGGACTCTATAGGGAAATTAAATTTTCCTAGGGTATGTGGCTCCACAAGCCAATATGGTTGGGAAATTTTGTTTGACAGAGTCTGGGTGTTACCTCTCCACATACTGTTCGTTTGTAGCACTGCGTTAATAGGATTTCCATTGACCGCGACTAATTCTGCTTGTACTCCTGGATTTCGGACTATAGCTTCTAGCTGAACAGCAAATGGACGGTTTGCGACTTGATGGACTTGCGGTGTTATTGCATCGGCCCATAAGCCCGCACAAGCGATGATCAAATCATCCACCTCTTTCTTCTTTTGTTCGAGCCAATATTTTTGATTGCTGGCAGAAGAATTCTTGGTTTCAATGCTGCGGGAAACTAGCGCTTTGCGCAGGGCAATTAAGTCATCAATAGATTGCTGTGGATTGTTGGGCTGAAAATCACGGTTGAGCTTGCTAATTAATTGTTGGATGTTGGCTGTCCTGGGGATTCTCTTCCACGATGTTTCGACCCCGTCCATCAATGTTTCACGTGCCAGTGAGCCCGCTACATGTTCAAAATATTCGATAGCCGTGCCACGTGAAGATGCTGCGCCAAAGCCTTGCGTTTTGTGTTGCGAGCGGCTTTTGGATGCAATTTCGCCATAAGATTCGCCCAATAGCGGACTGTAATGGCCGATATCTACTTTCAGTTGGTCGTCGGATGTATTATTCTGTCCGCCAAAGTTGGCTGTATTCCAGACCAAGCGTTTGGCTTGCCACACAGTAAGGGATTTCAGTTGCTCGGGGAATTTATTTTGGTCTGCTGCTGCCAAGAAAGCTTCGTGCGCAAGGATCGCGGATGCCTGATGGTGTCCATGTCCTCCACGTCGGTCCGGCGGAAAGCGGGTAATAATTACATCGGGTTGGAATTTTCGGATTATCCATACGGCTTCACGCAGTGCGGCTTCATGATCCCAAAATTGAAATGTTTCTTCGTGTGTCTTAGAAAACCCGAAGTCATATGCCGAAGAGAAAAATTGTTCGCCTTTGTCGATGGCGCGTGCCGCTAACAGCTCTTGCGTACGAATCAAACCCAAATCAATCCCCAAATCTGTGCCCAGCAAGTTCTGACCGCCATCGCCTCTTGTCAGGGATAAGTAGCCGGTACGGTATTTTTTTTCTTGTGCGAGCCAGGCAATAAGACGGGTGTTCTCATCGTCTGGGTGTGCTGCAAAGTAGAGTACGGAACCTAATTTGTCCAGCTTCTGCAGGTCTTGTTGGATTTCGCTGGCGGTTTTACTTCTACTTTGACTGACGGCATCTTGTTGCTGTAACAGTAAAAAGCCAAGAAGTAAAATGTATTGGGTAAATATTCGCATAGTTAAATATAATGGCTTTATATCAAAAAATGCGAATTGAAACAGAAATGTTAAAATGAAAAAAAAGCTGAATATGAAATTCAGCTCTTTTTCCAACAACAATTAAAAATCTTTTAGTCTTAAATAGTTTGCTATAATAACTCTGTAAATAAAGTTGGCTATACCAAGGTAAGGCGTCCTAAGTGATTTATTTTAGCTCTAGTATAAAAGTAGCATAAAAAGATTTAATATCAGCCCGTACTGGCAAAAAAAATTTCCACATTGTATGAGTTATGCACATATACGATGTGGAAGTTTTGTGATATACCTAGAAATATGTAGTAATTCTAAACTTATTTGTCTATAGAACCTAAGACGCGTTTCATAAAAACGTTAAGAGCCTCTTTTTTAGGAGTTCCTTCTTTGATTAACTTGTCTACCTCGATGGCTCCATACATATTTGAAATCAGTTCACCTATTACATCAAGTTCTTCATCTTTTAGCGAAGGCACTTCAGTAAGGGCTTCTAATGTTTCGATAGCTTCTAAGACATAATCTGCATCGTTTTGTTCGATGAAATCCGTCAGGTGCTTAATTACTGGTAACTTCATTTATTAAGTCTATTAATCCGTCGATTTTGTTTGTTTGTACTTGATTCACCAATTGTCCACCTTTGAATGCAGCGAAAGTAGGCAAATTGTTAACGTTAGCTAATTTTCTAGACTCAGGGAATTTCTCCGCATCTACGATCACAAAATTGATGTTCTCGTTTTCACCAGCCAATTTTTTGAATTTTGGTTTCATTATACGGCAATTTCCGCACCATGTAGCCGAATATTGTACAATTACTGTATCGTTGTTTGCAACAACCTCTTGTAGGGTGTCGTTTTCTAATTCTTGTAACATAGTAAGCTTTTGTTAGATAAAGAAGAGGTGGGAGAAATCCACCTCTTGCTAAGATGTACTAATAATTTCTTCTTAGTTCATAGATAAGTATGAAGCAACACCATCACGCGTAGCGTTCATTGCTTCTTTACCTTCTTCCCAGTTTGCTGGACATACTTCGCCATGTTTTTGAACGTGCGTGTATGCGTCTACCAAACGGATATATTCTTTCACGTTACGACCTAGAGGCATATCATTTACTGATTCGTGAAATACTTTACCTGTCTCGTCGATTAAGTATGTCGCACGGAATGTAACTGCCGACCCTTCAGCGATTAAGCCGAATTCTGGGTGCTCTACTTCTTTCACGTCCAAAATACCTAAGATACTAGACAAGTTGCGGTTTGTGTCAGCGATAATTGGGTATTCTACACCTTCGATACCACCGTTGTCTTTTGGTGTATTTAACCATGCAAAGTGTACCTCGTTTGAATCACAAGAAGCACCGATTACAATGGTATTGCGTTTTTCAAATTCTGCTACCGCCTCTTGGAATGCGTGTAATTCAGTAGGACATACAAATGTAAAATCCTTTGGATACCAGAATAACAAGATTTTTTTGTTTTCTTTTTGCGCTTTTTCAAAAAGATTAAGTGAAATGTAATCACCTAAATAATCAATAGCATCAACTGTAATGTTTGGGAAATTTTTACCTGTAAAACTCATAATAGTATCTATCTTTAAATGTGCTACAAAGGTAGGGATTTAATGCATATGATGTTATAGGATTTTACTATCGGACATTGATCAAATCTATAATT
>JBMDWK010000007.1:0-31211 GCA_048595255.1 Sphingobacterium sp. | reverse complement strand
TTTATGCTTATACATACCACAAGAAGAAAGACAATCAAATTATTACGACAAAAAATTTGAAAGTTTCTGAAGAAGCAAAACCATTATATGATTTCTTAATCCAGAATCACTATATCGTCGATATAGAGAATTACGATGAGAAATATGTAAAAACATTATAGCATAATAACCTCGATAGTCCACAGGATTGGCGAGGTTTTTTGTCAAATCATCGCTATAATTCCTTTTGATCAAGGACCTTTTTTCTATTTTACGTACATTGTATATTCATTTACTATACATTTGTCGTGAAATAATTCTTTTGTATGAAAGCAACCTATATTGATTATAAGGATACGAACAGTTTTTCAAAAACATTATTAGCATACCTCGCGGCTAAGGAAGATTTAAAACCTTTCTATGGAAATGCGCCTACCTATGATGGTTTTGAAAAGCAAATAGAGATGAAATCCACGTTTGCACATCGTCAGACGTTAGTGGAGTCCTTAAAAAGTCAATATAAAGACCTTCTACAAGATGCTCCTGCAGTAGCTTCCAATATTGATCTTTTGCTACAGCCCAATACTTTTACGATCACGACAGGTCATCAGCTCAATATATTCACAGGTCCGTTATACTTTATTTTTAAGATTGCTTGTGCGATCCGCCTAGCCAGAGATTTGAAAGCGCAGTTTCCGGACAAAGATTTTGTGCCTGTATATTGGATGGCATCCGAAGACCACGATTTTGCGGAAATAAATAACACACGGGTTTACGGAAAGAAAATCGTATGGGATGTCCCTGGCATTTCGGGCACCGGAAAAATGGACACCAGTACGATGGAGGCTGTGGTACGCCAGTACATAGGTATGCTCGGTCTGTCTGATAATTCTTCTCAGCTGGCAAGTATTGTCGAAGAGGCTTACTTACAAGGACGAAACTTAGCCGATGCTACAAGGTATTTGGTGAATGCCTTATTTAAAGAGTATGGTCTTGTAATTCTTGACGCCGATCAAAAAGAATTGAAGGAGTTATTTGCGCCGATTATCCAAGAAGATATATTGGAAGAGAAGAGTTTTGCTGCTATTTCCAAAACAACGAAAGAACTGGAAGAAAAGGGTTTTGGGACGCAAGTACATGCCCGCGAATGTAATTTCTTTTATCTGACGGAGCAATACCGTGAACGCATAGAAAAAACAGCTGATGGTCGATTTGAGGTGCTACATCAAGATTTATTCTTCACGGAAGAGGAGCTGCGGGAAGAAATAAAAAACCATCCACACCGCTTCAGCCCCAATGTGGTCATGCGTCCCCTGTATCAAGAAGTCATCTTGCCGAATTTAGCCTATATCGGGGGAGGAGCGGAGATTGTGTATTGGCTGCAATTTAAGGCTAATTTTGATCAATACGCTGTGCCTTTCCCTATCCTTATTCCTCGGAATTCAGCTATGATAACGGATGATACAGTGGCAAGTAAAATTTACAGATTAGACCTCACCTTCAAGTCTATTTTTAAATCTACTATCGCACTACAAAACGAATATGTGCGGCGACATACTACGCATCGCTTAAATCTCAGGGATGAATGGATGGAATTCAATGCCATTTTTGGAAAAATAAAACTCCGTGCACATAAAATAGACGCAAGCTTAGCGCCAAGTACGGAAGCGGTACAAGCACGCTTAAAAAAAGCAATTGATAATCTCGAAAAAAAATTATTGAAAGCGGACAAGCGCAATCATGAGGAGGCCTTAGTGCAGATTGAGCGCGTGAAAGAAAAGTTATTCCCTAATGGAGGATTACAAGAGCGTTCAGAGAATTTTGCCACGTTATATATCAAATATGGGGATGATTTAATCAAGGAGTTAATTAGACATTTTAACCCCTTAGATTTTAAGTTTACGATTTTATACTAACAGAAGATAGCTCAAAGCTATCTTCTATTGTGTCTATATTTGTTGTAATATCTATCGTATTCATTAGGAATGTATTGCTCTTTTGGTCCCCATTCTTCCAGTCTGTTGTCTATAAAATATAACCAATTAAGAAGCGTGTCGGGTTGGGCTTTTAATCTAGGATATTCATAGACCTCTAAGATACCATCTGCATAACGTTTAGCAGCAACAACACGAGCTGGTTTTCCAATTCTTTCTTTAACCTGTTCAGTCGTCATCCCTATTTTGATGGAAGAGAAGTCTGTTTCTTTTAATAATCCGCAACTCGTAATTAATAGTGTTGAGAAGAGTAAGATGGTGGCAGTAAATAATTTCATAAAATAATTGTTAAAATATATAATATTGACTTACAAATCCGGTTATAGGTTTATTTCTGTTTTAAAATAAATGAAAGAATTTTCCGTCTATTAAAAAAGCTAATATCATACCGACTAAATAAGCCATTAAGTCTGACCACAAAAACCCTTGTCCTAAGACTAACCTTAATATAGCATGACTTCGCTGGGAGATTAATAGGGGATGATCGACAAGTTGTAAGCATTCAATATCAAAACAGAAAAGTGTTCTTTACTTTATAGCAGAACAAAAGAATTTTTGTTACCTCCAAATTTTAAAATTATGTACGCCTGCTACGTGAAGACTTCTGCTATCATACAGCGCATGGAGCCGCCACCAAACTTTTCGATGGTATAAAGTGGCGCATATACAATTTCTCCAAAAGTTTCTAATTGGGCAATCTGCGCTTCCGAAAAAGCCTTATAAGCTTGTTCGCTCATGGCGATCAACGTTTCGTCATACTTATTTTTCAATTCTAGGATATTGCCGCAAAAATGATGCATCTGATCTTCGGAAATCGGAATTATGGTCTTAGAGGTCTGAGCAAGAGATTGCTCCACTTGCATTCTTTCGTTTCGGTCCCTAATACTATCCAAGCAAATTACACAAAACGCTGTACCCATAGCCATCATCACGTTGCTGTGGTATATGGGCAATTGCTCGCCTTCAACTTCTTGTGTGGCATGAAAGATAATCGGCGTATATCCATTGTCCTCACAAAATACGAGCGCTAAAGACTCATGTGCGCGTTCGGAAATCGAACAGTAGGCTATTTTATGAATTCGATCCAGCACGAGTACGCCCGTTCCTTCCAGATATATTTCTTGGTCCGCGTATAAGGTATAATCCTTCAAGGTTTTGAAATGTATACCTTCTTTTTCTAAGGTGCCGAGGTGGTTGAGAAAAATTTCACGTTGTCGATTCGGAGCAAACATCGGGTACAAAATCGCTTTGTCCCCGTGGAATGAAATGACATTGTTCGGGAAAAGACTATCAGGAGTATCGTATTTGCCCGTGTCGTCTACCACCACCACGCGCACGCCAGCTATTTCCAGCGTCTTGACCGTATTGTCAAATTCTGCGCGCGCCAATAGGTTGCTATTTTTCTCTACAGACTCTGTGTCTTGAAAATAATTGTTCACCGCCGTTTCTTCATTGGCTCTGAAAGCCGCCGGGCGTACCATGAGAATACAATTTGTTGATTGGGTCATTATTCACGTATTAGCGGTAATGTAGAACAGCGCAATAATCCTTCTTGCTTTCCGATTTCATAATACGGCACCTTCTCGACCGTAAAACCTTGTTCTTCGAGCCAGTTATTCAGCATATCAAATCGCTGTTCGGAAACAACTATTTGGGGTGAAATAGAAAATACGTTGGAATTCATATCGTACATACCATCTGCGTCTATGTGAAATAGGTTGTCTTCACCAAATATTTCGACGAGGGTATGGTAATCACTGGGATTGCGGAATCCGCCTTTAAAAATGATGCCTTTGTTGGCTCCGATAGGCTGAAAACAACAGTCCAAGTGCAGGGCATTTTCCCGAGGGTTGCTCATAGATTTTATAAGATCACAGTCTATTATGGTTTTTTCGGGGAATAAATCCTTAAGAAATTCAACCCCCGCTCGATTGGTTCGCGCGGTATTAATTTCTGCATAATCCACACCGTAGTAGGTGCCGACAAATAGATAATCATTCCAGAGAATGACGTCTCCTCCTTCAATATGTACTTCTTCTGGAGGCACAATAAATCGATCAGGATCAATTTGTTGCACGACAAAGTCAATCGCGTCCCATTCTTCGGCCCGATCCGGCAGAATATTGGATTTGATAAATTTGTCGTCAATTACAAAGCCAATGTCCCGTGTGAATATCTGATTCAAATGAGGAATAAGTCGTGGGCGCAGTACTTCTACCTGGTGTTTTTTTAGAATGGCCTCAAAAGCCGACATCTCGGTCACCATATCTTGCTCCAGCGGATATGTCCCTGCGTTTATATGCTCTAGAGACTTGGGATCATACGCTTCTTCGGGACGAGGAGTCGGTCCATTGCTGTCTGCCCTACCTAGAATTACTGTTTTTAATCTTCCGGTTTCGTTTTTTACATGAAGTTTCAGCATAAAATTGGTTATCTTTTTGTTCCTAAATTTACGGAATAGTTGGGTAAGAAATTGAGTGATAGAAACTTTTGAAAATTTTATTACAAAGTCAGTAGGGGTGTGAATATTTTTGAATTATAACTGATATTGTCTAGATTTTTAATAATAAAATTAATCAAACGTTTGCATGGCAATAAAATTTTCTGGAACTATCTAATCGTTCAAAAAGTCTTCAAATTTCTGTATCTTTGCGCAACCAAACATAGGCTTTCTTGAGGAGAAAGAAATTGTTTGTCAAAGTGTTAATACATAAGTGTTCTTGCAATTATAAAGCAAATGAGTAACGTACATTACCAAGAAAAATTCCAGGATCGTCATAATGGTCCTAGCGCTGCACAAACTGATGAGATGTTGAAGTTTTTGGGTGTAGCTTCTTTAGACGAGTTAATTGAACAGACAGTTCCGGCTCAGATCAGAAGAAAAGCGATGAATCTTCCTACTGCACTTAGTGAAGTTGCATATCTGGAGAAAGTAGCGCAAATCGCCGAAAAGAATAAGGTTTTCAAATCTTACATCGGTCAGGGGTATTACGATGTAGTTCTTCCAGGGGTAATTCAGCGTAATGTATTCGAAAATCCAGGATGGTATACACAATATACGCCGTATCAAGCAGAGATTGCCCAAGGGCGCTTGCAAGCCTTATTAAATTTCCAAACGGTTGTTTCGGATTTTACGGGCTTAGAAATCGCGAATGCTTCTTTATTGGATGAGGCGACAGCTGCAGCTGAAGCTATGTTCATGTTGTATTCAGCACGCAAGAACAAAAATGCTAACGTATTTTTAGTATCTCCGAATATTTTTCCACAGACACTAGATGTATTGCTTACTCGTGCGACTCCTTTTGGTGTTGAATTGCGCATCGCAGATGTGAATGAAGCGAATTTGGCAGATGATGTGTTTGCCGTTTTCGTGCAATACCCAGCTGCTGACGGTACGGTTTGGGATTATAAAAACTTAGCCGAAGCAGCTCATGCTAAAAATATCACTGTTTGTGTAGCTGCAGACTTGATGTCTTTAGCTTTGTTGATGCCTCCGGGCGAATGGGGTGCTGACGTCGTAGTGGGTAACTCACAGCGATTTGGTGTACCAATGGGTTTTGGTGGTCCTCACGCAGCTTTCTTTGCAACAAAAGATACTTACAAACGTAACATTCCAGGTCGTATAATCGGTGTGACTACCGATTCGAATGGTGAATATGCGTTGCGTATGGCATTACAAACACGTGAGCAACATATTCGTCGCGACAAGGCTTCATCCAACATTTGTACTGCACAAGCTTTACTAGCAATCATGGCATCATTCTATGCGGTGTACCATGGTCCTAAAGGCATCAAAAATATTGCTAGCCGTATCCATGATTTAACGAAATTAGCAGATAAAGCTATTCAAGCATTGGGTTATGAGCAAGTGAATAAAACGTATTTTGATACATTACGTTTCCATGTGGGCGCGGAATTAAGCGGGTTGAAATCGGAAGCTTTAAATAATGAATTAAATTTCTTCTACGGCGATGGTACCGTAGGTATTTCTATTGACGAAACGACTACTTTTGAAGATATAAAGACTATCGTTAAAGTGTTTGCTAAGATCAAAGGCAAATCCCAAGATGAAGTAGATTTAGATGATTTTGTAAATGAATTAGGGACTTCCATTCCGGAGGAATTGGTTCGTACGTCAGATTACTTGACACACCCTATCTTCAATTCATACCATTCTGAGCATGAAATGTTGCGTTACATCAAATCTTTAGAGGCTAAAGATTTGTCGTTGTGCCACTCGATGATTCCATTAGGCTCATGTACCATGAAATTGAATGCAACGACTGAGATGGTTCCTGTAACTTGGGCACGTTTTGGTGGCTTACACCCATTTGCACCTGTGGATCAAACTTCAGGGTATATGCAATTGATTAACGAATTAAACGATTGGTTGTGTGAGATTACGGGCTTTGCCAAAATGTCTTTCCAACCAAATTCGGGAGCTCAAGGTGAATACGCGGGTTTGATGGTTATCGATGCGTACCACAAAAGCCGTGGTGATGGTCACCGTGATATCTGTTTAATCCCTGCTTCGGCGCACGGCACCAACCCTGCTTCAGCTTCTATGGCTGGATTGAAAGTGGTAGTCGTGAAGACAGATGAAAAAGGTAACATCGATGTAGAGGATTTGAGAGCGAAGGCTATTGAGCATGCAGCTAACTTAAACTCTTTGATGGTAACTTATCCATCTACACACGGTGTATTCGAAGAGACTATCATTGAAATCTGTAATATCATCCATGAAAATGGTGGTCAAGTGTATATGGATGGTGCGAATATGAATGCGCAAGTTGGTCTGACTAGCCCTGGATTCATTGGTGCTGACGTATGTCACTTGAACTTACATAAAACGTTCTGTATCCCTCACGGTGGCGGTGGTCCAGGTATGGGGCCTATTGGTGTGGCAGCGCACTTAGTACCATTCCTACCGAATCACAAAGTCGTAGCGATCTCTGGAGAAGAAGGAATTACAGCGGTTTCAGCAGCTCCATTTGGTTCAGCATCTATCTTGTTGATATCGCATGCTTACATCGCTATGATGGGCGCAAATGGCCTTACAGATGCTACAAAAACGGCAATCTTAAATGCAAACTATATTAAAGCTCGCTTAGAAAACCATTACCCTGTACTTTATGCAGGTGCCAATGGACGTTGTGCGCATGAGATGATATTAGACTGTCGCGCCTTCAAAAATGTAGGTGTGGAAGTTGCAGATATCGCCAAACGTTTGATGGACTATGGTTTCCACGCGCCTACAGTTTCATTCCCGGTAGCCGGTACTTTGATGGTAGAGCCGACAGAGTCAGAATCTAAACCAGAGTTGGATCGTTTCTGTGATGCTTTGATTGCTATCCGTCAAGAAATAGCGGCAGTAGAGGCTGGCGAAGTCGAAAAAGATAATAACGTATTGAAAAATGCCCCTCACACAGCGGCGGTAGTTTCAGGAGATGAATGGGATAAACCATATTCTCGTCAAACAGCAGCCTATCCGCTTCCATACTTGCGTGAAGCTAAATTTTGGCCTTCAGTAGGCCGTGTGAATGATTCTCAAGGTGACAGAATGTTAATCTGTTCTTGTCCTCCTATCGAAGCATACGCATAAGTATTTTTTACTACAGAATAACTAATAAGGCCTGCAATTTTTTGCAGGCCTTATTAGTTATAAAATGTATCTTTAATTATTAATCAATTAACCACTAAAGTATAACATGCAATTTTGGAGGTGTCTGGCCACGATCTGTCTATTTGTTATTCTAGCTTGTCGCACTATATGTGCGCAGCAATATATTCCCTTTGCACAGCATGTATTCAATGCTTCGAGTATTAATCCGGCCTATGTGGGATATAAAGAATCATGGAATGGTCAGGTGGGTATTCGTTCGCAATGGACGGGTATCTCAGGCGCTCCAAAGTCTGGATATCTGGCTGTTGACGGTCTTTTGGATCCAATGTATAAGCGTCATGGTGCTGGAATCAACTTTGCATATGATAAAATAGGGGTGCAAGCAGCGACTTCGTTTTTTGCAAGTTATGCTTTGCGCCTACAGTTGGATAATGGAGATACACAAAGATTAAGCCTCGGTATCGCGGGAGGAGCTACACAATACAGTCTGAATGGCAATGATTTGGTATATGTCGATGAGCCAGATCCTTACATACCACAAGGAATAATTACGACTTGGAGACCGGATATGCGGTTGGGCATATTCTATTATCATCCAAATGCGTATTTTGGCTTTGCTGTTCATGATTTATTCGCTAATGCCGATAGTCGAGAGGATTTTATCTATAATCAGAATTCATTGGAAGGACTCTACCGCAATACCCACGCGTATATCATGCTAGGAGGTGCTATTCCTATGGCCGAAGGATTAGTATTCCGACCGAGTATGCTGATCAAAGATGACCTGATAGGCCCCACTGCCGTGGATGTGAATGCCATGACCATCTTCGACGAAAAATTTTGGATAGGAGCGGCATTTCGTTCGCGTTCCAAAATTTTTGACCGGGATTATGAAGAATATAGTTTGTCGAAATTCAGTTCATATAAATCTATAGGCTTGCTGGCTCAGCTCTACACCAATTCCCAATTGCGTATAGGATACTCTTTTGAACATAGCCTCAACAAAATAGCAGGGATGAATAATGGGACGCACGAAATTTCGCTAGGCATTTCGTTTGGGAAGCCATCCCGAGCATTTACTAGTCCTAAGTACTTTTAGGCTGCTATTACACTGCTTATTCAACTTTTCTTGTTAGGTTTGTATATGCAAAAGGGCAAACTTTATTTGATTCCGGTCCCACTTTCTGAAGGCGCTGAACCATTATCTTACACTTTGGTTCATGATGACATCATCAATAAGATCGATGAGTATGTGGTGGAAAATGAGAAAACCGCACGCAAATTTTTGAAAACGGCGGGTTTACGTATTCCGCAAAACCAGCTTATCATCCACGATTATGGCAAGCACACTCGGGACAAAATGGATTATACACAGGTCTTTGCTAATGTGCTGAAAGGTAAAGATTTGGGGCTTATGTCCGAAGCGGGCTGTCCTGCAGTGGCAGATCCGGGATCCGACATTGTCATGGAGGCACATCGGAGAGGCATACAAGTCGTGCCGATGGTGGGTCCAAGCTCAATATTGCTGGCGCTGATGGGATCAGGTTTTAATGGACAAAAATTTACGTTTCATGGTTATCTGCCCATTGACAAAGGTGATCGTTCGAAGAAAATAAAAGATCTCGAAAATCAAAGTTTGCGGGAGAAGATCACGCAAATATTTATTGAGACACCGTTTCGTAACAATCAGCTTATGGCTGAGCTGCTCCGAGTAGCCAAGCCGACAACTCGATTGTGCGTAGCCGCCAATCTGACCTCAGCAGAGGAAATTATTCTTACCAAGACGATTGGTGAATGGAAGAAGACCTCCATTGATTTGCATAAGATTCCGGCGATTTTTTTATTGTTTGCTTAAGTATTTGTACATTTAAATATGCTAAAACGTTATTTTTCTATCTTAATTGGTTGTATGCTTTGCGCTATGACAGCAAGTGCGCAGTCGACCTATGTTATTGTTCATGGTGCTTGGGGCGGGTCTTGGCAGTTTAAAAACACAGGCAAATTGCTTCATGAGGCCGGCCAGACCGTGTATAGACCGACATTAACAGGATTAGGGGAGCGTCACCATCTGTATAATCCGGAGGTCAATCTGACCACGCATATCACGGATGTCGTGAATACCATTCTCTTCGAGAATCTAACGGATGTGATTTTGGTAGGACATAGCTACGGTGGCATGGTAATTACAGGCGTAGCAGACAGTCTTCCAGATCGTATTAAAAAGGTCGTTTATCTGGATGCAATCATACCAGAAGAGAATAAATCGGCTATTCAAAGTCTAGGGATGGAAGAATCACAAGCTTCTAATTCCTTTAAAGTCAGTGATGGCGTAATCGTGCCGGCTTGGGTGAGAGATACGACCATTACTCCGCGAGATGTACCTCATCCGGTAGCTACATTTGTGCAGCCTTTAGCATATTCGGCAGCACGCTTGTCAAATATCCCGAAGACTTATATTTTTACATACGAGAATTCACGTGGTGGTAAAGAAAAGGATGACTTTTACCGGTTTTATCAAAGGGCAAAGAATGAAAATTGGAAAATTGTAGAGCTAGAAGCATCTCATAATCCTCAAATTGATAAACTGCAAGAATTAGTAGCTATTTTACTTGACGAAAAATAATGGAAGAACTAATTAATAGTCCCGAATATCAAAAAATATTACCCTATATATATATTCTTTTAAGTGGATTTGTCTTACTTCTTTTTTTGTTGATTTACCTCAGTGTATTGGGCCGTAAAACGCTATTGCTCATCAAGAAAGAAAACCGCTGCGTTACACCAGAGCAATCTTGGTTATTGTTGTTGCCGTTTTTTCATATCTATTGGAATTTTATTTTCATGCGTCGCCTTGTGGATTCGTTAAATAATGAATTTTACGACAGAAAAGAAGAAGTCGAAGAAAATCCTACTCAGATGAACGGCTATTTCTATGCGTGGAGTTTCTTGGTATTAAATTTGCCTTTACCTGCTTTTATCTTTTTCATCACTTTCCTACTGACTATTGTGTCTATTATACTGTATATCGCTAAAATTAATGAGTATAAGAAACAGTTGGAAAATTCGCAGAATTTGGATAATTCATTTTAAATCGATCTAAAAGAGCCATCATGAAAATTAGAGAAATCACCGACTATCTAGAGTCTATCGCACCTTTAGCTTATCAGGAGTCATACGACAACTCGGGACTGATCGTGGGCGATCCGAATGATGAAGTCCATAAAGCCTTAATCTCACTGGATTGTACGGAAGAAGTGGTCGATGAGGCTATAGCCAAAGGTTGTGATATCATCATCGCTCATCATCCTATCGTTTTCAAAGGACTGAAGCGTTTTAATAACCAAAACTATGTAGAGCGTACGGTTATTAAAGCTATCAAAAATAATATTGCGCTATACGCAATTCATACTAATCTGGACAATGTTTTTGGTGGCGTAAGCTCCAAAATAGCAGAGAAATTGAATCTTACAAATACAGCTATTTTGAGTCCTAAATCGGGATTATTGAAAAAGCTGTCTGTGTACGTGCCCCGCACGCACGTGGATGAGGTGCGTCAGGCGCTTTTTGATGCGGGCGCTGGAAGTATTGGCGACTACGACCAATGCAGCTACAATACCGCGGGATATGGCACTTTTAGACCTTTGTCCGGCGCCGATCCAGCTATCGGTGAGGTCGGTAAGCACGAGCGCGTAGAAGAAACGAAAATTGAGGTGATATTTCCGCAACAGCTGGAGCGCAAAGTAATCGTTTCCATGTTAGCCGCGCACCCTTATGAAGAGGTTGCATATCATTCCATTGCTTTGGAAAATAAATTTCAGTACGTGGGATCAGGTATTATAGGTAATTTGGATCGGCCTTTGGATGGCTTGGAATTTTTGGCTTATTTGAAGCAACATTTGAATTTGCAGGTCATTCGTCACACCAAGTTATTAAACAAAAAAATAGAGCGTGTTGCGGTCTGCGGAGGAGCAGGAGGCTTTTTGTTGGGGGATGCTAAGCGTTCGGGCGCAGATATTTTTATTACAGCAGATTACAAATACCATCAGTTTTTCGATGCCGAAAGTGACCTAGTCATTGCGGATATCGGACACTATGAATCAGAACAATTTACGCAAGAATTATTAATAGATATAATTCGGAAAAAATTTGTTAACTTTGCTGTCCTATTGACAGAAATAGACACAAATCCCATAAAATACTACAGTTAATGGAACAAACCGTAGAACAAAAATTAAAGGCATTGTGGTCGTTGCAATCGATCCACACCAAAATAGATAAGATTCGCCAAGTACGCGGTGAGCTGCCTATCGAAGTTGCTGACTTAGAGGATGAAATCGCTGGGTTAGAAACTCGTCTTGAAAAAATCAGAGTTGAATTAGACGATTTAGAAGATTCAATTGTAAAACGTAAAAATATGATCAAAGATGCGCAAGCAGCGATCAAAAAATACGAAGGTCAATTGAACGAAGTAAAAAACAATCGTGAGTACGACGCTATTTCTAAAGAAATCGAAATTCAAGGCTTAGAAATTCAAGTTTGTGAAAAGCGCATTAAAGAAGCTGAGTTTGAAATCAAAAACAAAACAGAAGCTTACGAAAAATCGCAAGGAAACTTAGAATATGCTAAAGGCGAATTAGAAGTAAAGAAACAAGAGTTAGAAACTATTGCTTCCGAAACTCAAATCGAGGAGGAAACTTTGTTGAAAAAAGCAGATTCAGCGGCACAAAACAACGAGGAGCGTTTGTTGAAAGTATACAACAAGCTTCGTGGTTCTTACCGCAATGGATTAGCCGTGGTTTCTATCGAGCGTGATAGCTGTTCAGGCTGTCACAACAAAATACCACCTCAGTTGCAATCAGAAATCCGTCAACGTAAAAAATTGATCATCTGTGAACACTGTGGCCGTATTTTGGTAGACGAAGAGATCTCTTCAGAGGATTAATCTCCTATTAGATATTAAAGACATGGGGTAAAGGTAAAACTTTACCCTTTTTTTTGCAACATATTAGATATAGTCGTTTCGTATACAGCTGTAATCCATTATATTTGGTGTAATAACTAACAGATATTAACTAAGTATGTTGAACAAACTTTCTGTGTTGCTAGGAATAGGTCTATGTATTTCTAACATATCAACATTAAAAGCGCAAGAAGAGACGCTTTTACTTCGCAGTCCCAGCATCAGTGATACCCATGTGACCTTTGTATATGGGGGAGATGTATGGATCGCAGACAAAAATGGAAACAATCCAAAACGCCTGACCACCAACCCGGGTGTGGAAATCAACCCGCTATTTTCGCCCGATGGCAAGCAGATTGCTTTCTCTGGAAACTACGACGGTAATAATGATGTCTATACCATTCCGGTATATGGCGGAGAGCCCAAGAGAATAACTTTCCATCCTTCTGCCGATGTGGTACGCGGCTGGTTAAATAACAATGAACTTTATTTTTCTACTACGCGCGAATTTCAATATTCTTTGGGCTCCCGCTTGTATAAGACCAGTGTAGACAAGGCTGTAGATATGCCGTTGATGATGCCTGAAGCTTATCAAGGGACGCCTTCGCCGGATGGAAGATACTGGGCATACATTAAGAATTCAGACCCTACAGAGCGTGACCGCGTAGCTTTCAAGCGCTACCGTGGCGGTGGTATGGTATCTATCTGGATTTTTGATACACAAACCAAAAATGTAGAAATCATCTCGGGGGATAGATGCAATGATGTGAAGCCTGTTTGGCTGGGTTCGAAGGTATATTTCCTTTCGGACAGAGATAAGATCGTCAATGTATTTAGTTACGACACGAAAACCAAAAATATCGAAAAGCTGACCAACTATAAGGATTATGATGTACGTACTTTGCAGGGCAAAGGATCCGAATTGGTTTACGAGCAAGCAGGTAAAATCCATATCCTGGAGACCAATAGCAAAAAAGTAAATACGCTTAAGATTGCTATTGCGGCGGATCCACTTTATAAGCGTTCACGCTATGAGCAGATTCGTGGTGAAATCCGCGAATTCAGCATTTCGCCGACGGGTCAGCGCGCCTTGTTCCAGTCCAGAGGCGAAATCATTTCTGTACCACGTGAAAAAGGAGAAGCGCGCAATATATCCAATGCAGCAGCTAGTCACGAGAAATATCCATCATGGTCACCGAATGGCAAGTGGATTTCTTACCTCTCGGATGCGGGCGGCAAGTATCAATTGGTGCTCCGTGATCAGAAAGCATTAGATGAGCCAACATATATTGATTTGGGCAAGGATTTCTTCTATTTTGAGCCGACCTGGTCGCCCGATAGTAAAAAACTTTTCTACGCCGATGCACATTTGAATCTTTATTATGTCGATATCAATACTAAGAAAGTCGTGTTGGTAGATTCGGATACTTTGGCGTCGACAACGGGACGTACACGCAATAGCTTTACGCCGAGCTGGTCTTTCGATTCGCAATGGATTTCATATGTAAAAACATTGGCCAATGGAGTGACAGCCGTATTTATGTACAATTTGGATACGAAAGTAGCACAGCAGATCACCGATGGAATGTCTTACGTCAGCCAGCCTACATTCAGTAGGGATGGTAAGTATCTATTCTTCACGGCAAGTACAAATGTTGGTTTGACGAATTCGGGGCTTCACATGTCTGCTTATGAGCGCAACCCTTCATTCAATGTGTACGCCTTTATTCTTTCTAAAAAAACGCCTTCCATCTTTAAATATGAAAGTGATGAGGAAACGGTAAAAGAGGATAAAAAAGAGGAAAAAGGTCAAGATACGACAAGCACCGACAAGAAGGATAGTAAAATAGCTTCTAAGAAACCTGAAGCGTCAAAATCTGATGATAAAAAACTAGAAGTAGATTTTGACAATATAAACCGTAGAATTATTGCATTGCCCCTACAGCCGGGCTATTATACGTTGGATGGAAATGTCGATAAGATGTTGATTTACAGACGTGGCGGTATTATTGGTGCATTCGACTTAGAAAAGGCGGAAGATAAAACACTTATCGAAAATGCCGGTCGTTTCAGTATCAGTGCCGATGGCAAGAAAATGCTTTATCAATCGGGACGCGATTATTACATCGTTAATGCCGGTCAAAAGCCTACTCCAAACACCGGTAAACTCAATTTGGATAATATTCAGATAGAGGTAAACCCTGCTTTAGAATGGAATCAAATATTTAATGAAGTATGGGCCATGCAAAAAGAGTTTTTCTATGTAGAAAATATGCATGGTGCAGACTGGAAAGCGGTAAAAGCGAAGTACGAAAAGTTCGTGCCTTATGTAAACCATCGTTCGGACTTGGGATACCTGCTCAATGAAATGATGGGCGAACTAGTGGTAGGACACGCGTATATCTATCCGGGTGATCAGCCGTCAAGTCCATCAGTAAGTACCGGTACTTTAGGCGCAGATTTGGAATACGTTGATGGCATGTACAAGATTAATAAAATCTATACGACATTGGATTGGAATCCATCCTTGAAAGCGCCATTGGCTGTGCCAGGTGTCAACATCGAAGAAGGAGAATACATTGTTGCGGTCAATGGTGTAAAACTTACACCGGAGGTGAATCTTTACAAGCTGTTAGAAAACCGTGTAGACAAGCAAGTGCTGTTGAAAGTAAATAGTAAACCTTCCTTGTCCGGCGCGCGTGATGTCATCGTCAAACCGATAACCTTCGGTCAAGAAATTGCCCTGCGCCAGATGGACCGCATGGAGTCTAATCGCAAGAAGGTAGATCAGTTAAGCAACGGTCAAATTGCCTATGTTTATATGCCAAATACTGGTTCAGAAGGTTATACCTCCTTCAACCGTTATTATTTCTCGCAAATGGACAAAAAGGCGTTGCTATTGGATGAGCGTAATAATGGCGGTGGTTCGGTCGCTGATTATGTTATTGATCTTTTGTCGAGGGAACTGATTGCAGGATGGACCATACGCGATGGAAAACCTTTCACCACACCGGGTAATGGTATATACGGCCCTAAGGCGATGATCATTAATGAAAATGCCGGATCAGGAGGTGATATGATGCCTTATATGTTCAGACACAAAGGTCTGGGTAAATTGGTAGGTCGTACGACAATGGGAATCTTAGTAGGTATCTCTGGTTATCCTCCATTGTTGGATGGCGGAAGTATTACTTCTCCCAATTTTGGAATCTTCGATATGAATGGTAAATATATTATTGAGAATGAAGGCGTGGCACCGGATATTTTCGTGGAGCAAATGCCAAAAGATTTACTAGAAGGTCGCGATCCTCAGTTAGAAAAAACTGTACAGATACTTTTAGATGAAATGAAAACTTATCCATACAAAGAGATAAAAAAACCCGCGGATCCTATCCGTGTGAACTAACAATATGCAAAAGGGACTGTACGGTCCCTTTTGCATTCACAAATAATGTATAACTTTATGCCAATGAATGATTTTTTGGAAAAGCAGCCTTCTCCTTGGATATCCCTTGTCTTATTGTTGGTATACACTGTAGCGTTTAGCATCGGTATACAGATTCTTGCGCTTTTAATAGGTGAGCTCAACGGATCCAATATACAAGATTTTATTTCAGGGTCTACTGCAACTGCTACGGGCAATTCTCGTTTTTTTATGTATGCCTTATTAGCTTGTGGCACCTTTGGTACGTTCTATCTCCCTGCGGTGGTCCTGCAAAAAAGAGAACCTATGTTCCAGTATTTTCCTACTGAGCATGCACCCGTTCTTTTCTATGCATTGGCTATAGCTTTCTTAGTCGCTTTTGCTCCTCTGATGGGATTAATAGCTGACTGGAATGCGCATGTCACATTTCCCGATGGGCTCAAAGGTGTAGAAAACTGGATGCGGGAGCAGGAGGATTCTTCCAATGAATTGATCAAAAAGGTCGTGATGGTAGACCATTTGGGTTTGCTAGCCGTTAATATAATTGTATTGGCGGTATTTCCTGCTGTAGCCGAAGAGTACTATTTTAGAGGGTCGCTGATGCACATTGGACAACGCATCTTTAAGAATATGCATGTGACCATATGGATCACGGCAATTATATTTAGTGCGATACACGTTCAGTTTTTCGGCTTTGTACCTCGTGTACTGTTGGGTGCATTCTTTGGCTATATGCTGTATTGGACCAACAATATTTGGGTGCCTATATTGGGACATTTTGTGAATAATGCTACAGTGGCAATATATGCTTATTACTGTACTACACAGGGTAGGTCTTTTGAAGAAATGCAGTCATCTGATACCTACTCCAATTTTGTGTATCTTGGTAGCGTGTTACTTACAATTGCGATAGCCATACTATTTTATAATAAATCAAAACAATATTCAACACATGGGAAACGACTGGATTAAAGTCAGAACATTCACTCAAAATATCGAAGCTGAAATCGTGAAGCAGATGCTGGAAGAGAATGGCGTGAATGCAGTATTATTGAATAAGCAAGATTCCTCGTATCTGTTCGGAAAGATTGAGTTGTACGTGAAACAAAGCGACGAGACTATTGCAAACGTATTGATGAATAGTTCAACATTCACGGAGGAGGACGATGCTAACTAGAGCCATCACCGGATTATTTTTTGTAATCGTACTTATAGGTGCCTTACTTTTGGGTGAAGTTGTTTTTACCCTGTTTTTTAGCCTTGTTGGATTGGGAGCATTGTATGAGTTCTATGGAATAGTGAAGTCTGAGGCTAATAGACCAAATGTATGGTTGGGCATGCTTTCCGCACTTACTTTAGCCATACTGATAGGGCTACATTGCATCGGTTATATCCCATTCAAGTATGTGTGGTTGTTTATACCGACCATTTCGTTGATTTTTATAGTGAGTCTTTTTCAAAAGCGCGCGCTTCCTTTCAATGACATCGGCTATACCTTGCTCGGCATTATGTACGCGTGCATTCCTTTTCTGTTTTTTGTTGCATTGGGCTTTATATCTGGAACATTCAATCATTATATTCCTTTAGGATTTTTAATTATCCTCTGGGCCAATGATACGGGAGCCTATCTTTCGGGGCGTAGCTTCGGAAAGCATAAACTCTTTGAAAGGATATCACCAAACAAAACCTGGGAAGGTTTTATCGGGGGAGTGCTTTTCGCGATGCTGATCGCACTTAATTTAGAGCAATACTTTGGTTCCCTAGCCAAATGGGAATGGGTAACGATGGCTGCAATAATCGGGATTTTCGGCACTTTGGGCGACCTTGTAGAATCTATGCTAAAGCGAAGCCTGAATGTCAAAGATTCGGGCAATATCTTGCCAGGACACGGTGGCCTATTGGATCGTTTTGATGGACTCTTATTAGCCGCACCATTGGTGTTTTTATTTTTATTAATGTTACAATAATGAATATCGCTGCATCCACATTTGATTTTCTGAAGACTCTCAAAGAAAACAACAACCGCGAATGGTTTAGCGCAAATAAACCGGCATATGAGCAGGCTAAAGAGAATATTGAAAAGTTTATACATGCGCTTATAAATAATCTGGCCACTTTTGACCCGCATATTGAAAATACCATTCAAGCTAAGCAATGTCTTTTTAGAATTTATCGAGATGTTCGTTTTTCGAAGGATAAGTCGCCCTATAAGGCTTGGTTTGCCGCTGGTATCTCGCTGGATGGTCGTAAGCTGGATGGTCCAGAATATTACGTTCACCTAGAGCCCGGAAATTCGTTTGTTGCTGTAGGTTATTGGAGACCCAAGAAAGAACATTTGGAGCTTATAAGACAAGAGATAGATTATAATTTTGCGGGTCTGGAGAAGGCTCTGGCCGACGGCAATTGGACGACCGACGACCTGTCCAAGGAGGATCAATTAAAGAGACCGCCAGCAGGATATACGGAGGATCATGAAGCGATAGAAATATTAAAACTTAAAAGTTTTATACTGTATAAGCCCTTGGAGGACGAACAAGTTTTAAAAGCTTTTGCGTTGGAAGATATAACAAAGCTTTTTCAACGTACCTTATCCTTCAAGAACTTTATCCATGAGGCAATCGAAAACTAAATAATATTCAACCAACCCTTACTATGAAAAATAACTTATTTAAATGCACGGTTTTTGGTGCTCTTTTACTCTTCGGTCTGCAAGCGAGTGCGCAGCACTTCGCCAAAGGCATTGTATATGAAGACAGCAACAAAAATGGTAAACGTGATAAGCGCGAGAAAGTATTAAGCAATGTGGCCGTTTCTAATGGCAGAGAAGTTGTGCAGACGAATGCAAAAGGTGAATACAGCCTTCCGGTAGGAGATGATAATATTATTTTCGTCGTGAAGCCGTCAGGATACAGCACGCCTGTGGATGAGAATAATTTACCGAAATATTATTATATCCATAACCCTAATGGTGCGCAAGACCTAAAATATAAAGGCGTGAAGCCGACTGGACCTTTGCCGAAGTCTATAGATTTTCCTTTGTACCGTGTGGAAGATAAAGAGGATTTTAAGATTATGGTTTTCGGTGATCCTCAGGTGTATAACCTGACTCAGGTGGAATACCTCAAAAAGGGCGTGGTGCAAGAGTTGAAAGGTGCTCAGGGCTATGAATTTGGTATTAGTTTGGGCGATTTAGTCGGCAATAATCCGGATTTGTTCAAACCTTATATCGATGTCATGAAAGAAATCGGTTTGCCTTGGTATCAGGTGATGGGTAATCATGATATCAACTTTGACGTGCCAAATGATACCTTATCGGACGTAAGTTTCAAAGCACACTTTGGACCTAACAATTATTCATTCAATAAGGGTAAGGTACATTTTATCGTCTTGGATGATGTGATTTACAATGGTGAAGGTGCTTCTAGACAGTATATCGGTGGATTGCGTGAAGACCAGTTGGAATTTATCGAAAACGATTTAAAGTTTGTGCCGAAAGACCATTTGGTGGTTATCTGTGCGCATATTCCGTTGGTAAATAATGGCAGACATGCTATTCGCGAAGCAGACAATTTGCGTTTATTTCAAGCATTGAAGGATTTTCCGCATACTTTTTCCATGTCAGCACATACGCATTACCAAGCACAATTTTTTATAGACCAAAAGTTGGGATGGCCGCAAGAGAAACCTCATCATCATTATAATGTCGGAACTACCAGTGGCAATTGGTACTCGGGTGCAATAAATGAATGGGGCGCCCCATCATCAACGATGGCTGACGGTACTAAAAAGGGATATGCTGTAGTAACCTTTAAAGGCAATAAATATGAAGTGGATTATCATATTAGCAATGCGCCTAAGGATTATAAAATGGATATCTTCTTACCAAAAGTAACCGAAAAACGAAAAAATTCCAGAGCGAGTATGTATGTGAACTATTTCTTGGGCGGGGAGAAAGATACCATCGAATACCGCGTGAATGATGGGAAATGGATACAGATGAGAAGAACCGAAACGTACGATCCGCATCTTCTTGCAGAAGTATTACGTTGGGACACTTCCGACAAGCCTTTGCAAGGCGAGCGACCAAATGATCCGAACCTAAGTACGCACATTTGGAAGGCTGCCGTTCCTTCGGATCTTCCTGTTGGAAAGCACAGCATCGAGTTTAGAGTACGGGATATGTTTGGCCGTACTTTCTCTACGACGCGCGAATACGAAATTTATAAAAACTAAGAGGGTAGGCTAATCTTACCCATACAAATAGCAGGTGAATCTTTAATGTTACGCACATTATCGGAAGATCCTGCTATTGTTTCATTTGCGAGAATCGCGAATAGGCAAGCTTCTTTTGCGTCTGGATTCATCGCGATATCTTCAATAGAGGATATAGACATCTTCGGCAGCCCTGCTTTTATATTTTCCATCAAAAGCGGATTATGTAATCCCCCTCCACTTACATAGACGGCCACATTTTCTAAATTAGCACTTACTGCAGCGATTCCATCAATTATAGCTTGCGCCGAGAAGGCATTCAGCGTAGCCATAACGTCCTCTTTCGGCAGGAGAAGGGTGTTTGTTTCTTTTTGTTTGGCCTCCAGATAAGCCAAGTTAAACAGTTCCGGTCCGGTAGTTTTTGGATAATCTAAGGAAAGAAAATGCTCTGCCAATAGGGCTTTAAGCAGGGTAGGGTTCACCGTACCTTGATACGCTATAGCCGCGTCCCTATCCATCTCTATTCCGAAGTGTTTATGGACATATTGGTTCATAATCGTATTGCCTGGCCCAAGGTCCGTGGCAAAAGCTTTCATCCCAGAATTGCTCGTAGGTAAAAATGTGAAATTAGAAATTCCTCCTATATTCAACAGGATGCGATGTTCGGCATCATCTGTGAAAAGCAAATAGTCACCATATGCTGCTAATGGTGCCCCTTCACCTCCTGCAGCTATATGCTTTTGTCTAAAATCAGAAACCGTAATGATGCCTGTTTTTACAGCAATATGATCTCCATCGCCGATCTGCAAAGTGCTGTTGGGAAGAGTTTTATCATGCGTAAGTATCTGTGGTGCATGATATACCGTTTGTCCGTGGCTCGCGATAATATCTATATCTTGGTTGGCGATACCCCAGTCTTGCAGTGCTTTATTGATCAGCTCCGCATGGACTAAACCGATATAGGCATTCAAACCGCACAAATCTTGCTGGTCGATCTGTCTTTTTGCGAATATTCGTCGTACAAATTGTCGAAAATCATCTGTATAATCCATCGTTACGAATTTCTCCAACTTCATCTGTGTGGAAGTTCCCGAATTGTGGATTGTGCACAAAGCAATATCGAGACCATCTAAGGATGTTCCTGACATCAATCCAATGATTCGTCTGGCGGGTTGCTGACTGATTCGATAGAGTTTTTCTATGTGATGATTCATACGCTAAAAATACATACAATCTCTTTGGTAATGTCGTTTGTTAATCATATTTTTGAAAAAAAACGAATAGATAATGAATTTTCCAGCAGAATTAAAGTACACAAAGGATCATGAATGGGTTCGTGTAGAAGGTGATGAAGCCGTTATCGGTATTACTGACTTTGCACAACGTGAGTTGGGCGATATTGTATTTGTTGATATCAATACAATAGGTGAAGAGGTTGCCGCAAATGATGTTTTTGGGACTATCGAAGCTGTAAAAACGGTTTCGGATTTATTTATGCCGACTACTGCAACTGTATTGGAGGTGAATGAGGCAATCGATGCTTCGCCAGAGCTTGTGAACTCTGATCCATATGGTGAAGGTTGGATTATCCGTGTGAAATTAGCAAATGTAGCAGATGTGGACGGATTATTATCAGCAGATGAATATAAATCAGAAATCAACGCATAATTCTGATTAACACATAAACTAAAAAGGGAGCAATTCATTACTGATTGCTCCCTTTTTGATTGTATACGATACGTAATCGTTATCAAATTGATTTTAATTCTGTCGTAGTTTTTATGCTGGCTCCTTGCATTTCGATAGAAGTAACCGTTGAAGAAGAAACTGTGATAAAGGATTTAGGATGCACGATGAAGTGCCCTTTAGAGGTGCCTACTGAAGTTCCCGACGCATCTTCAAGAATCACATCGCTATCGATTTTATAACCCGCTGCAGTTTTCTCCACGAGCGTATATTTTCCTTTAGCCTTTACACCCATTTGTTCCATTGTGTTTTCTGAGGTCCAGCTATCACCCACAGCTATAGGATTAGTCGGATAAGTTACCCCAAAAGAATTTACACTTGATTTGTCAAATAGTTGATCTGAAACATTTGGAAAGTCAACGTCATTGATTTTTCCAAATTTATTCATTGAGTACGTTAATGTGTTCTCCAACAGGGGTTTAAATTGTTGTGCGAACATTTTTTCCATATCCGTAGTAGGCTCTTTCGAAGAATCATAGGATGCGGTCATCATTCCTGCGTCAAGGTCCACTTTAGCGTAGGAATATTTACCCGATACGTTAATCGATGTATCTCCCGTCTCCACATAGGTCAGGTCCATATGCATGATCATGTCCATAATAAGCGTTTGAGGACCGTCTATATCCATTTTATTAATCATTTCGTATTTGATGGGCTTATTGTTTTCTGGGGCCAATTTGAAAAGGACTTTTTGTTGAGCAAAAGATCCGAAAGCCATAAAAGCAATAAATAGAGTTGAGATTGTTTTTTTCATGATTCTTGATTTATGAGTACAAGATAGCAAATTTGAATGCATCTTGATTGTTAAAAAATAAAAAAGGTGACAATTACTATTGCCACCTTTTTTTATATTCTTTGATTTTTGGTCTTATTTTTTAAGATAAGATACTTCTTTTACCGCTTTAACCACCTTTTCTATGTTTGGTAAAGAAGCCTCTACTAATGTAGGTGCGTACGCTAATGGCACGTCAGCTGATGTAACACGTGTAACAGGAGCATCTAAATAGTCAAATGCATTTTTCTGTACATGGAATGCGATTTCCGAAGAAATTGACGCCAATGGCCATGCTTCTTCTACAATCACTAAACGGTTTGTTTTTTTAACCGATTCCAAAATAGCAGCATAATCAATTGGACGTACAGAACGTAAGTCTATTAATTCTACGCTAACGCCTTCTTTTTCTAATTCTGCTACCGCAGGAATTACTACGCGAGGCAACATTTTTCCGAAAGAAACAACAGTAACGTCTGTACCTTCTTGGATAACATTGGCTTTACCAATTGGTAAGTAATATTCTTCTTCAGGAACTTGGCCTTTATCTCCGTACATTACTTCCGATTCCATAAAGATTACTGGATCTGGATCGATGATCGCAGATTTTAATAAACCTTTAGCATCGTAAGGATTTGAAGGAACCACCACTTTCAATCCTGGTGTATTTGCAAACCAGTTTTCAAAGTTTTGAGAGTGTTGAGCCGCTAATTGTCCTGCGTTACCAGTAGGTCCACGAAATACAATAGGACAGCTTAATTGACCGCCTGACATTTGACGAATTTTCGCAGCAGAATTGATGATTTGATCAATCGCTACTAATGAGAAGTTGAATGTCATGAATTCTACGATAGGCTTTAGACCATGTGTCGCAGCACCAACTGCAATACCCGCAAAACCAAGCTCAGCAATAGGCGTATCAATAACACGTTTAGCGCCGAATTCGTCAAGCATACCTTGGCTCACTTTGTAAGCACCGTTATACTCAGCTACTTCTTCACCCATCAAAAATATAGTTTCATCTTTGCGCATTTCTTCGTTCATTGCTTCACGAAGCGCTTCTCTGAATTGTATTTCTCTCATTAGTCTCTAAAAATAGTCTTATTTAATATAGAATACGCAAAGCTAATATTTTAAAATGATATTTTTGCAATCTTGCTCCACGAATTCCATGGACAATTGTCATTTTTAGATAAGCTTTTGCACTTCCTTAATAATTTTCGCGTATAAATTTTTGTAGCCAATTGTTCAGATTGGTAATAGCTAAATTTATCTTCCATGTAGACTTATCTCTTCGCGCTACATAGTTCGAGATAGCGCGGACTTGTATACAGGGTAGCTGCTCCTGCGTACAGGCATAAAATACAGCCGCGCCTTCCATACTTTCGACAGCGACATGGGGATATTTTGCTTGACAAAGGGCTATGGATCTATCGTTGCCATGTACGCGATTCACCGTGATTGCAGCATAACTAGGAAGATACAAATCTTTGGATGAAGAACTAAAATATGTGCCCTTACCAAAGCCTAATTCCTCGATGGACAACACATTGTCATCATCTTCTGCCCCCAGTTCGTAAAAGGTATCTTGGGTGATGGTAACAACAGCTCCTAGAGGCAGCTCTCTGCAGAAGGAGCCTGCGATCCCTACATTAATAACCTCTGCATATGCAGGAGATAACGCAAGCGCTTTACCTAAGGCATATGCGGTAGCTGTCATACCCACGCCCGTGATGAGATAAGGGATATCCAGCTCTTCCAATAACGGAATACTTGGCGCAATCTCAAATCGGGTAGCAGCAACTATCAAAGGCTTCATTTTCTTGTGTTTTGAAATGCTAAGTTATACTTTTTTGAGGTATCTTTGTAATTATGGTATATATCACGAGAAGAGAACGCTTTTGTGCAGCGCACAAATTGTATCGAGAGGAATGGACTCCCGAGCAGAATGAAGATGTCTTCGGATATTGCTCGAATCCCAATTGGCATGGACATAATTATGAATTGTACGTAACTGTCAAGGGTGATATCAATCCACAAACAGGATTCGTCATGGATATCAAGATTATGAAAGAGATTATCCATACGTATGTCATCAATAAGTTAGACCATAAAAATATTAATTTAGATGTAGATTTTATGGCAGGTAAAATGGCTTCCACCGAAGTCATTGCCCAAGAAATTTTTCATCAACTCAAGCCACATTTTGATCAGCGAGGCGTCATCTTACATAGCGTGAAGCTGTTTGAAACAGAGAATAATTCAGTTGAATATTTTGGCGAATAATACAGTAATCAATACAAAATTAAATAAAATGATAAATCCAACGGATTTCAGTGAAGAATTGGATGGTTATAAAAAAATCGACCAATATAATGAGGAGCACGTAGATCGTATAGCCCATCATTATAGCGACATCTTGGAAGCACTAGGCGAGAACCCCAATCGTGAGGGGCTCATCAAAACGCCGGAGCGTGTAGCCAAAGCGCTGCAATTCTTGACGCATGGGTACGACATTGACGCGGCAGAAGTGTTGCGTAGTGCGATGTTTGAAGAAGATTACAGCCAAATGGTGGTTGTAAAAGATATTGAAGTGTACTCGATGTGTGAGCATCACATGTTACCTTTCTTTGGGAAGGCACATATTGCCTATATCCCCAATGGACATATCGTCGGTCTGAGCAAGATCCCTCGCGTGGTAGATGCGTATGCACGCCGTCTGCAAGTACAAGAGCGCCTTACAAACGAAATCCGAGATTGCATACAACAAACATTGAACCCAGCTGGCGTAGCTGTGGTCATTGAATGTAAACATATGTGCATGGCTATGCGTGGCGTACAGAAGCAAAACTCTGTTACCACGACTTCAGCATTTACCGGTGCATTTCAAAATGATGTGACACGTTCGGAGTTTTTACGACTAATAACGGCATCTTTAGATTAAAAAATTACGTTTAATTATAATTTTTAAACCTGCGTAGCAAGTCTGTTATGCAGGTTTTTTGTTTTACGATTAAACCATATCTCACAAGTGTAGTCTTTTCAAAGACATAAAAATCAGTCAAAATAAAAATAAGTTAATTAACTTTGCTCTTATGTTTCAAAATGAGGAGCGCGTAAATAGTTATTTAGAAAGTATTTGTGACGACGAGAACCCGTTGTTAAAAACCATAAATCGGGAGACATATTTGAAGGAAACAATGCCTCATATGATGTCGGGCCATTATCAGGGAAGAGTGCTGTCGATGATCAGCAAACTTGTAGGTCCCACAAGAATATTGGAGATAGGTACTTTTACAGGATATGCTTCCTTGTGTTTGGCAGAAGGACTAAGTGCATCGGGAGAATTACATACGATTGATATTAACGAGGAGCAGCAGGAACGTGTACAGGAATATTTCGATCAATCGCCTTTTGCCGCTCAGATAAAGTATCATATTGGTGATGCGTTGGATATTATTCCGACAATAGCAGGAGATTTTGACTTGGTTTTTATCGACGCAGACAAGAAGAGAAATCTCTTGTATTACGAGATGTTGGTCGAGCGTGTGCCGTCAGGAGGAGTGTTAATGATTGATAATGTGCTTTGGAAAGGCAAGGTTTTTGAGGATAGGGCTGACAATCAAACTAAACAAGTTTTAGAATTAAATAATATATTGGCAAAAGACACTCGGGTAGAGAAGTTAATATTGCCAGTTAGAGACGGGCTTTTTGTTTTACGCAAAAAGTAATGGTTGAACTAAAATAGCGATTATGCAAAAATCTTTTATTAGCAAGATGTTGCTAGTGATGGTCTTATGCTTGGCGTGTGTAGCATCAACATTTGGACAGAAAAAATTTAGTCCTACAAGCTATATCAGCAAACATAAAAACGTAGCTCAGCAACTCATGCGAGAAACAGGTGTCCCAGCATCTGTTATTCTGGCTGTCGCGATTCATGAAAGTGCTTACGGAAACAGTCGCATCGCCAGGCATCTCAATAACCATTTTGGTATAAAGGGAAAAAACAACAGCACAAAAATTAAATCCGCCTACAAAGGCTATTCTTCAGTCATGGATTCCTACAATGACTTTGTGCAACTGCTCAAAAGACGCAAAAAAACAGCCCATCTATTTGATACGTATGCACACAAGAACTGTAAAGCTTGGGTAGACGGTATTGCGCGGTCGGGTTATTCACAGACCAAGACATGGAAGAATCATGTACTGAGCACAATCAGTAGATACAAATTAGACCAATACGACCAGATTTAAGACTTAGATTATTACTTAGCCTTCGATGAGAGTACTTATTTATTTGCCCTTAATTATTGGATTATTAGCATCGTGCGCTTCTAAGCGCACAAGTAAAGTGCTATCCCATCCTTCAACATCTTCCAATTCCAAACCATCCACTTCTTCTCCCACGCCTTCGCGTAATGCGACTTCCATTACGGGGTTAAATTATATTGCGCAGTATAAAGATATTGCCATTAGTGAGATGAATAAGTATGGGATACCTGCTAGTATAAAGCTCGCGCAGGCTATTTTGGAGTCAGGTAACGGAAATTCTACATTGGCTAGGGAGGCTAATAACCATTTTGGTATAAAATGTGGAGGGACATGGACAGGAAGAAGTGTCACTCGGGCTGATGATAGTCCGAATGATTGTTTCAGGGTGTATGAAAATCCTGAGCAGTCGTTCAAAGATCACTCGCAGTTTCTGTTGAGAAAGCGCTATGAAAAGCTTTTTTCCTTAAATAAAAATGATTATAGAGGCTGGGCATACGGATTGAAGGACGCTGGCTATGCGACAAACCCTCGCTATCCGGAGCTGTTGATTGATTTGATTGAGCGTTACGAACTTTATAAATACGACAGCGCCGAAAGCAGATCTGAGCGAATTGTAAGAGAGGAGAAAATCGAAACAACAATCGAAAAGAAAGAAGAAAGTGGACAAGTCGTACAAGCAGAACAGATAAAGGAGCCCGTGCGTATGATTATTCACGAAGTGAAAACAGGCAATACGCTGTATAGTATAAGTAAACAATATAATGTGTCTATCGAAAAGATTAAAGAATTAAACAATCTTTCTTCTGAAAATCTTTCGTTAGGTCAGCTATTGGTGATAAGTAAATAGTGAAAAGATGTTAATACGCTGGTATATTAGTAAGGAATAATGTAGTTTTATCCTTGTGAAAATCAATGTTTACCATATTCCATTATTTATTTTAATGTATTTTTTTCCTTTCCTTTGTTGGGGACAGGAGAATGTGGGAGGTATGGTCCTTGACAAAGACAGTAAACAGCGCATAGCTCGTGTGTATATTGTTAACAAAAGTACGGGAGCGAGCATCTATAACAATAGCAAGGGCGAATTTAATATCGCTATCAAACCGGGCGATGTTATAATAGCGAGTAAGGACAATTATTACAGCGATACGACGACCTATGCAGGAGCTAAGGCGCTTATCCTAAGTCTGAAGAGAAAGACCATAATGATTGATCCTGTAACTGTAATGGGACGTGTTTCGCCGGAGGAAGTGTTGGCGCAGCGTAGAGAGGATTACAATAAGGCTTACCGACTTGCTGATCCAGGAGATTTTGTGAGTGTGGGGCAGAATGGAGCAGGCTTGAGCATTGATGCGGTGTACAATTATTTCAGTAGGGAAGGGAAGAATGCGCGCAGACTCACGAAATACTTCCAGCGCGAATATGAGGACAATTACATTGATATTGTCTTCACCCGCGAGTTGGTGAGAAGTGTAACAGGTTTGGAGGGAGAGGCCCTTGATAATTTTATGATTCGATATCGACCTACTTATAGTTTTGTGCTGCAGGCGACACGATATCAGATGGTAAAGTATGTAAAATCGAAATACGAATTTTTTAAACATATACCTTATATAAAACCATTGCCAGATTTGAAAAATATAGGTTTAAATTTGGAAGATTAGACGTTTAAATATTTATGTTCAGAAATATAACTGTTATTCTAACTGCTGCGCTTTCCTGGGTAGGCGTTCAATCACAAGCACAAGTAAATCTGAAAGATTTGCGCGAAAAGCCAGAACCGAGGATTGTCAATGCAGACACGATCAAAGAGAATGCAATCAAACAAATAAATGTTCCAATTCCAGAGTTGGGACTAGAGGTAGACTATTGGAAGCATTGGACCAAATTTGGTTTGAATGCGAATCAAGCATCTTTCAGTGACAACTGGAATGCCGGCGGGGTAAATTCAATGTCATTGATGGGGCTATTCTGGCATAAGGCAGATTATACGCGCGACCGATTTAACTTTGTTTCGGAGCTGGACCTCAAATACGGTAAGATTAAGAATAAGGATCAACTCGCTAAAAAAAATAACGACCGTATTTTTTGGGATAACAAGTTATCTTATAAGTTTTCAGACAAATGGGCGCTGTATTTTGCGGTGACATTTGAATCTCAGTTTGACTTGGGATACGCATATCGACGAAATGCCGAGGGCGAAGAATATATCTACGAGATTCAGAGTAGTTTCATGGGTCCTGGTTATTTTACCGAATCTTTCGGTTTGGAATATAAGCCAGACAAAACATTCTCCTTGCGTTTGGGTACAGGTACCGCCCGTCAGACGTTGGTGCTTGATGATCGTGTGAAGCCGCTTACCATTGCTGAATATTCCGAACGTTATCCTGAAAACGAACCTATCAAAGCAGATCAGGTAAAATGGGGCTTGAATCCAGGTGAAAATTTCCGTAACGATCTGGCTTTTCAGATTACTGCTAATTTAGACAGAGATTTGTCCAAAAACTTGAACTTAAAAGCTAGGTATAACCTATTTGCCGACTATAAAGACTTATCTGATCCAGATAATAGACTGGATTTAACGCTTACCGCCAAGATTACGCGAATAGTAAATGTGACTGCTTCGGGTATATTGGTGTATGATTCGGATCAAAGCACAAAAGTCCAATACAACCAAGGACTGGCCTTAGGCGTATTATTCTCACTTCCAAGATAAATTGAATCATCGGCATGAGGTCGTGGGTAGGATATGTTCTGTTAGCTTGGGTGGTTTCTTCTTGTGGAAGTGCTCAACAGCAACAGCATTTGGCCAAGCTGGCAGGCATGGAGCGTAAGATTGATTCCCTTTCGCAGGTGATAAAAGTTCAGGCTGAGGCTCTTCGTGCGGATTCTATTACTCCTACTCCTCAAATAGATTCGCCGCCTCCAATAAGTGATAATTTTGCCTTCCGGGTGCTCACGCCCGAGGAGAAATTGGCCGAACAAAAGCGCACAGGTATAAATAAGGCGTCAAACTGGGCCAGCGCCATTCACTACGATAATCGCAAGCCCAATTACGTCATCATCCATCATACTTCACAAAACAGTACGGCACAGACGGTGCGCACATTTCAGCTTGAGCACACCAAAGTAAGCTCCCACTATGTAATAGGGCGAGACGGAGAAGTCATTCAGATGCTCAATGATTATGACCGGGCGTGGCATGCAGGACGCAGCAAATGGGGAACGATGACTGATATGAATTCGGCCTCATTGGGTATCGAGCTGGACAATAATGGCCGGGATCCTTTTCCAGAAGCTCAAATGAATGCGCTTTTGGTTCTATTAGATACATTGAAGACGAGGTATCAGATTCCACAGCTTAATTTCATCGGGCACGGCGATATAGCCCCAACACGCAAGGATGATCCTAATGTCAATTTTCCATGGAAAAGATTAGCTGAAAGAGGTTTTGGTATTTGGTATAATGAGGATTTTCTGCCTGACCCTCCCATGAGTTTTAATCCCATTGATGCGTTGAAAATAATGGGATACGACATGAGCAATGCCGCGGCGGCGATCCGTGCTTTCAAACGCAAATATATCCGTACAGAGGTAAATGGAATATTGACAGCTCGAGATAAAGCTGTTATATATGATTTGTACAACAAGTACTATTAACTCTTTATAGACGCTACTTCTTTGCCTTTTCCAGGAAGAATAGATTCCAACAGATAACCAAATAGAATAACCAAAATACATCCTATCAGATTCAACCAAAGAAAGGCGACGATATCCAACAGCCAGATACCCACAATAATCGCTTCGGTGCATACAGCCGCCCAAAACACAGCACTTCCCCCGATTTTCTTAAAATAAAAGGCCACCAGAAAAATTCCTAGAATAGTGCCATAGAATAAGGAACCTAAGATGTTCACAGCTTCTAATAGATTGCCTAATTTGCTTGCAAATAGCGCGATAATGATCGTGAATATTCCCCATCCAAACGTAAGTATGCGTGACATCTTGAGGTAAGTCTGCTCGGTAGCATTTTTATTCAGCAATCGCTTGTATATATCTATGACTGAAGTTGATGCCAGTGAGTTGATTGCACTTGATGTGGCCCCCATGGAGGCGAGCATAATGATCGCAATGAGCAAGCCGATCAGTCCATTGGGAAATACCGCTGTCACAAAAGAGAGAAAGATATAGTTATTGTCGTTGGTTTCGGCCTTGCTGTCGTTGGTTTT
>JBMDWK010000006.1:0-31718 GCA_048595255.1 Sphingobacterium sp. | reverse complement strand
GATCCCGTCCGACTTGCATGTATTAGGCCTGCCGCTAGCGTTCATCCTGAGCCAGGATCAAACTCTCCATTGTAAAATGAAGTTTGACTCTAACTATTTATAAAAAATAGAATTGTCTTTTTTAATATCTATTTAGTTATTGACTAAGGTTTGATTTGTTAACTTTCGTTATTTCTCAAACTACTCGTTACGCTACATGATCATTTTCTTAAAGAACTTCTATTGAATCCGCATCGCGCTTCTTCTTTTAATTCGAGCCTTAACGGCTGTACTTATCTTTTTTTCATTGCCCTTCGTTTCCGACGGGACTGCAAAGGTAGAAACTTTATTTTAAACCGCAAACTTTATTTGAAGTTTTTTTTCTTTTGTTTTTTGCTGATTTCTCAGTTTAAACCGCCTCTAACTCTGTATTTCATAGCTCAGTAGAAACGTTCCTCCCTTGCGGAGTGGTGCAAAGATAGGGAACATTACCTATTGCTTCCAAGCTTTACACTGATATATTTTTACTCCCCAAGATAAGTCGCTGAAAGATTGAAGGATAAAATTGGCCTAGAGGACTTGTACCTAGATGTAAGTAGGAGAAATGTTAAATTATATTAAAATCAAAAATAAAATTTGGAAAATACGAAACGCTTCGTAGATTTGATATACGAAAACATTCGTAGAGGAATAAAATGATTAAACCGACAGAAAGCGAAATGGAAATTCTACAAGTTCTTTGGGATAAAGGACCTTGTACAGTGCGTGAGGTATACGAAACTCTCGACAAAAAAGACGTAGGCTATACCACAATATTAAAATTGATGCAAATAATGCTGGAAAAACAAATGGTTTCTCGCGATACAAGTACAAAGAGCCATCTATATAAAGCCGCTATTGGCAAAGAGAAAATCCAGCATGAATTTTTGGATCGCTTTATCGAAACCGTTTACAACGGCAATACGTCGCGACTCATCATGCAAGCTTTAGGCAACCACAAAGCCAGCAAAGAAGAAATAGAATTGATCAAACAATATTTAGATAATCTACAGAAATAAAATCATGGAAAATCTTGTCCAAATATTTAACAATGCCATCGGCTGGAGTATACTGCATTCGCTGTGGCAAGGAGCGTCTATATATATTATACTATTCGGAATTTATCTCCTCTTCTATGAAATGAGTTCAAAAACCAAATATATATTAGCTTATACAGCGCAGGTTATCGTATTCGCCTGTTTTGTATTCACATTTAGTAAATATATACAATACTCCTCCATTCCGGCAGGTCAATCCTTAATTCCAGAACAAGAACAATTGTTTCTATATATAGCCTATCTTCAGCATACAAGCTGGTCTATCGCCAATTTATTTCCGTACATCGTATCCTTATACGCTTTAGGATTGATTGTCCAAATAACATTGTGTATCAAAAGTTACAGCATACTAAACCGCATCAAGAAAACAAGTCAGACTATCGTGCCAAGGCAATGGCAAGATTTATTGGAATCCATGATGCAAAAGCATAACATCTCGTCACGTATCCGATTGCTGGTATCGGATTATGTCACAAGCCCCATCACGATGGGGATATTCAAGCCGCTCATCATATTCCCAGCAGCGTACATCAACAAGATAAGCCTCAAAGATGCCGAAGCCATTTTACTTCATGAGGTAGCACACATCAGACGTTATGATTATCTCTTCAACCTTATTCTGATTAGCATCGAGACTATACTCTTCTTTAATCCATTTGTATGGTTAATAAGCCGACACGTAAAAATTGAACGAGAACAAGCTTGCGATGACTTTGTTACCCAATCGCATATGAGCCCTCTTGAATACTCGAAAACTTTACTTCATGTGGAGGTTTTGAGACAAGAACAGGCCAGCCACATGGCTATGGCTTTATCTGGACATAACAAATATAATTTACTTCATAGAATCAAAAGAATAAATAATTATATAATGGAAACAAAATACACTGCTTTTAAGCATCAGACCATAGCAATCTTGTGCTCGTCGCTGGCCTTGCTATTTATTGCTTGGGTAAATCCTGAGACGGTAGCTAATAAAATGGAAAAAAATACGATTAGTACCTCCACCTTTATAGAAGAAACTACTGAAGTACAATCTACGTCTATATCAACAAGTTCAGCAGAAGTATTAAACATCTCCTCCCCAATTGATACTTCCAAAGTTCCTTTGCCTAAGAAGAAGCAGAAAGAATTGGAGAAAATAGCCAAACGATTGGAAACAGAAGGAAAAGATTTGGAAAAATATTTTGAATCGGCAGAATGGCAAGAAAACATTAAGAATATAGAAGCTTCTGCAAAAGATATAGAACAGCAGTTTAATACTCCAGAATGGCGTGAAAAAATTGCTAAAATAGAGCGCGAGGCACTTAATATTTCTGAAAATTTCGATACACCTGAATGGAAAGAAAGAGTTGCCGCTATTGAAAAGAATGCTTTGGAAGTACAAAAACACTTTGAATCACCTCAATGGAGAGAAAGAGTAAAACACATCGAGGCACACGCAAAAAAAATGGAAGAACATTTTAATTCTGCTGAATGGAAAGCACATATTTCTAAAATGGAGCTTAATGCACAAAAAATAGAACAAATGGTAAACTCTCCTGAATGGAGACAGAACATAAAAGAATTCGCGGATAAAACCGCAAAGCACACTACAAATGAGCTAATGAGGCTCAGTGAAAAACGGCGATTACAAAGCGAAAGCCTTTCTAAATAACAGCGACTAAGATAGTCATACATTCTATTATATTTATTGCTAGAGGAGCCCAATAAAAAGGCTCCTCTTTCATTTCAAGTCGATTTTATGTATTATTGCTGTTAAATACATCATCATGAATATCATATATACTATTGACCTTCTTGGGACTATGGTCTTTGCTATTTCCGGCGCTATGGCCGGACATAGGAAGGGGATAGATATATTTGGCTCTACGTTCATGGCCTTTGTGACGGCGATAGGTGGTGGTTCATTGCGAGATATTTTCTTAAATATCCGTCCTGTATGGGTAGAAGACGGCAATTATCTGCTGGCTATTTTTGCTGGTGTATTTGTTTCAGTTGTCGCGAATAAACAGATATATAATCTCGCCAAAACCTTGACCTTGTTCGATGCCATTGGAATTGGATTTTTCACGGTAGTAGGCACACAGAAATCCATTGACTATGAATCAAGTAATATTGCAGCGATCATGTTAGGAATGTTTTCGGCGGCTATGGGTGGTGTAATACGTGATGTATTGATCAACGAAACACCACTGATATTGCGGAAGGAGATTTACGCCTCAGCTTGTCTATCTGGTGCACTATTATTTGTATTATTAAATTATCTACAGGTGGACAACGGCTGGAATGCCTTTATAAGTGCTTCTCTTGTATTTGTTATTCGGATCATCTCAGTGCGGTACAACTTGTCACTGCCCGTAGTCCATATGAAAAAAGATTCCGACTTATAGCACCTCCAATAAGCGCTCAAATGCCATTCCGCGCGATGCCTTTAGCAATATAAAGCTATCGTGTAATGAGGACACTGCAGATGCGGCTTCTTCGGTAGTCTCGTAAAACTCAGCTTCTTCATCCCGATGCTTACAAAACTCCTTTCCCACAAATATTAGTCGTTCAAAATTTAATGCTTTAGCTTTTTGAATTACATTTTTGTGTTCTTCAAACGCTTCGTCACCCAATTCAAACATATCGCCCAAGATTACGACTTTATGATCAGCTGCCAATACTTGCATATTGTCCAAGGCCGCGGCCATACTACTCGCATTGGCGTTATAAAAGTCGGCCACGACAGTATTCCGTGAAGTTTTGGTGATTTGCGAACGGTTATTTTTGGGAATATAATTCGCTATTCCTTCGTTGATGGAAGAAGGAGCCATCCCCAATTCTAGACCAACAGCAATTGCGGCTAATATATTTTCGGTATTGTAGGATCCTGTCAACTGCGTATACACTTCGTACGACTCTGACTTACGACCTTCTTTCCAGGATATGGAAAGATAAGGATTGGCCATTAACAGCTTGCCGACAATATCGTTGGTGGCCGTAAAACCATATTTAACTATTTTGGTAAAATTTCGCTGTGCGGCCATTTCAACCAGATGTGGATTGTCGGCTTGCAAAAACAGTGTTCCTCCGTGCTGAGAAAGGTAATCATACAACTCGCCCTTCGTTTTTTTCACCCCTTCGAATGAACCGAATCCCTCTAAATGTGCCTTCCCAACATTCGTAATAAATCCTAATGTCGGACACGCTATGTTAGCTAAGAACTCAATTTCACCAACATGATTCGCACCCATTTCAATAATCGCAACCTCATAAGTGCTGTCGATAGACAACAGTGTCAAAGGAACTCCGATATGATTATTTAAATTGCCTTGTGTAGCGTAGGTGCGGAATTGTTGGGACAATACTGAGTAAACCAACTCTTTTGACGTTGTCTTGCCGTTCGTGCCGGTAATGCCTACAACTGGAATTTTCAATTGCTTGCGGTGATGCAAGGCCAACTCTTGTAACGATTTCAGCACATCTTCTACCAGAATATACTGCTCACCTTTCACAAACTCCTCTTCGTCAACCACTACATACCTTGCTCCGCTTTCTAGAGCTTGCGATGCAAATGTATTTCCATTGAAATTAGCTCCTTTCAACGCAAAAAAGATACTATTATCTTTTATATTACGTGTATCCGTTGATATGGAAGGAAATTGCTTATAGATTTCGTACAGTTTTTCGATTTGCATAATGACTCTAATTGACAAGACAAATGTAGTAATCTTATAGACATAAAAAAGGAGCATTTTGCTCCTTATAATTTTACTTCAATTTGTAAGCGATAACGCTATTGTTGTTGAATGTCGGTATATAGATTACAGATTCTTTGGGATTATAACCTAAATCTGCCGTATTCATTTTCCCTTGGACATCTTGTATTTTGTGGATCTCTCCTGTCGCAGACACATGATAGATCAGCCCTGGCCAACAAGTGACAATAAAGCCACCGCCTTTTATGGGTTCAAGACCATCTCCACCTTGTTCGAATCCTTTCGTAAATACGGTAACTTTCTTATCTCTATCGATTGACCAAAATTCTTTTCCTGCCAGCGCTAGCAAAGCACCATTATGATATTTGAGGCCATTAACCGATGGAACATTTTCCAAATATAAATTTACCTTACCATTGCGCAGTTGATAAATCTTATTTTCTCGAGTGTCTGAGATATATACGATGCCTGTATCATCGACAGTCACATCATTCAAAAATGTAGAACCTTCAACTACGATTTCGTCCACAATATTGGCCGTAACAATATCCACCACAATAACTTTGGTGACATCCGCAATATAGAGTAATCCTTTATGAATAGCCAATCCTTTAGGCGCATTCAGACCTGTGACCCAATGCGCATTCTGTACCGTGCCATCAGTTTTCAGTATAGCAATCTCTCCCTTGTCTGTGCCATCTTTGCCAATCATAGACACATATAGCTTATCTGTCGATTCATCGTACAGCACCGATTCAGGAACATGGATATCTTGGGTGGTTTCCCACAGCTTTTCAATAGACTTATTCTGTGCATACCCGACGGTGACAAGACAGGTAATTAATACGATAAAGGATGTAATTTTTTTCATAGCTTGATTATTTATTATCGGTGAAAGTTAAATTGTTAGTTCTCTATTTCAAAAACACAAGCAAAGCAAATTTGTTCTTCTTTTCGGATTTTAAATCCAATTCTGTTTCCATTAGTCCCCTTTTCTAGGATAATAGTATCTCCCAAACTTAATTCTTTGATAAAGTTCAGGTCTATCGCTTTTATCTTATTGCCTAGTATAATAGCTGGATCCAAATAATTCAAACACCACTCCAGGTATTTTGTATTGTTGACGTGGTTGACAATATCCAAATCCGAAAACACGATCTTTTGTGTATAAGATTCATCTGTCTCGAAATTCAAATCTATCCGCTGATTGGGCAAATCTGTGGCGTGGGTATCGGGAAATTGCTCCACATAAGACGTGTCAAATTGCAGCGCCTCCGGCCTTCTTCGCTTCATATTGAAGATTGCCCAAATGGATGATATGCCTAATAATTTCTTTCCTTCACGTGAAACCTCAAAATTTCGTGTCGACTTAAAACCTTTAAACTCTTCAATCCACGTCTTCACTACTATTTCTTGTGAGAAATGTGGTAAATCACCGATTTCTATACGCAACCTGTTCATTACCCACGACTGATCGTATTTGGATAAATCATCAAAACCTACTCCACCCAAGTCGGCGTGTTCCGCAGCGGTAAGTTGCAATATATTAGCCAATTCAGGCAATTTAAGCGCGCCATTGGGATAACATTGAGAAAAGTAAACTTCCCAATTTTTTGTGTGTATGGATTTGAAATCTGCTGATACTGGCATCTCCTACTGTTTTAAATTAGCTCTTTTCCCTACTTAACCACTTTGGCACATCTGGTGCTACATAACTATCCATTTTTTGAAGAAGATTCTCCATATTATCTGATACCAGCAGCATATCACGATTTTGTGTATTCAATAAGCCCACATCCACCATGTTCTGTACGAAAGCGACCAGATGATCGTAAAACCCATTTATATTCAGAAGACCTACCGGCTTTTGGTGTAAACCCAGTTGCGCCCAGGTAATCATTTCGAACAGCTCTTCCATCGTGCCAAATCCTCCTGGCAGAGCTATAATCGCCTCACTCAAGTCATTCATCATCATTTTGCGCTGGTGCATATTATCCACGCCAATCAATTCTGTCACGCCAGCATGTCCGATTTCTTTACTATTCAAAAAATGAGGAATTACACCTATTACTTTCCCTTGGTGAGCAAGGGCCCCATCCGCAACCGCTCCCATTAACCCCACTCGTCCACCTCCATACACCAACGTAATGCCTTGTTGGGCTAAATATGTACCCAGATCATATGCCGACTGTGTCCAGATGGAATCAAACCCTGGACTCGAAGCACAAAAAACACCTATACTTTTAAATTTCATTACACAAAGCTAAATAAAAAAGACCGTAGACTTTTAAGTCCACGGTCATCTTGCTATCTATTTTATTACCAAATGTATACTATAAAGCTCTTTCCTTCTCTTCACTGCTATCATTTACACGACGAATGGATTGTTTTAGATTACCAAATCGATAAGTCAATGTCAGGCGGAAGTTTTGTGCATCTCTGTATTGATAAATTTTAGAGTTGAACTCTGTGAAGTTCGTAAATACATTATTGTGGTTTGTGTGGAAAATATCCGTCACGGCCATTTTCAATATTGTACGTTCGTCTTTGAGATTATAAGTCAATCCGATATCGGTACCCCAACGTGCCTGAATTTTGTACATGTTGTATATAAAAGGCGTATTAAATCTCATGGACAATTCTGCAGATATTTGCTTGTTGAAACGGAAGTTATTATTAATATTCCCTTGTACAAATGCTGATCCTTGATTGATATAGTAGCCTGCAACTGGACCCTTGAAATGCATATATATACCTGTGATATTATTAAACATGCTCCACACTTTCCCCACACGCACAGGAATGGACAAATTCATATAGGTCGTGTTTTGCGTACCCAAATTTTCTCTTGTCACCCAAGTCGTTTTCAAAACGGTATCCTGCCCCATACTTTCTACCATTGCTCCCTTCGTGTAATCATTGCCAATGGCGATATTATAACGTTTGAATAAGGAGTAATTCAAGGAAAACGCATCGTTATATTGTGGATTCAAGTAAGGATTTCCCTTATTGAAAGTTCTTTTGTCAATATAATATTCAAATGGGTTGAGGTTTCTATAGTTCGGTCTAGACACTTTACGCGCATAGCTAATCGACAAGATATGGTTTTCGTGCGCATTGTAAGATATAGACGCTGATGGAAACATATCAAAATAATCCCTTTTCACGCGTTTATTTTGCGTAGGTGAATGACCATCCGAAATGGTATATTCTCCCCTTAATCCTGCTTTCAATCCCCATTTTTTGATATTTGTGCTGTAATCTACATATCCTGCAAGGATTTGCTCGGTGTAATTGAAGGTATTGCTACGAGCGGTGTTATTTTCCCAATTTGACCCTACTAAGTTTTGAAATAAAACATCATTGTCAGATTTTACATTACTGTATTTGGCTCCAGCCTCCATTTTCCCTTTGCCTAGGCTTTGTGTATAATCTAATTTGGTAGCCAAAATCTTAATATCCACCCCAAAGCCGCTTCTTTCGAATTCAGGATCCCGAACCAAACTCATATCTGGAAAGTAAGTGGAATACGCGTAGTTCAACATAGACGACGTGTTAAACATACTGTAATCAAAATCTGTTGTAAGTTTTTTACCTGTAGAATCAATTAAAAATTCATTGTTCATATTAATGGAATAGCGATAAAACTTTTCGTCGTTATTATTATCCGCTACCATTATCGAGTCCAGACTACTATTTGGCAATGACATATAAGTCGTGCCCGGTGTTAACTGATCTTCTTTACTGTTCGCGCCATTGAATTGGATCATAAAAGTATTTCGATCTGAAGTTTTCTGTTCAAAACCTAACTTATAATTATGTCCTATCTCTTCATTATTGAATCTAGATACTTGGTCAAAGTACGTGCTTGCAGAGTTACCTGGGATCAATCGAGTAATTCTAATATCCTCAACATAATTATTATTATTAAAAGAGTAATTGCTGAAGAAAGTAGAATTGTTTTTCTTATAATTTACACTCAATGAGGTGTTGCCCTTATACATTTCTCCTCGGGCGCCGCTCGCTACAAAAGATCCGTTAAATCCTTCAAGGCGATTTTTCTTCATCACGATATTGATAACACCTGCCGTTCCTTCTGCATCATCTTTTGCCGAACGGGTTGTTGACAATTCTATACTTTTGATCTGACCTCCGTCAGTGTTTTTCAAGAATGCAGCCAATTGCTCTCCCGTCATATAAGTTTGACGGCCGTCAATGGTCACATTCACCCCTTGTTGGCCCATTAGGGATATATTATCATCCTTATCCACGTCTACGCCAGGAGCACGTTTTAGTACTTCCAAAGCATTATTACCGGCACTAATGGAAGAATTTTCTACATTCATCACTAATTTGCCGTCGGAATGTTTGATTTGAGGTAATTCACCTACGACACTTACTGCCGCAATCTCTTGCGTAGATGCGTTCATCACAATCTCTGGTACAACTATCGAAGACGTTTCAGCGTTGAAAGGCGCTGATTCACTTTTTGTATAACCAACAGCGGTGACCTCGATTCTGAAATTCCCCTTCGGAAATCCCACCAATTTATATTGTCCGTTTTCATCTGTTACAGCAGACTTGATCAGTCCTCTGTTTGGTTCCGTAACCAAAAATACAGAAGCATTCGTGATTGGCCCGTTATCTTTGTTTTTTACATAACCAGAAATAGTCTGCTGCTGTCCCATGGCTAGTTGCATAAATAAAACGAGACAACTTATTATGTGTACTAATCTTTTCATTTTGGTGAGGTTCTAATATAATTTCGATTTCTTTTGACAGTCCAAAATTAGGCTGGAGAGCGTATGAAGAGAATCGGAATTAGACCAATGAGGGTGGATTTTCGGTAAAGTCGGTGAATTGGTCGGTGAATAATTTTGATGCCTTTTGGTGAAATAAAAAGGCATCAAAATAAACATTATAATTTAAAATAATGAGGGTTAGCTTTGTGTATCGGACGCCTTTTGGGTGATTTTATTAGCCTCCTCCTCCACTTTTCGAGCGTGCTCCTCTGCTTGTTTCGCGTGTTTTTCAGCTTCTTTGACTAGATCTTCTACATTCTTTTCTTCAGATTTTTTTGCTACAGGCAAAAATCTAGGTGTACATTGTAAGCCCGTTCTGCTCATTATCCATTCTGTCGACTTGATCTCCTCTTCAGATTCGTAGGATTCTTTACAGTCCCAATAAGATAAGTTCCTCAATTTATATTGAATTGAATTATCAATCACAACACGCGAACCTTGTGGCAAATAAATAGTCACTGATACGGACTGGTCTCTATATTTTCTCTTTGGATTAATCCCAAAATGTGAATTAAATATCAGTTTGTCTTCTACTTGATTGGCCAAATAATTAATATCTGCAGCATTTGCTGTGGCTAATTGATAGGTTTTGCCACGAGCGAAATAGTTATACTGTATATAAGGATTTGCCAGTGAATCAATGCTTTCGAAATTTATACTGATGTGATTGCGCAATGCATACTCTAGGTTTTCACCGTCCAGTTCGATTTTAAACTTCTTGCCTTCTTTATCAGATGAGGAAGCTTCGATAGTACGCACATCTTTTTCCGTGATGTAATATACTTTCTGTGCCTCCAATTGCTTTTCAACCTTGATCGTGCTAGATTCTTTGAACTCTTGTGCACCCATAAAGCTGAAAAATATAACCGCTATGATAGAGGTGATCCAAGTAGCCCACATGCCCAATGAATAATAATGATTGACCGGCTGTGTCCTAAATAGAATGCGTACCATTAACAGCAACAAGGCCAAAAAGGGTATTGCAATAGCCAATGCTCCCGCAATCAAGGCAATGATAGCTTGAGGAGTATTGAGAAATTCGGTTCCAGGAAAGACCATATCGCGTTGGTAACCCAGCACTCCTGTAATAAATCCGACGCAAGCAATAGCTAAACCTAATAGAGTAAGTCCACACATAAGTAAGATAAAGTAACCTACTAAGCGCAAGAAAATTCTCCCTAACCTAGAAATCCCTGATCCTACGACTGTAGTTCCTCGAGCTATTTCGGATTTTGCTTTAGAGAAATGCGGCCCTAAACCTTGAAGTTCCTCGTCGAAACTCTTTTTGAAGTTTTGTAGATTCGGAGACTCTCCTTTCATGGCCATTTTATCTGCACGAGACACTGCTAATGGCATGACCATCCACAAAATCACATAGATCATTACTCCTGAGCCACCAAATAAAAAGAAACACGCGAAAATCAATCGTATCCATTTGGTTTCGATACCAAAATAAGCTGCTAATCCACTACATACACCACCGAAAATTTTATCGTCCGGATTACGCATCAGCTTCTTTTCCATCGTGCTAGATGCTGTAGAGGACGCTGTAGATTGCGATGAGTCTGTTTGTTGGCTCTGCTGTTCTCCGGTCTCTTCACCGACTTCTTCTTCCTCGCCTTCAAAGTCGCTGACTTTACCCATTTGGGTGATGACTAGGTTGACGTCTTCGAGAGAGATTACTTCCTTGCGGCCGATTTTAATCTTCTCAGAAAACATTTCAGCAATTCTATTCTCGATATCTTGTAGAATTTCTTGACTATCCGAAGATTTACCAAAATGTTTTTTGATATCGATCATATACGATCGTAGCACTTCATAAGCTTCTTCTTCTATATGAAAAACAATGCTATTAATATTTATGATGATAGTTTTGTTCATAGCCTTAGATATTATTGTTGTTGTTAGTTTTTAGATTCATTTCTTCCTTGCAGGGAGGTTTCCACCGCATATACGAGTTCTTTCCAGGTATTATCCAATTTCTCCAGCACCTCTAGACCTTCAGGTGTGATTTGATAATATTTCCTTGGGGGGCCTGATGTAGACTCCTGCCAATTATAGCTCAACAGACCATTGTTCTTGAGACGTGTTAATAAAGGATATAACGTACCTTCTACCACCAGAAGCTGCGCACGTTTTAATTCCGAAATTATATCTGATGCATAGATCTCTCCTTTGGAGATTATAGAAAGAATACAGTATTCCAATATTCCTTTTCGCATCTGCGTTTGTGTATTTTCCGCTATCATAACAATACAAAGTTATATCCTTTAGCAGGTACTTTGCAATACATAGTAGTATATAAAATTACAATTCATTGATTTACAGTCAAATAATTTTCAAATTTATTTGTAAAGTATGTTAAATTGTACAAAATATTAGGAATTATTATTGTTTTATAACACTTTTGCGACGATGAAATATATTTTTAGCCATATCTGGGCCATCGTTTGGGCCATCTTGATGTTAATCATCTTATTACTACCGCCCAACGACCTACCCGACCTACGTAAGTTTGAAATTTTTCCTGGGGTAGATAAAGTGGTTCATATGGGAATTTTCTTTGTCCTAGCGAGCTTATTGTACTGGGAGTCAGCGATGAAATCAGGCTGGAAAGGAAATAAATGGATTACCATCGCAAAAATTGTAATAAGTACCGTCATCTTTGCCTTTTTTACTGAAGAAGCCCAGCGCCATGTATCTAGCCGCACCGCTGATCTTTATGATATTTATGCGGACTGCTTGGGTATCGGAATGGCAACATTTGCTTTCATCCTATTGTATAGAAAAGAAAAATAATAATGAAAAAAATATTCTTTTGTCTCGTATTACTTTGTATTATCGCCGTAGGTGTACAATCTTGCGCAACAAGTAACTGCGGGTGTCAGAAGCCGTATACCCCTAAACGCCGTTAACTAGGCGCGTGCGATTGTCACAATAGACACCTTTGCACCTGCTGCTACCAACAAATTTCCCGCTTCGGCGATAGTGGCGCCCGTAGTCAGAACATCATCTACGAGCAAAATATGCGCATTTTTCAAGTCCGAAATATATGGAAGCAACGAAAATACCCCTGCTACATTCTCATATCTTTCAGTACGGGATTTATCGGTTTGACTGACAGAGAGGACCTTCCGGATGATGAGCGTTGTATTCAAGGGAATTTCTAATCCCTAACTCAATCCTTTTGCAAATTCAGCAGCTTGATTATAGCCTCTTTTTCGGAGTTTGCTCGGATGTATAGGAATCGGCACGATCATATCCACATCCTGAAGGACATCCTTAATCGATTGCGCATACCAGCGCCCTAGAAAATGACCGATTTCAGGTTGATTTTTATATTTTAGGCGATGCAATAGCGATTCTACACGAGAGGATTTGGCTAAATGTAGCATGGAGATTGCTTTTTCAAAAGAAATTTTTCCCCACAGATGGCGCGCCATCTCATTGCTGGGATCCAGATGAAAATCCGTAAGCGGTAGATGAAATTTTGCAGGTCGCACAAATAACTTCTTCAGCGGCCATCAAATGCGTGTCGCAGGCCATACAAAGCCGAGGAAAAAATAAATGTAGAAAATTTTGGATTAATAATTTCAGCTCCATATTAGATTACAACTAGCTTGTAATAATGAATATAAGAAAATTAATTAGATTTTTCTTTAATTGCTAATTGACCACATGCTGCATCAATATCTTTACCTCTACTGCGGCGCACATTCGTGATAATGCCTTGACTACGTAAATAGCTAGCGAAAGCATCGATTTTATCAGCCTCTGCGTTTACAAAATCTGCCAGTGAGATGGGATTATACTCAATGATATTTACTTTGCAAGGCACGTGCTTACAGAATCTTGCCAGCTCTTTTGCGTCCTGTAGCTCGTCATTGAAATTATGAAAGACGATATACTCGAAGGTAACAGGGTTTTTGGTTTTGGAATAATAATAGCGTAATGCATCTGCCAAAGATTCTAATGAATTCTGCTCATTAATAGGCATAATTTCATTTCTTTTATCGTCATTGGCCGCATGCAAGGATAATGCTAGATTAAATCTTACTTCGTCATCACCCAATTTCTTAATCATCTTCGCAATACCCGCCGTGGAAACGGTAATACGCTTTGCCGCCATATTTAAGCCGTCGGGAGAAGTAATTCTTTCGATAGATTTCAGCGTATTCGCATAGTTCAACAAAGGTTCGCCCATGCCCATATACACGATGTTACTCAATGGAATACCATAATTATCTTGGGCTTGTTTATCGATCAATACGACTTGGTCATAGATTTCATCCGCATTCAGATTTCGCTTACGATCCATATATCCCGTAGCACAAAACTTGCAGGTCAAGCTACATCCCACCTGAGAGCTCACGCAGGCTGTCATACGCTCGGGAGTAGGTATCAGTACGCCCTCAATAATATTACCATCATATAGCACAAAACTACTTTTAATAGTTCTGTCCGAAGATATCTGCGACTGTTTTACCTGTACATAATTGATAGTAAAATTTGTTTTCAGCTTGTCCCGCAAAACTTTGCTCAAATTGCTCATTTGCTCAAAATCTGTAACAGATTTTTGCCATAGCCACTCATAGATCTGCTTTGCACGAAATGCCTGCTCGCCCATCTCTACCAACTTTTCCTTTATCTGATCCAGAGAAAGACTTCTAATATCTATCAATTTTGTTGTTGTACTCACGATGCAAAGATATGCAAAATTTTATTTCTCTTTATTTTCTGAGGAGAGTATAACATTCGCATGACGCTCAGCACATTAAATGTAATACTTTTGTGGTCTACCCAAGATTTGCTATATCTTAGCTATATTGCATTGATAATCCTATTTTAATAAGATGAAAAAACTAAATTTCTTACCTTTTTTACTTGCTACCGCACTCTTCGCTTCTTGTGGAGGAGGCAAATATGCTGCAACAGAAAAAGTCTATAAAAAGAGAGCGAAAGATTTTGCTGCATTATACCGTGAAACGCCAGTAAACAGTCAACTCGAAAAAATCAATTCTACAGACAAAGAGTGGATCGGATCCATAAATTTCGGCGTTCGTAAACCAAATTATGTCATGATTCATCATACCGCACAAGATTCGCTGGGACAAACGGTAAAGACTTTTCACAGTGCACGAGCGGGCGTTAGTTCACATTATGTCATCGGTCGAGATGGTAAAATTGTTCAAATGGTCAATGACTTGTACAGAGGTCATCATGCCGGCGCAGGAAAATGGGGTAATGACACCGACTTAAATTCCTCTTCTATCGGTATTGAACTGGATAACAATGGTCTTACCGACCCATGGCCAGATGTCCAAATTGAAGCGTTGATTAACTTGCTTCAATACCTCAAGGACAGTTACAAAATACCACAAGCGAACTTTATTGGACATATGGACTATGCTCCTACTCGCAAAAATGATCCTTCACGTTTCCCTTGGAAAAAATTGGCTGATAAAGGATTTGGTTATTGGTACGATGATTATTTAGAAACGCCTCCAGCTAATTTTGATGTACGCTTGGCATTACGGGTAATAGGTTATGATGTGAAAAATTTGGATGCAGCAATCAAAGGATTCAAACATCATTACATACAACAAGACACGCAGACCGCCAATCTGACTGAAAACGATTTAAAAATTCTTTATTCTATATTTAAGAAATACTTATAAAAGAGAACGGCTACCAATTTTGGCAGCCGTTCTTTTTTATATCTTGTTGAGCTATTTTATAATCGTTCCGTATAAATCGAAATCTTCTGCTCTATCCACTTTCACTTGTACAAAATCTCCGATACGTGCATAATTCTCTTTGGCATTCAATACCACTTCATTATCCACTTCTGGGGAATCATATTCGGTACGGCCAATGAAATAGTCGCCATCCACTCTATCTACCAATACTTTGAATTCTTTACCTACTTTCGTCTGGTTGATATCAAATGATATGCCTTGTTGTACCTCCATAATCGCTTCTACACGCTCTTGTTTTACCTCTTCAGGCACGTCATCCACCAAAGAATGCGCATGTGTTTTCTCTTCATGAGAATACGTAAAACAGCCTAAACGATCAAAACGGGTCTCCTCCACCCATTCCAACATTTCTTGGAAATCTTGCTCGGTCTCACCTGGATAACCACAAATTAATGTTGTACGCAAAGCAATATCTGGCACCTTATCCCGGATTTTGTTTACCAGGTCTATTTGCTTCTGCTTTGATGTACCTCTACGCATAGACGTCAACATATTATCCGTAATATGTTGTAATGGCATATCGAGGTAATTACAGATGTTGCTACGCTCATTCATAGCATCCAATATATCCATTGGAAATCCTGATGGATATGCATATTGTAAACGAATCCATTCAATGCCATCTACATCCGATAGATGTCTCATCAGATCAGACAAATTACGTTTGCCGTAAATATCCAGCCCATAATAAGTTAGATCTTGAGCAATTAGAATCAATTCTTTTGTGCCATTTGAAGCTAAAAATTTAGCTTCTTTCACTAAATCTTCAATCGACTTCGACACGTGTTTACCACGCATCAGCGGAATAGCACAGAAGGAACACGGTCTGTTACAACCTTCTGCAATTTTAAAATATGAAAAATGTGAAGGCGTCGTAAGTAACCGCTCGCCTAACAGCTCATGGCGATAATCTGCACCTATGGTTGTCAATAACTCGGGTAGATCATTCGTGCCAAAATAAGCATCTACATTCGGAATTTCTGACTCCAACTCTGGCTTATAACGTTCCGAAAGACAACCTGTTACGATTACTTTATTGACTTTACCTTGTTCTTTTAGGTCTGAAAACTGCAAAATCGTATCGATAGACTCCTGCTTCGCATTGTCTATAAACCCACAGGTATTGATGACCACGATATCATTTGCTTGTATATTATTCGATTCGTGTACCACGTCAATTTGATTGCCTTTCAATTGACCCATTAATACTTCCGAATCGTGAATATTTTTCGAACAGCCCAATGTAACTACATTCACACGTGGTTTAGCAACTACTGCCTCGAATTTACTTTGTTTAGTTTTCATATTATGATTGAATTGCACAGATTAATCGATTACACAGATAATCGTTAATCTTGCAACTTAAGTTTCCAAAATTTATTAATAAGCCTGTTATTCTTTTTGAAAGGTAGTAAAGTCTTTAAGTCATTTTCGAGCGAAGGGAGAAATCTAAACAGATGAGATTTCCCATTTCCTCATTCGAAATGACGGAATATTTTCGGTGGTTTTAATCAAATACTATTTGAATAAGGATTCTACGAACTCCCTTTTGTTGAAAAGCTGCAAATCACCGATCTTCTCTCCTACACCGATATATTTTACAGGAATTTTGAACTGATCCGAAATACCAATCACCACACCGCCTTTGGCTGTGCCATCCAGTTTAGTCAAAGCTAAAGCATTGACATCCGTTGCTTGAGTGAACTGTGTACACTGTTCTATGGCATTCTGACCTGTAGAAGCATCGAGCACCAATAAAATCTCATGCGGCGCACCAGGAATTACCTTTTGCATCACATTTTTAATCTTGCCCAATTCATTCATCAATCCTACTTTATTGTGCAAGCGCCCTGCTGTGTCAATGATGGCTACGTCATCACCATTGGAAACGGCGGATTGAATAGTGTCAAAAGCTACTGAAGCAGGGTCTGAACCCATCGCTTGTGCCACGACACGTACACCTACTCGCTCACCCCAAAGCTTGATCTGCTCCACCGCGGCAGCTCTGAAAGTATCTGCAGCCCCTAATACCACCTTATTGCCCGCTTCTTTTAATTGATGCGCCAATTTACCGATAGTAGTCGTCTTGCCCACGCCATTCACGCCTACGACCATGATTACATACGGCTTATGGTCGCCATATTCAAAGTGTTCAAAATCGTTACTATTATTCTCCGCTAAAAGCGCTTGTATTTCTTCCTTCAGCAGACGATTAAGGTCATCCGTACCCACATACTTATCACGTGCTACCCGCTGTTGAATACGTTCTACGATTTTCAATGTCGTAGTCACTCCTACGTCCGAAGTCACAAGCACCTCTTCCAGATTGTCCAATACATCGTCATCAATCGTGGATTTCCCAACGACAGCTTTGGTAATCTTAGATAAGAAACCTTCCTTAGTTTTTTCTAATCCTTTGTCCAGCGCTTCTTGCGCCTCAGGTGTTTCTTGCTTCTTCTTGAAAAAATCGAATAAACCCATGAATTACTGCTTAAAATACAAGTTCAAATATACTCAAATCTTGCCATACTAAAAAAGCCCTTTCGGTGAGATACCAAAACGGCTTTCAGTTTTTTTAAAGAAAAACTTTAAAAAAGGAATATTTTTTATGCTTATTTAGAAGCTGCTGCAACAACATCTTTTACGTTGTCGTTGTGTACCATACTTTCTTTGAAAGTATAAGCTCCAGTTTTAGCAGATTTTGCAGTGATAACAACTTTTGTAAATTCTTTACCACCACCTTTTTGTAATGATGCTACCGCTTTCTTTGCCATGGTATTTTATTTATTTAAAATGGATGACTTTCATCAATCCATAAATTAATTACTTAATTTCTTTGTGAACAGTCACTTTTCTCAATACAGGGTTGAATTTTTTCAATTCCAAACGCTCTGTTGTGTTCTTTTTGTTTTTAGTAGTGATGTAACGTGACATCCCTGGAAGACCACTTTCTTTGTGTTCAGTACACTCTAAGATAACTTGTACTCTATTTCCTTTTTTAGCCATTGTTTTTACTTTTTCTAATCCTCACGGACTATTAGTTCATGAATATTTTTAATTAACAGGCGGATTATCTACTAAACGTATCCTTTTTTGATAAATTTATTGATAACCGAAGTAATTCCGTTTTTGTTAATTGTTTTAATTGCAGCCGTAGACACTTTTAAAGTGATCCAACGATCTTCTTCAGGAATGTAAAAACGTTTAGTTTGTAAATTAGGATAGAATTTACGTTTAGTCTTAACGTTCGAGTGAGATACGTTATTTCCTTTTAATGCCGTTTTGCCTGTTAAATCACAAATTCTTGACATGATATTTATTTTTAATGTTGTCTATTTATACACCAATTCTCTTTTGCACTCTCTGCAAAGAGTTTGCAAATATCTATATTTCTTTTGGAATTTACAACAGTATGGTTAGAATTATTTTTTAAAATAAACCAAAAGGGTAGGAACAGCCAAAGGTATAGCTTTTCTAAATTATCTTAAAAGTCTCTCATAAAAATAGTTTTCAACAATTCACAATGACCTTGTACTGTAAATAAAATACGCTTTGATATTCCAAGGTCATCTTAGTACTTTTACGGACAAAATAAGCATATTATTCAGTCCTGAATGCTACATAAGACACGCGCAATAGCTTTAAAGGTGACCAACTATTCGGAGAATAGTGTCGTTGCTCAACTTTTCACCGAAGAGTTTGGTATACAGTCTTATTTGATTAATGGCGCCCGTAAACCCAAGGCCAAAATTCACATCAATATGCTACAGCCTCTGCATCTATTGGACATGGTCGTGTACCACAAAGATACGGGAGCACTGCAGCGCATAAAAGAAGCCACATCCTCACCGATATTGCAACAGATTCCGATGGATATTACCAAAAGTTCTGTCGCGATTTTCTTAAATGAAATCCTTTACAAAGTACTGAAACAGCAGCAACCAGATTCACATCTTTTTCATTTTATACAGCAATCCATACTCTGGCTAGACCAGACCGATAAGCCCATTCATAATTTTCATCTTTGTTTTCTTATGAAATTAAGTCGTTTTTTGGGTTATATGCCTACCGCCTCTGACCAGCCACTAGCTTATTTTGACTTGGTAGATGGGGTATTCACCAATTTTGCACCGGCACATACCTATTCGCTACAGGACCCGCACACACGAATGTTTCATGCCGTATTAAACATTTCTTACGAAAATGCGCATACCATTCAAATGACCCACGAAGATCGTATTTATATACTTTCACAGATCATCAACTTCTATAAGCTACATACCGAAAATTTTGGGACGGTAAATTCTTTACAAATACTCGAAGAAATATTTCATTAGACTTTAAAATGCCGGGAAATATCTTATTTTTGAAATGGAAATTGCATTTAATTAACTTAATAAAACTAAATTATGGAGTGGTATTTAAAAGTCGTAAGAGATAATTACGCAAATTTTAATGGGCGAGCGCGTAGAAAGGAATTCTGGATGTTTGTCCTTTTCAATATCATTATTTCTTGGGGATTATCTCTGTTAGACAGTATGCTGGGGTTTTCGTTCCAATCCGAACCTGTAGATGTACCAGGCATGGAATGGGTATCCAATTATCAATCCGGTGGCTATCTGAGCAGCTTTTATTCTTTAGTCGTATTGATTCCTTCGATCGCTGTAGGCGTAAGAAGATTGCACGATACCGGTAAATCAGGGTGGAACATTTTATGGGGATTAGTGTGTTGTGTAGGATGGATTTATTTAATCTACTTATATATCCAAGAAGGAGACAAAGGACAAAATGAATATGGTGCAGACCCAAAAGGTAGCGAAAATAACGATCCTTTTACTGGACAAAGAGATGGCGAAAACCCATTTGTAAACTAATATAGGCGGAAATAGATAAGGAAATAAAAAAGCTCGAAATCAATGATTTCGAGCTTTTTCACAATAAATATATTTAGAATCTATTAGATAACTTTTACATTTACCGCGTTAAGACCTTTGCGGCCTTGTTCTACTTCGTAAGAAACATCATCGCCTTCACGAACTTTGTCTACTAATCCTGAAACGTGAACAAAAATTTCACTTTCGCCCGAAGCAGGCACTATGAAACCGAAACCTTTGGTCTCATTAAAGAATTTTACTTTACCTTCTTGCATTACTGTATTGTGTTTAATTTATCCTAAAGATAACATTTATAAAAACCATTTACAATTATTATTTTTTTGCTTTTATTAAACATTGTAGCAATTCGATTGTCTATCCGTTATAAGTAGAAAATTTTAATTTTAGAATAATTTATGAAAAAATTACTAACTATCGCATTTCTAATAGGAACTGTATTGATGACAAACGCACAAACTAACAATATTGAATCGTATCGTAAGGTCGCCACCAAAGGATACGCGGAGAAAGAAGTCACTCCGGACATTATTTATCTTTCCATCTCGCTCAAAGAGTTTTATATGGACGGAAATATGAAAAAGAAAGTGTTTATAGAGACATTGGAAAAACAGCTTTTTGATGCAGCAATGGCCAACGGCGTGAAGAAAGAGGACTTTACGGTACAAAACATCTATAGCTACAATAAGGTCAATAAGAAAAAGAATAATGAGTTATTGCAGGCTCGTCAATACCGCATCAAAGTGACGAATCTAAATGGACTACACGAGATGCTGGACAAAGTAGATCCTCAAGGATTGGAAAGCACATCGATCAGCGGCTATGACCACAGTCAAAAACGTGCTATCGAAAAAGAATTAAAAACAGCAGCAGTGAAAGACGCTCGTCTCAATGCAGAAATATTGGCCGCAGCAGACGGTGGTTCAGTAGGCAAAGTGCTTGTCATAAATGACAACAGCAATTTTAACTTTGCCGAACTTATGCCTGTATCTACGCGTATGTATGCCAAAACAGCTATGATGGACGGTGCAGCAGAATCAAGCGATTTATCATTAGACATTCGCCCTATCAAATTGACTTGCTATATTGATGGTGTATTTGAATTAAAATAAATTGGAAGAGCATAAATATCTAGTCCAACAAAAAAGAGCCAAAGAATTTGCTTGGATAGAGCAAATGGCGACGTTATTAGATAATAAATTCAACATTGGAGGGTTCAAGTTTGGCTTGGACCCTCTTTTGAATTTAATACCTTACGCCGGTCAGGTCGTGTCATTTACCATGTCTATGGGTCTTGTAATCGTTATGCTGCGCAATGGCGCTGGATCCAAAGTGGGTGTAAAAATGCTGTTGAACATTTTACAAGACGCTATTTTAGGTGCAATTCCCTTGCTCGGATATGCCTTTGACTTTTTCCATAAGGCCAATAAGAAAAATGTTCGTTTACTGCAAGAGCATTATTTTGAAGACAAACATCAGGGTAGTGCCAAAGGATTATTGATTACTTTATTTATTATTATAGTACTTTTGTGTGTAGGATTTATTTACCTCATGTGGTTGTTTGCGGACTGGCTGTTCACCACTGTAGGAAGTATATTCTAATTAAAATTTACTATCATAACTTTTATACATGTCTAAAACCAGGATATTCGCATTGACACTGGTGGCTCTTATGATTGCGGCCATCTTGACAAACCCTAAGCGCGATCAGTTCGAAAAAGCTGTAGAGGATAAAGCCAAAGCATTGCTTGTGAAGCAACTGGATTACGAAAATAAGGATGCTGTACAATTGGGCATGTCCTTATTCGGCGACAGAATTGTCAAAGAATTTGTGCAAAATAATATCATCATCGAAAATTATTACCTCTTCTCGGTCATAAAAATCAGATGGGAAGGTCAAGATAATCCAATAGGAGGAGGGGCTTTCAAAACGGTGTGGCTAAGTCCAGAAATCGATAAAAAAGCAGACGAAATCGTGGGCATACTGAGAAGATTGTAATGCTCGAAATTCTATACCAAGACGCACATCTCATCGCGATAAACAAGCCTCACGGGCTACTTGTACATCGATCATCTATTGCAAATGATGCTTCGGAGTTTGCGCTACAGCTGCTGCGTGACCAAATCGGACAGCCCGTATACCCGGCACATCGTCTCGATAGAAAGACAGGCGGGATATTGCTTTTCTCCCTCGATAAAGAGACGGATCAAAAAACGCAGATGCTTTTTCAGGACAAAAAGATCGATAAGCGCTATTTGGCGATACTTCGCGGCTATTGCCCAGAAGAAGGCACAATAGACTACCCGTTGCTGAAAGAAAATGGCACTGCCCAGGATGCCATTACGCATTACCGAAGGTTGGCAACTGCGGAAATCGATGTTCCACAAGGAAAGTTTCCCACCTCCCGTTATTCGCTGGTCGAGGCCAACCCCGAGACAGGACGTATGCATCAGCTCAGACGACATTTTGCGCACATCATGTACCCGATCATAGGAGATAGACCCCATGGCTGCAACAAGCAAAACAAGATGTGGAAAGAACGGTTTCAGATGGACACGATGTTATTGCATGCATCGGCTTTATCCTTCACTCATCCCTGGACCGAAAAAACAATCGGAATAAAGGCCGATTTAAATGTAGAATTCAAAAGGGTTCTGCACATTTTGAATCTGCAATCGGTTGCAATATCTAGTAACCCATAAAATTTACGCTTTTTATCAAATTATTTTGTATACTTTACGAGTATCTCAAAAAGATGCCCTTAAATACAGATTTAATAATTATTTTTGCAAAAATTTATATTCCATAAATGATGAAAAATACAGCTTTAACAGACCATCATATTTCTTTAGGAGCGAAGATGGTCCCTTTCGCAGGTTTTAATATGCCTGTTCAATATTCTGGCATTAACGACGAACATGAGACTGTCCGTACGGGAGTAGGGGTATTCGATGTGAGTCATATGGGTGAGTTTATTTTGAAAGGAGAAAAAGCTATAGACCTAATCCAAAAAGTATCATCGAATGACGTATCCAAGTTATACAACGGAAAAGTTCAATATGCCTATTTACCGAATGAGAACGGTGGTATTGTAGATGACTTCTTGACGTACAAAATCGACGATGAGACATACCTACTTGTAGTAAATGCTTCTAATATCGAGAAAGATTGGAACTGGATTAGCAAATACAACAGCTATGGTGTAGAAATGAAAGACATCTCCGATGAGACCTCTCTATTCGCCGTCCAAGGTCCCAAAGCTGCAGAGGCTCTACAAGGCCTAACAGACATCGAACTGGCTTCTATGGAGTATTATTCCTTTGCTAAGGGCAGCTTTGCTGGTGTAGACAATGTAATTGTATCCGCGACAGGCTATACTGGCGCTGGAGGCTTTGAGATCTATGTGGCAAACAAAGATGCTCAAAAGGTGTGGGACGCCATCTTCGCTGCGGGCGCATCATTCGGCATCAAACCTATCGGTCTTGGCGCACGTGATACCCTACGTCTAGAAATGGGCTTCTGCTTGTATGGCAATGATATTGATGACACGACTTCACCGCTAGCAGCAGGACTGGGTTGGGTGACAAAATTCACAAAAGATTTTGTAAACTCAGAAAATCTTAAGGCCGAAAAGGAAAAAGGCACAACACAAAAGTTGGTTGGTTTCGAGATGATAGACAGAGGTATCCCTCGCCATGGTTATGAAATTGTGGATGCAGATGGTCAGGTAATTGGTCGTGTAACATCGGGTACTCAATCTCCATCGCTTAAAAAATCAATTGGTCTAGGCTATATAAACACAGAATTTGCAAAAGCAGGTACAGAAATATATATCAATATCCGCAACCAAAAGATAAAAGCTGAAGTTAAGAAAGCTCCTTTCTTGAAATAAAAGAAATCGGCAATAAAACAAAAAGGGTTAATCAAAATTTGATTAACCCTTTTTGTTTGTCTTTTGGCGGGAGTTATACTTTTCTTCCTGCTTCTTTTTGAAGTCTTCCTTCACATGTTTAAGGAGCACCACTTTTAAATAGATTAAGACGATACATATCGCGATTGCTAATCCCAAAATTAACATATTGCCACTTTGGTAAGCCGATATCCCGCTCATTAACAAGAATATAATCCCTAGATTAAGTAATAAATTAAGTATAAACTGTTTTTTCATTTTCAGATTTTATGTTGCCCAATGACTTTATTGCGCAGGTAAAAGAAATATACGATACCCGACAGAATGTTGAGGAGAATAATAAACAAAGCAAGAAATAAACGCTCCATATTGGTAATACGTGGAGAGCGCATAATCTCCTGCAAGACGAGAAACACCCAGATCATGGATACCATCAGCGAAAAACTGAATAGGATAGGGGCGATGCTGACTTTTAGCAGCAATAGCACGAGCGAGCCTATATAAAACATCAAACTGAAGTAAAAAGCTTGTTTCGTCGGTCTTTCCAAATTTATCATCCCCACAAAAATACAAAAATAAGATGCTTCTTGTTGTCTTATAAAAAGTAAAAGAGAGACTGTCTTGCCTCTCTCTCACGCAGTAAGTTTAAAATGGGAGATTAATACACCTCCATATCCGGATTGATTTGATCTTTCCAAGCAAGGATTCCGCCTTGTAGATTAGCAAGATTTGAATATCCCTTCTGCTCCAAAAGCATCACAGCTTGCGCGCTACGCTTGCCGGAACGACATTGAATGATCACCGGAATATCTTTAGCTACTTTCTCTGCTTCAATTAAAATTCCTGCCAAAGGAATATTTACACCATTAAGGTTTGAAACTTCGTATTCGAAAGGTTCGCGAACGTCGATCAATTGAAATTCTTCGTTGCGATCCATCATATCCTTTAATTCTTGAACTGTAACTTCTTTCATGACTTTTTATTTTATATCAAATATAATAGTTATGCTTTATTTCGATGCAGCATAAATTTTTATTTATTATTTTCAGTAAATTTTTTGACTATGAAATTATCAACCGTACTATCTAGTATTTTATTATTCTCTGGAATTTGTATACTTCCACAACAATCCAATGCGCAGATTGTTGAAAAAAGTTATGTAGAACGCATACTCAATACCCTGGCTTCGGACGAGATGGGAGGAAGACATACCTTAAGTCCGCACATTCATCAGGCTGCCGATTTTATAGCGTCAGAATTCCGTAGCCTAGGTCTTCAACCATACGCTGAAGAAAACTTTAGACAAACCTTTCATTTGACCAAAATCACGCGAGAAAGTACCACAGTACAGTGGGACGACAAAAAATTGACTCCGGAGGATTTTCTTGTGATCAGCAATGAACCGACAATCCTTTGGGACAAAAAATCGGGCATCCCCATTAAGTATATTAAGAAGGACGACGACTTTGCGGCTACTTTCCGCGCTTTAGCACAAGCCCAAGAAGATGTGATAGTGCTCGTAGATCCTTCTTTTGCTTCTTATATTAAGCGCTTCAACAGAATATATTCTCGCGAAAACCTTGTCGGTGGTTTACCAGAGAAAGGGTTTACAAAAGCCTTTATTCTGGCTGAGCAATTGCCTAGCAATTATAGCATTCAATGCCAAAACAGTGCGAATAAAATCGACCTGTTCAACGTAGCAGCAGTCATTCCGGGCAAATCAAAACCGAATGAATATGTGGTCTTCTCCGCACACTACGATCATATTGGCATCATTAAAGCGGATGGTCAAGATTCAATCGCCAACGGAGCAGATGACGACGCTTCGGGTACTTCGGCAATGATTGGTCTTGCCAAATACTACAAAAAAATGAATAATAATGAGCGTACGTTGATTTTTGTGGCTTTCACAGGTGAAGAAATAGGAATGTATGGCTCCAAATATTTCTCCAATAATATCAATGCCGATAGTGTAGTGGCAATGATTAATATTGAAATGATTGGGAAAGATTCCAAGTTCGGAGCTAATAGTTTATATATCACAGGCTTCGATAGGTCAAATCTGGGACAGCTGATGCAAAAAAATGTAGCGAATACCGCATTTACTTTTCATCCAGATCCATACCCACAACAAAATCTTTTCTACCGCAGCGACAATGCCGTATTAGCTGCTTTAGGCGTGCCTGCACATACTTTCTCCACCTCTCAAATTGACAAAGACGGTTACTACCATACCGTAAAAGATGAGGTCAGCACGTTGAATATTGATAACATCATGTCTAGCTTAGAAGCTATTGCGATTGGTGCGGAAGGGATCGTAAAAGGCGTACAAACGCCAACTCGAGTTGAAAAACTTAAAGATTAGTTTCCACACAAAAAGGTACTGTAAAAAACAGTACCTTTTATATTTCCATCTGCATGACATAATCATCCAGTATATATCCGTAATAGGGGATATCCACCTCCTCAACGACCTTAAATCCTACTTTCTTGTAGAATTCGTAAGCGGTATTACCTCGGTTGACATTGAGCTCTAAAGTTGCTTTGCCGCTGGCTTGCGCTTGTATCCGAGCGAAATCAATCAATTCCTTGCCTATTCCCTTGCCTTGGGTTTCGGGTAAAATATAAAGCTTTTCAATTCTTAAAATCCTGCTATCCTTTTCTTTTAACGCCATAAAACCGACAGGAATATCGTTGTACAAAACCAAATAAAATATTTGATCTGTCAACATGCTTTCTTTCAACGCCTCTTCTGTATAGCTTTTTTGAAGCATGAAGTCCATTTGCCCTTTACTAAGTATTCCCGTGTAAGTTGGATAATAGATAAGGTGGGCTAATTGATGAATAATTTTAGCTTCTTCGAGCCGTGCGTGTCGAATGTTTAGCATTATATTTCTTCTCCTACAAAAATAAATTTATCGGAATTCATTCCTACAGTCACAAATCCTTCGTGCTCTACTTCGAAGACGGTATCACTGATATATTTTAGCCCATTGAATGATTTGACCTGTGCAGGATCAATGAACATTCTTTGACCAGCAGTTTTCCACTTCTCATAACGTGATCGGACGATTACATACCGCACATTCTTTACGAATACAACGCTGTTAATTTCTTCCGCGGCAATAAGAAAGTCTTCCTGTAGCGCCTGAGTCATGATATTTACAGCTTTATATTTGTTTTCTACTAAGTAGGCTAACGTATCTTTCCAAAAGTTGGCTGTACGTGGGAGATATTTTATCTCTTCTTGCTCTTCTAATGGCTTGTCAACTCCATACAAGATGTCAACTTTGATATCTCTTGCCAAGAAATAGTCAAGATTTTCTAAAGAAGTAATAATAGTCGGAGACCACTCCAATAATTGACCTAAGTATTCTTCGGACAATGCAGCAAAGTCTTCGACTAATAATGCCGGTTCTTGGTTCTCTCGAACAATATGATGCGATGACATAAGACCTATTTGGTAAGTTTTGAGATAGCAATATAAGCCATTAGGCCAATGCTTAATTCTAACGCCTTCTCATCGATATCAAAAGTCGGTGTATGTACGGCAGATACTATTCCTTTGTCCTTATTTCCTGTTCCCAATCGATAAAAACAGGCGTTTGCCACTTGGGAGTAGTAAGAGAAGTCTTCTGCGGCAGGCCACAGGTCCAGTTCCACCACATTGTCCTCTCCTAGATAATCGATTGCTGCAGCACGCGCCTGCGCCGTGGTTTCGGGTTCATTGACTAGATAAGGGTAGCCTTTGCGTACCTCCATCTCACACACTGCGCCCATAGCCTCTGCGATACCTGTTGCTATTTTCACCATCTTCCCATGCGCTTGGGCACGCCATTCTTCATTAAAAGTTCGGAAGGTACCTTCTAAATACACTTCATCCGGAATAATATTGGTAGCGCCATTTCCAATGATTTTACCCCATGACAATACGGTAGGGATTCTAGGATCAGCAAATCGGCTCACCACTTGCTGCAAAGCAGAAATTATCTGAGCGGTGATAGCAATAGGATCAATATTTTGATGAGGCTGTGCGCCATGTCCACCTCTACCTCGCACCGTCATGAACAACTCATCACAGGATGCCATATACTGTCCTGACCGGAATCCCACTTTGCCGGTTTCAATGAATGGCATGACATGCTGACCAAATATGGCTTGTGGTGCAGGATTTTCCAGTACGCCTTCTCGAATCATGATTGATGCTCCTCCTGGAAGTTTTTCTTCACCCGGCTGGAAAATCAACTTAATCTGACCACCAAACTGTGCTTTTAATGCGTTAAGAATCTTAGCGACACCCAGTAAAGAAGAAGTGTGTACATCATGACCACATGCGTGCATGACACCTGTATTTTGCGAACCATAGCTGCGTCCCTCTACTTCTGTAATAGGCAAGGCATCCATATCAGCACGAAGTGCTATCACCTGTGTGGAAGGAAGATCTCCTTGAATCATGCCCACTACGCCTGTATTAGCCATGGATTGATAGGGAATACCCATTGCATCCAATTGAGCCTTTACAAAAGCCGATGTGTTGTATTCTTCGAAAGAAAGTTCGGGGTGTTGATGAAGATGGCGACGTATTTGAACAGTTTCTGAAAAATAATCCTTCGCTAACCGTTTAATATCATCCTTAATTTGGGCCATAGTGTATTTGGATTATTCCCAAACCCAAATATCTTCTTGGAAAACGAAGACACTTTTGTATTGGGAGCGAATAGAATTCATAAATTGAGTTGCTTGAGCTCTGCTTCTGAAATCACCTACCTTCACCCTATAATTAGGCTCTGCATACGTGATATAGGTGTCCATATCTGAATATTGATTTTTGAATCGCGCTTGAATCGCGTAAGCCTCGCTACGGTTAGAGCCTGAGTAGATCTGAACTCTAAATCCTTTGCGCTTTACGCGCGTAGCCTTGGCTTTGTCTACAGGTTTGGAACCGAGACTGATGAGACGAGGTGTTGTAGGATTGATTTCATGGGCTGCTCTAAAGTTTTGCAACAAAGTAATGAGTGAATCCTTTTGGATTTCTAAGCCCCTATTATCTTGTGCTTGTAATTGTATGCTTATCAAGCCGATCGCCGCGAATAAAATCAATCCTTTTTTGTTCAACATCTCCTATATTTTATTGTTTGCGGTTATTTACCGTGACAATTTTTATATTTTAATCCTGATCCGCAAGGACATTCATCGTTTCTTCCTACGCTTTGTTCCTTACGAATGGGTTGTGTTACGGCTACATCTTCTTCAGAAACTCCTGTTGGAGAGTCCAAATCTTCTTTTGTAGCCTTCACATTAGCGGGTTGAGCAGGTACAGGTTTAGCCTCTTGAATATTTTGTGGCTGTTGCTGTTGTCCTGGTATTTCACCTTTGAATAAGAAGCTTACAATATCTTTATTCATTGAAGCCAACATGCTTTTGAACAGGTTGAATGCTTCCATTTTGTAGATAATGATTGGATCTTTTTGTTCGTACACCGCATTCTGAACAGACTGTTTCAAGTCATCCATTTCACGCAAGTGCTCTTTCCACGCTTCATCAATCAAAGCAAGAACTATGCCTTTTTCGAATGATCGGAAGACTTCTTCGCCTTCTGACTCTACTGCTTTTCTCAAGTTGGTAGAAACCTGAATACCGCGAAGGCCATCAGAGAATGGCACCACAATATTCTCAACCATATCACCACGCTCTGCCAATACATTCTGTAATACTGGTAATGTCTGACTAGCTACATTCTTAGCTTTATTCTCGTAGTGAGTGAATATTTGATTAAATAATTTTTCCGTAAGCACATCTACACTTGATGAACCAAACTCTTCTGCAGAGATCGTAGGATCTACCGAGAACAAACGGATAACTTCGATTTGGAATTCGTCGTATGAGCCATCCTCTTTGGCGCTGATTACAACATCTTCTACCACATCATAGATGGTATTATTCAAATCAACGTCTAGACGCTCCCCGAAAAGGGCATTTTTACGTTTTGAATAGATCACATTACGTTGCGAATTCATTACGTCATCGTATTCCAATAGACGCTTACGAATACCAAAGTTATTTTCTTCTACTTTACGCTGTGCACGTTCGATAGATTTAGTCAACATGCTGTGTTGCATTACCTCGCCGTCTTCCACACCCATTTTTACCATGATGTTTGAAATACGCTCCGAAGCAAATAAACGCATCAATGGATCTTCTAGTGACACAAAGAATTGTGACGATCCTGGATCACCCTGACGTCCTGCACGACCACGTAACTGACGGTCTACACGACGAGACTCATGACGCTCCGTACCGATAATCGCTAAACCACCAGAGTTGATAACTTCTGCGGATAATTTAATATCTGTACCACGACCAGCCATGTTGGTAGCGATAGTCACCTGTCCTGGTCGACCTGCTTCAGCAACAATCTCGGCCTCGCGTTGGTGAAGTTTTGCATTCAGTACATTATGTTTGATACCGCGCAACTTCAACATACGACTTAATAATTCAGATATCTCTACCGATGTAGTACCTACCAATACAGGTCGGCCTGCCTCCGTTAAGTTTTGAATTTCTTGTGCTACCGCATTGTATTTTTCACGTGCCGTACGGAAGATTAAATCTTGTTTGTCTTCACGAAGGATTGGTTTGTTGGTTGGTATTTCGACCACATCCAATTTATAGATCTCCCAAAGCTCACCCGCTTCTGTAGATGCCGTTCCCGTCATACCAGATAGTTTGTGGTACATACGGAAATAGTTTTGTAAAGTGATCGTTGCGTATGTTTGTGTCGCATCCTCTACTTTTACATTTTCTTTGGCTTCGATTGCTTGGTGAAGACCATCCGAATAGCGACGGCCATCCATGATACGGCCTGTCTGCTCATCGACGATTTTGACTTTGCCTTCGTCTACGATATATTGATCATCAATTTCGAAAAGTGTATAGGCTTTAAGTAATTGATTGATGGAGTGAATACGCTCTGATTTCACCGAATAGTCACGCAACAATTCATCTTTGCGTGCTGCCTTTTCTTCTAATGATTCGTTAGATTTTTCGATCTCTGCAATTTCACTACCTACATCAGGTAAGATGAAGAAACTAGGATCTTCTCCTTGTGCCGTGATCAGCTCAATACCTTTTTCAGTAAGCTCTACTTGATTGTTTTTTTCATCAATTATGAAGAACAATTCCTTGTCTGCCTTAGGCATATGACGGCTTTGGTCTTGCATGTAATAGTTTTCTACTTTTTGCAAGATCTGGCGGTGATTAGCCTCACTTAAGAATTTAATTAAAGCCTTATTTTTAGGCAAACCTCTATACGAACGGAATAAAGCTAATCCGCCTTTCTCTGGATCGGTATCACCACTGGCAATAGCTTTTTTCGCCTCGTTGAATACGGTATTGATATAAGCCTTTTGTGCGTTCACTAAACGCTCAATACGTGGTTTTAATTGATAGAATTCGTGTTGGTCACCCATTGGGATAGGTCCCGAGATAATCAATGGAGTACGTGCATCATCAATTAATACTGAATCCACCTCATCGATCATCGCAAAGTGCAACTTGCGTTGTACCATTGCATC
>JBMDWK010000005.1:0-74508 GCA_048595255.1 Sphingobacterium sp. | reverse complement strand
TCCGGATTTCTCCGGGCTATCCCCCTGATATGGGTAGGTTGCTCACGCGTTACGCACCCGTGCGCCACTCTCACCAGTTTGTAGCAAGCTACAAAATGGATCCCGTCCGACTTGCATGTATTAGGCCTGCCGCTAGCGTTCATCCTGAGCCAGGATCAAACTCTCCATTGTAAAATGAAGTTTGACTCTAACTATTTATAATATAAATAGAATTGTCTTTTTTAATATCTATTTAGTTATTGACTAAGGTTTGATTTGTTAACTTTCGTTATTTCTCAAACTACTCGTTACGCTACATGATCATTTTCTTAAAGAACTTCTATCGAATCCGCATCGCGCTTCTTCTTTTATTTCGAGCCTTAACGGCTGTACTTATCTTTTTTTCATACCCCTTCGTTTCCGACGGGACTGCAAAGGTAGAAACTTTATTTTAAACCGCAAACTTTATTTGAAGTTTTTTTCTTGATGTTCTTACAAGTTTCCTTGTTTAAACCGCCTCTAACTCTGTATTTCATAGCTCCGTAGAACCGTTCCTCCCTTGCGGAGTGGTGCAAAGATAGGGAAGATTATAGGTACAAAACAAATATTCCGGAAAAATAATAACGAACAATTTCGCATCTTATTGTGTTCATGCATTTTAATTTTCGCAAAACACCTTTAAAAAGACGGAAAATGCTTCAGATTACTTTTTAAACACCCAAAACTTCTGCAGTGTAAAATTAAAACCTAGAGATACAATTATCTCTACCACCAGCTTAGAAACTAAAAAATGCCAACCCAACATATTGACAAAAAAATAAAGTCCGGCAGATTTGAGTGAAATACTACCAATAACAACAATGACAAATTTCCAAAGCTGGGAGCCAATTGATGTCGATGTATTACCAAAAGACCAATAGCGATTAATAAGGAAGTTTACAATTGCCCCTAAAGACCCTGCTATAGCATTAGAAAAAGGTGCTGAAAAACTCAACACCTTATAACAAAAAGAATAAATTGCTAAATCCGTCATTCCACCAATGAATGCAGATAATTGTGCTTTTAAAAACTCTTTAAGTTTGAATCCCATTCTACTATGCTTGATTTTGCTTTGCTAGTTTTTCAGCTTTATCTCTATCATCACCCATAGCTAGGAGCTTTTTCGTGTCCCCTAGATTGATAAAAAACAGGATAACACAAATACCGATAACACTGTAATTAATCGAAAACGTAATAAATATTTCCATTAGCAAAACTAAGGAGATAATGACACGGATCTCTGTAGGACCAACCAGGCCTGCATCTATCGTATATTTATCGATAATTTTATAACGCAACTGCGAAATAATCATTGCCCAACCATACATTGCGACCAGCGCAAAGCCCGAATATTTATAATCTCCAGGCGCATATAACACATAGCCTAACCCGATAAGCACCGTACTGACCCAATCCATAATAATATCGAGCGCGAAACCATACCATTTGCGTGATTTATTTCTATAAAAAGCAATACGGCCATCTAGAGAATCGCCAAACCATTGAACAAAAAAACCTACAATTCCCAATAATAGATAATAGACACTCACATATTCTGCCAACAAAAAGCTAACTAATATCATCGCAGAACCCAAAAAACCTATTGCCGTCAGCCCATCTGAAGAAATCCAATTTGGAATCTTAGGAAGTAAATAGGTAATAAAACGTTGTTCGGGTTCGCTCAAAACATTTGTGCGCTTTCTGTCTGCAAACAGCTTCTTGTCAATTTTTCCTTCACTCATTACAATATATTTATAACCATTTATTGTCTTTGTACCACAATAAAGTAGTTGTCAAACCTTTTTCTAAGTTATACTGAGGTGCAAACCCCAATTTCGTTTTTGCTTTGCTGATATCACAACTCCAGTTTTCAGCAGTCAATTCCCCTAAACGCTCTGGATAAATAACCGGAGTTTTGGAAGAATTCTTGTACAACAACTGAGAAATACGTGCCACATAAGACACAATCCTGAATGGGATATGCAATCGCAATGCCTTCTTTTTAAAGGTAGCACGAAAGATGTCAGCCATAGCATATTTGGAATACACATTGCCATCCGAAATATTATAGAACTCCAGCTGTTGCTGCTCTACAGTACAACCCTTAATCAACACATTCACCAGATCTTTGACGTAGATAAAACTTAGCTTTTGGGGATTCGAACCGATGTAAGGATCCAGCCCTTTATTTAAGGTGTCAAACAGAATGAACAAATCTTTCTCTCGGGGACCATATACGGCTGTGGGCCGAAATACGGATATAGGCTTATCTGAGAACCTTTTTATTATATTTTCTTCAGAAGTCATTTTGCTGCGCCCGTAGACGGTGAGTGGCCTATAAGCAGTATCTTCGGAAATAGCTTTGGCACTATCATACGCAACCGGACCGATGGCGGCCAAACTACTTACATATACAAATCGCTTTAAATGTACTCCTTCTTCAAAAGCGGCCTGCATCAGATTCTGAGTCATCCCCACATTGATACGTAGCATTTCAGCTTCGGACTTGGACTTTGTAAGTGCCGCGGCATGGATAATATAATCATACTGTTCTTGCTGAAATAAAGCCGTGAGCTCTTGTACATTTCCAAAATCGGGATACACAAATTTGTCCACAAATGCTTGGATATCCTCCGTTTTGCTGGACTGACGGATGGCAGCATGTACTTCCCAGCCTATTTTTTTGACATCCTCAACCAAATGCGAACCTACAAATCCACTCGCACCTGTTATGAATACTTTTGCCATTATATTTCTTTTTCGTAGATGCGATATCGCTTATACAATTCACCATTGATTTGCTCAATAGCATGATTCATCATATAATTATGCTCCAACATCCAAGAACATTCTCCGCGCTCAATACCGTACGTTTTGGCATTTTTGATGATGCGGCCGTACAAACAAGCTTCGATTCCCATTTTGCGGTATTCTTCCAGCACACCTAGCATCATGACCCGCAGGCTTTTGATTTTTTTACGACCAAAAAGCAGCTTAAAAATACCTGTTGGCAACAATCTACCGCGCTTTATTTTGATTAGGATCTCGTTGATATTTGGAATTCCCACCGCAAAACCTACTATTTCATTGTCCTTCTCGGCAATGATACAGTAATTAGGATTTACGATCATTTTCAAGTCCTTAGCAATGTAGGCAAACTCCTCATCGGTCATCGGGACGAAACCTAAGTTTTTATCCCATGCCTTGTTATATACTCGTTTTATTTTTTCCGCTTCGTTTTTAAAATCTTTGAGATTTATTAGACGAAGATGAATTCCTGAACGTTTTAGTCGTTCCTCCAATTTGTCCATTAACAGCACAGATCGATCACTCGCTTTAGCAGTAGGAATATCATAGGCCAACAAATCCACTTGCTTTTGGAATCCAAAATTCTGAATCAAATCAATGTAATATGGATAATTGTAAGTCATCATAGCCACAGGCGGGCTATCAAATCCTTCAATGAGCAAGCCACACGTTTCATTCGTAGATAGATTGATAGGCCCCACAATTTTATTCCCTCCTTTTTCCCTCACCCAAGCGTACGCCGTATTGAGCAATGCATCTGCGACCTCTTGATCGTTAATACAGTCGAAAAAGCCAAATTGGCCCTCATTCACGTGATTGAAAGCATTATGTTGGGTATTCCAGATTGCAGCTATACGACCTACAATTTTATTGTCTCGGTAGGCCAAAAATAACTGTGCCGTGGAGTGCTGAAAGAAAGGATGCTTATCCGGATTCAACAAATCATCTTGCGCTATGAAGAGTTCGGGTACATAATTGGGATCCCCTATATACAAATCATGCGGAAAATCTATGAATTCCGCACGTTGTTTTTTACTCACTACAGGTATGATATCAATCATTTCCTTATGTATTTAAGAAGTAATTTACCCTACAAATGTCTCTACCTCAGCAGTTTTGAATACTTTTGCCATTTTCTCTACAGCCTCATCGATCTGATCGAAAGTGTGTGTAGCCATCAGTGAGAAACGAATCAATGATTCTTCTGCAGGTACCGCTGGAGCTACGACTGGATTTACAAAAACACCATTGTCCTGAAGCGTTTTGGTTACGTAATATGTCTTATCGTTATTACGAACAAAAATCGGCAAGATTGGGCTTTCTGTGTGTCCTAAATCAAAACCATTGTCCAACAACAGTTTTTTGGCATAATTCGTATTAGCCCACAATTTCTCGATATGCTCTGGCTCAGTTTGGATGATTTCCAAAGCTTTTAGCGTAGAAGCTACCGATGCTGGTGTCATACTCGCGGAGAACATCAGTGAACGTGCGCGGTGTTTCAAGTATTCGATGGTATCCTTGTCCGCAGCCACAAAACCTCCTAAAGAAGCCAAAGACTTACTGAAAGTACCCATAATCATATCAACCTTGTCTTTCATACCAAAGTGACTTTCTGTACCTGCTCCACGCTCCCCGATAACACCCAGACTGTGTGCATCATCACATAATATTGCCGCATCAAACTCTTCGGCTACTTTCACTAGATCTGGAAGATTTACGATATCACCTTCCATGCTAAATATACCGTCTGTCGCGATTAATTTGAAACTTTCTTCTGGAAGTCGTGCGATTTTAGCACGCAAATCTTCCATATCATTATGTGCGTATTTTACAACTTTAGAAAAAGATAAGCGGCTACCATCAATAATAGAAGCATGATTGCGCTCATCCAATAGAATGTAATCATTACGACCTGTAATACATGACAAAGGGCCCAAATTAGACTGAAAACCAGTACTGAAAAGTACTGCAGCTTCTTTCCCTACATAATCCGCCAATCGCTCTTCCAGTTCTACGTGAATATCCAAAGTCCCATTCAGAAACCGCGAACCTGCACACCCTGTTCCATATTTTTCTAAAGCATCCTGAGAAGCTTTTATGATACGAGAATCCGTAGTCAGACCCAAATATGAATTCGAACCAAACATTAACACACGCTTCCCGTCAATTATAACCTCTGTATCTTGTCTCGATTGTATAGGTCTAAAATATGCGTATAAGTCGTTTGCTTTTATAGGCTCTAGCTGTTCTTGAAGAAACTTTGATGTTCTTTCACTTAACTTTCCCTTGCTCATGCTATAGATATTTCTATTAAATGCGATTTTATTTTTTACTTTTTGACTAAAACAAAATAATCGTCAAAAGTAAGAATTTATATTGAAGTCAATTTTATAACTTAAAAGTATGACTTTATTCTAACAATATTGATTGCCAATGCTTTTAGTTATTCATCTATCTTCAAACATTAATCAAAACGTGCAAACTTACGAAACTTTGGGCGATTATTTACAATTTTTGAAAGCTATATATATTATAAAGTTAAGTTATTGTAAATATACTAACAAGTAATAACTATATTAATTTCAACGGTTTATTTTATTAAATTTGCTAGCGCAAAAAAGAAAAAAAATGGCTATATCATCTCAAATCAATATAAAAAATAAAAGAGCATCCTTTGAATATCATTTATTAGACAAATATTTGGCCGGATTGCAATTGCTTGGGACAGAAATAAAATCTATTCGGGAAGGCAAGGCAAACATCAATGATAGCTTTTGTTCGTTTTTTGATGATGGGCTATATATTCGTAATATGCACATTGCCGAATATTCGTTTGGATCGTTCTACAACCACGAAGCGAAACGCGATAGAAAACTTCTTTTAACCAAAAAAGAATTAAAGAAATTAAAAGAAAAGGGTGAAGAAAAAGGATTTACAATAGTACCCTTACGCATTTTTATCAATGAACGTGGCTACGCAAAAATCGAAATTGCATTAGCACAAGGTAAAAAGGATTACGATAAGCGCGAGACACTAAAAGAAAGAGACAGCAAGCGTGAATTGGATCGCGTGATGAAGTATTAATATTAATAATAAAAGAATATACGTTTGGACTCAGGAAAATTGGACCAAAAAAAATCTATCTCCTTAAAATCATACTGTTGAATCCATTTAACTAGTTCAAGACCATCTGGTATTATACCTCGATGCACTATAGGATTTTCAAATTTATTTTGAGGAGCATTTAAGACAAAAGAGACCACAGATTTACCTTTGGGAAATTCTTCAGGCTCTTCTTCAAAAAATATTATATTCCCTTGATACAAATCATCTAAATAGAATTTATCACATTTGACATCAATATAATCAAACTTTCCCGTGGTCAAATCATGAAAAGTATATTGAATTGCAAGAACAGAATTTCTTAATCGCGCATAATAAAGCGCTGGCGACCATCTGTTTATTATAGATGAATCTATGAAAGCTTCTAATGGATGCGACTTGAAGAAAAATCCATTCCCCTCTTTATTAACGGCAATTTCTATTGGACTGAATAATTGATAACTATAACGGTTTTTTACCAATGAGTCCACAGTCAAACTAGTAACTATGCTCTCTCTAATATGTTTAATAAGTTTAGCTAATCCCCCACTAGGATCTGGTGACAATAACGTATAATTAGGAAATCCTTCTTCAATTTCATATGCTACAATTGAACTATACACTGATGATGAGTATTTATCCCAATACACATTCAGCCTATATGAACCAACAGTCAAAGGCGTATTACTCTCTTCCAACACCTTTATTAGCTTTTCATCAAAGTCCTTTGACTTAAAATAAGAATTATATCCCAATTGTATATTCCCATTTGAGTCAACATGAAATCCTCCAAAATATGTAAATCCACGCAATACATTATTTTCTTCAAGTAAAGAATTCAAATTGCTTTCAATAGTGGAGAACTTATTATGTGTTTGAGCAAATAATTTAGAGCTGAATAATAAAATAAAAAAAACTATGAACTTCATACATTATAAATGATAAAATAGTCAATGAGTTTCCATAAATGCGGTCATAAAAAAATTAAAATCCTAACATATACGCTCCTGGAGTTACGCCTTCTCTGCTTTTGAATAAGCGTACGAAATAATTGACATCTGTAAATCCTGATCCAAAACAGGATTCTTTGACAGATTTTGTCATTCGTAACAACTCTTTTGCTCGCTGTAAGCGCTGAGTAATCACATATTCCATTGGACTAATCCCCAACTCGGTTTTAAACATACGAGTGAGGCTCGATTTACTCATATTAGCAACCTTTTGTAAGGATTCTAGGGATATCTTCTCCGTTATATGCTTTCGAACAAAATCCTTTAAATGCAAAAACACCGAATTCGTAGTCTGATTAATTTCTAACGCCAATAATGATTGTGATTGAAGCAAACGAATCATCAATTCTTTGAAGGTCAAATCTGCATATACATTCTTCAATGGATTATTATCCATCATGATTTTGAAAAACTTATTTATCAACTCTGTCAATTCGGGTGTATTGTAAAGATGAAAGAGATTAGGATCAAAATTCCACTCGCCTATCAACTGATGTTTAGGGCTAAATTCATTTAGATAATCAAGAATAGAGTCAATCTTTTCTTTACTCACAACTAGTGCCGTGCATTGTGTAGGCTTATGCATAGTTGCTTCAGGGAAATCAATTAACATTTTTGTATACGATGGAAGAACAAGCATTTCTCCAGGTAAATAATCAAATGCCTCGATCTCGCCAATATGCATTACCTTCTTCCCTGACAACATATTAATCATCACTAAATCCACGAACTGCAATGGTATTAAAGCAGAAGACTCATATGTTTCAAAGACATGCAACTCCATTTCATCTACCGAAAATGAACGCTTATTCTCGACTAATGTTGATATCTCCTTTTCCATGGAAAAAGGCAACGTATTTATAAAAGATTTGTTTACCATAAAATCAAACTTTTATAATTGGCTCGTAATCAAATATAATAAAATACAAACACAGATGAAACTATAGTGCTACACTTTGACATTATAATGCTAAAACCAAAAAATTGACTTTGGTAATTTTGGATAAATACATTAAGAATATAAATAAATTCATATGGGCGCAATTCAAAAACCAACGTTCAAAGGACGTTATGACAATTACATAGGAGGTAAATTTGTTCCTCCAGTTCAAGGAAAATACTTTGATAATATTTCCCCTTTGGATGGAAAAGTTTTTACGCAGGTAGCACACTCCACGAAAGAAGATTTGGAGCTCGCTGTGGATGCCGCGCATAAAGCTTTTCAAACATGGAGCAAAACTTCGGCTACAGAACGTAGTATCATATTGAACAAAATAGCAGATCGTATCGAGCAAAATCTAGAATACATAGCAGCAGTAGAAACGATTGACAATGGTAAGGCTGTACGTGAAACATTAAACGCAGATATTCCATTAGCTATTGATCATTTCCGCTATTTTGCTGGAGTAATTCGTGCAGAAGAAGGCTCATTAAGCGAACTTGATGCGAATACTGTTTCTTTAATTGTACATGAACCAATCGGTGTCGTAGCACAAATTATTCCTTGGAACTTTCCAATATTAATGGCAGTGTGGAAATTAGCACCTGCATTAGCAGCTGGAAATGCTGTAGTATTAAAACCTGCTGAAAGTACCCCTACATCTATTATGGTACTGATGGAAATCATTGGAGACTTAATACCAGAAGGCGTAATTAATGTCGTAAATGGATTCGGATCAGAACTAGGACGTGCATTAGTTACCAATCCGAAAGTGTCGAAAGCAGCTTTCACTGGATCTACAGCGACAGGCCGTTTAGTAATGCAATATGCTACAGAAAATATCATCCCAGTTACATTAGAATTGGGCGGTAAATCGCCGAATGTATTCTTCGAATCCGTAATGGACCATGATGATGCATTTTTAGACAAAGCTATTGAAGGTGCGGTATTATTTGCCTTGAATCAAGGTGAAATTTGTACATGTCCTTCCAGATTATTAATTCAAGAATCTATCTATGATAAATTTATTGAACGTGTAATCGAACGCGTAAATGGAATCAAAGTGGGTGATCCGTTAGATCCTACAGTCATGATGGGCGCACAAGCTTCGAAAATCCAAAAAGACAAAATCTTATCATACATTCAATTAGGTAAGGAAGAAGGTGCCGAAGTATTGACTGGTGGTGACGCAAATAATGTGGGGCAAGGCTATGAAGATGGATATTACATCAAACCAACTTTATTCAAGGGACACAACAAAATGCGCATTTTCCAAGAAGAAATTTTTGGTCCTGTATTAGCTGTCACGACATTCAAAGATGAGAAAGAAGCTATTGAAATAGCAAATGATACAATTTACGGATTAGGCGCTGGAGTGTGGACAAGAGATGCACATCAATTGTACACTGTTCCACGTGCGATCCAAGCTGGTCGTGTATGGGTAAATCAATATCACTCGTATCCTGCAGGTGCACCATTTGGTGGTTATAAACAATCAGGCATTGGTCGTGAAAACCACAAAATGATGTTGGACTATTACAGACAAACTAAAAATATGCTGATTTCTTACAACAAAGAAAAGCTAGGATTTTTTTAATCACACACTATAACTTGATGGGATTCAGCAATGAGTCCCATTTTAATTAAAGTCTATTATGGTTAAGCGATTAGATGTTACAGAAGAAGCTAGACAAATAATTCATCAGTTGGCTCAACAACATGGCGATTTGATGTTTTACCAAGCAGGCGGATGTTGTGAAGGTACACAGCCACAATGTTTTGAGAAAGGTGGTTATTTCCCCCGAATGAATGATGCGATGATTGGCTTGGCAGAAGGTTACGAATTTTGGATTGATCGTGATTTGTTTGAATATTGGCAATATGCACATTTTACCTTAGATGTATTGGATGGCTTTGGTCCCGGAGGATTTTCATTAGAAACACCGCTAGGTAAAACTTTTAAAGTACATTACCGATTATTTAATGAAGAGGAGTTGAAAAATTTAGCACCTATAAAAAGGAGTGAATAAAAAATCCCAACTTCTACAAGCTGGGATTTTGAAAGATAATACCAATATTATAATTTCAATTCCTTCAATGCCTTATCAACTGCAAATGGGTCCTTTAAATTAATATTCTTGTTCTGCAAAGTTGCCACGACACCACCAGGAATGATGACATAGCGAAAACTAAGATTATTCCCTAATGTAGGTACACTAGCGCCATCGTCATGCCTAAATCTATAAATAATTATTTCTCTAGTTTTTAAACTATAGTTAATAGTAGATACATACCCAGCAGCTTTCGAGGTGAATGGCAAAACATAAGGAGTACTTCCATAATGAAAATAGACAAGAACTGCGCCTCCACTTTGTACACTTTGTGTAATATGGGGAGAATATATATGACCAATTTTCATAGTTGTATTATCTATGATAGAATCCTTTACGCGTACCAGACCCTGCCAACCACTATAGATTACATTTGCAGTTCCTGTAGCACCTTTAAGATTTACACCTGAACCCCATCCTGCCGCAGTTTTAGGACCAAATAACAAATACGTATCACTCTTAAAATAAAAATCACCTACAGCACCTAGCGCAGTACCTGGCAATTTAGTTCCACTAAGAATTTTTGAGCCCGCTGCACCAGCCGCACCTGTAGCGCCCGTAGCACCTCTTAGTGAAATGGGAGTCCCCCAGCCTGCTGCTGTTTTTGGGCCATAAAACATACTATTGGACAACCGAAAATAATAATCACCATTAACCCCCAATGAGGCAGCGGGCACATCATTACCACTAAAAATCATCGATCCATTATCGCCCTTGACCCCTTGTATTCCTTGTGGTCCAGCAGGTCCCTGCGGACCTGTATCTCCTTTTTTACACCCCTGCACAAGTACAAGAACCAGTGAAAAAACAATTAATAATAATTTCTTATTCATAATAGATAAGTTTAAATATGATTACTACCTCACAAATTACAGCCACTACAATATCCAATATTGCAAAATGAGTGAAAGGGAAGATTTACTGAGTAGACTTAAAGAATGAATGAGTAAACTTATACTATTTGTTACAAGAACGAAAAAAGCCCAACTTTTAAAAGTTAGGCTTTTAAAAGATAATACCAATATTATAATTTCAACTCCTTCAAAGCCTTATCAACGGCAAATGGATCATTCAAATCAATATTTTTGTTCTGCAAAGTTGCAACGACACCACCAGGAACTATGACATATCTAAATTGTATCAATCCAAAACCAATAGAAGCTGAGTTATCATGCGTATATCTTGTGATTAAAATCCTACCAGGCTTTGGAAGATAGCTTATTGTACTTGTTTTTGCAGGACCAACACCTGCGCCTGCATCTGATGTATATGGCAATTGATGTACAGAATTTTGGAATAAATAATACACCATTATCAAGCCCTGATCAACTAGCGACTGTGTAAGGCGAGGTACAGGAATATGATTCACTTTATATAGCGTTCCATCTATTGATGTATCTCTTTGTGATTGAGGAAAACTCATCCATCCGCTATAAATCACATTAGCTGTGCCTGTTGCACCTCTAAGATTTACTCCAGATCCCCAGCCTGCCGCTGTTTTTGGTCCAAAAAACATATAGGTATCAGTCTTAAAATAAAAATCACCTATAGCACCTAGTGCAGTACCCGGCAATGCAGTTCCACTAAGAATTTTTGAGCCCGCTGCACCAGCCGCACCTGTAGCGCCCGTAGCACCTCTTAGTGAAATGGGAGTCCCCCAGCCTGCTGCTGTTTTTGGGCCATAAAACATACTATTGGACAATCGGAAATAATAATCACCATTCACCCCCAGCGAGGCAGCAGGCACATCATTACCACTATAAATCATCGATCCATTATCACCCTTGACCCCTTGTATTCCTTGTGGTCCAGCAGGCCCCTGCGGACCTGAGTCTCCTTTTTTACACCCCTGCACAAATACAAGAACCAGTGAAAAAACAATTAATAATAATTTCTTATTCATAATAGATAAGTTTTAATATGATTACTACCTCACAAAGTACAGCCATTACAATATCCAATATTGCAAAATGAGCGAAAGAGAAGGTTCACCGAGTAGACTTAATGAATGAATGAGTAAACTGATACTAATTGTTACAAGAACAAAAAAGCCCAACTTTTGCAAGTTGGGCTTTACTATTTGTTCTCTAAAAGAATTAAGCTTGAGGAGCGTCAGTAGCAGGAGCTGCTGGCTTTTCTTCACGCTTAGGCTTATCTTCTCTTGGAGGACGAGGTAATAAAGCTTTGCGGGAAAGTTTCATTTTACCTTGTTTGTCAATATCTAATAATTTTACGGTTACGACATCGCCTTCTTTGTAGATGCCATCCATAGTCTCGATACGTTTCCAATCTATTTCAGAGATGTGTAACAAACCATCTTTACCTGGCATAATCTCCACGAAAGCACCGAAAGCCATGATAGACTTCACTTTACCCTCGTAAGTAGCACCGATTTCTGGTTTGGCTACGATATTTTTGATACGTGTCGTCGCTGCATCGATAGCATCTTTATTGTCTGCAAAGATCTGAACGATACCCTGGTTGTTAACCTCTTCAATCGAAATCGTCGCACCCGTCTCACGTTGCATCTCTTGAATGATTTTACCACCTGGACCGATAACAGCACCGATAAATTCTTTATCAATAGTCAATTGAATGATACGCGGCGCGTGTGGTTTGTAATCCTCACGAGGTTCAGCAATCGTTTTCTTCATCTCACCTAAGATGTGTAAACGTGCTTCTTTTGCTTGATCCAATGCTTGTGTCAACACTTCCCACTTAAGACCATTGATTTTTAAGTCCATTTGACAGGCTACGATACCATTTTCAGTACCGGTAACTTTGAAGTCCATATCACCTAAGTGATCTTCATCACCTAAGATATCCGAAAGGATAGCGTATTTACCTGATTTTTCGTCAGTAATCAACCCCATGGCGATACCTGATACTGGCGCTTTCAATTTCACACCCGCATCCAATAAAGCTAACGTACCCGCACAAACTGTTGCCATAGATGAAGAACCATTTGATTCTAAAATATCTGAAACAATACGGATAGTATATGGATTTTCAGCGTCGCTAGGCAATACTTTTTTCAATGAACGCATAGCTAAGTTACCGTGACCTATCTCACGACGACCAGCGCCTCTATTAGGTCTTACTTCACCAGTTGAGAATCCAGGGAAGTTATAGTGCAAAATGAATTTGTTGTACCCATTGATAAATGCGCCATCAATCATTTGCTCATCATCTTTGGCTCCTAAAGTCACCGAAGTCAATGATTGTGTTTCACCGCGTGTAAATACTGCTGAACCGTGTGCTGCAGGAAGATAATCAACCTCAGACCAAATCGGACGTACAGTGCGCACATCCCGACCGTCCAAACGAATACCTTCGTCCAATACAAGATTACGAACCGCATCGTATTGTACATCGTGGAAATATTTCTTCGCTAAGAATTTAGTTTCCTCATCGATGTCCTCACCTAGAGATTCAACTACTTCTTGTGCAATTGCAGCAAATTTTTCAGAACGCTCATGTTTAGCTGATCTAGATTTTGCAATCTCGTACACTCTATCGTATGTAGCGCTGAAGATTTGTGCTCTCAATTCTTCGTTTGACGGCTCGTGGTTAAACTCACGTTTCGTTTCAGAACCCACTAATCTTGCTAATTCTAATTGCGCAGCAACTTGCTTTTTGATTGCTTCGTGTGCAAAAGCAATAGCCTCTACCATTTCCGATTCAGAAATTTCGTTTGCTTCCCCTTCTACCATTACGATATCTTGTGCAGAACCCGCAACGATAAATTCTAGAGTAGCTTTTTCTAATTCTGACAAACGTGGATTGATAACCAATTGTCCATCAATTTTCGCAACGCGAACTTCGGAAATCGGACCATTGAAAGGAATATCCGAAACAGCTATAGCTGCTGAAGCTGCCAAACCCGCTAAGGCATCTGGCATAATATCTTTATCTGCAGAGATCAAAGAGATCATTACTTGCGTATCTGCGTGATATGTTTCTGGGAACAATGGACGTAAAGCTCTATCTACCAGACGAGAGATTAAAACCTCATAATCTGACAATCTTGCCTCACGACGTAAGAAACCTCCTGGGATACGACCAGTAGCCGCATATTTTTCTTGATAATCTACAGAAAGTGGTAAGAAATCCACACCTGCTTTAGCTTCTTTTGAAGATACTACCGTTGCTAATAGCATAGTAGCACCTTGTTTCAATACTACAGAACCATCGGCTTGTTTCGCCAATTTACCTGTAGACAATTCAATTGGTGCAAGACCGTTGCCCAAATCGATTGTTACTTTTTGTTCGTTATAACTCATTGTTTTGTAATTCAAGATGCATTTTCCTCTTTATTCTACTGATGCATCGATTTTTATGACCTTTAAAAATTCAGAACAAAGGTAATGAAAATTTAGAGTAAATATTATGGGATAACAAAAAAGCCATCCAAAAATTGGATGGCTTTTTAAGCTTTACACTATATAAGCTTACTTGATGATATCACGTAAACCTAAACCTTTGATAATCGCACGGTAACGGTTGATATCTTTTTTGTACAAATAAGCTAATAATGAACGACGTTTACCTACTAATTTTTGTAGAGAACGTTGTGTATTAAAATCTTTTCTGTTTTTTTTCAAGTGCTCAGTTAAGTGAGCAATTCTCTTAGTGAATAAAGCAACTTGTCCTTCTGCAGAACCAGTGTTGTCAGCTGCACCAGCAAATTCTGCGAAGATATCAGCTTTGTACTCTTTACTTAAATACATTTCGTGAATAATATTAAAGCGTTAAAAATTTAATTAATTGCCTGCAAAGATAAGGATTAAAAACTATAAAACCAACACAGCGTCTTCAATCCATAATTTAATTGTCTATTAGCTCCTCCTTCAGAACCACAACAGACGGAAATGGCGTAAAAGCTGGACATACTTTATCTCCACTAATGTTGTATTTTGCTACAGAAACTTTAATCTTATCATCTTTTTTATAATTCCCTTTTAAATCAACCAAACCAACTACATCACCTGAATATTTGGGTTCAAGGCCTAAAATTAGATTCAAGCGCTCAAGGTCTTTAATTTCAATAAAAGATTTAAATCCAGTACAATGGTATAAAGCACCATCATATGTTACAACAAAAGAATTGTCGCTAACATTGTTATCATCTTTCTTACAAGATGTAAATGCAAACATAATTATCAATGTTCCTATAAAACAGCGTACCATAATTTAAAGTTATCACTCGTACAATATATAAGAACGTGTTTCATGCGGAAAAAGCTACATTCTTCTATAAATTAAACCTTTACATATATCCCCTTCTTGTCCAACACATAGCCTACCGACCACATCAGCAACATATAGGTAATAGCATAGAACAATGAACCCAGCTCTGGAGGTCCAGGCAAGGCTGAACAAACATTATTATAATACCATGAGAATGCAGTCGTATATTGTTGAATACCGTCAGCATTGACGCCATTAGGAATTCTAAATAAACCTACAAAACGTATTAATACAGCACTCAGCACATAAATAAATAAAGGATTCTTGCCGAATACATCAAAGAATTTGGTCAGCCAATTACGTACGCCTTGTACTTCAATATACCATATCATCGTGCCTATAGTCAAAATTCCTAAGCCTACCGTATATAAGACATATGAACTTGTCCAGATCTTTTTGTTAATAGGAAAACCTAATGACCAAGCCCATCCTAATACTAACAAGATAAATCCCGTCACGAAAAGACCAGCAAGCAACTTAAAATGCGGCTCTTTAGTTTGCGGAACCTTTGACCACAACCAATCTACTTGACCTTGATTACGAATAAATAAACCAGTCAAATATCCGAAAACAACTTGTACAATAGCAGGTAGAGTACTAACCAAACCTTCGGGTTCAAATGGCACTCCCTCACCTTTATACATATGCGCTACGCCAATAATTTGTTTATCGATAGCATTACCAAACCAACCTTCTAGGCTATATGGATCACCTGTTCCCAAGAAATAGCACAATCCCCAATAAGCGAATAGAATTCCTGCCGAAACCCAAATAATAGTTCTAGGTTTTAGAAAATAAGCCATTATAGATGCAAAAAAGTAGGCTAAAGCAATACGCTGCAATACCCCCAGTATACGTATCCCCTTTTCGGGATCATTGGGATCTACCCAATGACGAAATACAAGTTCGTTAGCTTCCCATTTCACAAATGGCCACCACATAATAAACAACCCTATCAAAAAGATAAGTACAGTACGTTTAATAACCTTTTTCCAAAAAACAGCATCTCCAGCCTCTTGCAATTTTGGCATTACAAAAGCCATAGCGTTACCCACGGCAAACAAGAAAAATGGAAACACCAAATCCGTCGGTGTACAGCCGTGCCACGCTGCATGACCTAGTGGAGCAAAAATCGAATTCCACGATCCAGGATTATTAACCATAATCATAAAAGCAACTGTAGCTCCTCTAAAGACATCGAGAGAATAATAACGTTTCATAGTAATAGATTAAACAGTTTAGATATAAACTCCGAAGATACAAAACCTAGTCAAGTATTTTATTTATCAGAAATAAAACTCCAAATACTTTTTATTTTATTTAAAAAGTATTTGGAGTTTATAGTTTTGTTTTATTAACTTTACCTAAGTAATATAACTATTAGTTATGTCTAGCCAATTTCAAACTCAGATTATAAAATCCATTTACTTTTCGGGCACACAATCCATTGCCGAAATAAGTGCATTTTTGGGTAAAAGCATTCCGGTCACTACGAAAGCAGTTCAACAGCTTGTCGAAAACAATTTTATCGTTTCGGGTGGATTACGCGCCTCTACAGGTGGACGAAGAGCCGCTGTCTACAATTTAAATACAAAAACATTAGGCAATATATTATCCATTAGTATTAATCGGTACTCTATCGCATACGCTATATATAATATCTCTAATGAATTGATTAGTGACATCGTAACCACGAATATCGATCACCTCAACGATGAAGAAATCTTTCAGTCCATATTGACAAATAGTAAAAAGCTTATTGATGAGTACGCACAGACGAGAATATTCGCCATTGGTGTGACGACTCCCGGTTTTGTGGAGTCACAATTAGGGGTAAACAATTCGTATCCCAAAAAATCACCTTTACATGATTTGGCTAAGCGGTTAAAGGAAGATTTACAGATCAATACGTACATCGAAAATGATTCTTCGGCTATTGCTATTGCGGAGAAACATTTCGGCAAAGCGAAGACAACCAATCACGCACTTGTCATTAATCTGACATGGGGTGTCGGTCTAGGAATCATTGTGGATCAGCAGCTTTTCCGTGGGAACAACGGATTTGCAGGTGAGTTTAGCCATATTCCTCTAGCAGATGAAAGCAAATTATGTTCATGCGGCAAAAAAGGATGTTTAGAGGTAGAAGCTTCGTTGGAATCTTCTATTGATTATATCAAAGAAAAACTCAAAGAAGGGGAAGTATCCCAGCTGTCTAAATATATAGACAATGGTGACAAGTCAGAACTGCTGGAAGCATTAATACAATCTTACAAACAGGGGGATCAGCTCAGCATATATGCCATCAAAAAAATCGGTTATATGCTTGGCAAAGGCATTGCGACTTTAATTCACATACTAAATCCCGCTTCGGTCATTATTAGTGGCATAGGTTCAGTATTCGGCAATATTCTTTTGAACGAAATTCAATCTTCTATACATATATACTGCATACCGCGCCTGGCGCAACGCACAAATATACAGATTTCGGATATCGTGCATATCCAACCCATCGCCTCGGCATGTGTGGCAGTAACTCAATCTGAATCATTAACAACATCATGAAACAAACAAACTATATCTTACTATTATGAGCAATTATTACAAACACTGGAGCATTTCACTGTTGATGCTAATTTGTAGCATTTCAACAGTATTTGCACAGCAAACTGTTACAGGGAGAGTAACAGCTGCTAATGAGAGCTTACCTGGCGTTACTATCACGGTAGTAGGGACCAACAGAGCAACTCAATCAAACACAAATGGTAGTTATACCATTCAAGCTAACAATGGCGAAAAATTAAGATTCTCCATAATCGGCTATTTCTCTAAAGAAGTTACCGTATCAGGGCCTTCCTTGGACATTTCTCTAGAAGAGGATGCAAGCGGTATCGACGAAGTCGTGGTAACAGCGATGGGTATTAAAAGAGCGCCTAAGGAATTAGGTTATGCTATGAGCACCGTAGGAGCAGAGGAATTAACTAAAACAGGATCCCCAAACTTTGCTGGAGCACTTTACGGTAAAGCACCGGGAGTTCGTATTTCAGCCGCACCAGGTGGAGCTACATCGGGTATTAACATTAACATCCGTGGTACAAACTCTATTACAGGGAACTCTCAACCTTTGGTAATTATAGATGGTGTTCCAATGCGTCAAACATCTTTTAATAACTCTGACTATTGGGGTGATCAACGTGCTCGTGGTAATGGATTAGAAGATCTAAACCCTGAGGATATTGAATCAATATCTGTACTAAAGGGAGCATCAGCAGCGGCATTATATGGCTCGGAGGCGATGAATGGTGTTGTATTGGTAACTACTAAATCTGGTAAAGGAGGAGAGGGATTTTCTATCAACTTCAACGCTACATATACAAATGACCAAATCGCATACTTACCTAGATTTCAAGATGTAAGAGGTCCGGGATATTCTATCGAATATTCAAATGGCGGACAGGCTGAAGATAAATTCTTCTACTACGACCAATCTAGAGCAATCAATGGCGTAACAAGAGGTGTACTACCAGCTTCTATCAATTTCGGTCCAAAATTCGATGGCCAACCAACAATTGCATGGGATGGAACTGTAAAACCATACGTAGCACAAAACGCTTACCATAAGTTCTTTAACAACCCGAATAATACAACCTTCAACTTGGCTTTAGGCCACACAGGAGCAAACTCAAATACACGTTTTTCTTTGACACGTCAAGACAACCAAATGACGTCATTAGATTCATATAATAAGAAAAACATTGCCAATTTAAATTCAACGTTCAATCTTTGGAAAAATTTCAAAACAGATATCGTTGTAAATTATATTAATCAACACACCCATAACCGTCCGTTCTTGACAGATCGCCTAATTAATAACTTTACTGGTATGATCTCTACATGGGATAATCCAGAATGGTATTTAGATAGATATCAGACTAGCCTAGGGTACAAATATGTAACAGGATCTAACCCAAGTTTGACTCCAGAGGAGAATCTTACGTACAACGGGTATAAAACAGATGTATTAGATTATATTTGGAATGTAAAAGCCCGCAATTATGATGAGTACTCTAATCGATTAATAAGTTCATTTACGAACACATGGCAGATTACTGAGGATTTTTCACTTCGCGGACGATTCTCGGCAGACATGACTAATAGTAAGATTGAGGACAAACAACCAAACGAAAGACCTCTATCATTAGAAAATACAGGTTATTTTGGACTTCATAATCAAACTGCCAACATTTATTACACGGATTTATTAGCTTCTTACTCTAGACAAGTAAGTGAAGATATTAAGCTTGGTGCTATGGTAGGCTATACTGCTACTAAATCACAAAGCACGAATATGAATAGTTATACAGATGGAGGCTTAAGTGTAAGAAACTGGTATGACATCAACGCTTCAGTCAATCAAGCTAGAACAAGCACTTCTAGACTTAACTCATTAAGAGATGCGGTTTTTGGAACTTTGAACTTTAACCTAAAAGACTATTGGTTTGTAGAAGGTACATTAAGAAGAGAGCGTATTTCTCAAATGCATCCTGACAATAATGTGCTATTTTATCCTTCTGTAAACTCTTCCTTTATATTATCAGAAGCATTTGATTTATCGTCAGTATTTGATTATGCAAAATTAAGAGGGTCATGGGGTATTGTGGGTAACTATCCTGGTATCTACCAAAGTGCCCTTAGCTATACACAAAACACATTAGGAAATCAAGGAGCTGGAACAGCTGTACTATACACTAACATCCCTGTTTCAAGCTTTGGTAATGAAAAAATAAAACCAGAAACTAAGCACGAAATTGAATTCGGATTAGAAACGCGTATGTTGAATGGAAGACTAGGTTTTGATATTACTTATTACAATGGTAAAATCGTAGACCAAATCTTAAACTATTCATTGCCAATATCAATGGGTTCTTCTTCGATCATTGCTAACGTCGGAACTTTGCGTAATAAAGGTTGGGAATTTGCTATAAATGGCGCCCCTATTCAGAATGAAAACTTTAAGTGGAACACTACATTAAACTTCTCAATGAATAGAAACGTGGTGGAGGCTTTACCAGGTGGAGCTACTGAACTTTTGCACAGAGATTACGATGGTGCAGCTGCCCAATTGGTATCTAAAGTAGGCGAATCAATGGGTGATATCATGGTACATCCGATAGCAACTGATGCGAATGGCAACAAAATCGTTCAAGCAAATGGTTTGTATAAATTAGATGAGGATGCATGGGTAAAAGCGGGTAATGCTATGCCTAAAGCAGTGGGTGGTTTCATTAACACTTTTAACTACAAAAACTTCACATTAGATGCATTGATTGATTTCAGATGGGGAGGCCAAGTAATGCCAACAGGTATTAATTGGATGATTAGCCGTGGACTTCTTGAAGAATCCTTAAATGCGATGGATACTGAACACGGAGGTTTAAGCTATTACTTATCTGGAGGTAAAGGTATATCACACAATGGTGCAAGTGGTCCAAATGGTGAAAAAGTATTTACAGACGGTATGTTGATGGATGGGGTCCTAGCAGACGGTACTCAAAACACTAACATTATTTCACAAGCGTACTACTATGCGCAGACATATAACTGGGGAGGTCCACAATATTCGAACTCGAATTACGGTTTATATGTACAAGACAATAATTACATAAAAATGCGCGAATTGTCATTGGGATATAGACTTCCAGGTACAATTGCAAATAAGCTTAGAGCAAAAAATCTACAAATATCTGCTTTTGGAAGAAACCTATTCTTCTTATACAGATCGATTAAAGATTTAGATCCAGAGCAGATGACCGGTGGATCAAATTGGGTCAATAATGTTTCTAATGCTGGTACATCACCTGCTACTAGAACTTATGGTTTAATGTTAAGAGCAAGTTTCTAAAACGATGAAAATGAACAAATTACTTGTGATAGCAGGACTATGTACTGCTTCACTTACAACTATAACATCTTGTAAAAAAGAATCTTTTGATGAAGTTTATAGAGACCCATCAAAGGTTACAAGCTCTTCAGTAGAAAGACAATTCTCAGGTTTGCAATATACATTTAGAGAACTGGTAGTGCCTACTTACAGAAATTATTTTGTGACATTGGCGCCTACTATCCACAGATATATCCAAGTAATTGGGTGGGCAAACAGTGAAAATCAATTAAATCCTGGAGCTGCAGCAATCACGGATCGCTGGGAAAGATATTACCAAGGATTAGCGCAGTTCAGAGAGCTTGAAAAAATTTATGCTACACTTCCTGAGACTGAAAAAAATGATAAGAAGATATTTATGATTGCTGCTAAAATATTTTTCTTTGATCAAACTCAGCAGCATGTGGACATCCACGGCAGCGTGCCTTGGTCAGAGGCAGGCAAGTTAAGCTCTAATGGTGGTGATTATTCCATCTCTTATCCAAAATACGATAAGGCGGAAGATATATACTCGACCATGCTTGATGAATTAAAAGCTATCAGTACAGAATTAAATTCCATTACAATACCGACAGCTTCCGCTACATCCTTTAAAAATCAAGATTTAATAAATAGTGGATCTATAGATCTGTGGAAGAAATATTGTAATTCACTAAGACTGAGAATGCTTACTCGTGTCAGCGAAGCTCCTTCATTCACGGCTAGAGCTACCCAAGAAATCAATGAGATTATCAGCAATTCTACAACGTATCCTATTGTTTTGACAAATAATGACAATATACAAGTAGATATATTCAATAATGCTTCTGATATCCATTCGCGCGACTTTTTGGATGCTTTGGAAAGTTGGAACAACAATATTGCTGGCAAGAAGATGATAGATCATATGGTTAGCAATGCCGACCCAAGATTGCCTTTCATGTTTGAACCTGGAGCAGGAGCTGCTGGTGTATTCACAGGATTAGATCAAAGTCTAAATTCTGCAGATCAAAGCGCGGCCATTGCGGGTACACAAGCCAATCCAAGTAAAATAGCTATTTATAATAGATCTACTTATTCTAGAAACCAAAATTTCCCGGGTGTCTTAGTTACAGCTTCTGAAGTGCAATATTTATTGGCTGAAAACAAATCAAAATCAGGAGATAATGCTGGTGCAAAGACGCATTTTGAAAATGGAATCAAAGAGTCTATTGATTTTCTACAGCGATTAAGAGCCGTTAGTAACAATTCTCTTGTGGCTGCTCCACCTGCTCCTACCACAGCGGAAGTGAACAACTATATCACTAAAATTGGATGGGGTGGAAACATTATTGAGAAGATTGCTCACCAAAAATGGCTACACTTCAATATTATTCAGCCAACACAAAACTGGGCTGAGGTGAGACGTTTGGATTTCCCTACATTTACATTTAGAGTTGAGTCTTCTGATATTCAAAAAACTGCTCCATTAAAATGGTATTTACCGCAATCAGAACAAGCATTCAATTTAGAAAATTACAACACAATTAAAGATCAAGATAACATAAACACAAAGTTATTTTGGGATATCAGGTAATACACCCGATTTTTATAAAATAAAAGCCGCCAATGGTGGCTTTTATTTTATAACTTAATACTAAAACGCTATAAACCAATAATTGCTATGAACTTAAAAAACTTATTCTTTTCTATTTTATTTAGCACGAGTGCAATTACTGTTAATGCGCAAGCTCATAATGTATCAGCGGGCTATGAAAAACCTACAGATCCCCAAGTTTTAGAAAATTTGGAGGAATGGCAAGACATGAAATTTGGATTGTTTATGCATTGGGGGACGTATAGTCAGTGGGGCATTGTAGAAAGTTGGAGCCTATGTCCAGAAGATGAAGACTGGACACAAAGAAAACCCGAACATGGAGCCAATTATTATGAATATGTACAAAACTACAAAAACCTTCAAAAAACCTTTAATCCAACTCAGTTTGATCCTTCGAAATGGGCTAAGGCGGCTAAAGCAGCAGGAATGAAGTATGTGGTGTTTACAACAAAGCACCATGATGGATTTGCCATGTTTGATACAAAAGAATCGGATTATAAAATCACGTCTCCCAACACCCCATTTTCAACTCATCCTAAGGCAAATGTAACAAAGGAAATATTCAACGCATTTCGCAGCGATAATTTCAAAATAGGTGCTTATTTCTCCAAACCGGACTGGAATACCGAATACTATTGGTGGTCTTATTTCCCGCCAAAAGATCGAAATGTAAACTATGATCCTACCAAATATCCTGAGCGTTGGCAAAAATATAAAGATTATACATTCAACCAGATAAACGAATTGACATCTGAATATGGTAAGGTAGACATTCTGTGGTTGGATGGTGGATGGGTGCGTCCCTTCAGCACGATAGATCCAAGTGTAGAATGGCAACGTACGATCAAAGTAGAGCAAGATATTGATATGGATCGAATTGGTACAATGGCGCGCACGAATCAACCAGGAATCATTGTCGTAGACCGCACAGTACCTGGTAAATGGGAGAATTATGTAACTCCTGAACAATCCATACCCGACCATACATTGGATATCCCTTGGGAAAGCTGTATTACGATGGGAAACTCTTTCAGCTATGTACCCAATGACAATTACAAATCATCAAAAAAAATAATAGAAACATTAATCAAAATTATATCTAGAGGAGGCAATTATCTTTTAAACATTGCTCCTGGTCCTAATGGCGATTTTGACCAAGAGGCCTACTACAGGCTTAATGATATTTCTTCATGGATGGAGAAAAATGAATCAGCAGTATTTGCTAGTAGACCAATCGCTCCCTATCATGAGGGTGATTATTACTATACCAAATCGAAGGATGGCAAACTTATACACGTTTTTCATACTAGCGAATCAGAAAACTCCTATCTAAAGCCACAAACTGGATTTAACTTCGCTATACCTGCAGGCGCTTCTATTAAATCCGTTGAATTATTGGGAAGTAAAGAGAAAATAAAATGGACACAGAAAGATGGTAGGGTATTTATAAAAAATGTAAATTCTACACCTCATTATGCTGCGGTATTCAAATTATCTGTCAAATAACACGATCCTATCCATGAGAAAAACGTTTTTAATAACAAGTATACTATTTATATTTAACTGTTCTTTTGCCCAAAAGCCCACCTATAAAGATCCAACACAACCCATCGAAGCCCGGGTTAAAGATTTACTGTCAAGAATGACGCCTGAGGAAAAATTTTGGCAATGTTTTATGATACCAGGAGATCTGGACAACATCCAAGAAGGTCAATATAAGCATGGGATATTTGGATTACAAGTTAGTGCAGGCACTAAAGGAGGGGGTGCTGCGGGTCAATTATTGCAATATAATGCCAACGAAGATGCTGAAAAATTAACCAGAAAAATTAATAATATTCAAAGGTTTTTTGTTGAAGAAACGAGATTAGGAATACCTATAATACCTTTTGATGAAGCATTACACGGATTAATGCGCGAAGGAGCAACATCTTTTCCGCAAGCTATTGGACTAGCTTCCACATTTAATCTCCAAACTATGAATGAAGTTGCTAACGCCATTGCATGGGAGACAAAATTAAGGGGAATACGCCATATTCTTACGCCCGTTATCAATCTTGCGAATGATGTCCGTTGGGGACGTACAGAAGAAACGTATGGTGAAGACCCCTACCTGACATCACAAATGGGGATAGCCTTTATGTCGGCATTTGAAAAACAAAATATCGTAACCACACCTAAGCATTTTTTGGCTAATGTAGGTGAAGGAGGTAGAGACTCCTACCCTATTCACTGGAGCAAAAGATATTTGGAAGAAACTCACCTTTATCCCTTCAAAAAAGCTTTTTCCGTTGCGAAGAGTAGATCCGTAATGACAGCCTATAATTTTTTAGATGGAAGACCGGCTACAGCAAATCATTGGCTACTTACCGAAAAGCTAAAAAATGAATGGAAATTCAATGGCTTTATTATCTCAGACGCAAGCGCAGTGGGCGGTCCCACCGTGCTTCACCGTACTGCAAAAGATTATCCTGATGCAGCCGCGCAAGCCATGAATGCCGGGTTGGATGTAATATTTCAAACAGAATATGATCACTACAAATTGTTTAGTCCTCCATTTTATGATGGCCGTATACCGCAGGAGCGCATTGATGATGCAGTGTCTCGTGTATTGAGAGCTAAATTTGAGCTAGGACTATTCGAAAAGCCATATATCAGCGAACAAGAAATAAAACAACTTGTAAATCTAAATCATAAACAAATTGCAGAAAAATCTGCTGCTGAATCATTTGTCCTACTACAGAACAAAAATAATGCGCTTCCAATAGATAGCAAAAATTACAAAAACATCGTAATAATCGGATCTGATGCCGAAGAAGCAAGATTAGGTGGCTACTCAGGTCCCGGCAACAAAAAAGTTAATATTATAGATGGATTAAATAATTTGAAGAAACGTTATCCTGATGTAAATATTACTTACGTCAAAGGAGTCTCATGGCACCAAAAACATTTTGATATAATAACTTCTGCATATCTCCACAACAATTCAAATCAAGGATTGAAAGTAGAATATTTTGACAATGTCAATTTGATTGGTCAACCCGTTTTGACTCAAGTTGCACCACAGATAGACAACAGCTGGACCTTGGGATCTCCGGATGACTCCAAGTTGCATTTTGACAACTATAGTATACGCTGGACAGGAGAAATAAAAGCGCCTGAAACGGGAACCATTGACATTGGCTTACAAGGCAATGATGGTTTTAGATTATTTATTAACAATGAACTTATTATTGACAAATGGGAAAAGCTCAGCTACTCTACGATTACTAAACCTTATCCGTTTGAAAAGGACAAATCCTATCAAATCAAAGTAGAATTTAGAGAATCAAGAGGCAATGCTCAGATTAAACTGATTTGGAATTATGGCATAGCTGATTATGCTGCGGAGTTTCAGAAAGCCATTACCACAGCAAAAATGGCGGATTATATCCTCTTTGTAGGCGGTATACATGAAGGAGAATTCCAGGATCGTGCTCTCTTGGGATTAGGCATCGAACAAGAAAACATGATTAATGAATTATCATCATTAAATAAACCACTATCCGTTATACTTGTCGGTGGTTCCGCCATCACAATGACGAATTGGAAAGATAAAGTTGATGGAATATTAAACGTATGGTACCCCGGAGAAGAAGGTGGAAATGCCATTGCCAAAACGCTATTTGGGGAATACAACCCCTCCGGAAAATTACCAATCACTTATCCTATTCATGAAGGACAATTGCCACTGACGTACAATCATCACCCCACAGGTAGAGGGGATGACTACCACAATTTAAGTGGAGAACCACTCTTTCCATTTGGTTATGGTCTTAGTTATACCCATTTTGAAATATCTGATTTGCAGTTGAGCAAAAAGAATTTAAAGAGTACAGACACACTCAACGTCAAAGTAAAAGTCAAGAATAAAGGCACAAGAGATGGTGCAGAAGTCGTACAACTCTATATTAAAGACATGCTGTCCTCGGTCGGTCGACCTATTATAGAACTCAAAGGATTTGAAAAAGTATACCTCAAAGCTGGAGAAGAAAAAGTCATCTCTCTCAATCTAAATATAGAAGAATTGGCATTCCTAGATGAGGAGATGAATTGGAATGTTGAAAAAGGAGAATACAGAATAATGATTGGTAATTCATCTAAAAATTTACCATTGAAGGAGAGTATTTATGTTCAATAGTAAGCGATTATTACATGCATGCAAACTAACGATATTGATAACTCTTTTTACGAGTTGTTCATCTTATAAGCCTATGATGATTGCAAAAGTGGACATCTTCGATAACGCGGATGTCCCTTTCAACCAATGTCATGCATCGAGTATTCACCAAATAGGTAATGATAAATTCTTGGCTACTTGGTTTGGCGGCACGCATGAGTCAAATCCAGATGTTGCCATTTGGACAGCCGTATACCAAAATAAAAGATGGGATAAACCGGTAAAAGTCGCAGATGGGTATATGGACAACAAACTATTTCCTACTTGGAATCCAGTATTGTATCAATATCCGCAGTCCGACACATTGATGCTATTCTATAAGATAGGCAAAAACCCTAGAGAATGGAAAGGCTACAAGAAATTTTCGACCGATAGTGGTAAGACCTGGTCCAATCCATTCGAGTTAAAAGGCAATGCACTAGGACCGATAAAAAACAAATCATTAACATTAGAGAATGGTGTAATCATTTCTCCATCGAGTACCGAATCCCTAGACGAAATATGGAAAGCTCATGTGGAGATTAGTAACGATCGTGGGAGGACATGGATTAACTACCCAATAAACCATCAAGACACCATTGAAGTAATCCAACCGAGTATTTTGCAACACCCCAATGGAGATCTTCAAGTTCTTTGCCGTAGTAAAGAAAACATCGTGATGTCGGCCTTTTCAAAAGATAACGGAAAGACATGGCTACCTTGGCAAAAAACCAATTTACAAAATCCAAACTCTGCAACAGATGCCATTCGACTGAAGAATGGGCTTTATATGATTGTGTACAATCCAGACATTGCCGGAAAAGATTGGTGGGAAGGGCGTACAAAACTACACATTGCCACTTCCAAAGATGGGATAAATTGGAATGATCAATTAGTGCTGGAAAATGGTAATGAAGGCGATGAATATTCCTACCCTACTATTATACAAGACGACGATAGGCGTATACACATTACTTACACGTGGAATCGCAAAACAATAAAACATATTATTCTTAAATAAAGTGCTTTATGAGATCATTTTTTATTTCTTTTATATTACTTTTTGTATTAACGAAATTCTCCTATGCCCAGACATCATCGCGAACGGAGTGGTTTGAAGAAGCCCGTTTTGGCATGTTCATACACTGGGGAATATATTCTGCTGCTGAAGGAATATGGAAGGGCGAAAATTTAAGATATCTCAATAATTATGCAGAATGGATTCGCTACCGCAATCGTATTTCTAAAGAAGAATATGGTGAATTGGCCCAAAGATTCGACTGGCAACAAATAAATCCCGAAGAATGGGTTATTCAAGCGAAAAAGGCAGGAATGAAATACATCATCATGACATCCAAGCATCACGACGGTGTAGCCATTTGGGATACTAAAGTCGGTGATTATTCGCTACCGAAACTTTCGGGTTCGAACCGCGATGTTATTAAAGAGCTCGCCGAAGCATGTCGCAAACATGGTATGAAGCTCGGATTTTACTATTCGCACTGGATCGATTGGGAACATCCCTACGCTTGGGATCACAACCTAGAACTCACAAAAAGTGTCACACCAGAACAATTCAATACCTATTGGCAGGAGAAAGCTATTCCACAATTGCGGGAACTGCTGACCAATTATGGAGATATCGCCATTATGTGGTTTGATATGTGGATACCCTATGAACAGACGATTTTCAAGAGAGAGCAGCTTGAGCAAGCCGTAAAGCTCATCCGCGAATTGCAGCCCAAATGTCTCATCAACTCCAGACTTGGATTGCCTACGGATGCAGAGTTTGTAGATTTTCAGACCTTAGGGGACAATGTATTCGCGAATGAATACATCGCACATCCTTGGGAGACACCAGGCACCATTGCCCATTCTTGGGGTTATAGCGCTTATGAGAAAGAATGGAAATCTACCAGCCAAATATTCGAATCCCTTATTTCGAATGTAAGTCTAAATGGCGGACTGACATTGAATATAGGGCCTCGCGCCAACGGTCAAATACCCTATGAAAGCATTTCCCGATTAAACGACATAGGTCAATGGCTAAATAAGTATGGTGAAGCCATTTATGGGACTAAGGGTACTCCTTTACGTGCAAGAAATTTTGATTGGGGATATTTGACTTCGCACAATACCAGTCTCTATGCTCATGTTTTTAATTGGCCTCTGGACAAAAAATTAAGAATTACTGGTGTCCGTTCGAAACCCCAAGCTATATATGCTTTGCAGGAGAAGAAAGTAATAAAATTGCCGTTTGAGCAAAAAGGCTCGATTATTCATATCGACATACCAGCCACTGCCACGGATAACTTCGTCTCGGTAATCAAACTTGAATTTGATAAAATAATCGAATTTGATTCAGAAATTGTTTCAGAATCTACCTTCGGCGGATTTTCATTAAACAGCAAAAATCTGTTGAATCCTAGCGATTACGAGATCCATCGCTATGATGGAAAACGCCCAAGTCATATCATTTCTAAAGGACAAGAATTATCTTGGCAGATGGAATTCCCAGATAAGGGATTGTATACCATAGCGGTTTCGGCGCATAATCCGACAAAAAAGGATATGCCCATCACCATTCAGATCGGCAACCAATCATTAAGCGGCCTGCTAAAACCAAATGGCCTGATGGTCGTCGAACCCAACGAGAATAATTATACCGAAGAATTCACAGATACAAAGATTGGCCAGCTTGACATCAAGTCCGCTGCCAAGCTAAAGGTAAGTTTACAATCGGCTAAGGACCAAAAAATATGGATTAACAGAATATGGATTAAGAAAATATAATTGCATATAATAGGCTACTCTCTGCCTGAATATATCCTGTCGGTGGCTTAAACTAATGGAAAAATTCCGGCATTTTATTTTGCTCAAGCAACAATATTTGTCTATCCATAATATGAATTTTTTACTATTTTAATTTATACATTTACTGTAGTAAAGAGGCTAAAACTATGAATCTAAATACCCGTATCTTGAAAAGCCTATTTTTTTTGGGAACAACTGCTATAGGCGAACTGAGCAATGCAATCGGAAAGAGTGTGCCCATCACAGCCAAGGGAATCAAGGATTTGGTAAAAAAAGGCCTTGTGCTCAATCTTGGTTTGTCAGATTCAACAGGGGGTCGCAAAGCCTATCTTTACACAGCGGATAAGGATAAAATGGGGCATATTATTGCTGTAGCAATCGAGCGCAAGAAAACACAAATTGACGTATTTAATATTGACAAAGAAAAAGTCATTGAGACCATAGAGATTCATATCTCAATTAATGAAGCCGAAAAACTGCGAAGTGCCATAGTCGAACAATTACAGCACATAAAAAATAGCACCAAAGATCAGACCTATATGGGCATTGGTATTATTTCTCCGGGCTTTGTCGATGCGCAGAAGAAAATCAACACCTCACATACTGCAGATTCTCCATTGTACAATATTTCCTCTTATATAGAAGAAAAATTGGATATCCCGACATTCATCGAAAATGATTCTACAGCTATTGCGCTAGTAGAAATGTACTTCGGAAATACAAAGAATGCTTCGCCAATGTTAGTCATCAACCTCACCTGGGGGGTAGGGCTAGGCATACTTATTAACAATTCTATTTTTAAAGGTTTTAAAGGCTTTGCTGGTGAATTCAGCCATATTCCATTGGCAGACACCGATACACAATGCCTGTGCGGGAAAAAAGGATGTTTGGAAGTGGAGGCATCACTACAGACGGCTATAACTTATATTGAGGACAAAATCGCTGCCGGTGAAAACTCTATTTTGAAAGGAACGAACGAAATCACATTTGAACAACTCGCGCATGCCTATAATGTGGGGGATGCACTGACGATAGAAGCGATCAAAAAAATTGGTCATATGCTGGGCAAAGGAATTGCCACGCTCATACACATATTAAATCCCGAAAAAATTATATTAGCGGGAAAAGGAATCGTATTTGGTGATATCATTTTGGAAGAAGTACAATCCTCTATTCACCTCTATTGTATCCCAAGATTATCCGACCAAACACAAATAGAAGTATCCGCCTTAGACAATGTACTTACCCTTGCTGCCGCAAGTACTGTTGTCGATCAGATTCCTAAAATCAATGTTTCGTAAAGGAAGCAAAGCGTCAAAGCTTTGCTTCTTATGTCAGCACTGATTTCAATCGTTGGACTTCCTCGCCTACTGCAGTATCACTCCCATCAGTAATCGCTGATGAATGGTAATAACGAGCCCCCGTCTCTTGCAATATCGTACCTATATTCGTAGATCGCAACCCTCCACCTGGCATTATCGTAATTCTTTCTCCAGCCAATTTCACCAGTTCACGCAGGTTTTTCATCCCCGCATCTACATTACTTTCACATCCTGAAGTCAGTATAGTAGAGAATCCGCAATGGACAACGTCTTCTAATGCAGCATGGTAGTCAGTTACATCATCGAAAGCGCGATGGAATGTACAAGGTATTGGCAAAGCCAAATCAACAAGAATCCTATTCTGTTCAACATTTACTGTATCATCTGGATTCAAAACACCAAATACAAAACCGTCGATACCTAAGCTTTTGAAGCGTATGATATCGGATTTCATCTGTTCGAATTCTTCCTCGCTATAGACAAAATTTCCTCCACGAGGCCGTATCATCACATTTAATAGAATTTGCAAATCATTCCGTACGCCTACTATATCATCAACAGCAGGAGTGGTACCCCCTACCTCCATTCCCGCACATAATTCTACTCGATCTGCACCAAAATCTTGCGCTATCCGTGCGGACTGAGTGTTGAAACAAGCTATCTCTAAATTAGCCATTAGCCTTTAAATATGATTTACCAGTGATCAATTCATTTCCTTTGGAGTCATACTTTGCATAATTGAATCCACTGTGAATACAATAGGCTCCATACTCCCCTTTTTTATTCAATGCGATAAAGCCGACTTGAATATTATCCAGCGTTTTACCTCTATTGTGTGTGAATTTAACGATTCTTCTTACCGCTTGTTCACAAGCCTGCTGCGGACTATTGCCCTGTCTCATCAGCTCCACCACCAGATGACTGCCCACCGTGCGTATCACCTCTTCGCCATGTCCAGTAGCTGTTGCAGCCCCTATTTCGTTGTCTACATACAATCCCGAACCAATAATGGGTGAATCTCCAACCCTGCCATGCATCTTAAATGCCATCCCGCTTGTCGTACATGCTCCCGAAAGATTGCCGTGAGCATCCAAAGCGATCATCCCTATAGTATCATGATTCTCGATGTTTACTACAGGTTCATATTTGGCCGTTTTCAACCATTCGCGCCATTCTTTTTCCGAATCTTCGGTCAGCAAGTTTTCTTCTGGAAAACCTTGCTCCTTTGCAAATTGCAAAGCTCCTTCACCCACCAGCATGACGTGGGGGGTTTTCTCCATGACAGCACGTGCTACCGAAATAGGATGTTTGATGTTTTGTAAAGCTGCGACAGACCCAATACCCGCAAATTCGTCCATAATACAAGCATCCAATGTGACTTTGCCGTCGCGGTCCGGACGACCACCATAGCCCACACTTCGCTCGGAAGGATCAGCTTCCGTAAGGCGCACACCTAGCTCCACCGCATCCAGAGCGCGTCCACCAGCAGACAATACCTTCCATGCTTCTTCATTTGCCTTCAGACCAAAATCCCATGTCGACAATACAATGGGTTTATTGATTTTGTGGGAAGACAACTTAGATGCAAACAGACTTGGAGAAAGACCTATTCCCAAGGAGGATAATCCAATATGTTTTATAAAATTTCTTCGTGTATTCATGATTTTATTACCGTAGATATAGCAGCTTAAATATATCATTATTTATGAACTAAACATAGAAAAAGCTACCCTTAAGGATAGCTTTTTCCATGTTTTAAATAGCTTTGGTTTTGTTTGCTAACCAACTTGCCTCTGCCGTACTTAATTGTGGCGCCAGTTGATCAAACACCCATTGATTATAATTATTTAGCCAATCAATATGAACTTGATCCAATAGATCCTTATTTACCAAATCCGTATCGATATAACATATGGTCAACGTCTCAAAATGCATGAAATCTCCAAAAATACTATTGTCATATTTGGTAGCCAATACTAAATTCTCTATGCGTATTCCATGTTTGCCTTCTCGATATAATCCCGGTTCAATAGATGTAATCATACCCTCCTCGATGGCAATATCTACATTCGTAGGGTTGAAAACATGTGGACCTTCGTGCACATTTAAGAAAAAACCGATTCCATGACCGGTACCATGACCATAATTACGCAATGTAGCCCACATGGGTCTCCGGGTAATAGCATCTATTTGGTATCCCTTAGAACCCACTGGAAAAATTGCCTGACTACCCTCGATAGTCCCTTTCAACACCATCGTGTAATCATCCTTTTCTTCCTGCGTAATATTTCCTAATGACACCACACGGGTAATATCCGTCGTACCAGTTTTGTATTGACCGCCCGAATCCACAAGAAGCAAACCTTCTTGCTTCAAGGTATAATTGCTTTGCGGGGTAGCATGATAATGTGGGAGTGCACCATGATCCAAGTATCCAGCTATGGTGTTAAAACTCACATCCACAAAACCCGGTTGCTCTGCTCTGAAGCCAGCAAGTTTGTCCGCTATGGACATCTCCGACAATTCCTCCTGACCGAGTGCTTCTTCCAACCATTTGAAAAATTTGGTCATAGCCACTCCGTCCTGCACCATAGTGTGACGGATATGCGCGATTTCCACTTCATTTTTGATCGCTTTCAACGAAGTCGATGGATTAATTTTTTCAATAATTTGGACAGATTGAGGGATACTGTCATATACTGCAAAACATGTACGTTTAGGATCTAGTAATATTGATTTAGTGTTGATATTTTTTACATAATTAAACGCGTCTGCGTAGTCCGCAATTTCAATACCTTGGGCATTCAATTGGGATACAGCCTCTGCGGATAACTTACCTTCTTTGATAAAAAGAATAGCTTGATCTGTCGAAACATACACAAAAGATAACACAACAGGGTTACATGGCACATCTTGTCCGCGAATATTCAATAGCCAAGCGACATCATCCAATGATGAAATAAAATGACTCTCTGCGCGGTTTTTAGCTAATATAGCCCGCACTGCAGCCAATTTGGATTCCGTTGATTGACCTGTTGTAGCTTCATCCAACAAGAAAGCATCTACTTCAGGAAGCGAAGGTCTATCATTCCATATCGCCGAAAGTAAATCGACATGACCATCCACCTGAATATGTAACGGTAGAAGTGCATCCTTCACCGTCTGTGCAACTAGTAATGAAGCTAGATTACCGTCAAAAGCCACTTGCGCACCTTCCGCCAATGTTTCACCTAGCCAATTCGCATATTCTGCTGCTCCTTGAATTTTTAATTTTACCAATTCAAAACCTGTCCCTGCTAGCTGCTCGTTTGCTTGTACGAAATAACGACCATCGGTCCATAGACCTGCAAAGTCTTGGGTAATCACCAAGGTGCCTGCGGAACCTGTGAATCCAGAAACCCATTCAATACATTTATAGCGCTCTGGAAGATATTCACTAATATGTGGATCAGAAGAAGGAATGATATATGCATCAATTCCTTGGCTACGCATAGCCGCTCTTATCTGTGTTAATCTCTCTAAGTGTGACATACTCTATTTGTAATTAATAGTGCAAGTTAAACATTTATAAAACCAAATTTGTAATTCAACACTGTTTGTGAGTAGCTTTTTTACAAAAACTGTACATCCCAAGCTATTTTTGGAAAGTGTATATTTGTGCATATACCTTATTTAATATGAAAATACTTTCAATACTATTAGCCGGAAGCCTAACACTTGTCGCAACGAGTGAATTAAGTGCTCAAAATATAAAGCAAAAGCTGGATCAAAGTTATTCCACTTTTACAAATCACAATTCATTAAGCAATGGCTTAGCCGCTATGCATGTAATAAACAGTGAAACTGGAGAAGTTGTATTGGAGAAAAATGCAAATGTAGGTCTACCTACAGCTTCTACTCTTAAAGTGATAACTTCGATTACGGCATTGGATATATTGGGGAAAGACTTCACATACAAAACCAAACTGTTCTACGCTGGTCAGATCGATTCAGCGGGCATATTGCACGGAGATATTGTCATTCATGGAGAAGGAGATCCAACCTTAGGGAGTTCGCGCTACACGCATACCAAAGAAGAAGTCCTATTAGCGAAATGGAAAAAAGCTATTCATCAGGCCGGCATTAAATCTATTCAGGGACGCATCATCGCGGACGACAGCATGTATGGTGGGATAGATGTTCCGGGTGGCTGGATATGGACCGATATGGGTAACTATTATGGAGCGGGTATATCTTCTTTAAACTGGCGTGAAAATAGCTCGGGACTCAATTTTCAACCAGGCACAATAAATTCGTCGGCACCGATTACCAACACGACTTCTGACTTATCTTACCTAAAGATCATTAATCAGGTCAAAGTAGGCCGTAAAGGTTCAGGAGATAATGTGTACGGATATTCTGCTCCATATAGCGAAAAGATTGTTGTACGCGGCACCTATGGCCAAGACTTGAACAAAACAATTGAGATATCTCTTCCTGACCCAGCTTACGATTTGGCGTTTAATCTAGCCAAAACGCTAGCCACGGACAGTATTAACATTTCAGAAGGTATTACGACGGGGCAGCGCCTGATGGAGGAAGGATTAACTGTTCCGCTTCACGGCGTGGATCTGGACACGCATACCTCACCACCCTTACACGAAATTGTGTATTGGTTCAATAGACGCAGTATTAACTTGTACGGAGAAGCCCTGCTGAAAAGTATTGCCTATCGAAGTGGAGGAAAGACAACCACAAGTGAAGGTGCACAGTATGTTAAAAAATATTGGGAAGAGCGATTAAATATCAAAAGTAGTGAGTTAGACCTTGTAGATGGTTCAGGCTTATCACCACAAAATAACATCAGCAGCAAAGCCATGAACCGCATTATGCAATATGCGATTCAAAGACCGTGGTTCACCGAATTCAGCAACAGCTTACCGATTTACAACGACATGAGCATGAAAAGCGGCACTATCAATGGAACGTTAGGGTATACGGGATATCATACGGCCAAGGATGGAAAAAAATATACCTTCACCCTTTTGGTTTACAACTATAACGGAGGTGCTTCGCAGATGCGTCAGCGCATGTTTACCTTATTAAATTCATTAAAATAATAGCAAATTTTTCGTCCTTATTACAATATAATAATACTTTTGTAGACTAAGTTGATTCAGAAAATATAAATTATGAGCAATATTAATAGAAAAAAGGATGCCCTAAAATATCATGCAATGGGACGTCCTGGGAAAATTGCAGTAGTTCCTACAAAACCTTATAACTCGCAAAGAGACTTATCATTAGCGTACTCTCCCGGGGTAGCAGAGCCTTGTTTGGCTATTGCCGAGAATCCCGAAGATGCGTATAAATATACCACAAAGGGCAATCTGGTAGCAGTAATCAGTAATGGTACTGCCGTATTAGGTTTAGGCGATATTGGTGCCCAAGCAGGTAAGCCCGTGATGGAAGGGAAAGGCTTATTATTCAAGATTTTTGCAGACATTGATGTATTTGACATAGAGCTAGACACCAAAGATGTAGACGAATTTGTCAGAATCGTCAAAGCTATGGAGCCTACTTTTGGAGGTATTAACCTAGAAGACATCAAAGCGCCGGAGTGTTTCGAAATTGAAAGACGCCTAAAAGCGGAGATGAATATTCCGGTGATGCACGATGATCAACACGGTACGGCGATTATTTCCGGAGCCGCTTTGATCAATGCCTGCGAACTGCAAGAAAAAAACATTGCGGATGTCAAAATTGTGGTAAATGGTGCCGGTGCTGCCGCCATCTCCTGTACTGCTATGTACGTCGCGGTAGGTGCAAAAAAAGAAAATATCGTCATGTTGGATAGTAAAGGGGTAATTCGTGCAGACCGCGAAAACCTTGACCCTACCAAAGCGGAATGGGCTACAAACCTTGATATACATACGTTGGAAGATGCGGTGAATGGTGCAGACGTATTCATTGGACTCTCTGCAGCAGATGTGCTTACAGCCGATATGTTAAATACCATGGCTGCAAAACCTATCGTATTGGCTATGGCAAACCCTAATCCAGAAATCGCTTACGACTTAGCTATCGCTACTCGTGATGATATTATCATGGGAACAGGACGCTCGGATTTCCCGAACCAAGTGAATAACGTATTAGGATTCCCTTACATATTCCGCGGCGCTCTAGATGTGCGCGCGACAGCTATTAACGAAGCCATGAAAATCGCGGCTGTGCACGCTATTGCACGATTAGCCAAAGAACCAGTACCGGAGGAAGTTAACCAAGCATACAACACAAGCAATCTTCGCTTCGGCACAGACTATGTTATTCCTAAACCGACAGACCCTCGCTTGATTACAGAAGTTTCAATCGCTGTAGCTAAAGCCGCTATTGAATCTGGTGTAGCGCGCAAAACAATAGATAATTGGGATCTGTACAAAGAAGAATTGCGCAAACGACTTGGTAAAGACGATGGTATTATGCGCCATCTTTCTGCTGTTGCAAAAAACAACCCGAAACGTGTTGTATTTGCTGAAGCGGATAATTATAAAACATTGCGTGCAGCGCAAATCGTCAAAGAAGAAGGAATTGCTATTCCAATTTTATTGGGTAATAAAAACAAAATCAGCAATCTAATTGATGAATATGCGTTCGAATTAAATGATGTAACTGTTATTGATCCGCGCGAAGAATCAGAAACAGCACGATTCAACGAATATGTAGAGAATCTATATAAGAAACGTCAACGTCGTGGATTGTCCAAATTTGACGCGAAACAACTAATTACCAACAGAAACTACTACGCGGCCAGCATGGTCGAATTTGGTGATGCCGATACGCTAATCTCGGGATTGACCCGCAACTATGCGGCGACAATCAAACCTGCATTGCAAGTAATCGGTGCTAAGCCAGGAAGCCGTATAGCGGGTATGTATATGATGTTGACCGAAAAAGGTCCGTTATTCTTTGGAGATACAACGGTAAATGTAGACCCTACAGCAGAAGAGCTTGCAGATATCACCGTATTAATAGAAAAAACAGTGCGTGGCTTCAATGTAAAACCTCGTGTAGCTTTACTGTCGTACTCCAACTTTGGAGCAAATGATGGCCCTACTTCCATAAAAACACGTGAAGCAGTTCGCATTTTACACAAAAATCATCCCGACATGATTGTGGATGGTGAATTGCAAGCCAACTTTGCATTGAATAGCGACTTGTTGAAATCCAATTTCCCGTTTAGCACGCTAAATGGTGAAGCGGCCAATACGTTGATTTTTCCAAATTTGGAATCTGGAAACATTGCTTACAAAATGCTGCAAGAAGTAGGTAATGCGGAAGCAGTTGGCCCTATACTTTTAGGTATGAATAAACCGGTACACGTATTACAGCTGGACAGCTCGGTGCGTGAAATAGTAAATATGGTCACGATTGCCGTAGTAGATGCGCAATCTTACGATAAAAGATAAAAAATGTACGATTACTTCAACGGCAAATTAGTATTCAAAGCCCCTACTCATGTGATTCTTGAGGTGGGCGGAATTGGATATCACATCCATATTTCGTTGACAACTTACTCTTTGATCAAAGATCAGGAAAACTGCAAATTGTATGTCTCCTTTCAGGTCAGAGAAGATGCGCATGCGCTATATGGTTTTGCGACTGAAGGCGAACGTCATTTATTCAACCACTTGATTTCAGTATCGGGTATCGGGCCGAATACAGGCCGAATGATGCTATCCTCAAGTACACCCGAGGAGATACAATCCGCCATTGTGAATGGTCAGGTCGCTTTGATTCAAAAGATCAAAGGCATAGGCCCTAAAACAGCACAACGGGTGATTTTAGAACTTCAGGATAAATTGAAAAAGCAAGGTGATGATGCTTTATTGCCATTGCCTATCGCTAGGCAATCGGTTCCTGACGAAGCATTATCGGCGCTGGTCATGTTAGGGTTTGCCAAAAATCAAGTCGAGAAAGTGCTCGCTTCCATCCTACAATCGGACGAAACGCTCACGGTCGAACAAATGATCAAGCTGGCCTTGAAAAAACTATAAATATAAAGGGATGCTATATAGGCATCCCTTTTTTATGAAAAGTCATATCTATAGCTTTTGCAGCTCCTATGCAAATAGTGTATCTAGAACTTTGTATTTCCTAAAAGAAATCGTATACTTATAAGTGTATTAACCATTTATATTCGACGGTACCTTGTGGCGTTAACCTTGAAGAATCTACGGTTCTTAAGCCTATTTATAATTATCATCTTGCCATGTTGCATGAGCAAGGCACAATCATTTATGTCCTTAGGGGATACTTTAAGATATTCATGGTTCCAGCATCGTATTTTAAAAAATAAGTACTCTTTTCCCCTTGCTTACGATTCGACACGTTTTACTACAACCTATAGTTATGATCCACAAAGCAAATTATTCCAAATTTATCCGCGAAGATCGAATAGTATTTTTAGCACGCAATACTTAAATCGTGAACAGTTCAGCGCACATACATCCCATTCGAACAAGAAAAATAATTGGCAGACCAATAGCAACACGACTACCACGCCTATCCCCTCATCGAATCAGGTCATACAGCCTATTATCATCCGTAGTCCGGCATTTGAGCGCATATTTGGAGGAAATACGATTGACCTCGTCCCCAAAGGAAATGTAGATATGGCTGTAATGGCCCAACGCAGTAGCAGTGAAAATCCCTACCTCAGGGAACGCCATCGCAAGCTATGGGGGTTAGACTTTGAGCAAAACTTTAATCTCAATGTGGTAGGAAAAATAGGCGAACGAGGACGTGTGACCGCTAACTTCAGCTCCGAAGGAGAATTTGATTTCGAGAACCAAATCAAATTTGACTACCTCGGAAAACCCGATGACATCTTACAACGGCTGGAAATAGGCAATGTAAATTTTGCCACACGCTCACAATTATTGGGAGGCACGGAAGCCCTATTTGGAATAAAAACTCAACTACAGATTGGAAAATTAAACTTTACGGGCGTATTGTCGCAAAAGCGTGCGGACAAACAGGAAATCATTATTAACAATGGTAAATCCCAGCAGCAAGTCAATATCTCGCTCAGCGATTATGAAGCTAATCAACATTATTTTCTCGCGCAATATTTTCGAGATAACTATAACAAAAGTCTAGCAAATGCACCTTTTATAAACTCTCCTATACAAATTACTACAATCGAAGTATGGATAACCAACAGAAATAACCGCAGCGAAGGTGCACGGGATATTCTAGCGTTATTGGATTTGGCAGAGCATAATCCTCATAACCCCTCTATTGTGGGCCAACCCAATGCCGCCCTGCCGAATACTACCTCACCTACAGCATCCAATAATCTCTTAGAACTGCTGGCAGAAAATGGTCGCGATCCCAATAACGGATTTGTCAATTCTTTTTTCAGTACCAGTGGCGGTACAGACAATTATGTCAAATTGAGCGCAGCACAGAAGTTAATAGAAGGTCAAGACTTTCGTGTACATCGAAAATTAGGTTACATATCCTTGAATTTTCCGCTCAATGAAGATCAGGTCTTGGCAGTTGCCTATCGTTATACAGCCAACGGTAAAGACTATCAAGTTGGCGAATTGTCTACGGATCTTCCCTTTGATGCCTCAAATCCTAAATTTCTGTATACTAAACTCCTCAAAAATGAAACGCTCAACACCAGGCTGCCTACGTGGAAGTTGATGATGAAAAATATCTACACATTAGGTAGCAATCAGCTTAGCGAACAGGATATGAGGATACAGATAGTAAGAACAGATACAAAAAATGCCACAGAGAATCCGCTAATACAAGAAGGAACAAACACCGCCAACAAATCTTGGCTTGAACTTACGGGACTGGATCGATTAGCACAAAACAACTCCATGGGTCCAGATGGTTTTTTCGATTTTATAGACGGCATCACCATTGATAATACGGTAGGAAAATTAATTTTTCCACACAGTGAACCATTAGGCACAGACTTGCAAAATCAGTTCAGCGAGCCAGAGTTAGCTGAAACCTATACTTTTCCCGAATTATATACCCTTACCCAAGCCGAAGCCAAATATAATTATAGCAACAAAGACCGCTACTTCATCCGTGGCACCGTACAATCCAATAATACAACCGAACATCAGTTAGGAGTATTTAATCTCCAGCCCAATAGTATAAAGGTGTATGCCGGCGCTTTAATGCTGCAAGAAAATACAGATTATAGTATAGAATATGAATCCGGCACGCTAAGAATTATAAACCCTGCGTATATTTTAAATAACAATACGCTCCGTGTTCAAATTGATGATAATGCAATCTTTGGTGCGCAACAAAAGACTTTTATAGGCGGAAGATTGGATTATATCGCTAATAAAAATTTAATGATTGGAGCAACATTTATGAAAATGAACGAACGACCATTTTCAGAAAAAGTGTATGTTGGCGCAGAGTCTATTTCCAATACCATGCTAGGTGCGGATATAAACTATTCCACAACTAGCCTTTGGCTCACACGCCTGTTGGACAAGTTACCATTCCTCAAAACCAGTGAAGAGTCTACAATAAGTTTTTATGGCGAACTCGCACACGCTCGATACGGATATGCCAAGGCATTGAATGCAGATAATAATCGTGCAGGGGTGGCATATCTCGATGATTTCGAAAATAATTTTAGCTTTATTACCATCAACAACGCGCAGGGGTGGCAGATTGCGCCTACACCGCAACTCTTTCCCGAATACGCTCTATTCAACGATCTGGCCTATGGATTCAACCGCGCGCATATGGCCCTTTACACTATTGACCCCATATTCTACCAATCATCCAGTCTCAATCCCAACGTGAACAGCAAATTTCTATTAGACCATCGTACGCGTCGGGTGACGGAGCAGGAAGTTTTTCCATTTAAGGAAATCCGGACGGGGACGGATGCTTTTTTGCCCACATTGGATCTTGCATTTTATCCTATGCAACGAGGTCCTTATAATTTTACTACAAGCTTCATCGATTCGGAAGATCGTCTATTACAGCCTCAAAAAAGATGGGCTGGGATGTTCAAAAAGCTCGATCAGCCCGATTTTGCAACCCACAATATCGAATACTTGGAAATGTGGTTGATGGATCCAAGGCTAACGGCTAGCAATGCAGAAGGTGGTGATTTGTACATCAACTTAGGCAACCTGTCGGAAGACATATTAAAAGATGGCAGAAAATCCTTAGAAAATGCTATTCCAGCCAATGGCGACAAATCGATGCTTGAAAAAACAGCATGGGGTTATGTCAGTAATGTGCAGCCCATAAACAATGTCTTCGAGAATACAGATGTAAGTCGTAAAAATCAAGATGTCGGTCTAGACGGATTATCCAACGCTGAGGAAGCAACGTTCTTTAGTTCTTTTCTAGCGCAGATGCGTGGAATAATAAGTGCTCAAGCTTACGAAAAGCTGGCACAAGATCCTGCCAATGATGATTATAATTATTATAGGAGCAATAATTTCAACAGCACCCACAGCATCCTTGAGAGGTATCAATACACTAATGGTACAGAAGGCAACTCCAAGACGCAGTCGCAGTCTATGAGCGCATATGCTGTAGAAAATGGTATCCGAACCCTACTTCCCGATGCCGAAGATATCAATAGGGACAATACAATGAACGAAACGGACAATTATTACGAGTACCGTATTTCCCTCCGTCCACAGGATATGATGGTCGGCAAAAACTACATAGTAGATGCGCATACTGCACAAATCCCCTTCTTGAACCAGACCAAACAAGTTACTTGGTATAAACTTCGAATTCCAATTCGTGATTTCGAACGCAAATATGGCAACATCCATGATTTCAAATCCCTCCGATTTGTACGTTTATTTCTAACGAATTTTACGGACACAACGGTATTACGCTTTGCGCAAATGCAATTTATCAAAAGCGACTGGCGACCTTACAATCCGCAAAACCAATCACCTTGGGTTATTGCAGCTCCCGAACTGGGAAAAAATCCACTTGCTGATCAGTCGAATCTTGAGGTTGCCTACGTGAATATTGAAGAGAATGGGAAGCGCGCGCCTATTCCCTATGTATTGCCGCCTAATATCCATAGGCAGGTCGATTATTCGAACAATAATCTGGATGTACAGCTTAATGAACAGTCCATAAGCCTACGTATCCAAAAGCTAAAAGATGGCTATGGACGGGCAGCTTTCAAAAAAGCCTCCTTTGATTTACGACCATATGGCAATCTTGAGTTTTTTGTGCATGCCGAAGGCACAGATTTGAGAGACAGGGAGGCGCAGGCATTTATTCGTATCGGAACGGATGACAAGCAGCACTATTATGAATACGCAAGTGATCTCTATGTGACGCCTTCGGGCAGTACCTCTCCTTATGCCATATGGCCCATAGAAAATCATATTAGCGTGCCGCTTGATTTACTTACCCAAGCAAAAATGGTCCGCGATCAAGCATCGAGAGCGGGCAATCCTTGGCCGCTTGATGAACCTTTTGTCTACACGGAGGGAGCGTACAGCATTACGATTATGGGATCACCAGACCTATCCAAAATTAGATTCTACATGTTGGGAGTCAAAAATCCACTTCGATCACCCAGCAATCCCGATACAGACCTCGGACGAGAAATTGAAGGTGAATTTTGGTTTAATGAACTCCGCGTTACTGATTTTGAGAATAAAAGTCGCTGGGCAGCAACGGCACAGTTACACGTGAAACTAGCAGATTTAGGAAATATTTCGCTTTCAGGAAGTAAACTATCCGCTGGATTTGGTGATATCGCCCAGCGTATATCTCAACAGAACCGAAACGATAGGGTTTCGTTAGATTTTATGGCCAATGCCGAATTGGGAAAATTTGTGCATGCTAGGCATGGTATTTCCATTCCCATGTATTTCAGCTTTTCAAAACAACTAAGTACACCGGAATATGATCCTTTTCAAGGTGATATCTTACTCAAAAATACATTAGCTTCTATTTCAGAAAATAGCAAAGATTCCTTGCTCAGCATTGTGCAAGATCTGACCCAGCGCAAAAGCTTCAGCATCCTCAATGCCCGAAAAGTCTGGAAATCTAGCCAAGCCATACGTCCTTGGAATATGGAGAATCTATCTGTATCCTATTTATACAATGAGCAGCGGCACCGCGATTTGTATACCGCACATTCATTCCTAAAAAACTATCGCGCTTCATTGGATTATACGTTCAATAATCCCTCCGTAACATTTAAGGAACCTTTCAAAAAGCCTATTTGGAAAACCTTGAACTATAACCTTATGCCTTCGCTGCTGCATTTTAGGATGGAGATCAATAGAGTCTACAGTGAAAATACATTTCGCGACAATGCCAATAACAATGTGCTACCGACCTACTACAGCAAAAATTTCAATACCAATAGGATCTATGGAATTAGCTGGGACCTCACCCGAAATCTTAGACTAGATTTCAATGCGTCAAACTATGCCATCATAGAGGAGCCAAATGGCAGAATCGACGGCGCACGCAAAGATACCATATGGAATAATTTCTGGCGCTTAGGAAGAAACATGGATTACAATCATATGCTGAATCTGACATACACCCTTCCACTTAATAAATTACCTTATTTAGAATGGATGCAGGTTACCACCCGCTATGGTAGCCAATTCAATTGGCAGAGCGAACCACTTAACACCCTGCGAAACCCCAATATTGATATAGGTAATAGCATACAAAATAACCGGACCATACAGATAAATCCTGCATTAAATTTTAATACTTTATACAACAAATTCGAATTCTACAGGGCTCGCAATCCAGAAAGCGGAATGTTAAAAAACTTTTTAATCAATCTACTTACTGCGCTAAAAAGTGCAAATGGTGCGTATACAAAGACAGAAAGTACGTTCTTGCCGGGATATATAGCAAATTCTAACATGCTGGGCTATAGCTTTAATCAGGATGCACCGGGGTGGGATTTCATATGGGGGGCACAGGTCGACATGTTGAGCCGAGCCCAACAACGCAATTGGTTATCAACAGATAGCATACAGAACCAGGCTTACACCAAGTCTTATGCTGAAAATCTATCGGCAATCGTGCATACAGAACCCATAAAAGGGTTCCGATTAGACTTCACCACAACCAAAACCGACAACAAAAATGCGTCGCTTCCCTACCATTCTTTTGAAAACAAGTCTTTCTACGAAACAGGCAGTTATTCTATTTCGCAGGTAGGTATCAAAAATTCTTTCAAAAGCACGAGTGGCTTGTACCAAGCTTTCCTCAGTAATAAAGGTGAGGTTTCTGAACTATTAGGGATCGCAAACCCCCATTCATCGGGAAGAGACGCCCAGCATTTTGCTGATGGCTATAATGAAAATCAGCAGGACGTAATCGTCAATGCCTTTCTCAAAACATATCTAAATCGAGATTACGACATTACGCGGTCAAATAGACCTGGATTTCCCCTACCCAATTGGCGACTGAATTATACCGGATTAGCAGAGCTCCTGGGTTTAGCGGATGTCATTCGTTCCATTCATATCAATCATAGCTATCAGTCGGTCTATAGTATTGTAAACTATCATTCGAATCCACTTTTCCAAAGAGAAGAAAGTTTTCCATTCGTAAGAGATAGAAACAACAATTTTATACCTCAACATCAATATACCCAAATCACTCTAACTGATCGATTCTTGCCTTTGATAGGACTTGATTTTAGATTTGACAACAACTTCAGCCTGTCTTCCGAATTCAGAAAAAGTCGGGATATCAGTCTAAGCTTAGAAAACAGCCAACTGTCCACCCTCGAAGAAAAGTCCTATATCGCCGGAATAGGCTATCGTAAACTCAATGCCCGTTTGCCTTTCCAGATTTTCGCCGATCGCAATTGGAAAAATGATATGAATTTCCGTATGGATTTTGCATTGAACGATCGCCGAATCGGAAGGTACCGCACCGGAGTAAGTTATGAAGAGATTACCGGTGGCAATAAAAGCCTAACATTCAATCCTTCTTTGGATTATACCATTAATCGTTTATATAACATTCGTCTATTTTATAATAGCAATGCCATCCGTCCCTATACATCGCAGACATTTGCGACTTCGTACACCTATTTTGGAGTCAATTTGAGAATATTATTTCAATAAAATTGTAGAATTGTTATAGTAGGTAACCATTCCATCATGTATCTTTGGATTCATACAAATACACTATGGCAGAGGACTTACAAATCATCGCGGGAGACAGAGAAGAACAATACAAAAGCCTTGTCCCTCAAATTAAAGCATTACTAACAGGAGAAGAAGATTTAATTGCGAATCTGGCTAATATTAGTGCCGCACTAAAGGAGCAATTCAACTTCTTTTGGGTGGGCTTTTATTTGGTCAAAGAAAACGAATTAGTGTTGGGTCCATTCCAAGGCCCCGTAGCTTGTACACGAATAGCTTACAACAGAGGTGTATGTGGCACAGCATGGGCGCAGGAAGAAACATTAATTGTACCGGATGTGGACGAATTCCCAGGACATATCGCTTGTAGCTCTCTATCCAAGTCCGAAATTGTATTGCCGCTGTATATTGACAATAAGATAGCAGGTGTATTGGACGTGGATAGCGAATTGTTAGATAATTTTAGTGAAATAGATAAGAAATATCTGAAGGAAATATTAAATTTATTAAATTAGTATATCTAATTTAACCTATAAACATTTCCTATTTATGAGAAGCGTGCACCGAATTGCGTTTCAAAACTTATTATTTATTACAATTAATTTTCTATGGATTATTCTGATAGATAATAACAAAATATATGGGAACACAATGTATGAGACTTTTGACAAACATTGGTCTTACCTAACACCTCATGTCTTTACATTTAACATCTGGAAAGTTATCTCCCTGCTATTGGTGCTGACGGCTATTATGTATTGCATTATTCTACAGCGAGAGGAAGAGGAGAATAGCCTACTAGCCGAACAACTGGACAGGTCGGGCAATTGGATGCTTATCAATCAATTGTTTTTGGGGCTGAGCATGGTACTCAAGTTGAACGAACACCTCGCACTTGCATTCATATGTTCACTGGCGACATATTACTCGTTGAATAAACTAAATTATATGTTTAAAATAAGTGAGAGTCGCAATCCTGCTTTTATACATATACTCACACGAACTTCGCTGGGCATATATAGTGGCTGGTTTACATATACTTTAGGATACAATGGTATTCCGTTGATAAACACCGTGCTGCATACAGAGCCAAACCATACAATATTATTCTATGCCTCGATACTATACCTTATTCCAAGCTTTTGTTATATCATGTATAAATCGATAATATGTAGACTTCCTGCGGTACTAATAGGCTATACGAGTGGAGTCCTTGGCGCGTACTATTACAATCTCAGTCATGTACTTGACAGGTCCTACAGCGTATACATGCATTATACACTTTTAGTCATCTTAACTGTTGCAACAGCTACTATCATCTATCTACTCATTCAGAAAGGAAAAGATCTCTTTCTTACGGATTAATACTATCGTATGGCTACAAGCTAATTTTCCAAACCTTGATTTGCTTGTCATCGCCTGCTGTAAAAAGAAATTGTTGCGTAGCGCTATAAACCCCTGTATTGATAGACAGATAATGGGAATCAATACCCCGGTCGCGTGATACATTCTTTTGCAACTTGAGATCCACACTCCATCCTTTGATCGTTTTGTCTCGACTTACAGTCGCAAATAAATCTTTCCCTAAAGGAATAATACCATACACAGTAAACATATGCGGCGTGATTTCAGCTAACACGGATAAATCAGTGCCATTCAACTTGTACATCTTGGCATCACGACCTCCAGAAATCAACACCTTATCCACAAAGGCTAAAGCAGTCACCGATTGGGTGTGCACTTTGGATGAAGTCAATGTATGATAATCCCGAACATCCAGCAAGTGAACCGCACCATTCTTGTCCCCAACAGCTAATACTTGACGCTCTTCATCCAGCGCCACACTGCGAACCGTCGTCGTGGACACCTGAAAAGAATAGAGCAATTCATAATTTTCCAGATGCCAGACATACGCTTTACCTTGCTCGTCAATAGCCAGCAATTCATTTTTCGAAAGAATAGCCTGAACGACAAAAGCAGCTCCTTTGTCGATGCTTAATCTTGCAGCAAGCTCGGGTACATTATTGCGAATCACCAAAATACCGCCACTGCGCAAACTCGCGATCAAAAGGCTTTTTTCTGGAATAAAACACAATTTATACACCGAAGAAGGAACATTACACAATACACGCTTGAACGCTAAGGTCTGCAGATCCCATTCCACAATTCCTTTGTCATTGCCAGCGGAATACAATAAATTGTTCTGTTCATCCACTGCCAATGTATAAATAGGATTCTGGTGTCCGATTAATGTATTTTCTAAAGTAATATCCATAATAGCTATAAAAAAAGTGCCCTACGAAGATACGGCACTTTTATAAAAACAGTGTCATCCTAAAATTGTAAATGACGATTTAGCAGAAAATATACTTATATTAGAATATGAAAAAAACAATTATATCAATATTAATTTACACCATTTCTTTCGCAATATTCAGCACTATAATTGATTTCATATTCTATAAAGAGATAACTATAGATAAAATAATAACAAGGCCTTATCTAATAGAGGCCGTAATTAAGTCCGTATTATTTGGTGTTTTCATGACATTCTTTATGTCCAGGCGCAAAAAGAAAATGAGTTCATCTGAACACATGCAATAAAAAGTAAGCCCCATGAAAATTGATTCATGGGGCTTACTTTTTATTATTTATCAATTAATTACTGATGTCTACTTTCTAAATTTTTAGCAATAGTTTCTAAAGACAATCCTTTCTCACGTAATAAAACGATCAAGTGGAAGATTAGATCTGAAGCTTCATTGATCAAATCTGTCTCTGTCTCCGCCAACGCCGCAATTACAGTCTCGACACCTTCTTCACCTACTTTTTGTGCGATCTTGTTTAATCCTCTCTTGCGCAGACGATTCACATAAGACTCTTCCGAAGGAAATTCAAAACGATGATTGACAATACGCTCCAGTTCTAACAAAAAGTTTTGGTTAAATTCGGTATTGAAACAGCTACGAGATCCTGTATGACAAGTAGGCCCTACCGGTTCAGCTTTGATTAAGATAGTATCTTGGTCACAATCGATATGATAGCTTTTCACATGTAAAAAGTTACCACTCTCCTCACCTTTTGTCCACAATCTATTCTTCGTGCGAGAGAAAAATGTTACTTTTTTTTCTGTTTGTGTTTTTTGCCAAGCCTCTTCATTCATATAGCCTAACATCAACACCTCTAATGTTTGAAAATCTTGGATAATGACTGGAACAAGTCCATTTCCTTTTTCAAAATCTATCATAGTTTTATTGTTTTGTTTTCCCTTTTTCACAAAAGGAGTTTATATTCTCATCGTCATTTCGACATAAGGAGAAATCTGCTATTAGATTTCTCACTACTCTTCGTTTCATTCGAAATGACGTTATTTAGCACGTATTTGCGAGCGCGAAGCAATCTCTCCATTTCGACCCAAAGGGAGAAATCTAAACAAAGATATTTCTCATTCCGTTTTACTTGCTGCGAAATGACGAATATTATCTAACGACAATACCGTTTTGACGCAATGTTTCTTTTAAATCCGGAATCAATATTTCACCGTAATGAAATACCGAAGCCGCCAACGCAGCATCTACATTGGCTTGCTGGAAAGTATCCACAAAATGTTGTTGATTTCCTGCACCACCAGAAGCAATCAAAGGGATATTGATTGTATCATTGATTTTCTTCAATAGCCCATTGTCAAATCCATTCTTCGTACCATCATGGTCCATCGAAGTCAATAAGATTTCGCCTGCACCACGACTTTCAGCTTCTTTGATCCAGTTTTCAGTTTCGATAGCCGTTTTATCTCGTCCACCGCGGAGATGCACGTAATTCTTGCCCTCTACAAAACGCGTATCCACCGCAACGACCACAAACTGCGTCCCGAAAGCTTTTGCCAGATCATCGATCAATTGGGGATTTCTCACCGCAGCCGAATTGATAGAAATTTTGTCCGCACCACTATTTAAGAGGATTTCAGCGTCACGCATCTCATTGATGCCGCCACCGATAGTAAATGGAATATTGACTTGACGCGCCACCGCTTGCACCAAATCAATCGTAGTCTTGCGCTTTTCGTGCGTCGCCGTAATATCCAAAAACACCAATTCATCAGCCCCTTGTTGGGAATATTGCCACGCCAATTCGACCGGATCACCTGCATCACGGAGGTCCACGAAGTTAACACCCTTTACGGTGCGACCATTCTTGACATCCAAGCAGGGAATGATACGTTTTGCTAGCATCTTAGAATTTTATTAATGCTTTCAGATTCCAATCTTTGATATCTTCGATTGAAATTTTATTCTCATAAATTGCCTTACCCACGACTACCGATTCGATACGACCTAGCGCGTTTAGCTCTTCGATATCTTTCATCGACGAAATACCACCAGAACCAATCAGTTTTATTATAGGTGAGTGATCCAATAGTTTTTTGTACAACTCTACTCCTGCGCCACCCAATTTTCCATCTTTGGAAATATCAGTACACAAGAAACGGAAGAATCCCAAAGCCAAACATTTGTCGATGTATTCGATCAATTTGATTGGTGAACTTTCAAGCCACCCCGAATATTTGATGACCTCATCCAATACGTCGATCGCTATCACAATATGATCCGCATACTTCACAGGACCTTGATTTAAAGTCGCTAGTTCTTCCAAAAAAGTAGGATTAGTGATGGCTTGAGTACCTACAATGACACGGTAAATACCCGCATCCACCAATTCTTTTACTTTATCAATACTGCGTACACCGCCACCGTATTGCACTTTCATATCCGTCTTACGGATAATATCAAAAAGGTATTCTTGATTAGAAAAATCGCCTTTAGCACCGTTTAGATCAATGATATGAACAAGTTCAGTACCATTCGCATAGTATTTTTTGATCTGCTCGTCCAAAGAAATATCGTAAGTCGTCACATCTTGATAATTACCTTCTCTAAGACGTACTACCTTCTTGTCTAAAACATCAATCGCTGGAATGATATACATAGTAAATATTCTGTTTTAAATTAAAATCTTGAAAAATTTAGTAACAATTGTTCTCCTGCTCGACCTGATTTTTCGGGGTGAAATTGTACACCGTAAAAATTAGCCTTTTGGAATGCTGCCGCAAAATCTACATCATATGAACAGGTCGCCGCCACAGTAGCCTCATCCCGTTCGATAAAGTAGGAATGAACAAAGTAAAAGTAACTATTATCGGGAATATCCGTAAAAAGTGGACTATTATTTTCGATACGAACACTATTCCAGCCCATATGTGGAACTTTAGACGCTATTCGTTTATCAAAATGTAACGTCTTCGACGGAAATAACCCCAACATAACTGCATGCCCTTCTTCCGAAAAGGAAGTCATCAGCTGCATCCCTACACAGATACCCAACACAGGTTTTTCTAAACCTAGAATCGTATCTACTAGACCTGTATCGCGCAATTTAGCCATCGCGGCACCTGCATGCCCTACACCCGGGATAATTATGTGGCTATATCGTTCGAAGTCCTCTTTGGTATTTATCATTCCGTGCGCCACTTGAATTCTATCCAAAGCTGCTGTCAATGAAAAAATATTCCCCGCTCCGTAATTTACTATTCCAATCATATTTGTCTAGTAGTGAGTAGTCCGTTTCGTGCAAGAGATTCTTGCACAACTTATTGTCCTACTTCAATTTCCTTTCTACAATACACCCTTTGTGCTAGGTAATTGCATATTATCTGCATCGCGACGTACCGCTTTTTTTATTGACTTGGCAAAAGCTTTAAAAATAGCTTCGATCTTGTGATGCTCGTTATCTCCTTCGGCTTTTATATTCAAATTTGACTTCGATGCATCGGAGAATGATTTGAAGAAATGGAAAAACATTTCTGTCGGCATATCTCCTATTTTCTCACGCTTGAATTCAGCATCCCACACAATCCAATTGCGACCACCAAAATCCAATGCTACTTGCGCTAAGCAATCATCCATCGGCAATGTATAGGAATAACGCTCAATCCCACGCTTATCACCTAAGACTTTCAAAAAGATTTCGCCCAAAGCAATACCTGTATCTTCGATCGTATGGTGCTCATCGATGTGCAGGTCTCCCTTAGCTTTGACGGTCAAATCTATCGCACCATGACGTGCTATCTGATCCAACATGTGGTCAAAGAATGGTAATCCCGTTTCGATATCCGCTCTACCCGAACCATCCAAATTCAACTTGATGTATATATCCGTCTCATTCGTCTTGCGGTGATGTTCGCCTGTGCGCGTACCTAATTTCAAAAACTCATATATGACTTTCCAATCCGATGTTTCCAACGCTACTGCATCCTCCGCAAATTCTACGCCTTCAGCTTTGCCTAATTCATCATTGTTGCGCAGCCATATAGCTTTAGCGCCCAAATTTTGCGCCAACTTTACATCATTAACACGATCTCCGATCACAAAAGATTCTCTCAGGTTATATTTTGTGGTATCGAAGTATTCACCCAACATCCCAATGCCCGGCTTACGGGTATCTGCATTTTCATGCGGAAAAGTGCGATCTATATGTTCTTTGGCAAAAGTTACACCTTCGCCTGCTAATGTTTCAACAATAAAATTGTGTACTGGCCAAAAATTAGCTTCGGGATGTGAGTCTGTACCCAATCCATCTTGGTTAGAAACTAACACCAACTCAAAATCCAATTCCCTTGCAATACGCGGAAGATACTGCAAGGCACCTGGATAAAATTTCAATTTTGCAAAAGAATCTATCTGTTGATCTTCCGGCTCTATGATTAAAGTTCCGTCACGGTCAATAAATAGTACTCTTTTAATCAAATCTGCCATGTTTTTATATATAAAATTGCTTAATAGCCTCTATTAACTTGATGTTTTCTTGTGCTGTGCCCACAGTTATGCGCAAGCATCCTGCACAAAGTTCTACTTTTGATCGATCACGAACAATAATGCCTTGGTTGACCAAGAAATTATACAGTTCGCGTGGTTCTACCAATTTCACCAGAATGAAGTTGGCGTCCGACGGTGTGATATGATGAATTGGTGCAATACCTGACAAAGCTCTCACCAACTTATCACGCTCTTCCACCGTTTCCTTAATCCAATTATTCACTTGTTCTATATTGCCTAGTGCTTCTAACACAAGATCTTGGGTGGCTTGATTGATATTATAAGGCGGTTTGATTTTGTTAAAGATGCTAATAATATCTTTACTTGCGAAAGCCATTCCGAGACGTAGCGCAGCCAAGCCCCATGCTTTAGATAGCGTTTGCAAAATCACCAAATTTGGAAATTCATTTAATTCCTGTGTGAACGAACGTTGTTTAGAGAAATTGATATAGGCTTCGTCAATCACCACAATACCGTCAAAATTTGTCAAAACAGTTTCGATATCTTGACGACGAATACTATTACCTGTTGGATTATTTGGTGAACAGATAAAAATCAACTTCGTGTGTGCATCGATTGCTGCAGCAATGCCTTCCAGATTCAATTGAAAATCCGGAGTTAAGGTTACTTTACGAATTTCCACGTCATTGATATTTGCGGATACTTCGTACATACCATATGTCGGCGGTACCAAAATCACATTGTCTACACCAGGCTTACAAAACGCTCTATACAATATATCAATAGCTTCGTCACTACCGTTACCTAAGAAAATATTGTCGGCAGGAACACCTTTAATGGAGGAAAGTTTGTCTTTAACTTGATGCTGCAATGGATCAGGATAGCGGTTGTAATGATGTGGTAGTGGAGAACCAAATGAATTTTCATTCGCATCCAACAATACCGACGCTTCTCCTTTGAACTCATCACGAGCAGAAGAATAGGGGACTAATTTTTTAATATTATCCCGCAAAAGATTATCTAAGTTAAAAGACATAATAAGAGCCTGTTAAAATTTAGGCGTAAAGATGTACAAAATTCCACAAAAACGCTAAACTTTATACCATTTTCCTTCTAAACTCAACTCTACGTTGACAAATTCTAATTGGGCTTCTTCAAGTAATGGGGTAAGCTCACGGTATCTCGCGGAGTAGTGACCGAGTAGTAAGCGTTTCGCTCGCACTTGTTTAGCAACTTGTGCAGCTTCTAGGGAGGTGCTGTGCAAGGTGTCTATAGCGCGACCAATCATATCGTGCATGAAAGTGCTTTCGTGATACAACAAGTCCACACCTTGAATACTAGACACATACGCATCAAATGCGCGCGTATCCGAGCAGTAAGCGTAACTGCGGGGTACCGGAGCAGGTCTAGTCAACTCCTCTGCTTTGTAGACCGTACCATCCAAATCCACGCAATCCATTCCCTGCTTCAATCGGGAAAAGAAAACCGTAGGCATATTGAGGTGCTCTATTCGCTCTCGAATAAGCGCTCGTGGACGTTGAATCTCGTCAAAACGAAATCCCGTCGTCGGAACCCGATGTTTTAGGGGGAAAGCAGTGACACGAATGCTGTTATTTTCAAATATCAATTCCTCCGCTTCAGAGTTTGTCGGATGAAATATTAAGTTGTACTGAAGTGTGGTCTCCGAATATTTCAGTTGGAGGTTAATAATTTCGATAAGTGGTGCTGGACCATATAAATGAAGATCACTATACCTTCCGTGCAGGTTCATTGATGACAATAAGCCTACAAGGCCTAAATAGTGATCCCCATGCAAATGACTGATAAATATATGTGATATTTTGTTGCTTTTGATTCCAAAGCGACTCAACTGCATTTGCGTACCTTCGCCACAGTCGACTAAGAATATTTGCTCATTGAAATTTATTATTTGGGCAGTAGGATGGCGTTCAAATATAGGGGTGGCCGAACTATTGCCCAGAATCAAAACCTCAAATTTCATAAAACACTATCCTCCAATTAAATCGCGCTGTAGCTCATTCCCAAAGATCATATCTTCAGCATCAATCAAATTCTTCAATATGGTAAAATGCTGATCCAAATGCAGAATTTGTAAAGTCTGAAATACTTGAGGATGCACATTGATAAGGATAAAATCACCACCAAGAGCTGAACATAATCGGTGTGCCAGCAAACCCATACGAACCCCCTCTTCGGTAATTTCCTTAACCATGTTGAGGTCCAACACGATATTTCGTTGCCCTGCAGTATTGCGCAACATAAATTCTCCCTTCAAATAATTAGCGGCTACGCCATCTATTATCTCCCTAAGCGGCTCAATAACAACGTATCGCTCATGCTTATCAATCGTGTATCTCATATCTAGATGTTTGTTTGTTTTATAGTCCCAGTAATGCTTGTTTGACATTATTCTCGACGCGCGCTAGAACTTCACCTTCAGCTGGATATTGGAATTTCTCACCGGTAATATGCTCATACAATTCAATGTATCTTTCAGAAATAGAGTCAATGATTTCTTTGGTCATCTCTGGCACTTGTTGTCCATCTTTCCCTTGAAAATTATTTTCAATCAACCATTGACGTACAAATTCTTTAGATAGCTGCTTTTGTGGCTCTCCCTTGGCTTGTCTTTCTTCATAGCCTTCTAAATAGAAGTAACGCGATGAATCTGGGGTATGGATTTCATCCATTAAATAGATCTTTCCATCCTTCTTCCCAAACTCATATTTCGTATCGACTAATATCAGTCCTCTATCTTTAGCAATTTCCGTACCTCTTTCAAACAAAGCGCGTGCGTATTGCTCTAATTTTTCGTAATCTTCCTGATTTACAATACCTTTAGATATTATATCTTCTTTAGAAATATCTTCATCATGTCCCACAGCAGCTTTGGTAGTAGGGGTAATAATAGGTTCCGGAAACTTATCATTTTCCTTCATTCCCTCTGGCATCGTTACACCGCATAGCTCACGACCTCCATCACGGTAAGTTCTCCAAGCATGGCCGGACATATAGCCACGAATTACCATTTCAACTTTAAAAGGCTCACACATATGACCGATCGAAACCGATGGATCTGGAACCGTAATCACCCAATTGGGAATGATATCCTCGGTAGCTTTCAAAAATTTTGCAGCGATTTGATTCAAAACCTGCCCTTTGTAGGGAATTGGTTCCGGCAATACTACATCGAAGGCTGAAATACGATCTGACGCCACCATCACCAAATACGTATTGTCTATCGTGTACACATCCCTTACCTTGCCTCTGTAAAAAGCAGTCTGTTTGTCAAAGTTGAAATTAGTTTCTTTTATCGCACTCATTGTATGTTCAAAATAGGCACCTCAAGATGCCAGCTATATGTTATAAGTTTAAAGTATTATTAATTGTTCAGATCTCCGTAAGCCTCTAGAATACGTTTCACCAGCTTGTGTCGCACGACGTCACTTCCGGTCAAGTACACGATGTCGATACCCTTGATGCCGTCGAGAATTTTAATGGCCGTAGCCAATCCCGATTGGTTCTTTTTAGGTAAGTCTATCTGCGTCAAATCTCCGGTTACAATAAATTTGGCTGTAGGTCCCATACGTGTCAAAAACATCTTGAGCTGCATATCGGTAGCATTTTGAGCTTCATCCAATATGACAAAACAGTTGTCCAACGTACGACCCCGCATGAAGGCCAACGGTGCAACTTCTATCGTTCTATTCTCCAAATAGCCCTTCAATTTTTCGGCAGGAATCATGTCATCCAACGCATCGTACAAAGGTCTTAAATACGGATCGACTTTCTCCTTCAGATCCCCTGGCAGAAACCCTAGATTTTCACCTGCCTCAACGGCTGGTCGAGTCAGAATAATCCTTTTTATCTCTTTGTTGCGTAAGGCGCGAACAGCCAACGCGACAGCAGTATAAGTTTTCCCGGTACCAGCAGGACCGATAGCAAATAAAATATCATTTTTATTGATGCTATCAACCATTTTGCGCTGATTCGGGGTGCGTGCACGCACTATTATACCATTCGGTCCATAGACAATAGGCTCCCCCTTAAGGGCCGCGGGATTGTTGTCGGTTTTATCTTTGTCTGTTGCAGAAGTGACTGTGGCTGGTATACCCAGCAACTCCTCCAATTGCATCATTTCTAAATTGTGGTACTTGGTCACATGATCTAAAATATTGGAGAAAATGGACTCAAACATCTTTTGCTCCGCTTCTTCGCCTAACACTTTAAGCTCCGTGCCGCGCGCAATTAGTTTTATTTTGGGAAATCTATCTTTTATAAACTCAAAATTTTCATTTTGGGCTCCCCACAACGAAACTAAATTGACACCTTCTAAATTGATTATTAATTCGCTCAAATTTTTCGCTTTTTAGTGTATTGTTTTCACAGTAAGGACAATTGATATTCCTATGCGTTCATCCTATGATTTTTATCTTCTCTAACAAAAATACAAACTAATATTCTGACTCTCACCAATTCTAAAAAATATTCATTATTTTGAGCACATTTACAGGTTTTACATAGGTACTTTTTATACCTTTGTAGTTTATTTGAATAAGTAGCAAGGAGATAAGTAGCGTATTTATAACGCACTAACTAGTAGAAATGAGTGTAATTACATTAACAACTGATCTGGGGTATCGCGATTTTTATCAGGCGGCACTTAAAGGGAGCATTATATCATTGCTGCCCGACGTGAAGTTGATTGATATCACGCACGAAATATCCTCATACAATATTCAAAATGCAGCTTTTGTCTTGCAAAATGCCTATCATTATTTCCCCAAAAACACAGTGCATCTTATCGGGATAGACACTGTATTTCAAGAGGGCAGTCGCTACATCGCGATGAAGTATAATGGGCATTACTTTGTCGGGGCGGACAATGGCATCTTCAGTATACTACTAGGGGAAGATAAAGCCGAAGAATTGTACGAAATCGAACTTATGCAAGACTTGCGTTTTCTTCATTTTCCGCTAGCTGATATATTGGTCAAAGCCGCCTGCCATATTGCGTCCGGCAATAATATAGCCGAATTAGGCTCAGCTATAGATAGCCCGCTACAAAAAGTAACTTTGCTCCCTATCATCGAAGGCAATATCATCAAGGGGCATGTATCTTATATTGATTCTTTTGGCAATGTCATTAGCAACATTAGCAAAGATCTATTCAACCAGGTCCAAAAAGGCAGAAACTTTACCTTACACTTCAAACGTAACGAAAACATCAACAAGATGAGTTGGCATTACAATGAGGTGCCCGAAGGCGAGAAATTATGTCTCTTTGGTATTTCTAATTACCTCGAAATCGCAATCAACAAAGGGCACGCAAGTACCCTTTTGGGTCTGTATCCAGACGAAACCATAATGATCGAATTTACAGGATAATTTTTTTTAAAAGCTAATCCCTACCATAAGGGATAAACGATGCAGGTCGTATATTATATTAGTAAATTGCCCGTACTCCCCGCCACTCCAAGGTGAAATTTCTTTCTTGTACCGCTGATATTTATAACCTAGCGCAATAGTAAAATAATCTCGCTGATTGCCTAATTTCCATAGGTATCCTACCTGCGGAGCTAGTAAAATACCACCTTTGATTTTTTCGTTATCTTCGGTTTTATCCAAATTAAAACTATACCCCGCATCCAAGGCCGAATACAGGGATTTGCCTCTGTCTGGCGTCAAAATATATTTTCCTTGCGCAAATAGTGGTATTCCTTGCAGGGAGGTCACATCTTGATCCTTTAAGAAATACTTTTCATACCCTAGGCCCACACCCATGGATACGGTAGGATTTAGCGGCCAAGTCCCTACACCCTTGATAGAGTAACCTATCTTTTCTGATAGGCTTGCATAAGAAAGTATGCCGCTTTCAATATGCGTTGACATCTTTGCCTGTTGACTATAGGCTGCTACATGCATGCCTACAGCCAGCAAAACGCTAAAAAATTTTCTCATAGTATTAGTCAATCGGAGTTACGGCAATACAACTTAATAATTTGATTTTCTTTTTGTCGGAATAATCATATTGACAAACCCCTCCCTCTCCGACTACTATCAATGATTTTGGTCCAGGTATGACATCTGTACTATTTAATGATTTGAAATGTTCTATTTGTCTATCTCCTATTTTCAAAATATCCGAAGCGTCAAAGCTTTTAAATCCAAATTTACCTTCACAGATATAAAGCATATCGTCAGCAAGCCCTAGTCCATGTGGATTCTCCATAGTAAAAGCCTTTACACGAACTGGATTGGTTAAATCCTTTATATCGACTACTTCCAAAACGTTCACTTGACCAGGACATAGATTACCGGTACGCAACGTCACAAAAGCATAATCGTCATTAACGACAACAGGGTCACAAGCCCGAACGTGCGAATAAGTAGATAGTTTGACGGGAGCTGCAGCATCCTCAATACTATAAATAATCATTCCCGTATTGGTCCCGATGAATAAATTGTTTTTATACGGAAAAATAGTTTCGATACCCCCACCCAAAGGAATATTTTTGCGGAAAGCAGGGTTTTTCGTATCCGACACATCAAACAAATTTAGGGAAGACCAATCAACAGTATACAAATGACCGTTAGCCAGTGTAAAACGGGCCATAGAGCCTCCTTGACCATAACTTCCCCCTGCCGAAGTGTTAGGTCCTCCGTTAGAGAAGCTTCCGTCATAATTAATGGGCCACCTAGATGTTGCAACCACAGTTGTATCCTTATAGCCCACGATGACATTCAATTTTGAAGTACCCTGCCAATCGAATACATAATTTTGTTTGAATACTTCTTCGACACGTTTCAGTAAACTGGGTGATGCAGGATTGGTCAAATCATAAACTAATAGATCCACATGATTATCCGCATACAGGACATTATCTTTCACTGCCATATCCACATTCCCCGAGATCGGAAGAAAGGAGATTGGAATAGGCTTCGAAGGGTTTGCATTATTAAAAATATGAATCCCCTTTGTTGGCTCATTAATAAACAAATAATCTTTATAAATGTATATTTTGCCTGTAGCGTGGACAGGTTGGGGAGCAATGGGAGTCACAGCTTGTAGTCTGATATTTTCCATTTTCTCCAGAATGGGCAATTTGTACTTGTAATAAGAGGTGTTATCCACCTTATCACAACCGAATAAGCAGGATATAACTACTCCTAGGAATAAAAAAGTTTTTGTTAAATTCATAATTTGGTAGTTTAGTATTAAAATAGAACGTAAAGGAGTAGACATTTGCTACAACAGACTTATTTTAAACTTTAATACTGTTCTTGGGTCTATTCTCAAAGATAATAATCACATACATGAAAAACTTCTTTCTCATTTTTTTTATTTCAGTAATCTATTTAGTCAATTCCCCTACTCTACTTGCTCAATCTCCGCTAGATACAACCTCCTCTTTTGAAGACCAACGCCAACGCGTCAATCAATTACTCAATGAGCGGAATAGGAAATTTGGCGAATATGACACCTCATTACAGCAAAAGACGGGGATTTTTGGACTTTTCAAATCGAAGAATGACATGCAAAAGTCTATTGATATCCTCAAACAGATAGTCCTTACAGACAATAATATTTTTGTCGAAACGCGCAGGTTACTTGAGCTCAAAGACAGCGAAAAAGAGCGTTTTGAACAATTAGCAGCAAGCTATGACAATCAAATCACTGCCTACATGAAGACAATCTCCAAATTGCAGGCACACAACGAGGCCTTACAACAAAAAATAAACACCCTCGAGCAGGAAGATAGTCAAGACAGCACTTACATATACATGTTCGTGCTCGTCACGTTAGCACTACTCATTGCGACAATCTATCTTTACTGGCAATTAAAACAAAAAAATGTGACGAAAGTCTGATGCCCCACATAGTGAATATATGTACATTTGTGCTCTAATAATAGGCATAAAGTAGATTAGAAATGGCTAGACCAAGACTGAATAGTAGCGATGCGCATGGCGAAGAGTTGCCCAAACCAAAGATTAACAAAGAACTGGTAAAAAAAGCTTTAGAGATTTTCACTTACTTAAAGCCCTATAAAATCAAGTTTGCAATAGGAATGGTATTTTTGGTATTGTCGAGCTTGACCATGCTTACTTTTCCGGCATTATTGGGTGCTATGATCGATGCCGCACAAGGCAAGCAGACCTATACCTGGCTGAATCCCAGCGTGTATTACATCGGTATTCTGTCGTTGAGCATCTTATTTTTCCAATCCGTTATGTCTTTTTTCCGCATTCGATTATTTGTAGAAATAGCCGAAAAAGCACTCGCCAATCTACGAAGAGATTCATACCTGAAACTAATCACGCTTCCTGTTGATTTTTTTGCCAATCGAAGAGTCGGAGAGCTGAACAGTCGCCTATCCGCCGATCTATCGCAGATTCAAGACACCTTAACGACTACGCTTGCCGAAATTATCAGACAAACCTTGAGTTTGTCCATTGGAGTACTCCTTCTGGTATGGGTATCGCCCAAACTTGCTTTAATGAATCTAAGCATTTTACCACTTTTAGTTATTGCTGCCATATTTTTCGGAAGATTTATACGTAATCTATCTCGACAGACGCAAGATCAATTGGCTGATTCCAACAGTATCGTGCAAGAAACCTTGTTGGGCATCACCAATGTCAAAGCTTTTGTCAATGAATACTACGAGGCACAGCGATATGGCAAAAAACTAGATAATGTAGTGAAATTAGCCATCAAAGGAGCTACATTTCGCGGACTGTTCGCCTCTTTTATCATATTCTGCATATTCGGCGCCGTGATCGCTGTCATCTGGTATGGTGCTTCATTAGTCGCCACTGGCGAGATCACGGTCGGGGATCTGACTACCTACATCTTGTACTCCATGTTTGTAGCAGGATCTATGGGAAGCTTTCCCGAATTGTATGCGAATATCCAACGTGCGCTGGGGGCAAGCGAAAGAGTGATTGAGATTTTGAACGAAAGCACGGAAGATATAAAAGTCGACGCAACGAATAAAGATATCACAAAACCTATAACCGGAAAACTCACTTTTGCGGATGTACGATTTGCTTATCCGACCAGACCGGATATTGATATTCTCAAAAACATATCTTTTACGGCCCGTGCCGGTGAAAAAATTGCCATCGTAGGCCCAAGTGGAGCTGGTAAATCTACCATCGCTTCGCTCATACTTCAATTTTACAAACCCACGAGCGGACACATCTATTACGATGATGTGGAATCTTCCAAATATCCGTTGACAGACATCCGTAATCAAGTCGCTATCGTACCGCAGGATGTGTTGCTATTCGGAGGAACCATTCGCGAAAATATCAATTACGGTAGATTGAGCGCTGATCCAGATGCGATTATTGAAGCGGCACGACGTGCGAATGCGCATGAATTTATTATGGGCTTTCCGGAAGGCTATGATACGGTCGTAGGCGAACGAGGGGTAAAACTTTCGGGCGGCCAACGCCAGCGCATTGCGATAGCGCGCGCATTGCTTAAGGACCCTGCTATACTCATCTTGGATGAAGCCACCTCGGCTCTTGATTCGGAATCCGAACGTCTCGTACAAGAAGCGTTGGAAGAACTGATGAAGAATAGAACCTCTATTATCATTGCGCATCGACTTTCGACTATCAAAGATGCTGACAATATCGTCGTAGTAGAAAGTGGAAAGGTAGCCGAATTTGGCAATCATGATGAATTATTGGCTAAAGGATCAGGACTTTATCACCACTTGTACAGCTTACAGACCGCAAAGCGTGTCATAGAAAGTTAAATAAAAGTTAATCCGATTTTCTCAAAACTTTTTGGAATGATACTTGTTTTATAAAAACACTAATTAAGTAGTCATTTATATATACAATAAAAATTTCAATATTATGAAAAATAAAAACGGATTAGTAGCATTTGCATTATTAGGTCTTGCTGTAGGTACAGCTGCTTATTATTTGTTGGCAACAGAAGATGGCAAAAAAACTTTAGATAGAGCGAATTGCGGTATAAAAGACTTAACAAAATCAATTAAGGATCTTTCAAAAAAAGAATCTAAAAAGGCTTCCAAATTTGCCGAAAGAGCAAAAGAAGAATTAGAAAAACTAACTTCGAAAGCAAAAGATGCCGGAAAAAACATCTTAGACAGAACGTCGGACAAAGCGTCTACTTGGGCGGATAAAGCATCTGATGCAGCGCAAGGTGTAGGCAATAAAGCGGAAGACATTATCGATCAAGCAAAGTCAGATATTTCAAAATCTTAGATAGCCGCTTAGCTAATTAGCTTCTCTCAAAAAATGTGTATCTTTGTCGGACATGAATCTTTTGAGAGAAGTCAAGACTTTAGTCCTTAAAGATCTGATCTTAGAGTGGCGGTCCAAACATGCTATCAATAGCATGTTTCTATATGTAGTATCTACAGTTTTTGTTTGTTATCAAGCATTCAAAACTGTAGATGATACATTAATGTGGAATGCCCTATTTTGGATTATTCTTCTCTTCGCATCCATTAATGCAATCAGCCGTTCATTTGTACAGGAGAGCCAATACAGACAATTATATTACTACTCCATTACAGGTCCAAAGGCTATTATACTCTCCAAAATCATCTACAATACCATACTGATGGTATTCTTATCAACAATAGCTTATTTTACCTATTCCGTAATTTTCAAAAATCCAGTTGGCGATTTATTATTATACTTCGTGGCGGTGCTGCTAGGTAGTATCAGCTTTGCGACCGTATTCACTATGGTATCTGGCATCAGCTCCAAGACAGGTAATAATAGCACGATAATGGCCATATTGGCATTTCCCGTAATCATACCTTTATTGATCGTGCTTATTAAGCTATCGAACAATGCGCTACAAGGTTTAGATAGGGGAATAAGTATGGGCGAAATTGCTGTTTTACTCGCAATTAATGTTATTACTGTTACTATTTCTTTATTGTTATTTCCTTACCTTTGGAGGGATTAAATTTTTGCATAAAATATGAGAAAAAATTGGTGGAAAATCCTAGCGGCCTGTCTGGTTAGTGCGTCTGTTGTCGCGGGTTTTATCGGTCCTGTCCCTGAGCTTCATATTCTCAATGAGTCTATTCGTAATGTTTATTTTCATGTGCCTATGTGGTTCGCGATGCTCATCTTATACCTTATCTCTGTAATTTATAGTATCAAATACCTCAATAGCGGCGATATCAAGCACGATATAATGGCAGTAGAAGCTGTGAATACGGGTATTATATTCTGTTTTTTTGGATTATTGACAGGTATGCAATGGGCCAATATCACCTGGGGAGAACCATGGCCCAATGATCCAAAATTGAATGGCTCGGCTATCGCAACATTAATGTATCTCGCTTATTTGGTACTTCGTAATGCACTAGATGAAGAACAAAAACGTGCTAAAATATCTGCTGTATACAATATTTTTGCATTCCCAATTATGGTCGTATTGCTTTATATATTACCTAAATTGACCGACTCTTTACATCCTGGAAGCGGGGGCAATTCTACTTTTGGCGAATTAGACATGGATAATTATATGCGTCCGGTCTTTTATTCTGCTGTAGTGGGCTGGATACTTACAGGAGCCTGGGTGTGTACCATACGTTACAGACTACGTCTATTAGAAAACAAATCAAACAAAATTCAATAATTACTTGATGATGAAAAAAATCAGCCTCGCATTAGCATTCCTACTAATTGCTGTTTGTACTGCATTTGCTCAAGATAATACTGTCGAGATGGCAACAGCCTTAAGAAGTTCTGGCAAAATATGGGTAGTAGTAGGTGTTATATTGACTATCGTAATTGGGATGTATATCTACTTATTTACGATTGACAAAAGAGTAAAGAAATTAGAAGACCGTTAAAACTTCTTCTGCACAATCTTGCACTATGATTATTAATCAGCACAGAAAATTCACTCCTATAAATATCTTTTGGGTATGCTTGATCGGTACCCTCTTGTGTTCAGGAGCTTTTGTGCATTTACCCGAAGAGCTTACACCGCTTTTCTTAGAGCCTGCTGTTAATAATCTTTTCAACATAAACTTTGGAACGGATTTACAACCCCAATCCAATGTCTTGATTACCTTAATTCTGACGCTGCTCCAAGCTTTCTTTTTGAACAGAATCATCAATCACTTCAATTTTTTGGGGAAGCCGACCTTTCTGACAGCATTGCTGTTTATGAGTTTGGTCAGTGTGTTTTTGCCTTTCTTGGTTCTATCGCCCACATTGATATGCAATTTCATTACGATATGGATGATAGACAAGCTCTTCAATATATATAAACAGGCAGATGTAAAGATATTGATGTTTGATCTGGGCATGATCGTGGCATTGGGAAGCTTGATATACTTTCCATTTATCGTTATGCTCCTTTTGCTGTGGATAGCCCTAATCATATTTCGCCCTTTCATCTGGAGAGAATGGGTGACGCCGGTGTTAGGTTTTAGCTTGGTATACTTCTTATTGGGGGTAATATACTATTGGAGAGACCGATGGGATGAGTTTTTAGAAATATTCAAGCCCTTTGCGAATCCCTTACCCACGGGTCTGCATGTAGACTATCACGATTACTTCGTCGTAATCCCGATTCTTGTTGCGCTGCTGTTATTCCTATTGGTTCTGAAAGACCAATATTTTCGCAGTATTGTACACTTACGTAAGTCTTTTCAGTTGCTATTTTACATGTTGCTACTGATTATTGGATCATTTTACCTGAATACACAGATTACGATCAATCATTTTTTACTTTGTGCGCCACCATTAGCCATTTATTTGGCCTATTATTTTGCCTATGCAAAGGTAAAATGGTTGTACGAAAGTATTTATATCATTATTATTGGAACAATTATTTATTTTCAGTTTACCTAAAATATTAATAGACAAATGATTAACCTTTTTTAACAAAATAGAATAAGGTATTCATTTAAAAATAAATAGTTTTGTATCGGATAAAAGTTAATATTATTATTGACCTACAGTATAAAAAGAACAATCCTTCTTAGGGGATATTATAAAATGTATGTATAGACAGTCGAATATATTGAGTGCCCACAAAGCGATAAAAATAATGTTTGGAGCAGTGTTAATACTATCTGCTACCATGGCTAACGCTCAAGAGACCACTTCACATTCGCCTTATTCCAAATTCGGAATAGGACAGATACGTGAAGATTTATTACCACAGACACGATCAATGGGCGGAATATCCACAGGTGTGAGGTATCAAGCTGGATTGCCTATTCTAAATATTGCCAACCCTGCTAGCTATTCAGGGTTAAACCGTACTGTCCTCGAAGCTGGTTTATATGGAAATATATCCCAATTGGCAAAAGGTGCTGCTCAGGATAATACGGCTGACTTTGCGTTTTCACATTTCGGCTTTGGATTTTCGGTAGCGCGCAATCACGGTATAGCCTTTGGATTAATGCCTTATTCGGATTTAGGATACAACAGTTCGGAAATGCGCACCATGGGGAATATTACCACACGTCAATCGATTACTGGTGAAGGCGGTGTGAATAAAGCTTTTGTAGGCTATGGCTTCTCTCCTTTCAAAGGATTCAGTATAGGAGCGAATGCAGGCTTTTTATTTGGCGAACTAAAAGACAATCAAACGGTTACTTTTCCTTATGATATGAGCGCGTTGAATGCCAAAAGTCAAGTGACAAGACTTATTAGAGGCCTTAATGTAGATTACGGGGCTCAATATTCTTTCGCACTAAGCAGAAAGCACAACATGACGATTGGATATTCTGGGGCATTGAATAATACGGTCAAAGAGAGAACCTCACAGCTAATTACCAGAAGCCAACCTTCGCTGGATCCTGATTTGGAAAACGTAGCACTGGATTCTCTTCCACAATTTGCTGCGGGTACGCGCCATCTCAACCTACCGATGAAGCATAATGTCGGGGTGACGATCTCTCAAGGATATGACTGGATGGTAGGTGCTGACTTCAAATATGCAGATTGGTCGGGTTTCCAAACTCGTGCAGGCGAACCGCCATTGGGTAAAAACTATGGTGTAGCAGTCGGTGGACAGTTCAAACCTGACGCTACATCCAACAAATATCTGGACATCATTGACTATAGATTAGGATTCAGATACAACCAAGGACACATCTATACGAATAATACGCGTATCAATGATATGGCGGTAACGGTAGGTCTAGGCTTACCTCTTCCCGAGACGAATTTCGGACGTACCTCTTCGCGCATTAATATTTCGGCAGAGATTGGTCAACAAGGTACATTACAGAACAATCTTGTGCGAGAAAGATATATCAATATTAATATAGGCTTCAACATCAATGACCTTTGGTTCCAAAGAAGAAGTTATGATTAATAAACTGATCACTAATAATTTAGCATCCCTATTAGCCTATAGCATAATAGGGATTTTGCTATTTACGGCCTGCGAAAATGAAATGAAGGATATCAATGCGATTGAAAATATCCAACAAGAAGAGGCCGTGGACATCTACAAAGATGTCAAAATCATATATAGCGACTCGGCCATCGTCAAAGCGCAACTCACAGGGCCGGAATTGAAAATCTACCACGACACTACCGCAGGAAGAAATAACAATTACGAATTCGAAAAAGGATTGCAGATTATCTTCTACGATGCAGATGGTAAAGAAACCCAACGCATACGTTCAGACTATGGTCTACAACGCGCGAAAGAAGGAATTACTGAATTTCGGAAAAATGTGGTTATAAATATGGCGGACGGCTCCGTGATCAAATCCGAAGAGATTTTTTACGATGAAAATCAAAAAATCTATTACAATTCGGTGCCTATCACGATGGATTTCAAAGATGCGCGCGGAAGCCTGCAAGCCACCTCATTCAAGTCCGATACGGATTTTAGAAATATTCAAGGCGAGAATATGACGGGCTTTGTCATACCGTCTAGCGAGAGTCAGATACCATCTTTTGGTCAATAAAGCTTGGTATAACAAAAAACTTAGAAAGATGTTTTGAATTAGCATATTATTTATATGCTTTTTTTTTATAAAAATTGTATCTTGCGCCTTGTTTTAAAAGAAACTCAATTAAATAACTAAAGAACACATAAATACAAATTACGGAATATGGGATTAATGGGTAATTTGCGTAATCGTGCGGGATTAGTAATCTTCGTTATCGGTTTAGCAATTGTTGCATTCTTATTAGGAGACATTATTCAATCAGGAACTCCTTTCTGGTTAAAGAAACAAAATGAAGTAGGTAATATCAATGGTACATCTATTGACTATCAATACTTCAATGCGTTAGTGGATCAAACATCTAATAACTACCAACAACAAATGGGTGGAGCCGAAACTCCGCAGATCAAGAATTTTGCAGTGCAACAAGTATGGAACCAATTGGTATCGCAAGAACTCTTGAATGCAGAAATTGAAAAATTAGGTATTACTATTGGTAAAAAAGAATTAAACGATTTGATTTCAGGACCTAATCCTGCGCAACAAATCATTCAAGCCTTTACTAATCCTCAAACCGGACAATTTGATAGAGCATACTTAGCACAAGTAATCACTGAAGCTAAATCTAATCCACAACTTGCTCAACAGTGGGAAAGCATGTTGGAGCAATTGCGTTCGCAAAGATTAGCTGAAAAATACTCAAATCTTGTTGGATCGTCCGTATATGTTACAGCGTTAGAGGCGCAAGATGAGTACACTGCTAAAAACAAATTAGCTAACTTCAAATATGTCTTGTTAGACTATTCTTCTGTAAACGATGCAGACATCAAACTTACAGATGCAGACTACAAAGAATATTACGATAAAAACAAAAACTTATTCAAAAACGAAGAAGAAACGCGTTCTATTGAATATATCTTGGTCAATGCAAAACCAACGAAACAAGATTCAGCAGCGACATTAGCGGCAATTCAAGCTTCAAAAACTGAACTTATAGCTTCGACAAATGATTCATCATTCGTGGCTATTCACTCCGACAATAAAGCGCCAGTGACTTATTACAAAAAAGGTCAACTAAGCCCGGCGTTAGATTCAGTAGTTTTCAATGTGCCAGCTGGTACTACGGTAGGACCATTTGCATCGGAAGGACACTACGAAATAGCAAAAGTATTGGATACGAAATTCAGTGCCGATTCTGTTAAAGCGAGACACATCTTATTGAATGCAGCAGCTGAAGGTGGAATTGAAAAAGCGAAAGCAAAAGCAGATTCTATTAAAGGATTAATTGCCAAAGGAGAAAAATTCGAAACCTTAGCGATTGAATTCAGCCAAGATCAAGCAAGCAAAGTTAACGGTGGTGACCTAGGCACCTTCACAAGAGGTCAAATGGTAGGTCCATTTGAAGAGGCTGCTTTCAATGGTAAACCAGGAGATGTAGTGGTGGTAGAATCACAATTTGGTGTACACGTATTGAATATTGAAAAACATATCGGTAACTCCAAAATTGTTAAACTTGCTATTGTAGACAAAGCTATCACTGCAGGTAAAGAAACGACTGATGCAGCTTACAGCAAGGCAAACAATATTCTTTCTGAGATCGACAGCAAAAACTTTGCAGAGGTAGCTAAGAAGAACAACTTGAATGCAGAAAAAGCAGCTAGCTTACGTCCAATGGACAATACATTGAATGGTATTGAAATCCCAAGAGAATTAGTAAGATGGGCATTCGACGCGAAAGCTGGCGATGTAGCTGAATCAGCTTTTGAGACCAACGATTATTTTATCGTAGCTAAGGTAACAGGCGTTAATCCAAAAGGTCCTCAACCATTAGATGCTATCAAGTCTGACATCGAATTGGGTGTGAAGAATATGGTAAAAGCGCGTATGTTGAAAGAGAAAATGAATAATGCACTCAATGGTGCTTCTTCAATTGATCAGGTAGCGCAAAAACTAGGCAAACAAGCGATCAACGTAGAGAACATTGTACTTGCTAATCCAGTAATCCCTGGTGTAGCATTCGAAAGTTCGGTTATTGGTTCGGTATTTGGATTACCATTGAACAAACCTTCCAAATCTATCGAAGGCGCGCAAGGCGTATATGCAGTACAAGTTACAAGCTTTGTCAATCCAAAAGAAATGGTAGAATCAGAGCGCAAAGCCCAACAAAAACAAATGTTGTCTGCAAAACAACAACGTACATGGGGTGCTGTATTCAAAGCCTTAATGGATATCGCTGATATAGATGACAATCGTATTAGATTTTATTAAGATATTATAATTATTTTTATAGCCGAACACCAGTTGTTCGGCTTTTTTTGTTTTAATACAATATGGAAATTCAAGAAAACATAGTCAACAAAGTAGCGCAAAGCGGTCTTATTACCATTGATTTAGCCAAATACGCGATCAATCAAGAAGACATTATTATATATGATATCAAGGACAATCTTTTTCATGGACTTATTTTGAGAGAGAAAGACTTTCGTGATTTCATCAAAGAACACGATTGGTCCACATATCAAGACAAACATATTGGAATTACATGTTCTGCCGATGCCATAGTACCCACATGGGCGTACATGCTATTGGCAAATAAATTTTCTATGGTAGCCAAGTCAGTTACATTTGGAACGCAAGAAGATGTAGTACGTGAACAGTTCACCCTGGCTATACACGCAATTGACTATTCGGCTTACCAAGATCAGCGCATCGTAGTCAAAGGCTGTGGAGACATTTACATTCCTGAAAGTGCTTTTGTCACCTTCACCTCTAAACTTTCGCAGTTCGCCAAAAGCATTATGTATGGTGAGCCATGCTCCACAGTGCCCGTATTTAAGCGTAAAAGTTAAACTATTCACTTTGCAACACGTCATATTTATATGAAAAAATTTTATATCGCTTTAGTCCTGTTATTTATTGGGATTGTTCCCAACATGGCACAGACTCTACCCTATCTCAAAGAACCGACATTCAAAGAAGGTGAAAAATTATCTTACCGCCTGAAGTATGGTATTTTGTCTGCGGCTAACGGGGTATTGTCAGTCAACAAGTCTAAACTACAATTCAGCAATAAAAATGTATTTCATTTAAGTGCGTTTGGTCAAACTTCGTCCGGTTTTTCGATTTTTTATACCGTAAAAAATAAATACGATTCATACATCGACGGCACGACTTACCAACCTTATCTGTATACAGAAGATATCCGCGAGAATAATTATACCCGCAAAGAATATGCGACGTTTGATCATAGAAATCATTCAGTAAAGGGAGCTAAGGGCACATTCAAGAGCCCTACTTCACAGCTATTTGATTTAGTATCAGCGTATTACTTTTCCCGCAATTTAGATTTAGCCTCACTCAAATCAGGCGATTCATTCAAGATCCCTTATTTCCTGAATGACGAGGTTGCTGAGTTAAAAGTGACCTATGTGGGCACTGAAAGAATAAAAACATCCCTCGGGACATTGGAATGTATTAAGTTAAATCCAGAAATTAAGCCTGGACGAATTTTTAAAAAGGATAGTAAGTTATATCTTTGGGTCACCAATGATGGGAATCGTATCCCCGTGAAAGCTCAAGTGGATATCATAATTGGTTCAGTCACGATGGAATTAACTAAGGCCGAAGGACTGAAATATGATTTAGGGAAAAAAGTAAGTTATTCAAAATAATATACGGCAATGATCGAGGTTGGCAATGTGCTCGTGCATGAAGATTTAATCACTAATGATTTCGTGTGTAATCTTACAAAATGTAAAGGTATCTGTTGTGTAGAAGGGGATGCAGGTGCACCGCTAAGACAATCAGAAAAGGCTATTTTGGAAGAAATATATCCAAAGGTCAAACATTTGATGACAGAAAAAGGAATAGAAGCTGTAGAAAACTACGGCACAAGTGTGATTGATGCAGATGGCGACCTCACTACGACCTGTGTAGATGGCCATAAAGAATGTGCCTACGTGACCTGGGAGAATGGCATTACGAAGTGTGCGATTGAAAAAGCTTACGAACTAGGTGAAGTAGATTGGAAAAAGCCGATATCATGTCATCTCTACCCAATCCGTACGACTCACTACCCCGAGTTTGATGTATTACATTATGACCGTTGGCATATCTGCAACGACGCGTGTACCTTTGGCAAAGAACTGCAGGTCCCTGTTTATAAATTTCTAAAAGATCCTCTAATACGTGAGTATGGGGCAGAATGGTATGCTGAACTGGAAAGATCGGTAGACGCTATCTGATGTATTTTTACTATATTTATTCCTTATAATTGATGCTTATTGGTACGTCCATTTTTCATGCGAAGTTTAAAAGAAATACAAAAACCCATAGCCAAAGAAATCGCTGCTTTCGAAAGAAAGTTTAAGCAATCCATGCAAAGTTCAGTTCCATTACTGGATATAATTACTCAATATTTATACAAGCAAAAGGGTAAACAAATGCGCCCTATGTTTGTTTTTTTCTCAGCAGGTCTTTGTGGATCTATTAATGAATCGACATATCGCGGTGCCTCTTTGGTAGAATTGCTACATACGGCATCATTGGTGCATGATGATGTAGTAGACAATGCCAATGAGCGTAGAGGGTTATTCTCGGTAAATGCGCTCTGGAAAAACAAAGTTGCTGTCCTTGTGGGCGATTTTCTGCTTGCAAAAGGATTGTTGCTATCTGTAAATAACAATGAGCACAAGTTATTAAAGATTGTATCGCACGCCGTAGAGCAGATGAGTGAAGGTGAGTTATTGCAGATCGAAAAAGCGCGAAAACTGGATATTAAAGAAGAAATCTACTATGAAATTATTCGCAAAAAAACCGCTTCATTGATTGCATCATGTTGTGCTTCAGGCGCATGTTCAGCTGGGGCAAGTGATGAAATCGTTGAAAAGATGCGTTTATTTGGCGAAAAAATAGGACTAGCCTTTCAAATCAAAGATGATTTATTTGACTTTGGCTTGGATGATGTCGGTAAACCTGTAGGCAATGATATCAAAGAGAAAAAAATGACTTTGCCTCTGATATATGCCCTAAATGAAACAACAAGTTCGCAAAAAAGGAATATCATCAAATTGGTAAAAAACCATAATGAAAACCCTGAAAAGGTATCCGAAGTAATAGAATTTGTACGCAGTAGCGGTGGTCTAGAATATGCGACAAACAAAATGCTACAATATCAGAAAGAAGCATTTGACATACTGGAAGGATTCCCGGACAATGAATACAAAAATGGGCTTCAGGAACTAGTAAAATTTACAACAGAACGTAATAAATAAAATGAGTCACGAACTAATGTTTTTTGGAGGATTTATAATTTTTATAATCCTCATGCTTGCTATCGATTTAGGGTTGTTTAGCAAAAGTGATAAACCTGTCAGCTTGAAGGTGGCTGCGATTATGTCCGTAATATGGGTGTCTTTCGCTTTGGGATTTGGGGCAATCCTATATTATTGGGGAAATGAGCTTCATAATGTACATGATTTCGCACACCTGCGTGAGATTATTAGTAAACATCTACATGATGTAAAAATAATCGAGAATGATTTGCCTGCCAGCATACAGGCCTACAATAAGGCGCTTACATTGGAATATCTCACTGGTTATGTCGTTGAATATGCCTTATCTATTGACAATATCTTTGTAATGGTACTGTTATTTACCTCATTTGGTATTCCAGAAAAATACTACCATAAAGTATTGGTATGGGGTATTATTGGGGCTATTGTAATGCGATGTATCTTCATCTTTATTGGTGCAGCATTGATTGCTAAGTTCGGTTGGATACTATATGTTTTTGGCGCATTCTTGATATATACGGGGGTCATGATGTACCTCAACCGCAACCAAGAGGAAGAAGTGGATCCACAAAATCATGCAGTCGTAAAGTTTGCTTCGAAGTATTTCAAAGTCACACACAAGCTAGACAGCGGTAAATTTTTCGTAGTAGAAAATGGTGTTAAATACGTAACGCCACTATTTTTGGTATTATTGGTGATTGAATTTACAGATCTAATTTTTGCTGTAGACTCTATTCCAGCCATATTTTCCGTAACTAAAGATCCATACATTGTATTTTTCTCAAATATTTTCGCGGTATTAGGTTTAAGATCGATGTTCTTTTTATTAGTCAATATAATCGACAAATTCCACTATTTGAAAGTTGGATTGGCTTTTTTATTAGTATTTATTGGAGCAAAAATGCTTTTACACAGTTATCTAAAAGAATGGGGATTCACTACTTCGCACTCTCTTATTGTGATTGTGAGTATATTAGCTATCAGTGTGATTGCATCACTGATGTTCCCTAAAAAGAAAGATTATACAGCATAAGCATAGAAATAAACTAGTATAAAATCTAAATAAAAAGGGATATGACGATTTCATATCCCTTTTTATATTACCCCGTATATTGTCGATTGAGCACATTATATCTGTTAGTTCGGAAGTATGATTCCATCGTATAAGGATATTAATCAGACTTACGAACC
>JBMDWK010000004.1:0-5609 GCA_048595255.1 Sphingobacterium sp. | reverse complement strand
GGGGCTGGGCTCAAGTTCAAAAGCCTGAAGAGGAAGGTTCTTCCACATCTTATATTATTATAGGAGCCCTCCTACTTCTTATTGTTATCATTATGCTTTTCAAAAGACAAAAGCGTAAGTTTAATGAATAAAAAAAGAGGTTGTGATTTAAATTCACAACCTCTTTTAGTTTATAGACCAAATTTGCTAAGTTTTTCTTTCAACTCTCTTTCAGATAATCCAATTTTTTGACATGTCATGTAGATATCGCGGTTGTTCTTATTAAGCTTGTGCAGCAAGAATTTCTCTTCAGCGAAGCTTATGAAATCACTGTATGTATCCATTCTATCCAAGTCAATCATGGATGAACCGACTACCTTGGAATTATGAGTCGAAACAGACGGGTTGGCAAACATATTGACATCACTATCCATTATTTTTTTGTCACTGAGAATAATCAGACGCTCCACCATATTTCTTAATTCCCGGATATTTCCGGTCCATGGCAAAGCCTGAAGAGCTTTCATCGCATCACGTGTGATTTCTTTCGTAGGAATATTATATTCTTCGCAGATTTCTTCACAGAATGATGTGGCCAATGTCGGGATGTCTTCTTTTCGCTCAGCCAAAGAAGGTACATGGATCAATATAACACTCAGGCGGTGGTACAAGTCCATTCTGAAATTACCCTCGTCAATTTCCTTAAGTAAATCTTTATTCGTCGCGGCAATGACGCGTACATCCACGCTGATTTCCTTCTCCCCACCGACTCTAGTTATTTTATTCTCTTGCAGTGCACGCAATACTTTAGCTTGTGCCGACAGACTCATGTCTCCAATTTCATCCAAGAAGAGAGTTCCACCATTAGCCTGTTCAAATTTACCTATACGCTGCTTGACAGCCGAAGTAAATGATCCTTTTTCGTGACCGAATAATTCTGACTCGATCAACTCTGAAGGTATTGCAGCACAGTTTACCTCAATAAGTGGTGCTGAAGATCGGTTTGATTTCTCATGCAGCCATCGTGCTACCAATTCTTTTCCAGATCCGTTGGCTCCTGTGATCAGCACTCTAGCGTCTGTAGGCGCCACCTTTTCGATGCTTTCTTTGATAAGTGATATTCCCTCGGAGGTACCTAGAATTTCCTTAGTCTTGGAGACTTTACGTTTCAGTACTTTAGTCTCTTTTACTAAAGTTCCTTTTTCCAAAGCATTTCGGACTGTGATCAACAGCCGATTTAAATCTAGAGGTTTTTCTAAGAAATCAAAAGCACCCTTACGGGCAGCCTCTACGGCAGTTTCAATAGTACCATGCCCTGAGATCATTATAAAAGGTACGTCTGTGAATTCCTTAGCACTGCTAAGCACTTCCATACCATCCATTTTGTTCATTTTGATATCACAAAGAACAAGATCAATCTTCTCTTTTTTGAGAATATTAAGTCCATCAGCACCATTATCCGCATCCAATACTTTATAATCTTCATACTCTAAAATGTCGCGAAGAGAACTTCGTATCGGTCGTTCGTCGTCTATTATTAAAACTGTCGTCATAGTCTGTGTTGTGTATATTTATCGGCAAACAAAATAAGAAAATATGCGTTGAAAAACAAAAAGAAGCAAACCTTATAAGCCGGATTCTGTATCCTTTAGCAAGGATTTCTATCATTTATCTAGACCTGCACTCACGCACAGGCTCAATCAACCTACCCATTACGAGTTCTCCAAAGAGAAAAGGACGAGCAGCCCCTTGAATTCTCGCAACCTATTTGGTTTTTCAACACACGAGGTTTACCGCAATGTATGTCACCATACAAGGCCGTGAGCTCTTACCTCACGTTTTCACCCTTACCCTATTTGCATAGGGCGGTCTATTTTCTGTGGCACTTTCTGTCTACCCGGAGGCAGCCTTCCCGTTAGGAAGCGTGTCGCTCTTTGTTGCCCGGACTTTCCTCTCTCCGATGAAGGACAGCGATAGAACCAGTTTGCTTCGAGTACAAAGGTAAGGCATTTATTCCGATTACAGCTATATACCCACTTTTAATATTGAAAAATGAGCTGTGGTATCCGAACGATTGCAATCATCTGACTGTTTACTAATTACTTGGTTACATTTTAAAAATTATTGTTATGTTTTTATCTATCGTGTTCGGAATTTTATTTATCGCTCTGGTAATGTATTTGGTTTTCAGAAAACAAAAAAAGAAAGAAGTACATCCCCGAAAAGACGCGTAATTATCAGGTTGTAGTATATATTCCTCCCACCCTTCCTACAATGGAAAGCTAAAAATGTTTTTCCTAGACCTTTTTATTTCTTGTACATCAGATTAAATCCCTCCATTTACTATGGGTTTTTGGTTATTAGATTACTTCGCTCAGATTAAAGCCATTAATTAGTAGAAAAATCTTTTCCTATGCCAAGAAATTTACTTTAAATTTATTCTACTTTAGGCCTTTAAATTATAAGAGATCACCAATATATAATCCATAAAGTATGAAAATTTTCAAATTTATCGTTTTCCTCCTATTTGGACTTATGTTTATTAACTCGGGCTTGAACAAATTATTTCATTATCTGCCCACTCCCGAATTGAGCGAAGAATTAACAAGAGTCAATCAAGCCTTTGATACGATTGCTTGGCTTTCACCATTAGTGGGTATTGTCGAAGTAATTGGTGGTATCTTAAGTATAATACCTCGCACCCGCCCTTTGGGATTAATTATACTTTTCCCTATTATGATTGGGGTGATGTGTCAACATATTTATTATGCGCCCGAAGGTCTTCTTTTTGCTGGTGCATTTTTAGTGGTAAATCTATGGGGAATATTTGAGCATAGAAATAAATACTTATCCTTAATCAATTAAACTAAACACATTCAAATTATGGCCAAAATACACGCATACTTAAATTTTAATGGAAATTGCGAAGAAGCTTTCAATTTTTATAAAAAGGTTTTTAAAAAAGAGTTTACGGGGATGTATCGATTTGGCGATATGCCCGCTGATCCAAATGCCTCAATTCCTGATGGGGACAAGAACAAGATCATGCATGTAGGATTAGCGATCAATGCGCATACCTACCTCATGGGTTCCGATTGTTTAGAAAGCTTTGGACAAAAAGCCGTTTCCGGCACTTCCATGTACACCATGCTCGATGTAGATAGTATAGAAGAAGCACAGGAACTGTATAATGGTCTATCCGAAAATGCCCAAAATATGGAAATGGAACTAGGTGAAACTTTTTTTGCAGAGCGTTTTGCTTCCTTCATCGACCAATTTGGTATTGCTTGGATGGTTCATTTCGAGGGAAACAAAAAAATGTAAATTCGCTGACCCTTCATAACATTCTTAATCCTTCGACTTAATGCAAATTTATGTAATACTGCTTCGCGCTGTAAATGTGTCTGGAAAGAACATAATCAAGATGGCGGAATTAAAGGCCCTTCTTCAAAAACATTATAATAATGTCCAGACCTACATACAGAGTGGTAATATTATACTGCAAACTGATCAGGATAAGCAATTTGTAAAATCCCATATTTATGCACTGATAAAAGAGCATTTGCAATTAGATATAGAAGTTTTTGTATTAACAGCTGACGAGCTGTCGCTTATAATAAGAGATAATCCATTTGATGTCGATTTAGTGTCCAACAATGTATATATCACGCTATTGGACCAGAGACCGGATGAGGAAATTATTCGGCAATTCGATGAGCTCGATTTGGGTGATGAGAAATATTGGATTCAAGGTCACGTGCTCTACTTCTATCTCCCTAAAGGAATGGCCAAATCCAAACTATCTAACCCATTTATCGAGAGAAAATTAAAAGTCAAAGGAACAGGACGAAATCTAAATACAATGCACAAACTACTTGACTTAGTGAAATAATTACATATAAATCATGAAAATTTTAAAAACCATACTTATTGGGCTAGGCATACTCATTGGTATAGCACTATTGGTAGCGCTTATCTTACCAAAGACCTTCCATGCAGGTAGCCACATCCTCGTGAATAAGAACAAGCAAGAGGTATTCAATTATGTCAAGCAAGTCAAGAAGCAAAAAGAATATGACAATTGGTCCCGTCAGGATCCAGATATCCAACAGCAGTACAGTGGTGAAGACGGTACAGTTGGATTTACTTACACCTGGAAGAGCAAAAAAGTAGGTGATGGCAAGCAAGTGATCACAAAAGTAGTAGAAGGAGAAAGGGTCGAGATGGACTTGTACTTCAATGATTCAGATGAAGCAAACAAATCCTTCATAGCGGTAGATTCTATTGGCCCTAATCAGACTAAGGTAACCTGGGAAATTGATGGAAAAATACCATTTCCCTTTAATGTGGTCACACTATTCTTTGACATGAACAAAGATTTTCAGCAAGGATTAGAAAATCTAAAACAGAATCTGGAAAAATAGCACACTGAAGGATTAATCTGGCTTAGGACGTAGCACACAATTATTAAATTTGATCCCGGGCCAGCCTGTTTTCATGAATTGGCGGATATTCTGGTGATTACTTGCTTCGGGAGTCTCCAATACATTATCCCAATGCTCCGCAAAGAGTGTGAGGGTTTGTTTTTCACTCAAGCGGTGCGAATAAGCTAAATAAAATACGCGCGCACTTCCTTGGTTTTCTTCAGCGCTATTTTGAAGATCTCCGTTCGAGAAAGCACTTGGGGTATAGCTGTAACATTCTTCGATGTAGGACAAAACATCTTGAAAAACTATTTGTTTATTTTCTAACAATGTTAGTATATTATTGATCATAGACAAATATATTTTAAAAGTATAGAAATGAAACATTCAAGAGTAATATTTTCGATTCTTATATGTGGAGGTCTTCTTAGTTGTCAGTCCCCATCTGCCAATAATGATGCAGCAGTGAAGAAGGATAGCTTATCAATGTCCGATGAGCATACTTCTCAAACTGCATTGGATTGGGCAGGGATATATCAAGACACTCTGCCATGTGCCGATTGTCCTGGGATACTCACTACGGTAAAGTTGTACGAAGATGGTACCTACTCCTATGTAGCCGAGTACATTGACAGAAATACAGTGGTCTTGGATACGGGTAAATTCATGTGGCACAACAATGGATCGGTGGTACATCTCAAAGGAACAGATATTGACACTAGGTATAAAGTCGGTGAGAATGTGCTTTTTCAAGCGGATAGTTCGGGCAAGGTAATGGAGAGTGCGATGTCGGAGAAATTAAGTTTACATAAAGTATTTTAGTAGAAAAGGTTGCTTAGATATGTTAAGCAACCTTTTCTAATTCGTCAGAATATATAAATCTATTTCTTCCCACCTCTCAAAATCGCAACAAGTAATAAAATAAATACTGCTGCTCCCACAACCCACACCCAAGGTTTTGCAAACCAATTGTCATCGTCACGATTTATATCAACATCAATGTCAAGACCTTTTTCCTGAGCAAAAGCTTGGACAGAAGTGAAAACGAACATCAGTAACCAAATTGATCGTTCCCATAAATTTGTGAAATGCTTTTTCATAATTACTAATATTAAGTTTTTAATTATAAATAAAACACGGATTATTATAAATTGTTCTCTCGAAAACTATTTTAAAACCAAACAGCATGAATACAGCACTCTACGC
>JBMDWK010000003.1:0-2705 GCA_048595255.1 Sphingobacterium sp. | reverse complement strand
CAGAGAAGATATTCAAAAATTGAATAACGCAAGTTCATATTAAAAACTATAAATACAACATGAAAACAAACATTGGAATAAAAGAGGAGACAGCTGCCGTAGCTGAGGTTTTGAATAAATTGTTAGCCGATCATAATGTATTGTATGTGAAAACGAGAAATGCCCATTGGAATGTAGTGGGGCCGGATTTTCATGCACAGCACTTATTCTTCGAAAGCATTTATGACGCATTAGCGGAAACTATTGATGAAATAGCTGAACGTATCCGGTCGATAGGGCATTTTGCAATAGGTTCGATGAAAGAATTTTTGGAATTGACCCAATTGTCAGAAACAAAGCCAGCCAAAAATGACAGCCAAAGTTATATCAAAGCACTTTTGAATGATTTCGAAAGTATTATTATTTCCATTCGTGAAGATTTGGATAAAGTCGAGAAAACAGGTGATGCAGGTACCGAAGATTTCTTAGTGGGCATTATGGAAGCGCACGAAAAGACAGCTTGGATGCTTCGGTCGCATTTGGCATAAATAACAAGAGAGCTAGAATTTTCTAGCTCTCTTGTTATTAAAAATGCAATGAAAATCCGATTCTTGCAGAAACTGTTTTTGCATTACTCGCATTATCATTCAATCCATGGTCATATCTAACAGCTGGTTCAATAGCAATATTATCCTTTACAAACCAAGCATAGCCCAATTGCATACCTAGTAATGTAAAGTTTTCTCCCTCAGAATTAAGACCTCCAAAATCTAATTGTATAGGAAGTACATTCGCAACATAATATTTTGCACCGATTTTGTAATTTAATAATGTAACGGTTTCACCATCACCTCCAGCCCCATTTACTCCTAATCCTAATTTTATTGCAAGTTTATCAGCCGCAAAATACCCTGTTTCTCCACCAATTGACCATTCATTACTTCCGTCATTTGATGCAAAGCTAAACCCAGTTGTTCTATTGAGACCGAATGGAGATAAGTTAGTTTCAACTAACCATTTTCCCTTTTGTAATGCTGGATGCGTTTCTTGAGCTTTTACAGTGTAAGCCAATCCAAAGAATGCCAATGTAAATAGAATTTTTTTCATGATTTATAATTAGTTAATAAATTTCCGCTAAGATATGAATATTTGTTTTTATCGCAATAAAGTACATCTATTCGGAATAACTTAAGTTTATAATCTAATTTCCCCCAAAAATTCCGTTAATTTGTAGCTTAATAAATTTGTAAATAACCTTACAACAATACAATATGATTATTCAACCACGTGTAAGAGGTTTTATATGTTTGACGTCGCATCCTGAAGGAACGGCGCAAAATATCAAAAACCAAATCGAGTATGTAAAATCAAAAGGCAAAATCGCTAATGGTCCTAAGAAAGTGCTAGTAATTGGTGCATCTACTGGATTCGGATTAGCATCTCGCATTTCAGCGGCTTTTGGTTCTGATGCAGCTACAATTGGTGTATTTTTCGAGAAACCAGCTGCTCCAGGCAAACCTGGTACTGCAGGTTGGTACAATTCTGCAGCATTTGAAACTGAAGCGCAGGCTGCAGGACTTTATGCAAAAAGTATCAATGGTGACGCTTTCTCTGATGAGGTAAAAGCCAAGACAATTGAACTGATAAAACAAGATTTAGGTCAAGTAGACTTAGTCGTGTACTCGTTGGCATCTCCACGTCGTACACACCCTAAAACTGGTGTGGCACATGCTTCGGTATTGAAGCCTATAGGTCAGCCTTTCACGGATAAAACTGTAGATTTTCACTCGGGTGTTGTTTCGGACATTTCTATCAATCCGGTAGAATCGGACGAAGATATCGCTAATACAGTGGCAGTAATGGGTGGTGAAGATTGGAAATTCTGGATTGAAGATTTGAAAGCTGCAGGCGTATTAGCTGACGGTGTGAAAACTGTAGCATATTCGTACATAGGCCCTGAGTTGACATACCCGATCTACCGTAATGGTACGATTGGTCGCGCAAAAGATGATTTGGAAGGAACAGTTCCTGCATTGAATGAATTATTGAAAGACTTGAATGGTGTTTCTTACGTATCTGTAAATAAGGCGTTAGTGACACAATCTTCATCAGCTATACCTGTAGTGCCTCTATACATTTCATTATTGTACAAAGTGATGAAAGAAAAAGGTATTCACGAAGGTACTATCGAGCAAATGCAACGTTTATTTGCTGAGCGTTTGTACACTGCAGATGGACAAGTAGCCGTAGATGAAAAAGGCCGTATCCGTGTTGACGATTGGGAAATGCGTGAAGACGTACAAGAGGAAGTAGCGAAACTATGGACGCAGGCGACTACAGAAAACTTAGAAGAAATTTCAGATATCCAAGGATACCGTGACGAATTCTTCCATTTATTCGGTTTCAACTTCCAAGAAGTGAATTACGAAGCAGATACTAACGAAGTCGTAAACGTACCAAGTATTACGGAATAATATCTGTTTACATTTTATACTAAAAAGGCTCATCGATATATTTCGATGAGCCTTTTTCAATAATACATTGCGCAAGTAATAAGCTGTTACGATTGCAACTTTCTTATTTTAATATTCCTAAAGGATACGCCACGGGACCAATCTTGCAAGGCAATGTGTCCTTTGGTATATTTACCAAAATCAGGATATTGCTTGAAGTTCGATTTGGAAACTAAATCTTTCCATGCGCTGGATTTCAAATCCATTTTGGCT
>JBMDWK010000002.1:0-29067 GCA_048595255.1 Sphingobacterium sp. | reverse complement strand
TCACTGTAAACTTGAAAAGAATCCTGAAATTGATCTAAAAAAGAGGAGTATTAACTCAAAAACAGTCGAATTGGGATGATAAGAAACCAAATAGCAAGTACTAATCGGCTAAACCTTCAATAAGGCCATTAAAAAACAAATTTCCAGAAATCCATAAAACAAAAATGACCAAGTAAGGTAAAACCTCTACTCAGTCATTTTTTTTAGACTCATAAAAAATGAGACTTTTTCAGTGCCCTCGTTAATAATTGGGATTTTTTTATTATTTGTCTGAAGATTCTATCTCCGAGATGACGTAAATATCTTCGTTATCTTTTTTCATTTTGTATCTTTCACGAGCTATTCGCTGAATTTCATTTGGATTGTACTGCGCATCTTTGATGGATTTTTCCAGATTGTCAATCTCCGTAGTATAAAATTCTTTCTCGTATTGAAGCTTGTTGCGCTCCTTCTGGTATCCGTACTGGGTAGCAAAATCATAACGATCAAAAAAACACATCCATACAACAAATGCCAGTCCCGCAATGAGAAATTTATTTTTGACTAATGCTACTGCTCTTTCCATAAAACAAATGTAAGATTATGTTTTGATAATGGAATAAATATATAAATTTTAAAGAAAATAAAAAAGGAGAAACTAATGTCTCTCCTTTTCTTGGTATTATAAATTAAACAACATGCTTATTTGATGGCATACTTAAAGTTCTTACCGATGAAGCGTGCATTCTCGCCCAATTCTTCTTCGATACGCAACAATTGATTGTATTTAGCCATACGGTCCGAACGTGAAGCAGAACCTGTCTTGATCTGACCACAGTTCAATGCTACCGCCAAGTCAGCGATTGTCGCATCTTCTGTCTCACCCGAACGGTGTGACATAACCGAAGTATAACCAGAATTTTGTGCTAAAGTAACTGCATTGATCGTTTCGGTCAATGAACCGATTTGATTTACTTTTACTAAGATTGAGTTTGCTGTATCTGAATCGATACCTTGTTGTAAGCGAACAGTATTCGTTACGAATAAGTCATCACCTACTAATTGTACGCGGTCACCGATTTTTTCAGTTAATGTTTTCCAACCTGCCCAATCATCTTCAGCCATACCATCTTCGATAGAGATAATTGGATACTTTTCTGATAATTCAGCCAAATAAGCAGCTTGCTCTTCGCTTGAACGGACAGCACCTTTATCGCCTTCAAATTTAGCGTAATTGTATTTACCGTCTTTGTAGAATTCTGAAGAAGCACAATCCAATGCTAAACAGATATCCGAACCTGGTTTGTAACCTGCTTGTTCGATGGCTTTCAATACTGTTTCTACAGCATCTTCAGTACCGTCAAATGTAGGCGCAAAACCACCTTCATCACCTACTGCAGTAGACAAGTTACGGTCGTGTAAGATTTTTTTCAACGTATGGAATACTTCAGCTCCCCAACGCAAAGCTTCGGAGAATGAAGGTGCACCAACTGGCATAATCATAAATTCTTGGAATGCAATAGGCGCATCAGAGTGCGAGCCACCGTTGATGATATTCATCATTGGGATAGGCAATGTATTTGCGTTAACACCACCGATGTAACGGTACAATGGTTGACGTGACTCTTGTGCAGCAGCTTTAGCCACAGCCAAAGAAACACCCAAGATTGCGTTGGCACCTAAGTTACCTTTATTTTCTGTTCCGTCAAGATCTAACATGATCTTGTCGATAGCATTTTGCTCGAATACGTCCACACCAACTAAAGCCTCAGCTATTTTAGTGTTTACATTTTCTACTGCCTTTAATACTCCTTTACCTAAATATCTAGATTTATCACCATCGCGCAATTCTACTGCTTCGTATGCACCTGTTGAAGCTCCAGAAGGAACCGCAGCACGACCTACAAAACCATTTTGCGTAGTTACATCAACTTCTACTGTTGGATTACCGCGCGAATCTAAAATTTGACGCGCTTTAACATCGATAATTAAACTCATTTTATTTTTATTGGGTTTATGACTATTTTAATATACACTTAGTGTATTTCGGACACTAATATACTAATAATCGTGGTTAATCCAAAAATAAGTAAATAATATCAACTAACCATAAACATCTTTTAGACTTTTACTGGAGATAATATATGTAACACTTTACTACTCCTAGAAGTCCAGTGTATTATAAATTTGACCTGTCACTTTATTAATATATAAGACTGTATTTTTCTTATAGTCCCTTAATTGGCCATCGATAAATCTTTTACCAGACTCCCTTGTAACTATGGAAATCGAATTATGATTATCATAGATAAAACTAGCGTTATAGCGGCTTTCCCCTTCTTTCAAAATCCAATCAGAAACTGCATAATCCTTAGACCATAATATTTGTTCATTTTTTGATTTCAACGCCAAGGTAATGATATTGGAATTCACAGCATCTGATAATTTAGGCTTAGTGTCTCTATCGCCCGAAAGATTTACAGTTTTTGCTACTAGAGGTGCGGCTTCTAAATAAATTTGTGGATCAGAATTCCCAAAAAAATCGACCTTTGATTTGTAATCCCCTAATGGATTATAAGACCAAATCTGAGCATCATGTACAAAACTGACAATATTCTCCGTTTTGTAGAGATATTCTAGATTTGGTAGTTCATCTCCTGTTATAACATTTTGTAATGGATAGAGTGCGGATTCATACGAGGAAATACTTATCCCATTTACCATAAGTGTTTTATACAAATCACCTTGGCCTGATATTCCACCCATCTTTTTAAAGTGAAGAATAAAAACGCCTAAACCTTTCGTTTGCATTTCTACTTTGTGGAAAGAATAAGTAGAATCTATGTATTGGGATATATCCAATGTCCCTTTGACAAGAACGTCGAATTTTTCAGCCAGTCCCAAAAACATTTCTTGTCCATCGATGCCTATCACCACACGGGTATCCAACCCCAGACCATCTGCCTTATACACTTTTTGGTATCGCGAGATTCCGGGAAAATAATTTTTGTAATCTTGTATTATTTCCTTAGTCTGGATTTCTTCAGGACTTAGTAGATTTAATTCATTCTTTTTGCATCCGATTATTACGAATAGGGAGAAAATAAGGTAGTAAAGGTTTTTCTTCATAAGTAGCCTATAAATTGATTTTTCATCAAATAAGGATTTTTAGATGAGAGTACCAAAATAATTACTAAAAAAAATAAAAAAAAGCCTTCAACCGGGGAGATTGAAGGCTTTTTAACTAACCAATTATTAACCTAAATTATGAATTACTAATACACATTCAATCCTTGTGCCAAACTTCACTTCCTGTGTGATCTTAACAATCTTTTAACATTCGTTCATATTCCCTCTTTTATTTACCTACTTTTGTACCATGGATTTAGAAGGTATATTAAGAAAACTACAAATTACAGCATTGAATAACATGCAAGAAAGTGTGTTAGCTCAATTTAAGAAAAACCAAGATATTGTATTGCTTTCGCCTACAGGATCGGGTAAAACATTAGCTTTTAGTTTGTTGGTTTCACAATTGATTCAATCTGACAAATCACTGCGTACACAAACATTAGTCGTTGTTCCAACCAGAGAATTGGCCCTGCAGATCGAATCTTTTATCAAAAAAGTCATTACCGGACATAAAATCCTATGCGTATATGGTGGGCATGACACTAAGATTGAGAAAAATGCGCTTCGAGAGGCTCCTGCAATCATCATTGGCACACCTGGACGGATTATTTATCACCTAGAACGCAATTATATCCATACACAGGATGTACATACCTTAGTATTGGATGAATTTGACAAATCACTAGAGCTTGGTTTTCAAGAGCAATTACAGCAGATCGTTGAAGCATTTCCGAATATTAAGCAGAAAATATTGACATCAGCCACCGATTTGGCAGCATTACCTGACTTTGTGACACTCAACGATGTCATCAAAATAGACAATTTGTATTCGGAGGACAATAAACCTTCTATTAGCTATAAAAAAGTCGTGTCCCCTGTTCAGTATAAATTAAAATCCCTCTTCAATCTACTGTGTATGCTAGGCGATCAGAAAATTTTGATTTTCTGTAATCATCGTGATGCCGTAGACCATATTTCAGAATTATTGGATGACCGAGGATTGATCCATGATATATTTCATGGCGGACTCGAGCAGCGCGACCGCGAACTTTCTATATTGAAGTTTCGAAACAACAGTAATCGAATCTTGCTAACCACCGATTTGGCAGCACGTGGCTTGGATATTCCGGAGATTGACGTCATTATTCACTATCAATTACCTTACAAAGAGGATGCATTTATCCACCGAAATGGACGTACCGCACGTATGCATGCCAAAGGTGAAGTGATTGTAATGCTTAAGCCTGATGACGATTTCCCTTACTTGCCAGAATCCACTGAAGAATTAATTATCGAAGAAGATTTACCATTACCCGAAAACACGCCTTACTCAACGCTGTATATTTCTGCCGGTAAAAAAGACAAAGTCAATAAAATTGATATCGTTGGCTACATCCTACAATTAGAAGGCTTAGAAAAAGATGATATTGGTACTATCGAAGTACGAGACAAAGACGCATACATCGCAGTAAAACGAAGTGTTGCATCCAAAATAATCAAAGAAGGAAGCAACGGAAAAATCAAAGGCAATAAAATAAAATTTATCCGAACTTAATCGAGTTCGGATTTTTTATTTAAAAAAATAATAATTGGGGTGATGTCAAAAAAAAGCATCTTACTTTTCGTAAAATGCTTTATATCAATGACTTTAATTTAGTTCTATTTAATAAACTTCAATACTTCTGAAGGAACTAGCGTATCCACTACCCCACCATTGGCTAGAATGTCGCGAACAATAGTAGAAGAAATATGTGCGGTTCCCGATCGACTTAATAAGAAATAAGTTTCAATGTGCGGTGCTAATATCAAATTATTTTGGGCAATAGCATTTTCAAAATTAAGGTCGTTGCTATTACGAAGACCGCGCAGGATGAATTGGGCTTTTACTCTCTGGCAATAATCTACCGTAAGTCCAGTAAACGTATCCACGACTATTTTCTCATTTCCTGAATACAATGAGCTTATTGCCTGCTTACGCACATCAAAATCCATCAATCCCTTTTTGGAAGAATTGACTCCTATGGCAATATAGATTTTATCAAATAGCGATAGCGCTCTATCCACCAGATCTTTGTGCGCATTCGTAAATGGATCAAATGATCCCGGAAAAACTGCTATTTTCATATTTACTTATTATGATAAAAACTAAAGGATGAATAGCCATACTTTCTTGTTTCCACAAATAATGGATGCTCGACCAACTTACGTGTTGAAGGATGTTCGACCACCAATATACCACCTTCTTTTAAGAGGCCATTATCTAATATCATCTGCGGCAATTGAGGCAACTGCGCCACATCATAAGGTGGATCGGCAAATATAAAGTCGTAACTATTTTTGCACGCACTTACGAACTTGAAAACATCGGCCTTACGGGGCTTTATATTCAATTCGTATTGCTTTGCGATATCTTTAACATAAAACAGACATTTGCTATGAATATCAACTGCATCTACCTCGGGGGCTCCTCGAGAAGCAAGTTCAAAGGAAATATTTCCAGTTCCACAAAAAAGATCTAAGCAAGAGGCTTCGTCCCAGTCGATCTGGTACTGCAATATATTAAACAACGCTTCTTTAGCAATATCTGTTGTCGGTCTGACAGGTAAATTAGAAGGAGGATTCAACCTTATGCCGCCGATTTTTCCGCCTATTATTCGCATACTGTCAAATCTACTAAAATGTTTAATTCGGCTATAGATTCCTTTACACCTTCATTTTGGGTTTTCCATACCGCCGTCGACTGGACTTCTTCCACTTGGGAAGAATAGTAAGCCAGTCGTTCTCCCCATTCGGAATCTTTGGAAGCACCACTCAATAGTATTTTAGGAATACTGCCATGAAGCCCGAAATTTTTGATAATACTCAACACATAAAAACTCAAATCGTCCGGTGTCTGTATTTCAAATGTATTATAGAGACGAATTTCATTATTCACTAACAAAAATATATCGGCTATAGTATCATAAATATGAATGCCCAATACTTCCGATTCCTGACTATTTCTATTTAATGCATTTTTGATTACTGGCAGAAAGGTAGGAAACAGCTGCGCATGTGGAAAAGCATTGAGCCACCTATTCTCCAACATAGCATCGATTTGGTACAAAGCCGTAATGCCATGTCCTTCAATTTCTTTATAGGCTATGCGCTGTATGCGGGAATCCAGAAAATGTTCGGTATATAGCCCTAAATCTCCTACTTCAAAAACCTCTGATGGTATCCAAAGAAGATTTTGGTGTGGAAGGCTGATGTACACTTGCTCGAAAGGCAGGCCTAATATTTTCGTAGCTTCGGGTGTAGGACTTTCGTTAGAATACACCATATTCACCAGTACATCATTATCCGGACCTAGTACAATGATATGGTCACTATGCAGGTTACTTTGCACATACAAAGTGTACGAAGGAATATAATGATAATGAAAATCTTCTGAAATGTAATTCATGAACTATATGTTATATAATAACACCACGACAATGTGCTTGATAACAAAATTAGCTTTTACAATTGAATTGACAAACCTTTTTGAATAACTTTGGATGTGTACATAAAAAATATCCTAGCGCAACAATTTGAATGGTCTCCTACAGCACAGCAGGATGAGGTATTTGGCCTATTAGCGGAATTTTTGCATATTTTTTCCAGAGAATGTTGTTTTATACTCAAGGGCTATGCCGGAACGGGTAAGACGACAATTATTTCGGCATTAGTGAATGCCTTACCTCGGCTACAAAAAAGATCTGTACTCTTAGCTCCTACGGGGCGTGCAGCCAAAGTAATGAGTGCCTATTCGGGAAGAAGAGCGCTGACCATTCATAAAAAAATCTACCGTAAAAAGAACGCAGCTTCTTTACAAATGGATTTTGATATAGCCGAGAACTTGCACGAAAACACGCTTTTTATAGTGGATGAAGCTTCTATGATTTCAACAGAAGAGTTCAACCTTTATTCCAATGGACTGTTGGCGGATTTGATTCAGTATGTGCAAGCGGGACAAAACTGTACACTTATGCTCGTTGGGGACACAGCCCAGTTGCCACCTGTCGGGTTAGATTACAGTCCAGCACTGGATATCGCTTACATAAACTCGACATTCAACTTGCAGGTGATGACTTACGAAATGACGGATGTAGTGCGACAGGATAAGGGCTCCGGTATACTATTTAATGCCACCAAGATTCGTAACGAAATCGAATTGGACGAAGACTCTCCTACCTATTCTTTTCCCAAATTCATAACTCAAGGATTTGTCGATATATTTAGGATGAACGGCGACAGGCTCATCGAAGGTCTACATTATGCCTATGATAAATATGACATAGAAAATTGTATGGTCATCTGTCGATCCAATAAATCGGCTAACCTGTATAACAAGCACATCCGCAATCAAATATTATTTCGCGAAGAAGAAATCACTGGCGGCGATATTGTGATGATTGTCAAGAATAATTATTATTGGTTGCAGCAACATGATGAAAAACATACTGGATTCATTGCAAATGGTGATATGGCGGTAATCAAAAAAGTCAGCAATATCCACGACATGCACGGTTTTCGCTTCGCGGATCTGTATTTGGAATTCATGGACAATAACGAAGGTGATGCCATTCGATGTCGCGTCTTGCTAGATAGTTTGCACGTCGATGCGGCACAATTGCCTTATGAGGATCAACAAAAACTTTATCAAAGCATTGCGCGGGATTATGAAGATATCCCTACCAAAAAAGATAGAATGGAGGCCATAAAAAAAGACCCCTATTATAATGCGTTACAAATAAAATTTGCGTACGCTATAACTTGTCACAAAGCCCAAGGTGGACAATGGCCATTAGTTTTCATCGATCAAGGGTATATGACCGACGAAATGTTGACTACAGAATTTCTAAGATGGTTGTATACAGGTATTACCCGAGCGACCAAGGAACTTTTCCTGGTCAACTTCAACGAAAAATTTTATTAAAAAAGCGACAATAGTCGCTTTTTTAATTTTATATAGTTACTCGTCCTCCTGTAGCGGGGATGGTTGCCCCCGAAATATACGAGGCCGCTTCGGATGCTAAAAAAACATAAATAGGAGCAATTTCGGAAGGCTGCCCCGGTCTTTCCATCGGTGAATTATCTTTACCAAACATATCGTGATCAGGAATCGTGCTAGGGATCAAAGGGGTCCACACCGGTCCCGGAGCCACGGCATTAACGCGGATGCCCGACTTGTCCTGCATAAACATCTGAGCCAAGCTCGCAGTGAAATTTTGTATGGCTCCTTTGGTGGCAGCATACGGCAGCAACGTTGGGTTGGGATCGTATGCATTCACCGAGGTAGTATTTATAATAGAACTACCTGCTTTCATATAAGGTTTGGCATGTTTTACTAAGTAAAACATAGCCCGGATATTCGTATCAAAAGTCTTATCCCACTCTTCGGTGTCGATTTCGTTTATATCTTCGTAAGTCATTTGATAGGCTGCATTATTCACCAGAATATCAATCTTATCAAATTTCGCTATCGTTTTCTCAATGATTTTACGACAGTGATTCTCGCTGCGTATATCCCCTCGAATTGTAAAGCCCTCTACCCCTGCTTTTTTTACCCATTCCAACGTATCTGCCGCATCTTGGTCTTCTACTTTATCCTTATAGGAGATGACCACATTAGCTCCTTCTCTGGCCATAGCTATAGCTACTGCACGTCCTATTCCGGAATCGCCACCCGTAATGACACAGACTGCACCTTTCAATAATTCTCGTCCTACATAGCTTTCTTCGCCATGGTCGGGTATTGGATCCATTTTAGAAGTCACACCCGGTACTTCTTGCGGCTGCTTCGGAAATGGTGGTTGAGGATATTTTTGTATCGGATTGTTCAGTTTCTTACTTTTCATAGACATTAAGCTAAATTCACATACTCAGTATTAACAACTGAACTTCAAGACTGTTCAAATAAATATCTCTATCCAAAATTTTACAAGCAAAACCGTATTACCTCGCCGAGATAGATTATTTTAGTGAATTAATTATTAATACTAAGTAACCTATATGAAATACCTTTTCACTGGTCTACTTGCTTTATCTTTCCTTTTTGGAAATGCTCAAGAAAATAAGGACAAAGTAAGACCTAATTACGAATTAGCAGCAAAATTTAGTCCTGCGAAACTGAGAACCATGATATTTTCGACGGAGGTCAAGCCGAATTATATTAATTTTTCAGACAAATTCTGGTATGAATACAGTACCTCATCAGGTAAAAACTGGTACCTCGTAGACCCGGCTGCCCGAAAAAAAACTACGCTATTTGACAATGCAGAGATAGCTGCTCAAGTGACCGCGATTGTGCGCAATCCATTTGATGCGCAGCATCTCCCTCTACAGAATTTGAGATTCGTGGACAAAAGTGACAAAATAATCCGTTTTGAAGTGCAAAGCACTAAGGACACAGTAAAAAGTCAAGAGGAAATTAAAAAACTGACCAACAAAAAAGACACGTTAAAAAAGAAATTATTTCACTTTGAATATGATATTGTATCTAAGCAGTTGAAAGAAATCAGCGATACAACAAAGGAAAAATCTAAACCTAATTGGGCTATTTTCAACCCTGATACCAGCCGCGTGTATTTTGCCAAAAATTACAACATCTATTGGATGGATTACGCGAACTATCAAAAAGCAATCAAAGATGAAAAGGATTCCACCATTGTGGAGCACCAAATAACCAAAGATGGTGTACAATATTATGCTTGGGGTGGGGATCAATACAGTACCACTACAGGTGATGCCAAATCATTGCTCGAAGAGCAACGCAAACGCAAACCAGTGCGCCTCAACTGGTCGCCTGATGGCCGAAACTTTGTGATATCACGCAAAGATAACCGCCATTTATCAGCGCTATGGGTCATTCACAATGTGAATAATCAGCGTCCAGCATTAGAAACTTACAAATACCTTATGCCAGGTGAAGTTGATTCCACAGAAAGTGAATTATTTATCTTTGATACAACAAACCATAACGCTAAAAGAGTAAATATTGGGGCATTCAAAAATCAAACACTTACTCTTTGGAACAAAGATCATAGTAAAGACAATTACAAAGGCAAACATTACATCAATTATTGGCAGGGAAATGACAAAGAGTTTTATTTAGCACGATCTTCCCGCGATTTGAAAAAAATTGATGTAGTAGCTGTAGATTTAAATGGCAATGTCCGTGTGCTCGTGGAAGAGCGTATGAACGTGTACCAAGACATCCAAAAACCAAAATTAATAGCTGGAGGAAGCCAATTTATCCATTGGTCGCAACGCGACGGATGGGGGCACTATTATTTATACGATATCAATGGCAAATTAATTCATCAGATCACCAAAGGTGAATTTCATTGCAATGATCTTTCAGCATACCAAGAGTCTACAGGTACTATATTTTTCCAAGCGAATGGAAGAGAGAATGGTGTTGACCCATATTACAACTTTCTCTATTCTGTAAACAAAAATGGTGGAGCAATTAAACTTCTTACGCCAGGTGATTATGACCATCAGCTAGAAGGTAACGAAAATGCCAATTATTTCATTGACAATTTTTCGCGTGTCAATACCGTGCCACAGTCCAATCTATATTCTTCCACTGGACAATTGATCATGAAATTAGAAGAAGCTGACCTTAGTCAGTTATTCGCAGCTGGTTATAAATTTCCAGAGCCATTCAAGGTGAAAGCGGGCGACGGTATTACAGATCTTTATGGGGTGATGTATAAGCCATTTGATTTTGATTCGACCAAAACTTATCCACTGATTGAATATGTATATCCAGGACCACAAACCGAAGCGGTAAACAAAAGTTTTGGAAGAAGCATGGATAGAATCGATCGTCTAGCACAAATGGGATTTGTAGTTATCTCTGTGGGTAACCGCGGTGGACATCCTGCACGTTCGAAATGGTACCATACTTATGGCTACGGCAATTTGCGTGATTACGGATTAGAAGATAAAAAAGTAGCCGCAGAACAATTGGCCAATAGACATTCATTTATAGACATCAACCGTATCGGTATCACTGGACACTCGGGTGGCGGATTTATGTCCACAGCAGCTATGTTGGTATACCCGGACTTTTTCAAAGTAGCGGTATCCGGGGCTGGTAACCATGAAAACAATATTTACAATCGCTGGTGGTCCGAACGTCACCATGGCGTACAAGAGGTCGTTTCCGAAAAAGGAGATACAACGTTCAACTATTCCATCACAAAAAACACTGAACTTGCTAAAAATCTGAAAGGAAAATTGTTAATTGCAACCGGTGATGTAGACAACAATGTGCACCCTGCAAACTCTATTCGTATGATAGATGCGCTAATCAAAGCCAACAAAAGATTTGATTTCGTGCTTTTACCGGGGCAGGCTCATGCGTTCGGTAATATGACAGAGTATTTCTTCTGGAAAATGGCGGATTACTTTAGCGAACACTTATTAAATGAATCCAAGATGCACGAAGTCGATATGACCGAAATAAACCGAGAACGACCGTTAACACGATAAACTCAACAATGCATCCACAAAGAATACAACAAATCACAGAAGCACTATTTAACAACAGTGCTTCTGTTATTAAAAGAGGAATTCTCGAATATGTAACATTAGAAGAACTCCTAGACCTATCCTTGCATCCCGATGAAAGAACAGCATTCAGGGCAGCTTGGGCTCTGGAACATGTTTTACTAGCCGATGGCAACAAAAACCTATTACCTTATTATTCCTCTATTCTTACGATTTATAATCAAAGTCAAAACTGGAGTGTAATGCGTAGTATATCCAAACTCCTTATGCTTATTCTTAAAGATCAGACGACACTGAATAGCATCCAAGAATCTGATGTGGAAAACATACTTAATACGACTTTTGGCATCCTAGAAGACCAAGACTGCCCGGTAGCCGTGCGTTGCAACACTTACGATATCCTATGCGAATTCGTCTATTTACATCCATGGCTTGCCCATGAATTAAGACAGAGAATGCAGCTGGATTTGGAAAAAAATGAAATGCCTGCTCTCAAGAGCAGGGCTAAAAAAGTAATGCAACGTCTAGAACGAATAGCGAAGACCTAAACTATAATAGTTATACACGTCATTTGCACTATTTACCAAAGTACCATCCGCGTTATAAGGCGTATAACCGTCCAAAGCATCATTTCCAGAAAAATTAATCTGCGCTTTCAAGACTGCGCTCAATACATTTCCTCTATAATTATTGTGTTGATAATTCAATGGTAAAGCTGTACCAAAATTCAAAGACGGTAACACCAAAGAACGGGTTCTTTCTTTGAATGTAGGGTATCCATATTCATTAACCTCTTCGATCACACCATAAGTACTTGGATTGTTCACATCACGGTAGATATAATCATAATTATTAATCACATATAAGGCTCCTACCCCAACAAATAAGGACTCCGCAAAGAGTTCTCCAAAAGTAGGTCTACCGTACTTTTGGGCGGAAAAGAATTCGAAGGGATGGATTGTTGCGACCACTCCACCAGCAATATAATCATTGTGCGATTGTCTCGGAACACCTGAATTGATCGCATCCGTCTTTAAGGAACCAAATTGACTTTCCAATCCAAAATACAAACCTTTAATAAATGAGTAATCAAACTTAATTGTTCCTGCCGAACCAAGCGCATTGTTTTCGTTGACATCACCATATAAGCGCGTGATACCATATCCTACTGTAATATGAAACTGTCTACCGCCATCTGCTTTGCCAGACAATGGTGGACAATATTGGGATATAGCTAGTAAAGGTGTCGTAATTAAAACTGAAAGAATCAATAAAAGCCTCATAATATTAAAGTTATTTAGAATAGTTAGAACAATGTATTTCCTTTATTAAAGTTAGTTTTTCCTAGATGTCGGTACGCACTCTCCGTACATTCTCTTCCTCGGGATGTACGCATGATATAACCCTCCTGAATCAGAAATGGTTCATATACCTCTTCTATAGTCCCCTCATCCTCGCCTACTGCCGTTGCAATAGTCTTCAGGCCTACCGGCCCTCCTTTGAATTTGTCGATAATCGTCAATAATATACGATTGTCCATCTCATCCAATCCGTGTTCATCGACATTTAATGCATTCAAGGCATATTGGGCGATTGCCTTATCAATATTGCCATTTCCCTTTATTTGGGCAAAATCACGTGTACGACGTAGCAACGCATTGGCAATACGCGGTGTACCACGACTCCTTCTTGCTATTTCGTAAGCCCCTTCTTCGCTGATAGCTGCTCCCAATATACTAGAAGATCGCTGCACAATATTGGTCAACAGCTTGGCGTCATAATATTGCAGACGCGCGTTGATACCAAACCGGGCACGCAGTGGAGATGTTAACAAGCCTGAACGTGTTGTGGCTCCCACCAATGTAAATGGATTCAAAGAAATTTGGACCGAACGCGCGTTGGGACCTGTCTCCAGCATGATATCGATTTTAAAATCTTCCATTGCCGAATACAAATACTCTTCCACCACAGGTGAAAGCCTATGGATTTCATCAATAAACAAGATATCACCTTCTTCCAGATTCGTCAGCAATCCCGCCAGATCGCCAGGTTTGTCCAATACGGGTCCAGAGGTAATCTTTATACCTACCCCCATTTCGTTCGCGATGATATGAGATAATGTTGTTTTACCAAGTCCTGGAGGACCGTGCAGCAACACATGATCTAAGGCTTCACCACGCAGCTTTGCCGCCTGAACGAAAATAGATAAATTCTCTAGAATCTTCGCTTGCCCTGTGAAATCGTCAAAAGTTTGCGGACGCAATACTCTTTCCAATTCCTTATCGGTTGGATTCAATCTTTCGGGATTCGGATCGAGATTTTCGTTCATTATTTAGAGCTTTTGAATAAGGATTCTAACTTCAATTGTATTACACCAAAAAATGCCTCTCTAAAAATTCGAGTACTCATTTTGGATTCTCCCAACGTTCTATCTGTAAAGATGATGGGAACTTCGACTACCCGAAAACCATATTTGATGGATTTAAACTTCATCTCTATCTGAAAGGCATAACCCACAAATTTAATTTCATCCAATTTTATGGTCTCCAGCACCTTTCGGTGGAAACAAACAAATCCTGCTGTAGCATCTTGAATATTGATTCTAGTAATTAAACGTACATACACCGATGCAAAATAAGACATCAACACACGACTCATGGGCCAATTTACGACGTTCACGCCTTTAATATAGCGCGAACCAATGGTCATGTCCGCACCATCAAGCGCTGCCTGACGGAGACGAATTAGATCTTCTGGATTATGACTAAAGTCTGCATCCATCTCAAAGATATATGTATAGTCTCGAGCTAATGACCATTTAAATCCATGGATATATGCTGTTCCTAATCCCAACTTCCCTTTTCGCTCTTCGAGAAACAACTTTCCTTCATATTCTTGCATCAAGCGCTTCACTACATCTGCAGTACCATCGGGAGAACCATCATCTACCACCAACACATGGAATGAAACAGCTAATGAAAAAACCTTTCGAATGATATTTTCTATATTCTCAATTTCATTGAAAGTCGGAATTATTACTATACTATCAGCCACTATTAATTATAAAATATAAGATACAAAAATAACAAAATAACTAGCCTATAAAAGTTATTTTTAATCATATTCAGCAGCTATTAACTTATGAGTATCCTAAAAACAAAAAGGCTTCTACATAATCAAAAAAAAGCTCCTATTTTATTAGGAGCTTTCGAAATTTTTATTTTACACCGTGCATTAATCGTTTAAGAAGAGGATGCAATGCCATTACAATCAGTCCCGCTGCAATTGGGACAATAGTAAAGATTAAAAAGAAAGTGCTTAGTGAATATTGATTGGTAATATTCTCAATCTGTCCACCTAATATAGCGGCTAATTTGTTTCCAATCGCGATGGCTAAATACCACATACCAAACATAAAAGCAATCATACGCGCAGGCACTAATTTAGATACGTAAGATAATCCTACCGGTGATAAGCATAATTCACCCAAAGTATGGAACATATAAGCTAACACCAACCAGATCATCGAAACTTTGATGCCATCCTGCACGCCGTATGCACCAAATGCCAAAAGTCCAAATCCTATAGCCATAATAATAAGACCTAAGCCGTATTTTACTGCTGCAGGAGGATTAAATTTAGAGTCCCAAATTTTGGACACATAATTCGCAAAAGCGATAATAAAGAATGAGTTTAGGATCGAAAACCAGGAAACGGTAATTTCTGATGACTCTGCCGTAAATTCCTTGTACAACATCCAACCTGCAATAGCCCATATCGCTGCAAAGCAGACAAATTGAACAATATTAGAAATTAGTGCTTTCCCATACGTAGCTTTTGTAAGCTTCGCCACAACGTATGTTATTAAAGCTAAAGGTACGACTGTTAATAAGGTATTTACTATATTGAATATGGTCAATGAACTGCCCGATAGCGAGCGATCTACATTATCACGCGCAAAAATCACTAACGAGGAAGCCCCTTGTTCAAAAGACATCCAGAAGAATATAACGAAGAAAGCAAAGATAATTACGGCAATCATACGATCGCGAATTACTTTTGTGTATCGAGCTAATCGAGAGATCACCACAAATAAAAACAGAACTAAAGCTGACAGAATAGCTACATCCTGACCTGCGAAGTCCCCTACTTGGAGGCTAGATAAAATATCAATACCTGCGATTTTTGATAAAGGGTCATTAAATGCATAAGCCAAACCTATAGCCGTCATAACAACTATTAAAATAGTATCCAGCATGGTAAATGGATTAGGTTTGTCATCTAAATTATCCGAAGTGGATTGTTGAAGTTTGGTAGCGGCCTTTTGTTCTGCAGTTGGAGGGTCACCGATTTTACCAAATATAGGCTTGGCATACCAAAATTGTAAAGTACCCAAAAACATAAATATACCTGCGAGACCAAAGCCCCAGTGCCATCCTACTTTTTCTGCCAAGTAGCCACAAAGCATCATACCGAAGAACGCTCCCGCATTAACACCCATGTAGAAAATGGTGTAGGCACCATCCTTTTTTTGCGGAAAACTCTTGTACATCTCCGACAAAATAGAAGTCATATTAGGCTTGAAAAAACCCGTTCCGACCACCAAAGCCCCTAATCCTAAGTATAGAAATAAAGGAGAATCAAAGGCCATAAAGAGGTGACCCAAAGTCATAATAGCAGCACCAATTACGACTGCCATACGATATCCCAAATATTTATCTGCTAGTATACCCCCAAAAATAGGAGTAATATACAATAACATGGCATATGTACCATATAATGCCCCAGCCTGTACCGGATCCCAACCCCAACCCGAGAAAGGGCTTCCCACTAATATAGCAGAGGTTAAAAAATTAATTAATAACACGCGCATCCCATAAAATGAAAAACGCTCCCACATTTCGGTAAAAAATAAAACGAAAAGACCAGAAGGATGACCTAATACCAAGCTTCCGTCAATTCCTTGCTTTTCTAATTCTGCCGAAAATGAATTGTCTGTATTTTGACTCATTGTTTTATTTTTTGAATTATGAGTCAAAAATACAATTTCACTTTGAAATCATATAGTATTCTAAAAATAATAAGCCCTATTCAAATGCACTGCCCCCAAAAAGTTAGACACTTTCTGGGGGTATTTTTATGGAACGAAGAGTCAAATACGATGTAGCATTTAAGCTCAATTGTGTAAAATTAAATATTGAAAAGTATCATTCTATTTCTTCCATATCGGAAAAATATGGATTGAATAGAAGGTTAGTCACACGATGGATTCAGAACTATCGTATACTAGGATTGCAAGGATTAATTTCAACTAAGAATAAAAGATATACGGTCGAATTTAAGTTAAAAGTTATTCGCGCAATTGAGCAAGAAAAACTAAGCTTAAGCCAAGCTAAATTCAAGTTTCATATACCCAATGCGAGTATTATTATCCAGTGGCAGAAAAAATATGCTACATTTGGATTGGACGGATTAACCCCAAAACGAAAAGGCCGTCCTGTCAAAAATATGAGTACTAATAAACGTAAACCTCGAAAATCGAATAAACCATTGACTCGTGAAGAGGAGCTATTAAGAGAGAATGAAGAGTTACGTTGTGAGGTGGCATTCTTAAAAAAGTACAATGCCTTAATTCAAGCGCTGGAGGAACAAGAACGCCAGCAAAAATCCAAGCCATCCAAGAATTAAGGCAAGAGTTTGATGTGACATTACTCATTAAGTATGGCAACGTAGCGAGAAGTACCTATTATTATCATGAAAAAAAAGATAAAAAAGACAAGTATGATGCGCTCAAAACCCTGATTAAAAGTATTTATAACAAACATAAGGGAAGATATGGCTATAGACGCATCACGGATGAATTGCGTAAGACAGGGCATGTAATCAACCATAAATTGGTGCTTAAGCTCATGAAAATGTTAGGCATAAAAAGCCTTATAAGAGCAAAGAAATATAAATCTTATAAAGGTGAGCAAGGCAGAATTGCTCCTAACATCTTACAACGGGAGTTTAAGGCTGATGCTCCAGAGCATAAGTGGGTAACAGATGTAACGGAGTTTAAAGTGAAAGATAAGAAGCTTTATTTGTCACCTGTAATGGACTTGTTCAACCAAGAAATTATCAGTTATCAATTAAGTGAGCGACCAGATTTTAAACAAATAATAGGCATGCTTCAGAATGCATTTCTAAAGCTAAAAAATGGCAAAGACTTAGTTTTTCATTCCGATCAAGGCTGGCAATATCAGATGAAGCAATATCAGCAAATATTAAAGCAACAAGGCATTACACAAAGTATGTCTCGTAAAGGCAATTGTTGGGATAATGCGGTAATCGAAAACTTTTTCGGCACTTTAAAATCAGAGCTGTTTTATCTTAAAAAATTTAATAACATCGACCATTTAAAAAGAGAAATAAAGGAGTATATTGGTTATTATAATAACGAAAGAATAAAATCTAATTTAAACAAAATGAGCCCGGTGGAATACCGAACTCATTATTATAAAACTTTAAACTAAATTTGTCTAAATTTTGGGGTGCAGTCTAAAAATATGAATAGGGCTTATTATTTGAAACTTATTATTTAATTAGTTGATACCGTGCATTTTCTTCTTCAATAATGGGTTCATTATAATTAATATCAATGCCACAGTGATTGGCAAAATTGCTATAATGATAAAGAATGTCGACAAGGAGTATTGTGAAGAAATACTATCTATCATTCCTCCCATTGTACCTGCAATTTTATTTGCAATCGCTGAGGCCAGGAACCAAAATCCAAAGATTAAGCCTAACAACTTTTTAGGAGACAATTTACTTACATATGATAAACCTACAGGAGATAGACATAATTCACCCATCGTTTGAAATAAATAAGCTAAAATCAACCATAGCATACTCACACGCACTGTACCTGCGGCTGCACCTTGAGGAATATCCATTGCCCCATAAGCTATGACAACAAAACTTAACCCAACTAATATCAAACCTAAAGCAAATTTCACCGGACCCGATGGGTTCCAAATTTTTTCCCACAACTTACTAAAAGCAGAGGCCAACAATACTATAAAGAAAGCATTCAAAATCTGAAACCATGATACTGTTACCTCAGTCTCTAAAGATGTAAATTCGCGTTGTACTTTCCACAGCCCTAGAATCGCAATGGAGATAAAGGAAACGAGTGTGAATATAATAGTAAGCGGATAGTCTTTGAAAATTTTAGCAGCAAGAGAAAATAATACATATGTAACGACTAAAATTGGGAAAATAGTCAAAATAGCATCTATCCATTTGAAACTAGTCGCTGCACCACCCTCTAATACCCGTTGTGTATAATCTTTTGCAAAAATCGACATAGAACCACCTGCTTGCTCAAATGCTAAGAAAAAGAAAATACTTGCAATCATCAAGACTGCTACCACAAATAGTCTATCACGAACCACCTTTCTAGGTAATTCTTCTTCTTTAACATCTTCTTTCACTGCAGCAATTTCAGCAGCAGACTGCGGTGTATCACCTATTACACCAAATATTTTCTGTCCAAAGTAAAATTGCAACATACCAAAGAACATGAAAATACCAGCTAAACCGAAACCATAGTGCCAGCCGATTTTCTCACCCAAATATCCACACAATAACGAACCTAAGAAAGCTCCTGCATTGATACCCATATAGAAAATAGTATATCCTGCATCCTTTTTCGAACTTTTGTCTGGATACAATTGACCTACCATGGATGAAATATTAGGTTTGAACATACCGTTACCCAATATCATCAAGCCCAATCCTATATAAAAGAAATTAGCATTGAAACCTTCCAACGCCATTGAAGCATGCCCCAAAGTCATAAGTAACGCTCCAATTAATATAGCCTTTTTAAAACCAGTCAACTTATCTGCTATGATACCCCCTAATACAGGTGTAGCATAAACCAATCCCGTATACCAGCCATATAGACTCATTGCATCTGCATTTGACCATCCCCAGCCACCTTTGGTAATCTCAGAAACCAAAAATACCGTTAATAGTGCGCGCATACCATAATAACTGAATCGCTCCCACATTTCCGTAAAGAACAATACAAAAAGTGCTGCTGGATGCCCGAACACTTGTTTGTTGCTTGCACCCAATTTATCCAGATGCGGCTCTAATAATTCTCCGTTCTGTTGAATCATAATATTAGATTAAATGAAAAATATATTTTAACAAAACAAAGAAAACATTTTTTTGTATATATACCTCTATACTCGCAAAAAAATTACAGCTTATAATGTGGGTAAAGTATTCTAAAAGTCGTTGACTCTTTAATTTTCAGGATTCAGAATTACTACATCTTCCTTAAAAATTAATTGTGTCGGTGTGATTTGATAGGCATCATGTGTCAGATCAGGAACCATTTGATGCGGCTTTCCGCCTTGCAGTGGTATGAGATGATCAAATTCTATCCGTTTGTTTTGAGGATCATATTGCAATAACATAGTCGCTTGTCGCGCATAGCTAAAGATTTTTCGCATGAGGGTGCTATCATCCGAAAAAACAGGTGCTCCAAACGTAGCTTCCCCTGTAGCTGTAAAATTCAACACCTCAATCAACTTATACGTATAATCGCTATGATGCCCCTTCCAGCCTAGCAGCAGATAACTATTGGGTTTGAATGGAATTATTTGATAATATTGTGCACCATACCAAGAATCAGGTCGAACAACAGCTTTGTTTACATCTTTGATTTCAAATGTTTTATCTAATAATGGTATAAGCTTTAGTGTACCCGACTTATGTTGTATAGCACCATAGTAAAGGTATGAGCCGTCATGTAGAGGTACATTCCAGGAGAATATTCTGAATTTGTCATCCGGCGAACGGATTGCTGAAATCATTTTCAGCTTATCAAAATCAAAAAAGTAAGAATTTGGTTCTTTGAGGGCAGAAACCAATGTCTTTACAAATAAAAAATTGCTTTCTATTCTTTCTACTTCTGCTCGGTTATCAAATATCTTTTGGCCTAGGCTCAGCAAACTGTCTTGCCACACCTGCATCTTAGGCAGATTTTGTCCAAAAGAAATGTTTCCCCAAAATAGTAAAAAAATAAGAAAGCAATTTTTGTGCATTGCCGAATTATTTATAGCGCTCTAAAAGCTTTTTAGTTGCCAAAATACCATCAATTTCGCTCAACTCGGATCCTTCGTATTCGATACCCACGTAACCTTTGTATTTAGCGTCTTTAACGATCTTCATCATTCTATCATAATCAATATTCCGTTCGTTGCCATTTGCATCGAAAACATTTGATTTAGCACTGACTCCTTTGGCATAAGGCATCAGATCCATTACCCCTTGATAACGGTCATATTCATAAAAGTTACCAAAGTCAGGCAAAGAACCACAATTTTTCTTACCAACTGATTTCAACACGCCTGCTAACCAATCTCCATGTGACGAAATACCACCATGGTTTTCAACTATAACATTGATTTTTCCTTTTTTACCATAATCTGCCAAAGTCGATAAGCTCTCTACTACGCGTTTAGCTACTTCTTCTTTTGTACCTTTGCCCGCAGCATTCACACGGATAGATGTACATCCCAAAAAGTTTGCTGCATCGATCCACTTATAGTGATTTTCTACTGCTTTTAGTCTTTTCGAATTATCATCATTTCCCAATTCTCCTTCGCCATCGACCATGATGAGCACGTTTTTCACACCACTGGATTTCGCACGATTTTTTAGATCTTTCAGGTAGGTCATATCATTCGCTTTATCTTTGAAAAACTGATTGACATATTCTACCCCGTAGATACCGAATTTTTCCGCCGTAAACTGAGGGAAATCTATATTTTTTAAATCACCTTTGAAAAGTGTTTTGTGTAATGACCATTGCGCCAACGAAATCTCAAACCAAGATTTTTTCGCTGCAAATAAATCTAATGATGGAGCCATCGCAACACCTGCTGTGACCATCCCCAAATTTCTGATAAAGTCTCTTCTCGAATTCATGTTTATATATTGTAAGGTTTATTTTAAATGTTTGCCCATCCAGAAGTCAGCACATCGACGATATGCATCGTTTTAATGGGAATATGATGTTTATCAATGTATGCCTGTAGCTGCAATAAGCATGAGGCATCAGTTGAAATAATATAATCGGCATGGACAGCTTGCGCATTTTTAATCTTTTGCTCCGCCATAGCGCTCGAAATTCCTTCGAATTTGACAGCAAATGACCCGCCGAAGCCACAACATGTCTCTTGATCACGCATCGCTACGATTTCTAAACCGCCCACATGCGATAACAGCTTTCGGGGTTCATCCTTAATTTTACACTCCCGAAGTGCCGAACAAGAATCATGATATACCGCTGTACCCACCAATTCGGCACCGAAATATTCTTTCTTCACCACATTAACCAAGAAATCCGATATCTCGATGATATTACGCTGCAATGTACGACAAGTGTTATGTTCTATTGAATTGGTAAATAAATCGCTATACCCCGACTTGACCATCCCTACACAAGATGCCGAAGGTGAAACTATATAATTAGCATCCGAAAAATCCTTTAAAAATTTTGCCCCGACTTCTTTGGCTTCATCCCAAAATCCGGCGTTATAAGCGGGTTGTCCACAGCAGGTCTGTGCCTCATTATAAATGACCTCACAGCCAGCTCTTTCTAATAATTTTATCGTATTGAAAGCAGTTTCGGGGTATAGTTGATCAATAAAACAAGGAATAAACACTTCTACCTTTCTACTCATGGGAACGGGCTTTTAAAACTGAATTAAATTTAAGCACTCTTAATAACAATAAAAAACCTAATATAAAGAAAATAGATAAAGATAAAGCAGAGTATCGGATATTATGTGTAATCTGCTCTATTAATCCAAAGCATATTAAGCCAACCACTATCCCCAATTTTTCGGTGATATCATAAAAACTAAAAAACGCAGTCGTGTCTTCTATATCTTGAGGAAGCATCTTGGAATAGGTCGAGCGCGAAAGAGATTGAATACCTCCCATTAATAAACCTACCATTACAGCCAAACCGTAAAATTGTGTGGCATTTGTCAGGTAATAAGCTGAAATACAAATGGAAGCCCATAATAAAGTAACGAGTAACAAAACAACTATATTTCCCCAATATTTAGCTAAAAACGACATGATAAATGCGCCAATAATAGCTACCAGCTGAATTAAAATAATGGTGATAATCAAGGACTGCTGCTCAAGATCCAACTCTTTTTGGCCAAACATGGTCGCTACCACCATAATAGTCTGCACACCTACTGAATTGAAAAAATAAGCGGGTAGAAATCTCTTGATACCCTGATTGGCACGCACCTGCTGGAGCACACTTTTAAATTCCACCGTCACACGTTGTAATAATGGAACGCCTTTGGCGCTGATCGAGGGGTGATTATTAGGCAACGCCCGGAAAGGAATTAAGGAAAAACCCAACCACCATAGACCAACTAGTAAAAATGATAATCTTGCTGGAAATGAAGCATCTTCAATACCAAACCAATCAGGTTTCAGTACAAATACAAAACAGATCAACTGAATCGTCACACATCCTACATATCCATAAGCAAAACCCTTTGCACTTACAGCATCTTGTCTATCGGGCGTGGCAATCACCGGTAAATAGGAATTATTAACCGCTACACCGCCAATATATCCCATGGCAGCAAGCGTAAAACATATGATTCCCCATTCTAAGGTATCCAATTTGAAGAAAAACAGTCCCATACAAGCAATAGAGCCTATGTACGTAAACAACTTCATAACCTGGAGCTTCTTACCGTTGGCATCTGCAAATGCAGAAAGGAAAGGTAAAGCCAGAACCATTACCAAATACGCAGTAGCCAACGCATAATTGGACAGCACGGTATTGATAACCTCAAAACCGAAGAAACTCACATAATCTTCCGTTCCTGAAGAAGATTTCGTGATGGCGATATAATATATCGGAAATATAGTGGATGTAATGACCAAGTTATAGGCAGAATTTGCCCAATCGAACATGGCCCATGAACGAATTAATTTCTTATCGTTTTTTTGATACTCTTCCATAAAAAATGAACTAACGGTTCAATGGTCGAAAATTAATAATTTTGACGGATATACGTCATAATCCGAACCATTTCACGTCGAATATACGATGTCGGAACCGCATAATTATTATTTAAAAACGAAAAAGCATATTTCTTACCCGAACGAGTTACAATGTACCCAGATTGGCAATGGACCGAATTAATAGTTCCTGTTTTGGCCCATACAAAAGGCTGACCCTGATCTAGGGCATAAGCTGCTTTCAATGTACCATCCACACCTCCTGCCGGAAAAAACAAATAGCGCTGCGACTCATCTGGAATCATATTTTTGATCGCAACTAATAGATCGACCATATTACGTGGGGTTATTTTGTTATAGGAGGAAAGTCCACTCCCATCACGCAAAAATATAGTATCTTGAAAATTATTGTAATAGGTTGTTTGCATATGCTGACGCAATGAATCGGTATAAAATCCATTATATATTTTGTCAGACACCAACATATGAAGATGCTCCGCCAAAAAATTATCACTAGGCAACATCATTTCGCGCAATACAACATTTCTACTTGCCGAATACACTGTTTTTATATCTGCGGGTCTTTCGTAATGCGGCAGTATACCAATGCTTTTATGAAGCGTATCCTGCAATAATTGAACGGCCAAACTATCCGTCCAAATAAATGGTTTGCTCGTGTTAAAGTTCCTAGGAACATGAATAGTAGAGAGCTCAAACTCATTGCTGGTCAACTTGCGTGACACCCAAAAATTACGATTATTACGCTCACTAATGCGCAATTGCTTATTAAAATAAGCTGGGCTAGCCACCAAACCACTTCCATTTGATCGCAATGTCACTAAATTTCCATAAATAGGAAAAGGCGCAATTTCTGGTTGGTAATATTCTTGATAATCTTCTATTGACCAACCGTTTCTATATTTCTCTTCACTCGTTTGCTGAATTACATAAAATAACCTCTTATTGCTATTTTTCAAAAAATCATACACTCGACGTGTATCTAGCTTTGGATGCAGAAAAGTAGGATCTCCAGTCCCCCAAAATATTAATGAATCGCCTCGCTCGACATAGTGAATTCCTGCGATAGAATCACTCAAATGTTTCAACGAGGTGAATAAAGTATATGTCTTGGTATTGGATGCAGGCGTGAAATATTGGTTCTCTTTTTTGCCAAAAACCAAACTATCATTATCGAGATCATACAAACAAAAGCCAAAATGATGCCTCGGCAAAATGCTTGATTTCGCAAACTCTGTTTCTAACAAATTGAAATCTTGTGCCTGTACAGTATAAGCATGGATGAGCCCAAATAGCGTCAAGGCGGTGGAAAGAAGTACACGTTTCATAATTGAAAATTAAACATTTTTTATTTTATTCGGAGAAGCAAATCTATTGAAACAAGTTTATTACACAGGTGCACGTAAAAAATTAAATCATATTTATAGTTATTCATAATCTGCAGCAACAAAAGTTCATATACGAAAATGCCCCAAAGAAAATTTCTTTGGGGCATTTTTATTTATATTTTAATTTATTCCATTGGCTTTGTTAGGAATTCTGGATCCTGCGAAGCAGTCTCATCAAACTCCCCTTCCCACTTCGAAACCACAACCGTTGCTAAACAATTTCCGATTACATTCACAGAGGTGCGCGCCATATCCATTAACTCATCAATCCCCAAAATAGCTGCAATAACAAATGTAGGTAACCCAAATTGATCAGCTGTAGCAATGAGTACGATCAGCGAGGCACGAGGTACGGCCGCTACGCCCTTGGATGTTATCATCAAGGTAAAAGCGATGAGTAACTGTTGTCCAATGCTCAGGTCGATACCTGCCGCTTGGGCAACAAAAATTGAGGCTAGCGATAGATATAAAGATGTTCCATCCAAATTGAAACTATATCCCGTAGGGATTACAAAAGATACAATCTTACGTGGCACACCGAATCGCTCCATGTTTTCCATCGCTTTTGGTAGGGCTGCATCGGAACTCGTCGTAGCAAAAGCAATAGATACAGGTTCTTTGACAGCCTCAATAAATTTTTTGATAGGCACTTTGAGGTATAAGGCTACAGGCAATAGAATTAAAAATATAAATACCAACAACGCCAAATACAAGCTCATTAGGAGCATAAATAAGTTTTTAAGTATATCCACGCCCAAATGACCAACAGTATAGGCCATCGCCGCGCCGACTCCGATCGGAGCAAATAGCATGACTAGGTTTGTGAATTTAAACATGGCTTCGGACAAACTTTCTGTAAAATCGACTAAAGGCTTACGTTTTTTCTCATTTACCATAGCCAATCCGATACCGAATAGCACCCCAAATATTACAATTTGTAATACTTTATTTTCATAAACTGATTTTACGATATTCTCTGGAAAAGTATCGCGAACGAATGCATTAAGTTTATAAAACCAATGTACATTCTCGCTGATATGCGTCAAAGCTCGCTCATCGGCAGCTGATACGGCAGAGGTAGTGGGCAATTCTTCGTGCGGCATATTCGCGACATCAATACCAACGCCGGCTTCTGTCAAATTAATTACCGCTAAACCGATAAATATAGCGCAGGTAGTGGCACAGAAGAAATACAACATAGATTTCCAAGCCATACGACCTACTGACTTCAAATCCGAATGCCCTGCGATACCAAACACCAAGGTTGCAAATAAAATAGGACCTACAATTGTTTTCACGAGCTTAATAAATCCTTGGCTCAAGGGCTGCATCGCGATAGCGACATTTGGAAAATCCAAACCCACAAATACACCCAAGATCAGTGCGGTCAGGATCCAAGTCGTAAGATTACTGCGCACTATCGCATTAAGCGTCAGCACAATAGCAGTTACCCAACGAACACCAAACATCACATTTGGCGAAAAATTTACTATATTGAATTCATATAATAAGGTAATGATAATGGCAATGGTTATCGTAATAAGCATTACATAACCGATGTTCTTTTTTGACATTGAATAGTATTTTATGTTAAACAAAAATAGAAAAATACCAATGCAACGCAAACAAAAAAGGCACGATTAAATAATCGTGCCTTTTTACAAAATATTTTATAAGCTGTTATTCAGCATGTAACCATGCTTTTTTTGCTAATAATTCTTCTTCGGATTCTACCACATCCTCATCTTCTACACAGCAATCTACCGGACATACAGCCGCACACTGAGGCTCATCGTGAAATCCAACACACTCTGTACACTTGTCGGACACGATATAATAAACCTCATCAGATACCGCATCCTGAGAAGCAGAAGCGTCTATCGTCACGCCATCACCAAAATCAATAACACCGTCCAAAGCTGTACCATCCGAAAATTTCCAAGGAACACCAGCATCATATATTGCATTATTTGGACATTCAGGCTCACAAGCCCCACAATTAATGCATTCGTCTGTAATTTTTATCGCCATTTATAACCTCACAATTATAATAAATAAACTAATTTTGTATTGTCAAAAGTAAATATCGAATTCTAACTATCCTAATTAAAGTATAGGAATCTACTAGATTTTACTCTTATTTTGACACTGCAAAGATAATGCAAAAATTTATCAGAATAATTCTAAATTACATATTTTGACAAAGAAAGACAGAATTAAGACATTAGCGCAACTCGGAGAATGGATGTTAAATCCCGAACCTGAAACGCTGTGGCGCCTCGAAAGCATCCATCACAAAAACGCTTGGTATACCAAAGAAAATATTTTAAAGCAATTCCAGGCTTGGGGACAAAATCTCAGCATTGAAAAATTAGAAGCCTGGACTGCGCCTTTTGAAGCGCCAGAATCCGACAAAAAAGTAGGACTTGTGCTTGCAGGTAATATTCCATTAGTAGGCTTCCATGATATATTGTCAACCCTCATTATGGGATTCACCGCACAGATTAAAGTGTCCTCCGACGATGCAGGACTCACCGCTATCCTATTACACAAACTTATTGAAATAGAGCCTCTCTTTGAGGAGAAAATCCAGATTGTCGATAAATTACAGCACTTTGACCTAGTCATCGCCACAGGATCTAATAATACTGCACGCTACTTTGAATACTATTTTGGCAAAAAGCCGAATATTATACGGAAAAACAGAAATTCAATCGCGGTACTGACCGGTAAAGAAAGTAAAGAGCAACTTGCCAAATTGGGTGACGATATTTTCGATTACTTCGGATTGGGCTGTCGTTCTGTCTCAAAAATATTTATACCAAAAGACTTTGTTATTGCTGATTTTTTTGAAGCTATAGCAGATTACAAATGGGTTTCCGATCATTACAAATACAGTAATAATTACGACTATAATAAATCCATTTATTTAGTCAATGCAGAGCAACACTACGACAATGGATTTTTGTTGCTCAAGCGAGACGAAAACATAGCTTCTCCCCTTGCTGTGGTATTCTACGAGGAATACAATGACTTGGCTGAAGTAGAGAATTACATCAATAGCCGTACCGACAGCATACAGTGTGTCACATCGATGGCAGCATTAGCAATCGATACACCTTTGTTTGACCTTGGCGGTAGTCAATGCCCAGCCTTGGACGACTATGCAGATGGCATAGATACCTTACAATTTTTGGCGGACAATCAATAAATTTGAAATAATACCGTTTGAGTGGTAAGCAATTGGTAAAAAATTCTAACTTTGTTAACTATGTATGTAATAAAAGTAAAAGGTGTCGCTAAAATCCCTGATTATGTGCAATTACGTGATGATAAATTTACTTTATTGGCATATTTCAGAGTCGATAGACCAGACAAATCATTGGTAAAAATAGGTCTTGAAGACAAAGCAGAAGAGATAATGAAAATTGTTCAAGAGTTACCTTTTGGTCAGATTAAAAAAATTGTACTTTAATATAAATGGCAAGCAATACAGTTATACGTCTTAAAAACGTAGATATATACCAACAGAAACATTTAGTTCTTTCAAACGTCAACCTCGAAATTGGAAATGGCGAATTTATTTACCTAATCGGGCAATCCGGTTCAGGTAAAAGTTCATTGTTAAAAATTATCTATGGCGAACTCCATATCGCTGATGGCGAAGGCTTGGTCGCAGGATTTGATCTCAAAAAATTAAAAGAAAACGATGTGCCCTTTTTGCGTCGCAAATTAGGTATCGTATTTCAGGATTTTCATTTATTGAACGATCGTACTGTAGAGAAAAACTTAGAATTTGCGCTAAAAGCCACAGGTTGGACCGACAAACAGCTTATCCAAAACAAAATGATAGATGTATTGGAAAAAGTCGGATTACGCTCCAAGTTGCATAAAATGCCGCACGAATTATCTGGCGGTGAACAACAACGTATAGTAATAGCTC
>JBMDWK010000001.1:0-2093 GCA_048595255.1 Sphingobacterium sp. | reverse complement strand
ACGACGATAATGGCTAAAATTATTATTTTCAATATAATCCGTTACGTAATTTTACTAATTGTTCAAGTAGCATTATTGAAGAATATCGGCTATTACAATATGGCTGTGGCTTTTCCCTATGTGCTGATTATTTTCTTGCTTCCTATTGGAATATCCAATTTTGTACTCTTTGTTTTAGCGTTATTGACGGGATTAAGCATTGATGCTTTTTATGATAGCATCGGTATACATGCAGCTGCATGCGTGGCGCTGGCTTTTTTTCGTATATTCTTCCATAATATCACCATAGAATTGGATGACCAAGGATCATTTAACACTCCTTCCTGGGGAAATATGGGATTTAAATGGTTTAGTACCTACATTCTTTTTGGTGTCATCATTCACCATTTTATTTTGTTTTTGATAGAAGCCTTTACATTCTCTAATTTTATACAGACGTTAATGAGCATTATATTAAGCTCATTATTTACTATCTTAATAATATTGGTGATTAGCTTACTAACGTATCAGAAAAAGTCACGTATAATTAATTAATAAAAATGAATCATGAATAGTTATTTTGAACGAAAATATGTCATTCAGGGAATCATTCTTATTATAGCCCTTACTATAGTTGCTCGCCTATTTTATCTGCAAGTAATCGATGATTCATACTTATTATCAGCCAATAACAATGTTTTACGTAAAGTAATTGAATATCCTGCCCGAGGTGTAATTTTGGACCGTAACGGTAAAATATTGGTTCAGAATGAACCGGTATATGACCTGATGGTTATTCCGCGTGAGGCTCGTAATATTGATACAGCATTATTGTGTAGATTAATTGGCATTGATAAAGAGGGTTTTGACAAACGCATCAAAAAAGCAAGAGAGCACTCGCCTTACCGTGCTTCTATCTTTGAGAAATTAATTTCTAAAGAGACGTTTGCCGTATTGCAGGAGCATATGGATAAATTCAATGGTTTTTACACTGTAGACCGTAATATCCGCACCTATCCCGACAGCATTGCGGCTCAATTTTTAGGTTATATTCAAGAAGTAACTGATAGAGATATTGAGCGCTCCAATAGATTCTATCGTTCCGGTGACTATATAGGCGCTTCAGGAGTCGAGCGCTCATATGAAGAATTACTTCGTGGTACCCGCGGTGTCAAAAACCAAATGGTAGATGCTTTGAACCGACCTCAGGGATCTTTTATGGATGGAAAATACGATACTTTAGCCATTGCGGGTGAAGGTTTGACTTCTTCATTGGACAAAGACTTGCAGATCCTTGCCGAAAAATTAATGAAAAACAAGCTGGGATCCGTTGTAGCGATTGAACCCTCGACCGGTGAAATCTTAACTTATGTGAGTAGCCCAAGTTATAACCCAAACCTTATGGTAGGCCGTGAGCGTGGCAATAACTATATGGAGATGTTGTATGATCCTTACAAACCCATGTTTAATCGTCCGATACAAGCTTCCTACCCACCAGGATCCGTATTTAAGGTTGTAGCTGCTCTTACTGCTCAGCAGGCTGGCATTATCAATCCGCAGACTATATTCCACTGTCCAGGAGGCTATCGCTACGGTCGAAATGCTATAATGCGCTGTACGCACGTAGATGGTCCTACTGATTTGGTCAAATCCATTCAGAAATCTTGTAACACTTATTATGGGTATGTATACGCCCGCATGTTGGATAGCCGGGGCATGCCGACGCACAAAGCTTATGATTTATGGCGTGATGGTCTGCTGAAATTTGGATTAGGAAATCCTTTAGGCATTGATTTACCTGGAGAAAAAGGTGGCAACGTATTCCCTGCCGAATATTATACCAAGCACTTTGGAAGTGATAAATGGACTTCCAGCTATAACATATCCCAATCCATTGGTCAGGGCCAATTGGGCATCACACCACTGCAGATGGCTAATATCATGGCGATCGTTGCAAATAGAGGGTATTATTATCGTCCACATCTGATCAAAGGCATTGGAGAGAGGAAAATTGTGAAGAAAGAATTCACCGAAAAAATCTGGGCAGGTGTGGATGCAAAACACTATGAACCTGTCATCGAAGGTATGAGTCGTGCTGTATCAAGTGGTACTGC